>NZ_LT906458.1:1200000-1800000 GCF_900187275.1 Pasteurella multocida
CTTTAGCCAGTTGCTCATTTGGAATAATAATCAGAGAATCGACGTGTTTAGAAAGTTCTTTAATCCCCATTTCAGCAAATAACATCCGTTTTTTGCCTTCAAAAGAGAACGGTTTTGTGACGACAGCAACAGTTAAAATACCCAGTTCTTTAGCAATTTGTGCAACGATTGGCGCGGCACCTGTTCCTGTACCACCGCCCATGCCCGCTGCGATAAAGACCATATCTGCCCCTTCAAGCATCGCCCGAATAGCTTCTTGGTCATCTTCTGCCGCTTTACGTCCAACATTCGGATTGGCACCTGCACCTAAACCTTTTGTTGTTGAACCACCAATTTGGACGGTTTGCTGAACTTGGCTTTTACGTAAAGCTTGTGCATCCGTGTTCACAGCATAAAAAATAATTTTGCCATGTTCATCTGAATTCATGACTGCTTCATCTAAAAGTGTTCCACCAATATCATTTTTAATCATATTGGCTACCATGTGGTTAACAGCGTTACCGCCACCACCACCGACGCCCACAACTTTAATGAGAGCTCCGTCCATTTCACCAAGATCATAATCTACTGGTTCAAACATATTCATTCTCCGTCAATGCTAATTCTCTGCTAGCACATTATTAAAACCTAAATATTTCTTATTGTAGATGAAAAATAGGAATTCTCAAAACTCTGAACCTACTTTCTTTGCAATTTTTTTCATTCCAGACCAAAGGGAACCAAAAAAACCACTTTCATTACTATAAGCATCATTAATTGGGCTTTCATCATTGCTACTATATTCATACTGTAATAAGCCAAGTACTGTAGAATATTGCGGTTTTTTCTCTACGAGATGAGTAACCCCAGTAATATTGAGTGGATTACCAATACGTACATGCAAACCAAATACATCCGTTGCACATTCTTTCAAGTCTTTAATTTGCGCGCCACCGCCGGTGATAACAATACCCGCGATTAACTCAAATTTCATTTGTTTACTTTCTAAATCATATTTAAGCTGAATGAGTTCTTCTTTGACTAATTCAAGAATCTCACGATAACGCCCCGCGGTAACATTAGATAAACGTGTTTTTGAACAACGCTCAATCACACTGCCATCAATACTCATGACATCAAATTGTTCTTCTGGGTTTTGTCTTGGTGGTGTCACCGCACTACCGTATTTGACTTTAATATTCTCAGCTTCAACACGAGAGGTTGTTAAATCATATGCAATATCATCAGTCACACGATTGCCAGCATAAGGGATGACTTTACTAAAACGTAATGCGCCATTGGTATACACCATCACTTCCATAGTACCTGCACCAAAATCAATCAAGCACACCCCTAAATCTTTCTCATCTTCAGTTAACACCGAATGGCTTGTTGCAATTCCAGAGAAAATCACTTTGTCAATTTTCAGTTTACAGCGTTCAACCGCTTGACGTAAGTTATTTAGCCAATCCTGGTGGCAAGCAATTAAATGCACATTAGAAGTTAAACGACCACCTTGAAAACCCAGTGGATTTTTAATATTTTTTTGCTGATCAACGGCATATTCTTGTGGCAAACGATGCAACACCACTAATCCTTCTGGCATTTTGATTGAACTCGCTGTATGCAAGGCCGCATCAATATCTTCTTGTGTCACTTCTGTATCTGCAATCGGCGCAGCACCACTGTCATTCCAACTTTGGATATGTTGACCAGTTATCGCTAACGTAACACTAATAATTTCACAATCTGCCACCGACTCTGCTAATTCAATCGCTCTTTGTACTGAAGTCACAACCGCATTTAAATCGGTAATATTGCCCTTATCAATGCCTTTAGCAGGACAACTGCCTACTCCTAGAATATTCACTACGCCATCAGGTAAAAGTTCACCGACTAAAGCCACGACTTTAGATGTCCCCACCTCTAATCCAACAATAATTTTTGATTCCACAATTTTTGCCATTTTTATCACTTTACATCGTCTAAAACTAATTTATGTCAGCCTCTGAAAATCCTACTGCTGCCCCAACACTATATCGCAAATCGACATAAGATAATTTTTTATTTTCAGGTATCTCAATTTGTGGGTAAATGGTCACAAAACGATCTAATTTTGCTTTCCATTCCCCTCTGCCTAATTTTAATACAAGATTATTATCAAGTACAATTTGCCATGCGCCGCGATCATCAATGGCGATTGCCTTTAGCGCTAACCCTTTCTCTTTTAAATTGAGATACACTTGATTCCACGCTTGTAATACTTTCGCACTTTGATAATCGGGTCCTGACAAGTGCGGTAAATTTTTTTCTTTTAATTTATCAAAAGGTAATTGGAAAATCGCCCCATCGCTTGAGAGAAATTCAGCGTCATTCCAAATCGCAATTGGCGTATGTTCCGCTAAAGCAATACTGAGTTTATCTGGCCATATTTTGCGTACCACCGCCCCTTTTATCCAAGGCATGGTTTCAATTTGTTCGCGTACGGCATCAATGTCTTGACCAAAAAAACCTTTTAAATCGCCCATTTTCAATACTACATCACGAATATCATCGTAAGTGGTAAACGTCGGTGTTCCCGTTAAAATAAAGGCACTAATGGGTTTACTATCAAGTTTATCCATAAGCTGCTGCCAGTTTGCATAAGCATAAAAAAACACGGCAATACAACATAGCAAAAAGGTCAATTTAAGGTTCTTTATCATCCCTATCTTGGTCTCATTGCTTTTTTTCACGCCCTGTGTTGTTTTACGTTTTAAGCCTTTCATTCAGCACTCAACTCCAAAATCTTCACAACCAGTTGCTCAAATGAATAGCCGACTGTTGCGGCGGATTTAGGAAATAAACTATGACTTGTCATGCCCGGGTTCGTATTCACTTCCACTAAACGGAACGCATCATTGCCATCTAACATCACATCAATACGGCTCCAACCACGACATCCCACCACATCATAAGCTTGTTTCACCAATTGTTTTAATTCATCTTCACGTTCAGCACTTAAGCCAGATGGACAAAAATATTGGGTATTATCTGAAATGTACTTCGCCTCATAATCATAAAATTCACCTTCTGGCACAATACGAATAGAAGGTAGCACTTCATTATCTAATACAGGAACCGTAAATTCGGCACCGGATAACCACTCTTCAATTAAGACCGTATCATCGTATTTTAAGGCAAAATCGACCGCACTTTTCAGATCTTCCACCCGTTTTACTTTGGTTAACCCTACACTAGAGCCTTCTAATGAAGGTTTCACCATTACAGGTAAGCCTAACTTTTCGACAACAGCACTAGGATTAAGTTCTCCCACATTGGCTTTTGTCACAATTTCCATCTCTGCAACGGGTAAACCAAAGGCTTTCCACAGCATTTTTGTTCGCATCTTATCCATTGTCAGTGCTGAGGTCATGACGCCACACCCCGTATAGGGAATACCAATCTGTTCTAATAATCCCTGCATGGTGCCATCTTCACCGCCACGACCATGTAAAATATTAAAAACACGATCAAAACCCTGTTCTTTTAAAGTCGCTACAGGAAAAGTTTTCGGATCGATAGGGTGAGCATCAAAGCCAGCACTCAGTAACGCATTGAGCACCGCCTGACCTGAATCCAAAGAAACCTCACGCTCTGCTGAAGTGCCCCCTAATAACACGGCAATTTTTTCTTGTTTTAATGTTTTTTTCATTGTACCACCTATTCTTTGGTCCAAGTTTCTGCTAATTGACGCGCAATTTTACTCACATTACCCGCACCCTGTGCCAAAATTAAATCCCCATCTTGTAAAACTTGATCTAGAATCTCTCCTAACTGACGATGATCAGAGACAAAAATAGGATCGACCTTACCTAAGTTACGAATAGAACGACACAAAGAACGGCTATCTGCGCCGGCAATCGGTGTTTCACCAGCCGCATACACATCTAACATAATTAAGACATCCACTTGCGAAAGCACTTGGACAAAATCATCAAATAAGTCACGTGTTCTTGAATAACGATGCGGTTGAAAAATCATCGCAATACGCTTATTTTCCCAACCTTGGCGTGCGGCTTGAATGGTCACGCCCACTTCCGTTGGATGATGACCATAATCATCAACTAACATCACTTTGCCATTTGGACGAATAAATTGACCAAGTTGATCAAATCGACGTCCTGCTCCTTGGAAATCGGCTAAGGCAGCAAGAATCGCTTCATTACCAATACCTTCTTCTTTCGCTACCACTAGCGCCGCCGTGGCATTCAATGCATTATGGCGACCCGGTACATTCAACAACACATCAATGCGCTCACCACTTGGTGTGATGACAGTGTAATGCCCTTGGAATCCTGTTTGCTGATAATCTTCAATGCGATAATCCGCTTTTTCACTGAAGCCATAGGTAATCACTTGGCGTCCAACTTTGGGTGTCAGTTCAGTTAATACATCATCATCCGCGCACAACACCGCCAGTCCATAAAATGGCAAATTATGTAAGAAATTCACATAGGTGTGTTTCATCTCTTCAAAACTGCCCTGATACGTTTCCATATGATCGGGTTCAATGTTAGTCACGACAGACACCATCGGCTGCAAATGTAAAAATGAAGCATCACTTTCATCCGCTTCGGCAATTAAGTAGCGACTACAACCTAAATGGGCATTAGTTCCCGCAGACTTCACTAATCCACCATTTACGAAAGTCGGATCCAAGCCCGCTTCAGCATAAATCATTGAAATCATTGCTGTAGTCGTCGTCTTACCATGTGTACCCGCCACCGCAATACCATGACGGAAACGCATAATTTCAGCCAACATTTGTGCACGCTGAATAACCGGAATACGTCTTTCTTGTGCCGCGACGACTTCAACATTATCTGCTCTTATCGCACTTGACACCACAACCACACTTGCCCCATCGATATTCTCTGCCGCATGCGAGAAAGCAATCTTGGCACCTAAGGACGTTAAGCGTGCCGTGACCGCACTTTCCATAATATCCGAGCCAGTGACAAAATAACCTTCATTTAATAACACTTCTGCAATCCCGCCCATACCAGCGCCGCCAATACCAACAAAATGGATCTGACGAACACGGCGCATTTCCGGGATCATATCTCTTACCCGTTGCTGAAAAGCTTTACCACATTTTGAATTCATCATTTACACGTTCCTAATTTTGATTCGCTTCTTCGATAATCACTTCCGCGACACGTTGTGCGGCGAGTGGGGTTGCCATGGCTTTTGCTTTAATTGCCATTTGTTGCAAGGTTTCACGATCGAATTGCGTTAATACACTCACTAATTTCTCCGCAGTCAATTCTGCTTGTGGAATAATGGTTGCCGCACCGGCATCCGCTAAATATTTCGCATTTAAATACTGTTGTTGATCTTTATGCTGAAATGGCACAAAAATCGCTGCTGCGCCTACTGCAGCAAGTTCACTTACGGTTAAAGCACCTGAACGACAAATGACGATATCTGCCCAAGCATAGGCGTCTGCCATATTATCAATAAATTCCGTGATGGTGACTGAAGCATGTTCTGGATACAATGTCGTGACTTGCTCAACGGCACCTTGCCCAACTTGATGACGAACTTCAAGTTTGTCGGATAATTGTGCAATAACATTGGGCAACGTTTGATTAAGGACTCTTGCGCCCTGACTACCGCCTACCACGAGTACACGTAATTTCCCTTCTCGCCCTGCAAAACGTTGTTCTGGCGTAGGTTGAGAAAACAATGTTTGTCGTACGGGATTACCAACTACTTCCGCATTGGGAAACGCAGTTGGAAAGGCTTGTAAAACTCGTCTGGCAATTTTTGCTAACCAACTATTGGTTAAGCCTGCTACCGCATTTTGCTCATGTAAAATCACAGGGATGCCACATAATTTTGCCGCAATGCCACCCGGACCAGACACATAGCCCCCCATGCCTAATACAGCATGTGGTTGATAGGCTTTAATAATTTTACGTGCCTGTAATATTGCTCTAAAAATACTAAAAGGCGCACTCAGTAAAGCTTTTATCCCTTTACCGCGTAAGCCTGAAATTTGGATAAATTGAATAGGGATATGATGTTTTGGCACTAATTGCGCTTCCATACGATCCGCCGTCCCTAACCAACAAATATCCCACCCTTGTTGTTGTAAATATTGTGCCACCGCAATTGCAGGGAAGACATGCCCCCCGGTCCCGCCTGCCATGACTAATAATCTTTTCTTTTGTTCGCTCACATCCCGTCCCTTTGCTTTATGCACCCACAAAAACCACGTGATTTTTGCCTTCAAAGTGCGGTCGTTTTTTGTAAATTTTAATCATCCCGTAAACGTGCTTGCCCAATTCGCATTAATCGATTTTCATGATCAATTCGCAGTAACAAGCCAATGGTCATAGACATAATAATTAAACTGGAGCCACCATAACTGATGAGCGGAAAGGTTAAACCTTTGGTAGGTAACAAGCCGAGAGACATCCCTAAATTGACAAAACCTTGGAAGAAAATCCAAAAGCTGATACCAAAGGCAAAGAAACCTTTAAAGCGTTGTTCTAATAATAAGGATTCCCGCCCAATTTTCATGGCACGGAAAATTAACAGCCCGAGTAATATCACAATCACTAAAATGCCTAAAAAACCGAACTCCTCGCCCACTACTGCCATCACGAAGTCAGTATGCGCTTCAGGTAAATATTCTAATTTTTGAATGGAATTCCCGAGTCCTTCTCCTATCCATTCACCGCGCCCAAATGCCATTAAAGAGTTAGAGAGTTGGAAACCGGTACCGTAGGGATCTTTAAAAGGATCAAGAAAACCTGTGAAACGTTTTAAACGATAAGCGGAAGATAAAACTAACCACACAAACAAAAGTCCGCCAAACGCCATTAAGCCAACAAACTGCCAAAAGTTAGCCCCAACAATAAATAATAGTCCGAAAGTAATCACAAAAAGAACGACGGTACTGCCGAGATCAGGCTGTGATAATAAAAAGAGTCCCATCAATCCCATCAACGCAAAGGGCTTAAATGCACTGAGTTTACGACTTCTCACCTCATCATATTTACGCGTAAAATAGCTGGCTAAAAAACACGTCAGCGCCAATTTCGCAAATTCTGCTGGCTGGAAGTTAAATAACACCATCGGAATCCAACGACGCGCCCCATTTACGGATAAGCCAATGCCAGGAATAAGTACTAGAATCAACAGAAAAATAGCAAACGCAAATAAGCGGACATGCCATTGTTCCCATTTCTCCATTGGCACTTGCACACACAGATAACAGGTCACACAGGAAAGAAATACATAAATCGCATCACGCTTGGCGAAGTAAAACGGATCTTTAAATAAGCGGGTTCCCACTGGAATAGACGCAGAAGAAACGGCCAATAAGCCAATTAAAAGTAAAACAAAAAAGAGCAACAGCAAGGCACGATCGTATAACAAATTACTCGGTGTAATACGCGTCCAATCCTCATATTGCTGCTTTACTTTATCTAAAAATGGCATACTGCTTTCACCTAACTTAATTTTGCTAAACGTGTAAATTCATCACCACGTTGTTCGAAACTGCTAAACTGATCTAAACTGGCACAAGCAGGAGAAAGTAAAACCATATCACCTGCTGACAAGGTTGGGCGTAAGGCGTTGATCGCTTCTTCCATTGTGCTAAAACGTTGACTTCTTGGCGAGAGTGCTGCAAGTTGTTCGCCATCTTGACCAAAACAATAGCAAATAATATTCGGTTGATTAATTAAACTGGCTAATTCCGAAAAGTCCGCACCTTTACCATCACCACCGAGTAACAAATGCAATGTCCCGTTTAACTGTAAGCCAGTTAATGCGGCAACAGTACTGCCCACATTGGTGGCTTTTGAATCATTCACCCAGCGTACACCATGGGCAAAATGAGCTAATTGGAAACGGTGATCTAGCCCGTTAAACTCACGCAATGCACGACGAATACTCTCTAATGGAATACCGGCAGCCTGTGCTAATGCGATGGCCGCCAGTGCATTCATATAGTTATGACGTCCAACTAATTTCATCTCATCACAAGCCAACACCCGTTCGTCTTTCGCCATCAAATATGACCGCCCTTTTTCGGTTTTTAACCAATAATCAGCATTGTCTTCGCCAAAGCTTACTCCATTTTTTAATCCGTCCATTGCGGTTAGTGCATCTTCCGCATTAATCACCGCAGTTTGGGCATGATGATAGATTTTTAATTTTGCTTGGCGATAGTCTTCTAAGTCCACATAGCGATTCATGTGATCTTCACTAATATTTAACACCGTTGCAGAAGTGGCTTTTAAGCTGTATGTCGTTTCTAGTTGGAAACTGGATAATTCCAATACATACATATCATGTGCTTGTTCTAATAACGACAGTGCAGGAATACCAATATTACCGCCCATGCCAACCTTCAAGCCCGCCGCATTTACCATGTGCGCAACAAGTGATGTCACAGTGCTTTTGCCATTTGAGCCCGTAATCGCAATAATCGGCTTTTTCGCTTCACGGCAGAACAGCTCAATATCGCCAATCACCTCAATACCTGCTGCAAGTGCGGTCTGAATTTCTGGTGTTTTAACCGCTAATCCTGGACTAATAATAATCAGATCACTCTCGAGTAACCATTGTTGGTTTAAACTGCCAGTATGCAACGGTACATTTTTTGCCAATTGTTCCGCCCCTGCCGGCTGCGTTCTCGTATCAATCACACGCACATCCGCTTGTTTTGCCAGTAGGAAATCAACACAAGATAGCCCTGTTTTCCCCAAACCAATCACGGTAACTTTTTTATTTTTATAAGACGTTTGCATAAGATATCGTTTTGTGTTTTAGCGAAGTTTTAAAGTAACGAGCCCAACAAGGACCAGCATTAAGGAAATAATCCAAAAGCGGACGATCACGCGTGGTTCTGGCCAGCCTTTTAACTCAAAATGATGATGAATGGGTGCCATACGAAAAATACGCTGTTTACGTAATTTATAAGACCCCACCTGTAAGATAACGGAGAGTGTCTCGACCACAAATACCCCGCCCATAATGACTAATAAGAATTCTTGGCGGACTAACACCGCAACCACTCCCAAGGCGCCTCCTAAGGCTAATGAGCCAACATCGCCCATGAAAACTTGCGCCGGATAAGTATTAAACCAGAGAAAACCAAGCCCTGCGCCCACAATCGCCGTACAGAACACCACTAATTCAGCACTAAATTTGATATAAGGAATGTGTAAATATTCTGCAAAATTCACGTTACCGGTTGCCCACGCAATCAACGCAAATGCTCCCGCGACTAAGACCGTCGGCATAATTGCTAATCCATCTAAACCGTCAGTGAGGTTGACGGCGTTGCTGGTTCCCACAATCACAAAGTAAGTCAGAATAATATAGAATAAACCTAATTGTGGCATGATTTCTTTAAAGAAAGGCACGACTAAACGGGTTGCATCCGTATCTTTCCCAATCGCATACATACCAAAGGCGGCAACAAGCGCAATCACAGATAACCAGAAATATTTCCAGCGTGCAATTAAGCCATCGGTATTTTTACGGGTAATCTTACGGTAATCATCCACGAACCCAATTGCCCCATAACCTAATAACACAAACAAGCTAAACCAGACGTAAGGATTCGCCAAATTCGCCCATAATAAAGTACTTACAGTAATCGCAAATAAAATCATGACACCGCCCATAGTTGGTGTGCCACGTTTACTAAAATGACTTTCCGGTCCATCATGACGAACTTCTTGACCAAATTTGAGTAGCTGTAAACGACGAATGACTTTCGGACCAATCCACAACGAGACCAAAAGTGCGGTTAATAACGCTAAAATGGCACGTACTGTGATATAAGAGATCACATTAAATCCGCTGTAATATTGTTGTAAAAACTCACCGAGCCAAACTAACATACAAAGTTTTCCCTTAAAGTATTAATCACATCCTCCATTTGCATTCGACGTGATCCTTTTGCTAATAAAACGATTTTTTGATTTTCTTTTAATTTTTCACTCAACAGTTGCGTTAGTTCACGGCACAACAACGCTTTATCCGTAAAATGTTTACCTAAACATGCTTGAGAAATCACCGCACTTTCGCTGCCAAACGAGTACACCCTCTCTAATTGCGCCGCTTTCGCACATTCCGCCACCTGTTGATGACAAATTTGGCTATTTTCGCCTAATTCTGCCATATCTCCAACAACTAAAATTCGAAATGCGTCATATTTTTGTAGAACACGAATCGCTGATTGTAATGAATCCACATTGGCATTATAAGTATCATCGAGTAATAAGAGATTGTCACAAGGTTGTACTGGATATAACCGCCCTTTCACTTGTGTGCGAACTTCTAAACCTTGTTTGATTTGCGCTAATGTCGCCCCCACATTCATGGTTAACGCAGAGGCAGCTAAAGCATTTTTGACATTATGTTCCCCCAAATAAGGGAGATGAATCGTGGTTTTCCCTTGTGGTGTACATAAATCAAAAGTCGATCCCGCTTCATGAAATATAACATTATCGGCATAAAAATCGGCTGTGTTATCTTGATAAGCGAAATATTGTACCGTGTGAACAGCAATATCCTGCGCCCACTTACTGCGATAATCATGCTCTTTATTGATAATCGCCACACCATCCGGCTGTAAACCACGATAAATTTCACCTTTGGCTGTTGCCACACCTTCAAGACTGCCAAAGCCTTCTAGATGAGCAGCAGCCACATTATTCACTAATGCCACATTCGGTTGTACTAACCCCGTGGTATAAGCGATTTCACCTTGATGATTTGCGCCTAATTCAATCACCGCAAATTGATGTTGCTCGGTTAAACGCAATAAGGTTAAAGGCACACCAATATCATTATTAAAATTACCTTGTGTAAATAAAACCTGCTCAACACCGACCGCACTTTGTAGAATGCTAGCGGTCATTTCTTTTACTGTGGTTTTGCCGGATGATCCTGTCATCGCTAGCGTGCGTGGATTCACTTGCTGTTTCACCCATTTAGCAAGTTCTCCAAGTGCAATGCGTGTATCCTTAACGATCAACTGCGGTACTGAAATTTGCGTATCCGCACGCTCAACCACAAGGGCGTTTGCCCCTTGTGCGACGGCTTTATCTAAATAATTATGCGCATCAAAATGTTCACCTTTTAAGGCAAAAAAGAGTGAACTGGCAACACGCTGACGCGTATCTGTACTGATATTCTCTACAACAACATTTGCCTCGCCCACCAATTCGGCTTGTAAAATCGTTGCCAGTTGTTTTGTTGTTAATTTAAGCATGGTGATGATTTACCTTAAAATACTGTTGTACGGTTTCTTGATCAGAGAAATGCTGTTTCTGTGTGCCGATAATTTGATAGTCTTCATGCCCTTTTCCCGCAATCAGCACGACATCATCACTATCTGCTTTTTGTAATGCCTGAATAATCGCTTGATCTCGAGCGTGGCAGACCTCAACGTGTTGCGGATGTTCAAATCCAGCCAGAATATCTTGCACAATTTGCGCCGCGGATTCAGTTCGCGGATTATCATCTGTCACAATCACGTGATCAGCAAATTGCTCCGCAATTTTCGCCATGAGAGGACGTTTACCACGATCACGATCACCACCACAACCAAACACACACCACAATTTCCCCTGACAATGTAATCGCGCTGCTTGCAAAGCTTTCTCTAACGCATCTGGCGTATGTGCATAATCCACAATCGCGGTAGGTTGGTTTGATGCACTTAATCTTTCCATCCGACCACACACCCCCGTTAATTGAGGCACCGTCTTCATGAGTGTTTCGATGTCATAGCCCAATGAAAGTAAAGTAGCAAACACCAACAGCAAATTACTAACATTAAACTGCCCTATCAACGCACTATGTAATTCGCCTTTTCCCCAACTTGATTCAAATTGAATTCGTGCACCTTTCTGACTAAACTGAATCGCAGTTGCTTTCAACCAATGAGCTTGATGAGGTTGGAAATCTGTCTGACAGCTGACGGCTACTGCATTGGGTTGTTCCTGTAACCAAATTTGTCCGACGCTATCGTCTGCATTAATAATTTGGTGTCGGGAATTCAATTCAGTAAATAAGCGTTTTTTGGCCAACGCATAATTTTCCATACTTTGATGATAATCCAAATGATCACGGCTGAGATTAGTAAAAATAGCAATATCAAAGGCTAACGCTTCAACGCGGTGCTGCACTAGTCCATGTGATGAAACCTCAATCGCGGCGAAATCTGCACCTCGCGTAACAAAATCCGCTAAAGAAGCTTGAACTTCCACCGCAGATCCAGTGGTATTGGTTGCTTCTTTCACCTGCCCCAACAACCCATTACCAATTGTTCCCATCACAGCACTGCGATGCCCCAGTAATGTTGTCCATTGCGCTAACAATTGCGAAATAGTAGTTTTGCCATTCGTGCCCGTCACCCCAACCAAGGTCAATTTGTGCGACGGATTATCATAAAAAAGCCCCGCTAACGCAGAAAGGTGAGAGCCTAATTGATAAAACGAAATGATCGGCACCCCTTGTTCTATTTTCGTACTCAAATGTTGCTGTGCATCCTCTGTTTCAGCCAACACCGCACTTGCCCCCTTAGCGATGGCTTGCGGAATATACTGACGTCCATCAACTTGGTGCCCCTGTAATGCAACAAAAAGACAGCCTTGCTTTACAGCCCGACTGTCTAGAATCATTTCCGTCAATTCAATATTTGGGGCAAGTTCAACTTGCCCCAAAAGTGCGGTTAATCTTCGCATAATTTCTTCTTAGTTTGTCGTTGTTCCATTATCACTATTCAAACGCACAACGCGTCTTGCCATTTTATCTTGTGGCATCGCATCTGGTGGAATATTATTCACACGTAACGCATAGCCCATAATACTGGAGAACACCGGTGCTGAAATAGCGCCCCCATAATATTGTCCCGCTTTTGGATCATTAATTAAGACAATTAACGCATAACGTGGATCAGAAATAGGTGCGACGCCGGCAGTATAAGCGATATATTTATCCACATAACGCCCATTTTCTAATTTTTTCGCCGTCCCCGTTTTAATGCCGACACGGTAACCTTCCACCATGGCTTTCTTATTTTTAATCGCCACTTTTTCCATCATATTGACCACTTCACGGGTAATCTTTTCTGGATACACGCGTTGACCAATTACGGGAGGATCCACTTTGGTAATCGAAAGTGGACGATAAATACCAAAACTACCAAGTGTCACATAAGCTCGTGCAATTTGTAATGGTGTCGCATTAATCCCGTAACCATAAGCCACGTTAGCACGTTCAATATCAGACCAACGTTTACGGTTCGCATTAAGTAAGCCAGATTGTTCACCAATTAACCCAAGATCCGTTGGTTTACCAAGTCCCGCATGCATGTAAGTTTCCATTAACGCGCTGGGTGGCATACGTAATGCTAAACGGCTCACCCCTCGGTTACTGGAATGCTCTAAAATACCATCTAATGTTAATTGATCACGAGGTGCCACATCGCGAATTTCATGTCCATTCAACACTAAAGGTCCAGTATTAATCACTTCATTACGTTTGGCTGCACCACGTTGAAGGGCGGCAAGCACCACAAACGGTTTGACAGTAGATCCTGGTTCAAAAGTATCTGTAATCGCTCGGTTACGCATGAAATCAGCTTTGACTCCGACACGATTATTTGGGTTATAAGACGGGGCATTCGCCATCGCTAATACCTCACCTGTTCTTACATCTACTAATACTGCCGTACCTGATTCGGCTTTATTTTCCGCCACTGCTTTTTTAATTTCGCGATAAACCATGGATTGTAATTTTTCATCAATACTTAACGTCACATCCTGTGCATCGTATTTTTTCACATCCGCGATATTTTCAACGATATTACCAAATTTATCTTTACGATACGTACGCGAACCCGATTTACCGATCAACATTGAATTAAAGCTTTTTTCAATGCCTTCAATCCCATCCCCATCAATATTGGTATACCCAATTAAATGTGCGACTTCTTCGACACGAGGATAAAAACGGCGTGCTTCATTTTTAAGCACCACACCTTTTAATTTTAACTCTCTGACATAATCAGCCACAGTTGGAGAAACTTGACGTGATAAATAAACGAAACGTGATTTCGGATTTTTTTCAATCCGTTTAATCATGTCATGATATGAAATGCCGAGCACCTCAGCCAAGGCTTTCCAACGCTCTTTATCAAGGAAAGAATTTTTGTCAAAAATATCTTTAGGATCCGCAACGATGGAATACATTGGTACACTCACAGAGAGTAATTGACCATGCCGATCGAGAATCGAACCACGAACTGATTGAATTTCTTGAATACGTAAGGAACGCTTATCCGCCTCATCAGTTAAAGTATCTGAATTGATGATTTGCACGCTGGCAGCCTTTCCAATTAATACCACCAAGCAACCAATAATGATGAGCAATGACGAAAAATAACGCCATTTTAAAAAGCTATTTTCATAAACCATTTTGGGTTTATTGAGCTTAATTGCGTCATTTTTAGCGAATCTGACTTTTTTGATTTTCTTCGTCGTATTAAATTTAACCATCTTGTTATCCCCAAATGCTACTCTAGGATCAACACTTCTTGTTCTGGCTCAACGCGCTTCATCCCTAATTGGCGCGCAATGGCTTCAATGCGGGTATTATCACTTTGCGTGGCTTCTTCTAATTTCAAATTTAAATATTCATTCTCAAGCGCTTGATGCTCAAGCACGAGCTGACCATTTTCTGCCACTAAAATTCGGGTCTGATGCGTAATCCAAATAGTGCCCAATGCAGTCATAACAATCAAAAACAATAAAGCAATGAGGGTTTTATTAGCACTAAACAAATCATCTAAAATAATATTTTGTAATGGATAACGATCTTGACTCTCTAACATCACAACTTCTCCGCTACACGTAATACTGCACTTCTAGAACGCGGATTTTGTTGTTGTTCTTGCTCTGTTGGCATAATCGCTTTACCAATCACTTTTAAAGTTTGTGTCCGCTGAATCTGATCGTCACGTAAAGGCAAACCTTTAGGAATATCTTCTCCCTTACTTTGCTTACGCATAAAGTGTTTCACCATGCGATCTTCTAACGAATGAAAGCTGATAATTGCTAATCGCCCTTGTGGCGCGAGCACTTGTACAGCTGATTTCAACACGCTCTCGAGTTCATCTAATTCTGCATTAATAAAAATCCGAATCGCCTGAAAACTTCGTGTCGCAGGATGCTTATGTTTATCTTTAAAAGGCACCGCATTGGCAATCAGCTCTGCTAATTGCAAGGTTCTACTCAATGGTTCCGTGCCATGTTGTAACGCCTGTTTGTTATAATTCACAATCGCTTGTGCAATGCGTTTGGCAAACCGTTCTTCCCCAAAGGTTTTTAACACCCAAGCTAAATCTTGTTCTGATACCTGTTGCAGCCACTCACTTGCCGATAAACCTTGTGTGGTATCCATACGCATATCAAGCGGACCATCTTTCATAAAGCTAAAGCCGCGTTCTGCTTCATCTAACTGGGGAGAAGAAACACCTAAATCCAATAAAATCCCGTCGACTTTACCGACAAGATTTAATCGTTCACAAATGCGAGGAATGTCAGAAAAACTGCGATGTTCAATATGAAAACGGGGATCTTGAATCGTCTTGGCTTCAGCAATAGCACGTGGATCGCGATCAATCGCAATCAAACGCCCATTATCGGCTAAACGGGAAAGGATTAAACGAGAATGTCCACCTCGTCCAAATGTACCATCGATATAGATACCTTTTTCTTTCAAGGCTAAACCCGCTACTGCCTCATTGAGTAAGACAGTAATATGCGCAGGTGATGAAAAATGATCTTTATCGTTCATAACTATTTACCAACGGTACAAATAAAAGGAAATTAAAATAATTAAGAGAAGATAAGGCGGTGCCTAGCACCGCTTACCTTTTGCTAGTGCTGCTGTTCTATTGTGTGAAAGTTGACTTTCTTTATAATGACAGCATTTTTAATTCTTCAGATAGTGCAAACTGACCACTTGCACCCAACGCCATATCTTGTTCAATTTGAGCATGCCATTCCGCATCGCTCCAAATTTCAAATTTATTGAGTTGCCCAACAAGCATCAGGCTTTTTTCTAATTTAGCGTGAAGGCGTAAAGGTCCGCTAATTAATATCCGTCCGGCACTATCCAGTTCACATTCAGTGGCATACCCAAGCATAACGCGCTGAAGGCTACGGTGTGTGAGATCAAAATTTGCTAGTGCTGAAAGTTTTTGTTCAACCAATTCCCATTCTTTTAACGGATAAAGTAGCAAACAAGGTTGGCGAATATCGACTGTGCAGACCATTTGCCCTGCATTTTGTTCAATAATTTCAGCACGATAACGAGTCGGGATCGCAATACGTCCCTTTGAATCCAAGTTAATTGCTGATGCGCCACGAAACATAAGTTGTTTCCCTTTTTATGATTGCGACAAATGAATTTTGGGAATTTTTCCAACTTTTTTACCACAAAACTCCACTTATTACCACTTTTATTCAAGTTTATTATTAGTTCGCTTAACTTGCAAGCAATTTAACGCGTTCTAATGCAAAGTTTTGTCTATTTTTTTATAGCATTAAAAAGAAAAACTGAGTTTCATCATAAAAAACGAAAAGACTAAACAGCAGAAACAAAAATGCCCTATCAATCAACGATCAACAGGGCATCGGATGAGATAAAAAACGAGATTATTGTTTGACTAAATCGTCAACCAAGGCATCAGGATCACCTTTAGCAATTGGTTTTAATAACGTAAAGAACAAGACAGTACAGAACACGGTTAAACCAATACCAATATAAACAGAAAGTTGATAGTCTAAATTGAAACCGATCTTGTTATACGCTAAGTAAGTGAAACAAACGGTACTGATGAACATTGCTGGAAGCGTACAAACCCAGTGGAATTTACCGTAACGGAATAAATACGCTGCGGCAGTCCATAACATCACCATTGCTGTCGTTTGGTTTGCCCAGCTGAAATAACGCCACAATACGCTGAAGTCAATTTTCGATACAATGAACCCTAACACAAACAATGGAACAGCAATCACTAAACGTTTCACCAATGTTTTTTGCTCAAATTTAAAGAACTCAGCAATGATTAAACGTGCTGCACGGAATGCGGTATCGCCAGAGGTAATTGGTAATACCACCACACCAAGAATTGCAAATACACCACCCACAGCACCGAGGAAGTAGATTGAAGAATCATATACAACTTTTGACGGTGAACCGGCTGCAATCGCAGCTTGTAATTCTGTTGGGTCTTGATAGAAACTTAATCCTACTGCACACCAAACTAAGGCAATCACCCCTTCAGCAATCATCGCACCATAGAAAATGAAACGACCTTCTTTTTCATTTTGTGCACAACGTGCCATTAATGGCGATTGCGTCGCATGGAAACCAGATAATGCACCACAAGAGATAGTTAAGAATAATAATGGCCAAATTGGTAAATCACCTTTTGGTTGTAAATTCTCAAAGAATTTCCCCACTTCTAATCCACCTACTGTACGGAAAAACTCGATTGGCTCATTACTATTTAAATGACTGCTGACTAAGCCAAACATCATACCGAATGTCATGAACAGTAATAAAGCACCGAATAGCGGATAGATACGACCGATAATTTTATCAATCGGTAATAAAGTTGCGATGATGTAGTAAACAAAAATAATGGTTGTCCAAATCACTAAGACGGTAGCAGCATCATAACCAAATACGGTTGCAGCCGCCCCTGCGCTCTCTACGACACCCAAATTATCCATAGTAATAGTGCTTAATAATTTTGCTGGACTAGCAACGAAAACCACACCAACGAGAAGTAATAACACTACCGCAAGCATATTAATAAAGGCTTTCACTGGTGCGCCTAAATAACGACCTGCTAATGTTGGCATTGACGCGCCCCCATTACGCACACTTAACATACCACAGAAGTAATCATGCACTGCACCGGCAAAAATACAACCGATCACAATCCATAACATTGCGACTGGTCCATATAAAGCACCGAGAATTGGTCCAAAGATTGGTCCTGTTCCTGCAATGTTTAATAATTGAATCAACCAAATCTTTTTAGTTGACATTGGCATGTAGTCAACACCATCGTTCATTGTATAAGCGGGTGTTGCTTTTTTGGGGTTGATCACAAAGATCTTTTCAATAAATTTGCCGTATACAAAATAGCCCAAAACTAATATTGCAACGCAAAAGAAGAACCATAACATAATAGAGTACCTATCTTAGTAGATTAAATATTTAGACAACTTTTTCATGCAAAAGCCGTGCGTATTTTATTGCAGTTGTAATTATTAAGTAAACAAGCAAGCCTGCTCGCATTGCAAAATAGTTACAACTTTGTGATAAATATCACGCTTTCACGCGACTTTCCTCACACTCAGTGTGGTATATCCTCCTTTTCTCCGCACTTGTCATACCAGATATAACTAAAAATAATAATTACTTTCATTTGCGCATAATGGTATAATTAGCCAAATTTTTATTTTTCACTCCAACAAGGAAAGCCAACATGAAAACTGTCTTAACCTCCACTCTTGCCGTGACTTTATTGATGGCAAGCCAATTCGTTTCTGCTGTTACCGTCAAAGATCAAAAAGGGGAATTTACCTTAGATAGCGTACCTAAACGTGTTGTTGCCTTAGAATATTCTTATGTGGATGCACTTGCACAAATTGGTGTCAGCCCTGTTGGTGTCGCAGATGACAATGATAAAACCCGTATTCTGCAAAAAGTACGCGATAAAGTGCAGCCATGGGAATCAGTGGGGACGCGTTCTCAACCGAGTTTAGAAGCGATCTCTGCACTTAAACCAGATTTGATCATTGCCGATGATAATCGCCATTCTGCCGTCTATGAAGAACTCAAAAAAATCGCGCCGACAGTCGTCTTTAATTCTCGCCATGAGAACTATCAAGAAAACCTTGAAACCGCACAAAAAATCGGTGATTTATTAGGTAAATCAAAAGAAATGCAAGCGCGTATTGCAAAACATAAGCAGGATATTGCGGACATCGCCAAAACGTTACCAAAAGGGAAAAAAGCGATTATCGGTGTTTCACGTGAAACCCAATTTAATTTATATAATAGCGAATCCTATGCCGGTGGCTTAGTGGAAGTGCTAGGTTATCAAATGCCAAAAGCCCGTGCCGATAACCAACCTAATGCTTCGGTTGGCTTAGAACAAGTGGCGGCAGAAAAGCCTGATCTGATGATCTTAATCCATTATCGTGATGAGAGTATTGCAAGAAAATGGGAAAATGAAGCCTTATGGAAAATTATCCCTGCGGTGAAAAATGGTCAAGTCATCTTAGCTAATGATAATTTATGGGCAAGAGCACGTGGTATTGATGCCGCTGAAGTAATGGCTAAAGAAGTCCAAGACTTTGTAACGAAATCCGCCAAATAATGAAAACCTTTCTACGTTGGAGCTTCCCCACCGGCATCTTATTTGGGCTTTTGTGGGGAAGCTTATTTTTATACTACCCAACCCCGATTTCAGCGTGGGAAACCCTTCAGGCATTCATCGGACACGACGATGAATTAGTCCAAATCACTATCCTCGATTTACGCTTACCTCGTTCTTTAGTTGCCATAGCGATGGGCGCTAATTTGGCCGTCGCAGGCGCATTGTTACAAACTATCACGCGTAATCCTTTAGCCTCGCCTTCGTTATTAAGTGTCAATGCAGGTGCAAGCTTAGCGATGGTAACAGCAACAGCGGTCATGCCTAGTTTTTTCTCAGGTTATAGCATTGCTTTCATTTCCAGTATTGGTGGAGGATTAAGCTGGTTATTAGTGATGCTGATTAGTGGCGGATGGCATGCACGTGCAGAACGCAACCGCGTAATTCTGGCAGGGATTGCCGTGTCTTTATTTTGTGCTGCATTAACAAAATTAGTGATTATTATTGCCGAAGATCATGCTGCGAATATCATGAATTGGCTTGCTGGTGGAATTGCCCATGCGCGTTGGGGAGAATGGTGGATCATTTTACCGTTTTTCGTGTTAAGCCTACTTTTTTGTACTTTCTTTGCTAGCCAACTGAATTTACTCAATCTGAGTGATGAATCTGCACAATCACTTGGGGTTAATCTGTTTAAGCTACGTTGGATGACAAATATTGTGGCACTCCTGATCATTGGCTCTAGTGTCAGTGTCGCCGGTCCGGTGGCCTTTATTGGTCTATTAATTCCTCATTTAGCGCGTTATTGGATCAGTTACGATTTACGCAAAATGCTCCCAATGTCAATGTTATTGGGTGGTTGTCTGATGCTTATCGCAGACATGTTAGCCCGAGCAGTCACGTTTCCAAATGAAATCCCTGCGGGCGCGATCCTCGCTTTAGTCGGCGCACCTGTTTTTGTCTTATTTGCGCGAGGAAAACGATAATGGCAGCCAATAGCAAACTACTTACACGCTTTAAAATACCTTTTTATCCAACCGCACTTTTGCTGTTGTTGATACTCTTTTGTTTAAGTTTACAGCTAGGCACCTATCATCTCTCTATCAGTGAAATTTGGCAGATTTTACATCACCCTGAAGACGCAAATCACTTTACGTTAATGGAATATCGTTTGCCACGTGCCTTGCTCGCGATCTTAATGGGCAGTGCCTTAGCAGTTTCTGGCGTGTTAGTGCAAAGTGTGGTGAGAAATCCCCTCGCCTCGCCAGATATTCTCGGTATCAACAACGCGGCAGGGCTAGTCGCAGTGATTAGCTTGATTTATTTCCCGGGACTTGCTTTTTACTGGTTACCTATTTTTGCCTTTATTGGTGGCATTTTGTCTTTTCTGTTACTTTGGCTTATTTGTGGTTTACATTTTCGTCCCCTGAAAATGGCGATTATTGGGGTCGCGCTGTCTGCCTTATGGGCTGCAGCAAGCCACTATCTAATGCTATCCAATCCAGTTGATATTAACTCCGCGATGTTATGGTTAACCGGCAGCCTATGGGGACGGAGTTGGTCTTACTTATTGGTGGTGTTACCTTGGTTGCTTGTGCTACTGCCTTTGGCTTTTCTGTTCTGTCGTGATCTGGATACCTTAGCATTAGGCGAAAACAAAGCCGCCACTTTAGGGGTATCCCTTCACAAAATGCAGATCATCGTGTTGCTACTTTCTGTAGCGCTTGCCACCACCGCGGTTGCGATTTGTGGTCCAATCGCATTTCTCGGCTTAGTCGCACCGCACTTTGCTCGCCATTTAGTCGGCGGTCGTCATCGAACCTTATTGCCAGCGGCATTACTGTTAGGAGCAATTTTACTGCTGATTTCAGATATTTTAGCCCGTATTATTGCCCCCCCAGTGGAGATTCCCGCAGGGGTTCTCACCGCAATTTTAGGGGCACCGTATTTTTTCTATTTATTAATGAGAACGAAATAATGAGCTTAACCGTAGAACATTTACAACTGGCGTATCAAGATAAAACCATTGTCTCTAATCTCAATTTGCGCTTGCCGAGTAACAAAGTCATTGCGTTAATTGGACCGAATGGCTGCGGAAAATCCACGTTATTAAAAGCGCTTGCGCGTTTGCTGAACCCCAAGTCAGGTCAAGTGAAACATCAAGAGCAAGATATTTGGCAGATCACGGCCAAGTCTTACGCTAAAACCTTGGCGTTTCTACCACAACAACACCTGGTACCAGAAGGTATTAAAGTGCGTGAGTTAGTAGCTTATGGGCGTTCACCGTATTTAAATCTTTGGGGAAAACTCAGTGAAAAAGATGAGAAGATAGTAACACAAGCAATGCAGATAACCCAGACAGACGCATTCGCAGAACGACTCGCTACTGATTTATCCGGAGGACAACAGCAACGCGTTTTTTTAGCGATGACATTAGCACAAGATGCCAATATTGTCTTATTAGATGAACCTACAACTTATCTCGATCTCAACCATCAAGCTGAACTGATGTCAATGATGCGACGCCTACAGCAACAAGGTAAAACGGTCATTACGGTCTTGCATGATCTGAACCAAGCTTGTCGCTATTGTGATTATTTAGTTGTACTTAAACAAGGGGAATTAATTGCCCAAGGCACGCCACACGAGGTGATGACCGAACACTTATTAAAACAGGTGTTTGATCTCAATGTAGAGATTCATCAAGATCCGATCAGTTTCACCCCAATGTTTATTTTGAAAGCGCATTAAAATAAAACAAAAAATGCTTAAAAAACTGACCGCACTTTTACGTTTATGTTAATATCGCGTCGTCATAATAACGAAACTGATGAGGAGAACATGGCATTACACCGTTGCCCTGAATGTCGGCATAAAGTCAGCGAAAGCGCACTCAGTTGCCCAAATTGTGGCTTTTCATTTAAAGAGGAAGATTTGGCCGTTTACCGTCAAAAATTAGAAGAACGACGGTTACATAACCAAGAAATTAATAAACAAAGTGCGAAATTGCATCTTGTTTGGTTTCTGATCTTTGCACTGGTTATTGGGATTGCAAGTTGGATCGTCAATTAAAAAGAAAGCGAATTTTTTACACAAAAATTCGCTTTTTTCTGACCGCACTTTTGGCTAATTAGGCTTTTTCTACTTCAAGACGCTCAAAAGAGAGGACTTTACTTTCCAATTTACGTAATAGTAGGGTCGCAATAGCGGTAATGATTAAATAAATCATGCCGGCAATCCCGTAAATTGTTAACGCATCATATTCTGTTCCATATAGCTGTCTGGCATACCCCATAATATCCATAATGGTGATCGTCGAGGCTAATGCTGTACCTTTAAACACGAGAATGATTTCATTGCTATAAGAAGGCAATGCTCTTTTTAGCGCATAAGGAATTAAAATTTTTAATGTTTCCATTCGCGTTAAACCCAATGCGGCACAACTTTCCCATTGTCCTTTGCTAATCGCTTTCACTGCACCATGAAACAGTAACGTCGAATAGGCTGCACTATTTAACGCCAATGTTAGCATCGCACAAAACCACGCATTCGATAACAATGGCCACAATGCACTGTCAACTAACCATTCAAACTGACCAGGACCGGCATAAATTAAGAAAAATTGCACTAATAATGGGGTGCCCGTAAACAAGGTTAAATAAGTGTGAATACCGCACTTGACTAGTTTATTGCCGATAGACAAGCCAAATGTCAGTAATAAAGCTAAAAAGAAAGCAACAACAAGCGAAACAAAGGTTAATAACAAACTGGTGGGAATACCTTGTGCAATCACCATAAAATAGTCTTGAAACATTATTCCACGCCTCTTTCAAAACGAGTAAAACGGAACTCTAACTTGCGAATAATAAATTGGCTGATTAAGGTGATTGTCAAATACAATAACGCTGCAATGCCATACCAAGTGAAAGGCTGATGAGTCACCGTATTCACTAACTCGGCTTGACGCATTAAATCTTCCACACCAATTAACGAAACCAATGCCGTATCTTTCAATAAGACTAACCATTGATTACTCAATCCGGGCAAAGCATGGCGCCACACTTGCGGCATAATAATCTGTACAAAGGTATAACCACGACTCAACCCTAAAGCCGCCCCCGACTCCCATTGTCCCAACGGAATGGCTTGAATGGCTCCCCGCAAAGACTGTGAGGCATAGGCTGCAAAAATAATTGACAGGGCAAACACACCACAACTAAAGGCACTAAATTGAATAAATTCACCGGTGAGCATTTCCACGACTTCGGTCGAACCAAAGTAAATCAGTAAAACCACTAAAATTTCCGGTAAGCCACGTAGAAGGGTAACAAACACGGAGGTTGGTTTACGAATCCATTGCCACTTGCTGGTTTCTAATACCACAAAGATAATGGATAACATTAAACCAACAATTAACGAACAAACCGCTAACCCTAAGGTCATTAGGGTTGCGGTGTACATTAAAGAAAGATAATCAAAAAACATAATCGATTATTTCGTCATCCATTTATCATAAATTTTTTGGTATTCACCATTTGCTTTAATGGTGGCTAATCCTTTATTTAGGTCATCTAACAAGTCTTTACTCGCTTTATTGACTGCAATACCAAAACCGTTACCAAAGTATTTTTTATTCGTCACTTTGTCACCGACGAAAGCTAAACTTTGTTCTTTAGCAAGCATATCGACTAACACTGCAGTATCACCAAAAATCACATCAATACGTCCATTTTTTAAGTCAAGAATCGCATTTTGTAAACTGGCATAAGGTACAGGTTGATACTGTTTCGCTTCTGCGACGATATATTGCTGATAAGTAGTACCATTTTGCACACCCACTTTTTTCGCTTGGGCTAAATCGTCCACTTTCCCTTTCACTGAAATAAAGCTAGAAGAGCTGTCATAGTAAGGATCGCTAAAACTCACTTGTTTCGCACGCGCTTCGGTAATATCAATCGCAGAGATTGCCGCATCAAAATGTTTAGAACGTAAACCGGTAATTAAACTATCAAAGGCTTGTCCTTTAAAATGACAAGTCGCTTGGATCTCTTTACAGATCGCATTCGCAATATCCACATCAAAACCAATAATCTCCCCTTTTTCATTCGTTAACTCAAAAGGTGGGTAACTTGGTTCCATCGCAAAGGTGATCTCTTTTGCATTGGCAGCTAATGCCGTGCTGGCTAAAAGTGCGGTTAACAGTAGTTTTTTCATGTTGTGTCCTTATTTTTTAGTGTGATAAATATTGTTTAAATTGTTCTGTTTTTGGGTTGGTAAAACAGCTCGCATCACCCATTTCAATAATATGACCTTGTTCCATGTACACCACTTTTGTGGCGACTTTTTTCGCAACGCCCACTTCATGCGTCACAATCACTTGCGTAATGCCCGTTTGCTGCAATTCTTTAATAATATCCACGACTTGTGCGGTAATTTCTGGATCTAAGGCAGCCGTTGGTTCATCAAACAGTAACACTTGCGGTTTCATCATTAAAGCACGAGCAATTGCGACACGTTGTTGTTGACCGCCTGACAAATGAAGCGGAAAACGATCGGCAAATTGTGCTAAACGTAACCGTTTTAATAATTCTAACGCCTCAGATCTGGCTTGTTCGTCACTTAACTTAAGCACTTTCTTCGGGGCTTCAATTAAATTTTCAATTACCGTTAAATGTGGCCAAAGGTGATATTGCTGAAAAACCATACCGACATCTTGACGTAAACGGCAAATTTGTTTTGGATTGGTCTTCGCTTCAGACAAATCAAATTGACTGTTTGCGATAATCAGTTCACCCGATGCAGGCACTTCGAGTAAATTTAGGGTACGAATCAAAGTGCTTTTTCCAGCACCACTTGGTCCCAATAATACGACAGTGTCGCCTTCTTCTGCACTTAAATTAATGTCAAACAACGCTTGGGAAGAACCATAAAAAAAATTTAAATTTTTAACACGAATTGCCATGGTTGAAAAAATCTCTTTTTTGCGAAAACTGAAATAATATTAATATTTATTGCATAATTATGCAAATGTATTTTGATAAAAAATACTTGCATGAAAAAAGCCCTCGACCATCACTGATCAAGGACTTCATAAAAAAAGAAAAAACTGACCGCACTTTCATGCGAGCCAACCTCGTTTATTCTGTTTTTGCCATTTCAAATTCAATTAACATCATCAAAATATGAATAACTTTAATATGGATTTCTTGGATACGATCCGCATAACCGAAATGTGGCACACGAATTTCAATATCCGCAATGCCCGCCATTTGTCCACCGTCTTTCCCAGTCATCGCAATCACTTTCATGCCTTTTTCTTTAGCCGCTTTAATGGCATTTAAGATATTTTTTGAATTACCCGACGTTGATAAGCCAAATAACACATCGCCTTTTTGACCGACAGCTTCCACGTAACGTGAAAAGACATATTCATAACCAAAATCATTACTGACACAACTTAAATGACTTACATCAGAAATCGCAATCGCAGGATAGCCCGGTCGATTTTCACGATAACGCCCCGTTAATTCTTCCGCAAAATGCATGGCGTCACAATGTGACCCCCCATTTCCGCAAGAAAGCACTTTCCCGCCTTGTTTAAAGCTGTCTGAAATTAATAAAGCGGCTTGCTGAATTAATTTCATATTATTTTCATCGTTAATAAACTTATTTAATACTGTCGCAGCTTCATTTAACTCTGCTTTAATCTGTTCTAGATACATTTGTTCTCCTTTTAAGCCATCAAGCATATTGGTTATTCTTCTAAGACCACATGGCCAATATACCCTAAATTACGATAACGTTGTGCATAATCAATGCCATAACCCACCACAAATTCATCAGGGATACTAAATCCTACCCATTCCACCGGCACTTCCACTTCTCTACGTGACGGCTTATCTAACAAGGTACAAATGCGCAGCGAGGCAGGTTCACGTAATTTCAGAATCTCACGCACTTTTTGTAAGGTGTAACCTGTATCGATAATATCTTCGATAATTAAAACATGCTCACCTTTAATGTCACCATCCAGATCTTTACTGATTTTTACATCGTGATTGGTCGTCATGCCTGAACCATAACTAGAGGTGGTCATAAATTCGATTTCTACCGGTAAATTCAGCTCACGCACTAAATCTGCCATAAACATAAACGAACCACGTAAGAGCCCAACAACAATGACTTTCTCGACTGCTTTTTGTTGGTAATATTGCGTAATTTCACGACCAAGCGTTTGAATACGTGCACGTACGTCTTGTTCCGAGATTAAAATACCAACATGATGTTTTTTCATTCTAATTTACCTTTTATATCGGGTTATAAAAGCGTATTCTACAAAAAAAAGGCTGAAGTTTAAACCTTCAGCCCATAAATACCCTAACGAATTTACTTTCTACTCTACCTGTTTGGAGTATGACTCAGACTGAAAACGATCTACTCTATCATTCCCACCTTTATCTCTAACAGATGTGGCTATCTTAGCAAATTATCACCTCATGTCAATAGTAATTATTATCATTTGCAAAAATTAATTTCCAGACACTTTGAGATGCTCTAATAAAATTGATCCTGTTTGGATATTCGAGCGATGTTCAATATCATCACCAACGGCAACGATATTGCGTAACATCTCTTTCAATTGACCCGCAATAGTAATTTCTGCCACAGGATATTGAATTTCGCCATTTTCTACCCAGAAACCAGCTGCACCACGTGAATAATCACCAGTAACTAAATTTACCCCTTGCCCCATTAAATCGGTTACCAGCAATCCGGTTCCCATCTGGCGTAATAAGGTGGTCAATCCGCCCGTGGTATTTGGCTTCACTAACCAGTTATGAATGCCCCCAGCATGTCCCGTGCTTCGCATGCCTAATTTTTTCCCACTATAACTGGTCAACAAATAAGTTTGTAAAGTGCCTTGCTTAATAATTTCACGACATTGAGTGCGCACGCCTTCACTATCAAAAGGCGAAGAGGCGAGTTGTCCGATTAAATGAGGTTGTTCACTAATGTGGAACCAATCGGGTAGCACTTGCTTCCCTAAATGATCTAACAGAAAACTTGATTTACGGTATAAGTTCCCCCCACTAATCGCGGCGGTTAAATGACTAATAAGCCCCGTTGCTACATCATTCAAAAAAATGACTGGAACTTGCTGGGTTGCCATTTTTTGTGGTTGTAAACGAGACAGGGTTTTCTTCGCACAATGCTCTCCTACCCAACTCGCACTTTCTAACTGATTCAAGTCACGAGAAATCGTATATTCATAATCTCGTTCTAGCTGATCTTCTACACCAGCAATGACAGAACAAGATAACGAATAGCGACTGGATAAATAACTTTGTAACATCCCGTGTGTATTTCCATAAACACGCACTCCAGTATGTGAATTAAACGCAGCACCTTCACTGTTGACAATACGTTTATCATAATTTAACGCCGCCTGCTCAGTTTCCAATGCTAATGCCGTCGCCTTTTCCACATCAATATCCGCTGCATGATAAAGGGCTAAATCAGGCGCATCAAATGCCATTAAGTCATAATCCGCCAATCCCGCACACTCATCTGGCGACGTATATTTGGCAATGGATATTGCCGCTTCGACAGTGTTTTTGATCGCCTCAGGGCTTAAATCCGACGTCGAAGCATTGCCTTTTTGATTTCCTAAATAAACCGAAATCCCTAACGCACCATCGTTAGTAAATTCGACATTTTCAATCTCTTGTAAACGGGTAGAAACGGACAATCCACTGACCTTTGTGACCGCCACTTCTGCAGTCGCTCCTGCTTTTTGTGCCATATCCACAGCATAATGCACTGCTTCACGCAATGTTTGCTCTTGTTGTTTCAAAAGTGCGGTCGATTTTTCTGTATTTTGCATATTGATTCCTTCAAACAAATTTTGGGCATTTTATCCTATTTTAGATTTTCATGCTAAAATGTTCGCTTGTTTTTATGAGATGAAAGGAAAGAGTATGGCAAAACGCGGCAAAAATAAAATTGAGTGGGACAATACTGACTGGGAACAAGAAGAAGAGGAAATCATTTGGGTCAGTAAAAGCGAAATTAAGCGCGATGCCGAAGCATTAAAAAAACTCGGTGAGAAACTGGTTGACCTCACCAAAGCAAAATTAGAAAAGATTCCGCTTGAAGAGAAGTTACTTGAGGCAATTGAACTTGCACAACGTTTACAAAAAGAAGCAAGACGTCGCCAATTACAATATATCGGCAAATTACTTCGCAATATCGATGTTGAGCCGATCCAAGATGCCTTAGAAAAACTGGAAAATAAACATCAACAGCAACAAGCGATGTTACATAAGCTCGAAATGTTACGTGATACCTTGATTGACACCCCTGAAGCAATCACGCAATTTCTTGAACAACATCCCGATGCGGATCGCCAACATTTACGTAATCTAGTTCGGGCAGCGCAAAAAGAAAAAGCACAAAATAAACCGCCTAAAGCTTACCGTGAAATTTTCCAATACTTAAAAGACTTCATGCTTGAAGACTAAATCTCCTCCACATGAAAAAAGGCGTGAGTTGAAACTCACGCCTTTTTCTTTGCCCGCTTATTTCGTCGGTGCTTGCATGAAACGGAAGAAATCACTGTCCGGTTTCAAAATCATCATATTATCTGAATTCGCGAAACTGCTTTCATAGGCTTTTAAACTTCTTAAAAAACTATAGAACTGCGGCTCTTGTGAAAAGGCATCAGAAAATACTTTTGCGGCGGTCGCATCACCTGAACCTCGCAATTCTTGTGCAGTACGATTGGCATTTGCCAGAATAAGGGTCACTTTACGATCCACATCGGCTTGAATAAAGGCAGCTTTTTCACGACCTTGTGAACGATGTTCACGCGCGACCGCATCACGTTCTGCACGCATACGTTGATAAATCGATGAAGACACTTCATCAGGCAGGTTGATTTGTTTGACACGCACATCCACTACTTCAATGCCTAATTCTGCTGTACTGTCCGGTCCCGTATTTAATGCTTTACGCGCACCCTCCATCAATTCACCACGTGTGCCTGATACAATGTCTTTAATGGTTCTCGACCCCGTTTCAGAACGTAAACGGTCATTGACTTTACGGCGTAATAAATTGGACGCTTGGGCATAATCGCCACCACCTGTCGCCGTATAAAAACGACCAAAATCACTAATACGCCATTTGACATAAGAATCCACAAGTAGATCTTTCTTCTCAACGGTCACAAAACGATCCGCTTGACCATCAAGCGTACGAATACGTGCATCTAAAATTTTGATCGAATCAATAAATGGAATTTTAAAATGTAAACCCGGATTATACACCACCACTTTATTATCAGCATCACGATGGACTTTACTAAAACGCAACATAATGCCACGGGTCCCTTCTGAGACAATCACAATGCTGGAATATAAAATTGCAGCAATCACAACGATGACAGGGGTTAAAAATTTACGCATTAGTTAAATCTCCCTTGGCGAGTATTTTCTTGTCGTGTTGACGATGTTGATGTTTGTGTAGGCATCACGTTTGGTGTCTCGGCACGGAACACTGGACGCACTTCCTCTGAGGTCGCATTTGTTGACTTCCCTTTCGTTTGTTGTCCCTTCAAAATTTGCTCTAATGGCAACACCGTCAAATTGTTTCCACTATTGCCATCCAACATCACTTTTGGTGTATTCGCCATCACTTTTTCCATGGTTTGAATATACAAACGTTCACGTAATAACTCCGGTGCCGCTTTAAACTCTGGCAGCAAACGTTCGAAACGTTCCACTTCCCCTTTGGCATCTAACACCACACGATCTTTATAGGCAGTCGCTTCTTCTAGAATACGCTGTGCATCACCTCGCGCAATTGGCTCACGCTCACGTGCATAGGCTTCCGCCTCACGAATATAACGCTGTTCATCTTCTTGCGCTTTAATCGCATCATCGAACGCATCTTTCACTTCTTCTGGTGGGCGCGCAGATTGGAAGTTCACGTCCACCACTTCGAGTCCCATATTATAAGGCTCAATAATTGTGTTTAAAGTTTTCCACGTGTTTTCACGCACCACTGAACGCCCCGTGGTTAAAATATCATCCATTGACATATGACCAATCACATAACGTAATGCACTGTCTGTGGCTTGATTTAAACTATCATCCGCATTAGTCACACTGAATAAATACTTGGCTGGATCATGAACACGATACTGCACCGTCATTTCTACCTTCACCATGTTTTCATCTTGCGTTAACATTGAACCCTGTGTTCTTAACTCTTTCACTTGCTCAACGTTCACCGGAATCACGCGGTCAATAAAAGTCGGTTTCCAGTTTAAACCCGGTTGAACAATAGCGTGTAATTCACCAAAACGCATCACCACGCCACGTTCTGCTTCTTTGACAGTATAAAAACCGCTAACGCCCCAGACAATTGCACCAATCACCGCTGCAATTGGCAATAATTTACCAAGATTTAACGATCCACCAGAATGCGAGTTATTGCGTTTACCGCCATTCCCTGAACCGCCTAATTTTTTCAGCAGATTATTAAAAATCTCTTCAATATCAGGTGGTGATTGCTCTTGATTGTTTTGCTTACGACCTGACTGGTTATCATTCCAATTCGGCTGACCGCCTTCATTATCAGGACGCTGACTCTCAGGTTTTTTCTGTCCGGGTTTGCCCCAAGGATCTTGATCTGAACCGTTCAATGACATTACGTTCTCCATTTGTCAAAAAATTGTTACTTGTTTAAACAAATTCCCACAGTCTAAACAAAATGTTGGATTAAGTCTAACGAAACTCGTTACTAAATGGGGATATTTTTTATGATTTAAAGTGCCGCCAATAAAAACGCACAATGGTCTCATTTTTACGGCTTACTACCTGACTTTTGTCCTATCGCTTTGTCGGTCATGTTTTTTCATTCACCTTATAATAAATGGCGTCGTGTAAGGTGGTTTCCGCTAATATTCCCCTCTGCCAAGTAAAATAGTGCACATCTAAGCACTGTGTTTGGTTAATAAAAAAAGCCAAGTAAAACGGCAAGCGGTGACTAAAGAGGAGTTGACCCGCAGGACAGTGTTGTGACTGAATTTGGCGTAACAAGGGATCATGTTGGACAGACGATAACTTTACAATCCCGACCCCTTGTGATTTCAGCACAGCTTCACGTAAGCACCAAGACAAATAAAAACTCTTTTCTTTCTCTTGCTGTTGAGCAAACCACGCTTGCTCTGAAGGTGAGGCAAAATAAGCCAACAACGCTGGATAATCGCGTTCTTTCTGCGGTGATTCAATATCAATCCCGACAATACTGTTTCCTTGCGTATTGACACGCAAAATGACGGCAACCCAATCGCCCGAATGGCTAATATTAAAATCGACATCGTGCACAGGTAACTGAGGGCGACCACTCTGGCTATAATCAATGTGCTTTAAAAGTGCGGTCGGTTTTTGTGAAATTTTCAGTAATTGCCATAACAAAAAATGCGCCACCCAACGACAACGATGCCGTTTCTGCACACGTTGATTGCTAGATTGTGGTTGGCGCAATTTCTCAATCAGTAATTCACGGGGAATGCTATCGAGAGGATAAGTGTCATTGATATTGCCGTAAGCAATGAAGGTTGTCATGTCGAGCTTTCCCTTGTGCTACGAAGCCCACTCGTACTGGCGTGAAATAAATGATGCATCATCTGATGTTGGATATGCTATGCCCTCTCTAAATCAGAGAGGGCGAAGGACGTTAAGCTAACAAATACGCACGTAATTTCGCAAAATCATTTTCCATGATATCCGAAAGCAACGGTAAAGCCGCGTGTTTTGCTAATGCATCGGGTAAAGGTAATTCAAGCGCTAAAATACGTTCAACACTTTCTTTAAATTTCGCAGGATGTGCCGTACAGAGGAATAAGCCGGTTTCACCTGGCTGTAAATCTTGTTTTAACACACGATAAGCCACCGCACCATGTGGTTCACACAAGTACCCTTTGGCATACATGGCTTTTAAGGTTTGTTCCGTTTCATTGTCATTTACGGCATCAGAATGCAAATCTGATAGCGCCCAACCATTGCGTTTAAATAACTCTTCAACCCGTGGCCAGTTATTTGGACGACTCACATCCATTGCATTGGATAACGTCGCCACCGTGTCATGCGGTTGCCAATTACCACTGCGTAAATAACGCGGTACGGTATCATTCACATTGGTTGACGCCACAAAACGTTTAATTGGCAAGCCTAAAGACTTGGCGATTAAGCCTGCGGTCAGGTTACCAAAGTTACCACTTGGTACCGATACCACAAGATTATCGCGTGCCGCTTTTGGTAATTGCGCAACCGCCTCAAAATAATAACAAACCTGCGCTAATAAACGGCTGATATTGATCGAATTTGCTGAGTTTAAGCCAATCGCTTGACGCAACTCTGCATCATCAAACGCTTGTTTCACTAATGCCTGACAATCATCAAAATCCCCGTTGATTGCAATCGTACGAATATTGCCACCAAGCGTACAGAATAACTTTTCTTGTAGCGGGCTGATTTTGCCTTGTGGATATAAAATCACCACATCAATGTTTTCTAAACCATAAAAAGCGTGAGCAACCGCCGCTCCAGTATCCCCTGACGTTGCCGTTAAAATCGTAATTTTACCCTCACCACGTACTGTGGCTAAGGCTTGTGCCATGAAGCGACCACCAAAATCTTTGAAGGCTAAGGTTGGACCATGAAATAATTCGAGTGCATAAACACCTTCTTCCACTTTTGCTACAGGTGCTGGGAAAGTAAAGGCATTTTCTACCATTTTTGCTAACTGGGTTGGCGAAATTTCCTCACCAATTAACGCAGATAAAATCTTCTGGCTACGCTCCACCAATGGTAACGCTAACAGCGCATCTATATCCTCAAAGTGCGGTAGGGTTTCTGGAAAAAACAACCCTTGGTTTTTGCCTAATCCTTGACGTACCGCTTGTGCAAAATTGACTTGTTCTTCTGGATGTTTAATGTTGTATAAATTCATATGCTTTTCCGTTATTCATTTAATCGAGCGCTCTCGCACCTTGGTTATCAACTTTACAAATATGCACAAACCCTTCATTGTTTTGTAAATAATGGTTTTCTAAATAAGTGGATAACTTCATCGCTGTGCCTAAATCAGGCGCAATCGCGAATATTGTTGGTCCTGAACCCGAGATCCCCGTTGCCAGTGCCCCTAAATCTCGTGTGGCTTGTTTCACGTCGGCAAAATTAGGTAACAAGGCTTCACGATAAGGTTCCGCAATCACGTCCTTCATCATTAACGCAGCAAGCTGCGCTTGTCGAGTATGACACGCATGTACAAAACTGCCTAAATGACGCGCTTGTGAAATCACATCTTGACGCGTATAGCTTTTCGGTAAAATCGCACGGGCTTCTGCCGTGGAGACTTCTATACCGGGATAAGCCAACACCCAATACCACTCATCAAAAAAAGGCAATTGTTGGCAAATATTACCTAAAGATTGCACCATCAATTGTACCCCACCTAAATAACAAGGTGCGACATTATCATAATGGATTGAGCCCGAAATGCGTCCTTCTAGTTCGCCCATCATTTCTAACAGTTCCATTTTAGAAAAAGGTTCAGCATGAAACTTATTGAGTGCAACCAACGCCGCCACGATAGAACACGCACTCGACCCCAAGCCAGAACCAATTGGCATATTTTTTTCTAACGTTAATCGCAATGGGCGTACAGCTATGTTACGCAATTTTAAGCGTTCACTAAATAACACATAAGCTTGATAGACAATATTTTTCTGCGCTTCTTTTGGCAATTTACGCACAAAATATCCCGCACTTTCTAGTTCAAATCCGCTAGGCAGTGCCTCAATTTGCACCACATCTCCCAGCAAAGAACCATCAATCGGGGACACCGCGGTCCCCAAGGTATCAAACCCAACACTTAAATTTGCACTGGATGCTGGTGCATAAATTCTGAGCATATTATTTTCCATGTCATTTCCAATTAATGTTGTAGCGTTCTCAATATATCGGCAAAAATCCCCGCTGCAGTTACGGAATTTCCCGCGCCATAACCACGTAAAAGTAACGGAATCGGTTGATAATAACGAGTATAGAAGGCTAAAGCATTTTCACCATTTTTTACTTTATATAATGGATCATCTGCATCGACTTCCAACACAGAGACTTTACAACTGTTGTTTTCAATTTGTCCCACATAACGCAATACTTTCCCTTCTGCTTTCGCGTTAGCAACACGTTGGCTAAATTCTGCGTCTAATTGTGGCAACATCGCCATAAATTCCTGTGTAGTCTTCCCTTCAGCAAATCCCGCTGGGAGCACACTTTCTACCTCAATATCTGTTAATTCCAATTGTGCACCTGTTTCACGCGCTAAAATCAACAGTTTCCTGGCAACATCTTGTCCAGAAAGATCATCTCTTGGATCAGGTTCAGTAAACCCTTTTTCACGCGCAAGAGCAGTCGCTTCAGATAACGTGAGTCCGTTTTCTAACTCGCCAAAGATAAAGGACAACGACCCCGAGAGTACGCCACTAAACTTGACGACTTCATCACCCGCAGCCAATAAATTCTGCAAGTTTTCAATGACGGGTAACCCTGCGCCAACGTTTGTATCATACAAGAATTTACGTTGGTTATTACGGGCACTTTCACGCAGTGCATTATAATACGCAAGTTCACGCGTATTGGCTTTTTTATTTGGTGTCACAACATGGAATCCTTCTCCCAGTGCACGCACATATAAACCAGCTACAGAATCCGCTGACGTACAATCCACAAATACCGGATTCACGACATGGTGCAATTTAATAAAGGACAGTAACACATCAAAATCAGAAGGCTGAGTCGCGGTTTCCAAATCTGCTTGCCAATTTTCTAAATTTAAGCCATCTGCTTTTAATAACATTTTGTTTGAATTGGCAATCGCACACACCCGAATTTCAATATCTTTCTTGGCTAGATAACTTTTCTGATGTTTAATTTGCTCAATCAACTCACCACCGACACCCCCTACCCCAACTAAAAAAACATCAACGACCTTTTTATTATTAAAGAGAGCTTGGTGTGTGGCTTTCACGGCTTCAATTGCTTTATTCAGTGCAACCACGGCAGAAATTGAACGCTCAGAGGAACCCTGTGCAATAGCAACAATACTGATGTTCGCTTGGGCAAGTGCAGAGAAGAAACGTGCGGCAATCCCTTTGGCTTGCTTCATGCCATCACCCACCACCGAAATAATGGATAAGTCACGAATCACATCAATTGGCTCAAGATCATTGGCTTTTAGTTCTTGCTCAAATTCTTTCTCTAACGCCTGTTTTGCCACCTCAACTGATTTGGCTGGTACACAGAAACTTATACTGTATTCTGAGGAAGATTGCGTAATTAAAATCACTGAAACGCCTGCATTTGACATGGCAGAGAAAACACGTGACGCCATACCTACCATACCTTGCATCCCAGGACCAGACACGTTAAACATCGCCACATTATCTAGATTAGTAATCCCTTTTACTTGCAACTGTTCAGATTGAATGTTGCCATCAATAATCGAACCCGGTGCAGAAGGATTGCCCGTATTTTTAATTAAGCAAGGAATGTTAGTTTGCACTAATGGTCCAATCGTGCGTGGATGAATCACTTTTGCACCGAAATAAGACAATTCCATCGCTTCGCGATAAGACAAGCTTGGCAATAAGCGAGCATCTGGTACCAAACGCGGATCACAGGTAAAGACCCCATCTACATCGGTCCAAATTTCACAAGCACTTGCGCCCAAACAAGCGGCTAAACAAGCAGCAGAATAATCGGAACCATTACGCCCGAGTAAAACGAGCTCACCTTTTTCATTGCCTGCGGTAAAGCCTGCCATTAACACCACATTTTTGGTTGGAATTGACTTGGCATCAACGCGTTTTGTCGATTCTTCAATATCCACTGAAGACTCTAAATAGCTCCCGTGTGCTAATAATTTTTCGACAGGATCAATCACAGTCACGTCATAACCGCGAGCTTCAAACCATGCCTTCATCATCGCAATAGACAGTTTTTCACCACGACAATCAATCGTGGCTTTAACCGCATCCGACACAAAACCTTGTTGACGAATTTCTTCCAACAACTGGCTGATTTGTGCAAACTCGGTATCAATTAAAGCTTTTGTCCCTTCTAGATCAAAACGATTATTTTCTGCGTGTAAACCATGAATAATGTGATAAAAAATCTCAATGGCTTCATTGAAATTGGCATCGGTAGGTTGATTTAAACTGGCTTTTTCAGAAAGGGCGACAAGATGGTTGGTAATTTTTGCAGGGGCTGATAACACGCCAGCGGCTTGTTCTTCAAAATGGGCTTTTTCGATAAGCTGTGCCGCCTGCGAAAAACGCGCTGGATTGGCTAAAGACGTCCCCCCGAATTTTAATACACGCATAATAAAATCTCCTCGATGTTGTGAATTTTAAAAATAGAATAAAAATTTTCATAAAAAAACCCGCACTTTTTATTCAGTACGGGTTTTGTGGAATTCGATCTTTTTGTTACGCACTAACCCGCACACTATTGGTAATAATAGTGGTGGTCATAATCATAGTAATCACAGTGCGTTTATTCATCTTTTCAATCAAAATTAAAAAACAGTGTGTAAGAAATACCGAAATTTATTTAGGTTGTCAAACAGAAAATGAAAAAACGGGATAAATTTTTAAAAAGCACTAACATCTTGTAATATATCGCCACAAAATTTTATTTTGCCTCAATTTTCCCTATTAAGATGCAGGATGCGCCCGATGACAATCGAACAAAATTTAGCACAAATTCAACAAAATATTCAGCACGCGGTCCAACAAGCCAAGCGCCCAGAAAGTGCGGTCAAATTACTCGCTGTTTTAAAAACCAAACCCGTTGAAGATATCTATCAAGCCTATCAAGCCGGACAAACCGCGTTTGGCGAAAACTATGTACAAGAAGGCGTGGAAAAAATCCAGTATTTTGCCCAAAAAAATATCCCTCTTGAATGGCATTTCATCGGTCCGCTTCAATCAAATAAAACCAAATTAGTGGCAGAACATTTTGACTGGATGCAAACGCTCGACCGCAAAAAAATCGCCGACCGCCTCAACGAGCAGCGCCCACATTATAAAAAACCACTGAATGTATTAATCCAAATTAACATCAGCGATGAAGACAGCAAATCTGGCATTCAACCCAACGAAATGCTTGATCTAGCAAAACAGATCCAAAACCTACCGCACTTATGCCTCCGCGGCTTAATGGCTATCCCCGCCCCCACCGACGATCTTGCCACACAAGAACAAGCATTCACCCAAATGCACAGCTTATTTGAACAACTCAAACAAGCTTTACCCAATGCAAAAATTGATACGCTTTCAATGGGGATGACTGATGATATGGCGAGCGCCATTCAATGTGGTTCAACAATGGTAAGAATTGGGACAGCAATTTTTGGGGCAAGGGATTATTCGAAATAATCTCTTTTTCTTGATTTATAAATAAAGATACTGTTCAAAATTTGACAAATTAATAATGGCTTTTTATTATTGATTGTATTAAAAATATACAAAAAAACATTATTAATAGAAATACAATCTCTGATAACTATACTGATATAACCTAAATTATTCTTACCGTCAGATAGAGGAAAACTGTCTACATAACTCATAAAAGAAGAATCTCTATCAGGACTCATAAAATAACATTGTTACTCTATGATATTTAATAATATTAAGGTGTATATCTACCAAATTTAAGATTCTCTAAAAATGGTATTTATTATGTGTGGAAAAACAAAAAACTCAGCCTTGATTACAGCTCTAGCCTTCCACTATCAAGTATTGGTTGGCTTAGATAAATGTTTTAAATTAAAAGAAGGAGAGAGTATCTTTTTTGAAAAAGATGGCGATGTAAGTTTAGTTGGACAAAATGATTCATCATCACTACAAATGGAGATAAAAAATTACTCAGATAGTTTAACTGATAATCATCTAAACTTCTGGAAAACATTAAAAAATTGGCTACAACCCGAGTTTAACCAAGCTAAATATGGCTACTTAATATTACACACAACACAACCTTTTGGTGTTTCATCTACCCTCAAAAATTGGAATACTATAGATATTGAAGAAAGACTCGAGCTGATCCGTAAAATCTGTTCTAAAAATGAATCGAGTACATCAGAAGTAGCAAATATACAAAAAGAAATTATTTCTTCTGACGAGCAATTACTAAGAAAAATACTCGGAAAAATTTATTTGTATACAATCGCAGATAATGGATATGAATTAATAGAAAAAATTAAACGCGAATTAAAAGGAATACCTGACAATAATTTATCTTGTTATTTAAATGCGTTGGTTGGCTACCTATATGGAGAGTCAAAAAGTGCTTGTTGGGAAATAAAATACGAAAGATTCAAGGAGATTCTTATCCATCTTACATCTACCTATGCTCAAAAAACATTTACTTTCCCTAATTTTACTGGTCAATCTGCATCAGAAGATGAAATTGATAAAAATAAAACTAAATTATTTGTAACAAAAATCCTAGATATCGACTATGAAGATGTATTGCCAGAAGCTATTGGTAATTGGTTAGAAGTTGTCAATTCATTAATGCTTGATTTAGATAACTCTCCTATATACCAAAATATGACTAATGATTATCAAAGACAATTAATATCTATGTTCAAAAGTCGATTCTCTACTGCGAGTCGTAATAAACACAACCCAAAAGATTTATACGATAAGGTAATAGGAACTCCCCCTTCTAGTATGAAAGATCAAGGTACCCCGCATCTAGCGTATAAAAATGGATTGCTACACCATGCAATGGATGATAGTTTACAAGGACTAAAATGGGATTGCTTAAAATGAATACTATCAATGCCTTATATTTCATAAAATATAATCCTTTTAAATATGCTAAATATATTTATAGTTTTTATAAAAGCTTAGAGCCTTACAATAATAACTTACTATTATCTCCTTTAATTATTCCACTTTGCACCCATCCTACTTATTCTAAAAAGAAGATAACATCTAGAAGTACTTTATATACTATCTTTCAAGATAAGAAAGAGCTTTATGATCTACAAGAACGGGTTAATTATTTCAGAGAGTTAACATCAGAAAGCATTCAGTTTTGCCTAGCTAATGATTGGCTATACTTTGATTCAGAAAAACTATCTTTATATACTAATGAAGTAGATATTGAAATTGAGCCTTTCCCTAAAAAATTAGGCGACTTATTAAAAGATTATTCCGTAGGAGAAATCTATTTTAATTTAGGAGTAAAATGATGAAAACATTAATTCATGAAATTGGAATTGTAGATATTAGAGATTATTTACATAGAGTAAAATTAAAAGAAGGATTAAATGTAATAACAGGAAAATCATCAACAGGGAAAAGTGCACTAATTGAAATTTTTGATTATTGTTTCGCCAGTTCTAAAAGTAACATACCTAAAGGAGTTATAACAGAGTCAGCAACATTATATTATCTTGTCTTACAAATTAATCAGTTATTTTTTGTGTTAGGTAGAGAAGCCAACTCTAGTAAGTGCTTTTTTAAGATTGAAAATAGCAATCCTTCCGATAAGTTAGGATCTAATTACTTTGATAATAATCATTTCTTATCACTTAATAATTATAAGAATAAACTCAATGAAATATTTATTGATATTAATGATGTTGATGAGTCTGCTATCACTGTAGAATACAGAGGAAAAAAATCGCCCACCCCATCTATTCGTAGCTTTATGTCATTAATTTTACAACATCAAAATTTAATAGCTAATAAGCATGCTATTTTTTATAGATTTGATGAAAAGGAGAAAAGAGAACAGGTCATATCCCACATGAAAATATTTCTTGGATTTGTTGATCAAGAATTTTATATTCTATCGCAACGTAAAGAAAAAATCGAAATGGAAATAAGAAGGATAATTAGAGAAAATAATATACTCAGTAAAAACCTAGAAGGAAAAAAGTATGAATTAAAAGAAAGATTAAAGATTTTTTATTCAGTTATTGGAGTTGATGAAAAAATATTATCTATTGATGAGGTTATTTCAGATCCAATTAATTCAAAAATAAAATTAGACAATACCATTCTAGCTCAGAATATAAACCACACATCAGATAATTTAAATATACATTATAATAAATTAATAAAAGAAAGAGATAGCGAAATTTCAAAACTTAGAGAACTACAAAGAAGAAAAACAGCTATAGAAAAAACCCTAGAGGACAGGGAAGAGTTTTCTAAAAACATTGAACGTTCTTATTTCCCAGAAAGTATAACTATTGCTAAAACAGTTTGTCCGCTCTGTTACTCCGACAATAATAAGCTAACAGAAAGAGCTAAACAGCTTGAACAAGCAATTAAAATTTTATCAGAAGATTTTCAGTTTAGTAATGGGATTACTTCTGAATTAGAAATATCATTAAATAAAACAAAAGAGGAAATAACAAATAAAAGTAACATTATAAAAAAATTAAATCGTGAGATATTAGATATAAGAACAAAAAACAAAGAACTATCTGATAAGATTAGCTTTAATGAACAAGTATTAATGAAAAAAATAGAAATATTTTTCTTATTAGATATGTTATCATCCTTCAAAAAGATAGATACAAGTGAAAAAGAAACATATCAAAATGAGCTTGAAGATATAAAGCAAAAATTAAAATTATACAATATTGAAAATAGAGTTATTGAAGCAAATAGCAGAATTAATATAATCATGAAGGAAATTGGTTCAAAATTTGATTTCGAAACGAGCTACCAACCAATAAATCTAAAATTTTCTCTAGATAGCTTTGATTTATTTCATCAAGACAATAAAAAAGGAAATATTTATTTAAGAACCATGGGGAGTGGTGCCAACTGGTTATATTGTCATATTACACTATTTCTTGCTCTACATCGATATTTTATAGAACTAGACCATAAAGGAATAAATTGTTCAATTCCCTCTCTTCTATTTTTAGATCAACCAACTCAAGTATATTTTCCTAACTTTAAATTTGATAAGAGTCAAGAATTTAATCAAAATATGATTAAAGAATTGGAACACAATCCTGAAACTTTTGATGAAGATATTAAATCCGTAGAGAATTTATTTAAGCAACTAGCCATATACTGTGATGAATTAAAAAATGAATTTGGTTTTTCTCCTCAAATTATTGTGACAGATCATGCTGATAATCTGAACTTAGGAAATAAGTTTAATTTTGAGGATTTTGTTAACGGAAATAGATGGAGAACTAGAGGATTAATAGAGCCTATACCTAATATTTAATAAACTAAATATAAACACTTTCACAGTATAATGCTTTAATAGCTCATTTATTTTCACTAAAACACAAAATGAACTCAGAATTAAAACAAGATCTCACGGAATTTTTACGCCTATCATTAGTCGATGATGAATTTATCGATCAATATATCGACGATATTACATCCCTTTTTGAAGAGCAGGGGGAATGGGCTGATGAGTATGTGTATTGGCAAGAAAAAGGGATTTTGCCAGAAGATCCTGAACACCAATATTATGATGAGTATTTCGACTGGGATGAAAATGCATTTGTTGTGGATGGGAAAAGTTACCCAAGCCTGAGTTTGGCAGATATTCTCGAACAACAAGCCCTTTCTAAATTGACTGATTGGAAATTCGATGCGGAAGAATTGGAATATGCGGTCAATAGTATGCTGACCAATAAAATCAAGATCCAATGCCCCGAAGAAACCTATAATGATGCACTCTACCCTTACGTTCAACAAGCACTTGCCCCACAAAATTATACCCTTTGTAATTATTGGAACGGCAATGACAGCTGTTTATTTATGATTTTCTCTTTTGAGGAAGAGTGTATTCGAGAGATTGCTGGCAAGTGCAATATTTCAATTTGTGCGGTTGATGAAGTATAGTGTAGTTTAGTATTGCATCTATAGCACTCGCCATCAATGAGATCGACAGTGTAAAGAATTGGAAGGCTATTTTTCGCGCGAGGAATTATGCCAAATAAATATAAAATAAACATTATATTAATAAAAAAATAAGGAGAAATAATATGCAACCAGAACAAAAAGAAACCGAAGAATCTATAAAAATCACATTTCTTTCTACAGATATTCCAAATAAGGCTCCTATCAATTTAAGTACTATAAAAGATCCAGACAAACTCCAAGAATATAAAAACGTACTTCAAATATCACTTAATAAAATTTTAGACGCTGAAAATATTATTGTTTTAGCTGGTTCAGGCACTTCTTTGACATTCAATACTTCACAAAATCACCCCGCTCCAAGTATGGCTGACCTGTGGGATTATTGCAAAGAGAAAAATGCTAGAGTTTTTAATGAGATTGAGACATATACAAATTACAATGATTTTGCTGAAAAATGGACTGATAAACAAGGGCAAGAACATATTTCAAAGGATATTGAGCTTTTGCTGTCACGCTGTGATACTTTTTTGTCTTTACAAAATTTATCTACTCATCGATTACAGCAACTAAAAAAATTTATTAAAGACGCGAAGTTAGAAATACTAAAACAAACTAACTTCACAGGAAAAATCTCAGACCCCAAAAACTGGGAACATCATAACAAACTACTAAGGGTCTTAGGAAAAAGGCAACCTAAACAAAAGCGCTTAAAACTATTCACTACTAACTATGATTTAGCATTTGAAACCGCAGCATCTAACACTGGAATGATTGTAATCGATGGTTTTGAATACGGTAGACCATATCGCTTTAACCCCGCATGGTTTCATTATGATATTGTGCATAAAACTCAAGCTTCAGATAAAGCAAATTCTTATCTTCCCAATGTCTTCCATCTTTATAAAATCCATGGTTCTGTAGATTGGTTGAGAACAGAGCAAGGTATTCAAAAAAGAATTTCGGATTCTCAAGAAGGAGAACCAGTCATTATTTATCCAAGTAGTACTAAATATCAAACCTCTTATGAATCTCCCTACCTAGATATGATGTCCAGCTTTTTAGAAGCAGTCCAAAAACCTAAAACAGCAATTTTATGTCTTGGATTTGGTTTTAATGATAAACATATAAATAATGCGATTACAATGGCACTGCGTACAAATCCAGAATTACTACTCATGGTGAGTACTCGTTCGTTTTTTGATGAAAAAGGCTCTTTTAATAAAGATATTCGAGAATTACTGAAAAAAGCAGTTGCAGCTGGCGATTCAAGAATCACATTAATAGACTGTGATTTTGCTACATTCGTAGAACAATTACCAGAAAGAAATAAACCTACGCCAGAAGAACAAATTCTTCAGTTCTTCCAAAAATTTAATACGGGAGAAAATAAATGAGTAATGAATGGTTTTCACCATATGATTTAAAAAGACGCATAGGAAGTTTAATTGAAATATCTGCAACTGAAGCAAAAATAAACCTTACTAAAGCCGGAACGGGAGAACAAGTATGGCTATTGGGAAACCGTATTCCCATTGGAGAGGTTAATGAGTTTATTTTTATTGATTGTGGGCAAACATCTATTTTAGGAAGAATGATTCGAGTATGGTTAGAAAATGGTGAACGTCTTAGCGTTGATAATTTAGATGAAAATTATGCTAATAATAACCCTATTGGCTTAGTTCAACTATTGGTTAGTGTTGATGTAGAAACAGGATTTAATCATAGAGGAATTAGACAATACCCTAAATTAGGCGCTCAAATTTATTCTGCTCATCCAAATTTAGTTTCTCTTTTAGCAGAAGGGAAATTAGCTAGTGATAATAATGAATTACAACTACCAATTGCTGAAATTCCTAATGATTCATCTATTACAATTCATCTTACTCCCGAAAAATTATTTGCTCGCCATTGTGCTATTTTAGGTTCTACTGGCGGAGGGAAAAGCTATACGATGGCAAATATAATTAATAATGTAAAAGAAAATAGAGGAAAAATATTATTATTAGATGCAACAGGAGAATATGAAAATTTACTTTGTGAAAGCTATTATGTGGGAGAACATCCTCAAACTAAAGAGGATGACAAAAATAAAGTGACATACCCGCATTGGATGTTTACTGATTCAGATATAAGAGCTTTATTAAGACCATCTGCTGGAAGCCAAGCACCAAAATTAGAAGAAGCTATTAGAAGTTTGAAAATAGTGCACTACCTCAACAGAAATCCAGAAATGAAAACTAAATATGCTCTGTCTATACAAAATCAAGTGAATTTAGAGAAATTGGAGAAACTTAAAAAGCCATTCGAAGATATAATACAATCAATAACGTCCCCTTTTTCAGATATTCCATGGACATTCCATGCATTGGCAGAGCAGATCATTCAAGAATGTGTATATCCAACAGGAGGGACATATCAAACTCCAGATCCCACTAAATGGGGAAAAAGAGCGGATAATGATATTGGATATTGTCTAAATCTAATTTCTCGCATTAAGGCTATGCAAAATAATCCTCACTTAAAATGGATGTTAGATAGCGATCCGAAGCTGACTAAGATACCTGATATCATAGATAATCTATGCAAAAATCAAACAGATCCAATAATACGGTTTGATCTATCTTTTGTTCCATTTGAAGAAAATGCAAGGGAAATATTAGTTAATACCATCGGTCGTAAATTATTAGATTGTGCTCGCAAAGGTGATATTAGCTATGAAAATCCATTGCTTGTTTTTATTGATGAATCTCATCAATTTTTAAATAAATCTATTGGTGATGACATCAGCAAAATGAATCTTACCGCTTTTGGAGATATTGCAAAAGAAGGGAGAAAATATGGTTTAAATCTAGTGATGGCAACACAGCGACCAAGAGATATTCCAGAAGATGTTTTAAGTCAAATTGGGACATTGATTGTTCATCGATTAACTAATGAGAAAGATCAGGAAATTGTAAAGAAAGCAGTTGGCTCCATCGATAATCGCTCAGCTGCTTTTTTACCTGTACTCGGGCAAGGAGAGGCCCTTTTACTTGGGGTTGATTTTCCTTTTCCGATGAAAGTAAAAATCAAAGTGCCTCAAGTCGCCCCTTTATCTAGAAGTGCTTCATTTTCTAAAGTGTGGTCTTCCTGATCCGATGACGCTCGTCAAAGGCGAGCGCCATCCATTTCTATTAATAGATTACTCACAAACTCTTCCCTTGCCTTTTCCCCAATTCCCTCTAAACTAACCCCATTTTTCACTTTCAACAAAAAGCAATGCACACACCCCATATTTACCTCGGCACAGGCGGTTATAGCGACACAGATTTAATCGGGACGCTGTATCCTTTTGGCACAGATAAAAGCGAGTTTTTGGCAGTTTATAGCCAACACTATGATGCGATTGAAATCAACAGCACCTTTCATGCGCCGATTGGTGCGAAATCGTTGCTAGGGATGGTGGAAAAGGCGCAAGGGCGGTTGCAGTTTTCGGTGAAATTGCATCAAGATTTTAGTCATAAACGTACCGCCACAAAAGAAGATGCAAGAGCCTTTTTAGCCGCATTACAACCGTTAAAAGATCAGGATTGCTTAGCGAATTTATTTATTCAGTTTCCGATAAACTTTGAACGAACACCTGCCAATCGTTATTATCTTGCTGAACTCGTTTCTTGGTTTCAAGAGGAAGTGTTAGCCATTGAATTTCGCCATCCGAGTTGGCATAACCAATCTGTGTTGGACTATTTTCGAGGTAAAGAAAAGCTGATTTGGTGCAATGTGGATTATCCGCAAAATATTGGTTTGCCTGCTTTTCAATTTTATGCGAATCAACGTACGGCATATTTACGCTTGCACGGTCGCAATCCGAATTGGTGGCAAGCGCAATCGGCACAGGAACGACACGATTACCGTTACAATGACACGGAATTGCAAAATTTAGCCAATCTGCTAAATCAGTATAGAAACGAATTTGACCAGTTGTATATCTATTTTCAAAATACCACGAAAAGCCACTCTTTCTACAACATTGAGCAATTGAAAGCCTATTTGGCAGAATATGGTTTTGAAGTGAAACCCAAGCCCGAGTTTTTAACCGAGCGGCAGAGTTTGTTTTAGTGGGGAACGTGCGTTTTTTGACAAGAAAAATAACCGAAAAGTGCGGTCATTTTTGAAAACGTTTTATTCAGGTTGATAGCCCACATCCTCTAAAGTGGGATTTTCTGCGCCCGCTTTAGCGAGTTGATCGCAGATTTCATTTTCAATGTGTCCAGAATGCCCTTTGACCCATTGCCAATTGATGTGGTGACGTTGGATAGCTTGATCGAGCTGTATCCATAAATCTTGGTTCTTAACGGGCTTGCCGGTGCTGGCTTTCCAGTTATTTTTTTTCCAATTAAAGATCCATTTGGTGATGCCATTTTTCATATATTGGCTATCACTGTGTAACGTCACTGAGCAAGGCTCTTTGAGAGTATTTAAGGCTTCAATCACCGCACGCAATTCCATACGGTTATTAGTTGTTAAAAAATAACCTGCTGAAATCTGTTTTTCATGTTGCTTATAACGTAACAATACGCCGATCCCACCCGGTCCGGGATTGCCTAAACAGGAACCATCCGTAAAAATTTCAATTTGTTTTTGCATAATCTTTGTTACAATTCTTCACTAAACCAAGATCATAACCGAAATTAACTGAAAGAGATAGAAAGAAAATGACCCCAGTGAATCAACCGACTCGCCAAATTGTACTGGATACCGAAACTACGGGGATGAACCAATTTGGTGCACATTATGAAGGGCATTGTATTATTGAAATCGGGGCTGTTGAGATGATCAATCGACGCCTCACGGGCAATAATTTCCATATTTATATCAAACCAAATCGCCCCGTCGATCCCGATGCGATCAAAGTACACGGTATCACCGATGAAATGTTGGCGGATAAACCCATGTTTAATGAGGTCGCACAGCAATTTATTGATTATATTCAAGGGGCTGAATTGCTGATCCATAATGCGCCCTTCGACGTGGGCTTTATGGATTATGAATTTAAAAAGCTAAACTTAAACATCAATACTGATGAAATTTGTATGGTAACGGATACCTTACAAATGGCACGCCAAATGTACCCCGGTAAACGTAATAGCTTAGATGCACTTTGTGATCGTTTAGGTATTGATAACAGCAAGCGAACCCTACACGGTGCGTTACTGGATGCGGAGATCTTAGCGGATGTGTACCTCACGATGACAGGGGGACAAACCAGCCTATTTGATGAAAATGAACCAGAAATTGCTGTTGTCGCCGTCCAAGAACAAATCCAAAGTGCGGTGGCTTTTTCACAAGACTTAAAACGCCTGCAACCCAATGCCGATGAACTACAAGCCCATCTCGATTACCTCCTCTTACTTAATAAAAAGAGCAAAGGCAATTGCTTATGGGAAAAGCGTTTAGCGGAATTGAAAACACATTAATAAATTCGTTCATTGATTGAGCAGCTGAGGGCAAATATGAAAAAAAAAGTTGACGAAAAGCGGCTTGATCATTAATATACGCCTCACCTGTGCGGAGTGGTAGTTCAGCTGGTTAGAATACCTGCCTGTCACGCAGGGGGTCGCGGGTTCGAGTCCCGTCCATTCCGCCAATTTTATTCTACTACGGAGCGGTAGTTCAGCTGGTTAGAATACCTGCCTGTCACGCAGGGGGTCGCGGGTTCGAGTCCCGTCCGTTCCGCCAACGAATTTCAACAAAAAGCCACTTTTAAAAAGTGGCTTTTTGTTTCTCAGGCATCAGCTTGCTCAAGTTGGCTATTTAAGCCGATTTCTTGTACATTTCTCATCTTTGACAAAATCCGCTATAATGATGCCATTTTTGACTGCGCTATGAACCCATAGGCAGAAATACTGAATAAGAGGTTTTTTATGACAACGCCTGTAGTGGCTCTTGTTGGTCGCCCAAATGTGGGAAAATCAACATTATTTAATCGTCTAACCCGTACGCGTGATGCGTTGGTGGCGGATTTTCCCGGCTTAACGCGCGACCGTAAATATGGTCAAGCCAATATCGCAGGTTATGATTTTATTGTGATCGATACTGGTGGTATTGATGGTACAGAAGAAGGCGTGGAAGAAAAAATGGCGGAGCAATCCTTGCTTGCCATTGAAGAAGCCGATGTGGTGCTGTTTTTAGTGGATGCGCGTGCAGGCTTAACCTCTGCGGATATTGGTATCGCAAACTATTTACGCCAACGCCAAAACAAAATCACGGTAGTCGTTGCCAATAAAACCGATGGCATTGATGCGGACTCCCATTGCGCCGAGTTCTATCAATTAGGTTTAGGTGAAGTCGAACAAATTGCTGCCTCGCAAGGTCGTGGCGTTTCTGCCTTAATGGAACAAGTACTGGCACCGATTGCGGAAAAAATGAATGCCGAAAGTCCTGAACAAAGTGCGGTAGAAAATACCGATGTTTCTGAAACCGGCGAACAAGACGAGTGGGATCACGACTTCGACTTTGCTAATGAAGAAGATACCGCCTTGTTAGATGACGCCATTGCGGAAGAACTGGAAGCACAAGATAAAAATATCAAAATCGCCATTGTTGGGCGTCCAAATGTGGGTAAATCGACCTTAACAAATCGCATTTTAGGTGAAGATCGCGTGGTCGTGTATGACTTACCGGGGACAACGCGTGACAGTATTTATATCCCGATGGAACGCGATGGTCAGCATTACACCATCATTGACACCGCAGGGGTACGTAAACGGGGTAAAGTCCATTTAGCAGTGGAAAAATTTTCGGTCATCAAAACCTTACAAGCGATTCAAGATGCCAATGTGGTGTTATTAACTATTGATGCGCGTGAAGGCGTGTCAGATCAAGACTTATCTTTACTGGGTTTTATACTCAATGCAGGGCGTTCATTGGTCATCGTAGTGAATAAATGGGATGGTTTAAATCAAGACATTAAAGATCAAGTCAAATCTGAACTGGATCGCCGTTTAGATTTCATTGATTTCGCTCGAGTGCATTTTATTTCTGCTCTACACGGTAGCGGCGTCGGCAACCTGTTTGATTCGATTAAAGAAGCCTATGCCTGTGCGACACAAAAAATGACCACATCCATGTTAACCCGTATTTTACAAATGGCAACGGATGAGCATCAGCCGCCGATGATGGGTGGTCGTCGAATTAAATTAAAATACGCACACCCGGGCGGTTATAATCCACCCATTATTGTGGTGCATGGTAACCAAATGGATAAATTACCCGATTCATATAAACGTTATTTATCCAATTACTATCGTCGTAGTTTGAAAATTATTGGTTCGCCAATCCGCTTATTATTCCAAGAAGGAAATAACCCATTTGCAGGTAAACGGAATAAATTGACACCAAATCAATTACGCAAACGCAAACGCTTAATGAAGTTTATTAAAAAATCGAAGCGTTAATCAATCTACATGGCGCCCTGTCGATCGGCGCCATATTCTCTGTGTTTTTAAAGGACAACTAGCATGGCGAATAAAAAAACCTTACTCCTTTTTCCACTCATTACGCAGTGTATTTTTTCACTCTTTTTGCCTTTTTTTAATGCCTTCCATCTCAAAGGTCTAACGGATGTTTTTATTCTAACCACGGTGCCAGCTTTTTTATTTTCTTTGGTTTGTGTGTATTATCAGTTTCATCAACGTAATCTGCTTCAGATCGCGTTTTTCTCAGGTACAATCAGCTTCTTTTATACTCTAACTATGTTATCTTGCTTCCTGTTCAATGAGACATTCCGCGAGCCTATGTCATTATGGGAACAGAGTTTAGCGCTGCTGTTTTATGCGTTAATGTTTGCCTTACCGAGTATGATGTATGCCATGGTAGTACTACGTCTTTTTTTAAGAAAAGCCCCTTAATACACAAACAAAAAGGCGCGGATGATGATACCGCGCCTTTTTGTTATACCTGTTATACCTGTTATTGCACAACCAATAGCCTGATACAGCCTTTATCTGCCAACATTAAATTAGCGGAGCCAAACAGGAAAGGATGATTATTCGATGACATATGTTCAAATTTTACTAAAATTTGGACTTTGCCGTTAATCAGCACACTGTCCTTCCATGCAACTTCACTTTGTTCTACTAGGGTGTCATTGATACTCTCGATAAGAAATTTCGCCCCTTGAATACGAAAGCCCATGATGCCATTTGCGGTTAACGTCCAACGCTCCGTTGTATTTAATTTAGCATTAGTCACCCGTTTCGGATCAAAGTGTTTATCATTCACCATGCCCGTATTCACATCAAAATGAAATTGGCGTTCTTGTACTACTTTATTACTCAAATTCGCCACAGCATCTGTGTTAAATTGTGGCTCAGCTTGTTTAGAAAAAACCGAGGCAAGTCCTTCAGGACGAAGCTCTAACACGGTATTGTCGACTAATTCATTTTCATCAGCGAAAAGTGAAGTAAAAACATGTAAGAAATCCCGTTTTTCACCGGCAATCAAACGCACACTCTCACCTTCATTTAAATCAATTAACAATTCACTTCGTTCACTTGGCGCCAACACTATGGATTTCAAGACCTTAGCTTGTGGTAAGAAACCTTGATCTGAGGCGATCAAACGCATTTCGCGCTCATCATCTAAACGCAGTTCATAGTGGCGTGACAATGAGGCATTCACTAAACGTAATCGCACCCAACCTCGTGGCACATTCACATAAGGCGCCTCTTGCCCATTCACAAATAAACGATTACCAAAAAGTGCGGTCTGATTTGGTTGAAATAATTGCAATCCCTGATTATTTAAACGCATATCTTGCAAAATCAAAGGAATATCATTCACACCATATTTATGCGGTAAGCCGGATTTCAAACTCTGTTCGTCTTCAATAATCCACATCCCCGCTAAGCCGCGATAGGTTTGATAAGCTGAATTAGCGAGAGATACTGAATGATACCAACAGGTAGATGCCGCTTGAGTAATTGGAATAATCGGTGACCAAGTTTCTTTAGGTTGCAAAACGCGTCCCACACCGCCAAGTAATTCGCCACTCGCCTGCAAACCTTGAATCGACATGGATACGCCTTGTGGTAAATTATTGCGATAATTTAACTTAGCAAAGTCACCTTTACGAATTTTAATCGTTGGTCCTAAATAATGTCCATTAAATCCCCACACCTCGACAGTTTTACCCATCTCTAATGGATACTGAACACTATCCAGACTTAAAAAAATTGGCTTACCACGTCGGGTTTCCAATAAGGGAGGAATACGTAAGGCTTGGCGTGTTGCAGCCAATAGAGAGGATGGCAAGGCTGAAAGTGCCGTGGCAATTAAACTGGTTTTGAAAAACTGTCGACGCGCCGGATTATCCATTCTTTATTTACTCTGTTGTGCTATTTCAGCATCAAGTTCAGCAATACGTTGTGCCATGAGCTGATGGCAATGTGCTGCTAGTTCACGCACATTTTCTTTATCATAAGCAGAAACATCTATCGGTTCTAACATTTCACAAATCACTTTGCCATTATCCCAACGATTTAAATCGATCTTGCCTTGTGTCGTTGAGCATACTACTGGAACAATCGGTACACCTGCCGCAATCGCCGCATAAAATGCCCCCGTTTTAAAAGGCAATAAGCCACGTCCTCGACTACGCGTCCCTTCTGGGAACATCCACACCGATAGGTCATCATCATGAATACGGCGAGCAACTTCGTTCATCGTGCCGTGCGCTTTAGTACGATTTTCACGATCAATCAGAATATTGCCAGTAACCCAATACAACAGTCCAAAAAAAGGTATCCAAATTAAACTTTTCTTACCCACACTCACTGTTCTTGGTTGCACCATATAAGAAATCGTGACCATGTCATAATTATTCTGGTGATTACCAATATAAATACAGCGCCCGAATTTATCGACATTTTTAGGGAAACGATGCTCTACGGTTAAGCCAAAGAGAGGATGAAGACGCCCAAACCAACGCGCCATAATGCCCACATTGCTTGGATTACGAAAGCGGATAAAGGAGTAAATTGACCCCAACACACAAATTAAGAGACAACAAAAAACAATAACGATTGTACGTAATAATTTTAACATAATGCTATTCCTTGAAATATTTGGCTAAGTATAGCGAAATTGCCGGAATATGTGTATAAATCAACATAAAAAATGTGCTACTCTAAATAAAAAAGACATGTATAAAACAGATGAAAAAGACCTATTTTATTGCTGATTTACATCTCAGTGAAAATCGCCCTCATTTAACTCACCTCTTTTGTGATTTTATGCAACAGCTTGCCCCACAGGCTGAGGCACTTTACATTTTGGGCGATTTATTTGATTTTTGGATCGGTGATGATGAAGAATCTGCGTTAATTCACACCGTCCAGCAACAGATTCACGCCCTGAGTGCACAAGGCGTAAAATGTTACTTCCAACATGGTAATCGTGATTTTCTGATTGGCAAACGCTTTGCCGCAGCCTGTGGTATGACATTATTACCCACTTATCAACGGATTACATTATATGGTGAGTCTGTTTTACTTTGTCATGGCGATACACTGTGTATTGATGATGTTGCCTATCAACAATACCGAAAAAAAGTACATCAAAAATGGCGTCAGTGGCTATTTCTACATCTTCCACTAAAAGTGCGGTTAAAGATCGCAGAGAAAATTCGAACACGCAGTAAAGCCGATAAAAAAAGGAAGTCTGAGGAAATAATGGATGTCAATCCTGACTTTGTGTTACAGACTTTTGCCCAATTTGGCGTTAAAAAAATCATTCACGGGCACACGCATCGTCAACATATTCATCATATTCCACCGCACTTTACCCGCATTGTGCTCGGCGATTGGGGCGATACTGCGTCTATTCTCGAAGTCAATGAGCAGCAACAGGTGCGTTTTTTAACAGGAAAGGAGTAACTTATGGCTGATCCACATATTCAATCGCCGATGGATATTTGGGATTATCTCACGGTGATTTTATACCGTTCAGGCTTTGTTTTAGCAGGCATCATGACACTATTGTTACCTTACAAAGCGGACATCGCTCATCTGGGTTTACTCATTGCTGCAACACTTTGTGCATCAAGCTTGCATATTTATATGAAATCGTTTCGCCTTATCTTACAACTGGCAACTTGGGTGGCATTGATTTGCCAAGCGCTCGGTTTTGAGGCGCTGGCGCTAGGCGGGGCGTTGGTCACCTTAGGCGGATTATGTTACAAAGAATATTTTTGTTTCCGTGTATTTTTATTGAATGCACAACCCTTTTTTGTCGCACTACTTTGGGGTGCAGTTCAGCTCAATAGTCCGCTTTTCACTCAAGTGATGTCGCTAATTGTCGCACTGCTTTTTTTTGTATTAGCATTCAAAAAGTGGCAAATGCCACTGCATTTTGATATCGGTGATAAAAGTAAATATCAAGTTTAAAAATGAAAGGCGAACACAAGGTTCGCCTTTTTCAACACAATTTTGTGATTATTTCACACGTGAAACATATTCACCTGAGCGAGTATCGACTTTGATCACTTCACCAATTTGTACGAATAATGGCACTTTTACTACTGCACCGGTGCTTAATGTCGCTGGTTTACCACCTGTACCCGCAGTATCCCCTTTTAAGCCTGGATCTGTATCGATGATTTCTAACTCGACAAAGTTTGGTGGGGTAACGCTGATTGGTGCACCATTCCATAATGTCACGATACAATCAGCTTGGTCTAATAACCATTTTTCTGCATCACCAATAGCTTTTGCATCCGCGGAGTATTGTTCAAATGTTTCTGGGTGCATAAAATACCAGAAGGCATCATCTTTGTAGGAGTAAGTTAAGTTTAAGTCCATAACATCCGCCGCTTCAACAGAGGTACCAGATTTAAAGTTAACATCTAATACTTTGCCAGAAATTAATTTACGAATACGCGTACGAGTGAATGCTTGACCTTTGCCGGGTTTCACAAATTCATTTTCAACGATCACACAAGGCTCGCCGTCCTGCATAAATTTTAGACCTGGTTTGAAATCACTGGTAGTATATGTAGCCATATTATCCTCAAGTTATAAAGAGATTGTTTTCAAAAGTGCATATTTTAACTCAAAACATAGCCATTAGAGAAGAACAAAGTTGGACAGATCACTTAGCCAATGCCATATCCGACCCAAAAATCTTATTGGAAACCCTCAATTTACCGACTGAAAATGTTGAACAAGACTTAGAGGCACGCCGTTTATTTCCGCTCAGAGTTCCCCTGCCTTTCATTGAAAAAATGCAAAAAGGCAACCCACAAGATCCGCTTTTTTTACAAGTCATGAGTTTTCGTGATGAGTTTTTACAGGTTGAAGGCTTCAGTAAAGATCCACTGGAAGAGCAAGATGCTGTCGTGCCAAGCGTGTTACATAAATACCATAATCGTTTATTACTCATGGTCAAAGGTGGTTGCGCGGTAAATTGCCGTTATTGTTTTCGTCGCCATTTTCCTTATGCAGATAACAAAGGAAATAAAGCGAATTGGCAAAAAGCGCTTGACTACATTGCAAATCATCCAGAAATAGAAGAAGTGATTTTTTCTGGTGGGGATCCTTTAATGGCAAAAGATCATGAGCTAGATTGGTTGATAAAAAATCTAGAAAACATACCGCACTTACAGCGCTTACGTATTCATACGCGCTTACCGGTAGTGATCCCGCAACGCATTACTGCCGATCTTTGCCAAACCCTCGCAGAAAGTCGTTTTCAAACCGTACTTGTGACGCATATCAATCATCCCAACGAAATTGATGCCTTTTTTGCACAAGCCATAAACAAACTAAGAGAGGTTGGCGTGTTACTCTTAAATCAAGCAGTTCTGCTCAAAGGGATCAATGACAATGCACATATCCTAAAGCAATTAGGTGATAAATTATTTGCCACCAATATTCTTCCTTATTACCTGCATTTGTTAGATAAAGTCGAAGGCGCAAGCCATTTCTATCTGGACGATAACCGCGCCTTAAATATTTACAAAGAATTACAAAGCCTCACATCGGGTTATTTAGTACCGAAACTTGCACGAGAAATTGCCAAAGAACCGAATAAAACCCTATATACAGCATAGGAAAATCAACAAATATCCTTTAGAATAACCTAAATTTTGACCGCACTTTCAGTGTATATCAGTAAGCTAGCTATTTAGAATCGAGGTACTATCGTGGATTCAGAAAAACACACTCCAGAAAATCAACATAATCCAGAACAAAGCGAACTGGATTTAGAATTTAGCCAAGTTGAGCCAATTACGCCCAAAAAAATGGCTAAACCGACGCCCTCTTTTTTTGATAGCGTAAAAGGTGTTTTTGCTAAAAAAACATCACATGACGCGTCATTAAAGACAACGCGTCAAGCCCCTGCATTTAATGAAGCCACCTCTTCATCAAATACACAAACTGATTTAAATGCCGATGAACTGACTAGCGAACAGCCAACCTCAGAAGATATGGGCGCTGCTGTTGTTGCGCCAGCAGTAAACTGGAAAAACCCAGAAACTTGGCCGTTCCTACAAATTCTGCCACAACGTCATCGCCGTTTATTTGTCGCGTTATTTGGTCTGATTTTATTATTAATTATTTTCTTTGCCCTCAAACCAAGTTCACAAACGGTCCAATCGTTTGAGCAACAAAACAGTCAAGCCGTGCCTATTCAATTTCAGCCGTTAGAAAAAGGTCAAACTGTTGAAAATACGATTTTAGATAACTTAAATCAGCCTGCAGACAACAGCGCAAGTGCAACACAAGATAATACCGTGACAAGCGCGGTCAACTCAGAAACTCAACCCACATCCTCTGCCAGTGGGACAGAGAGCACGCCAACGGCAATAGCACCTACAAAAGTGGAACAACCGGTGGCACCTAAAATGGGGGCGGCTGACGCAGACAAACCAAGCGCTGTAGAAAAAGTCGCGAATGAAAAAGTCACGAATGAAAAAGTAGTGACTGAAAAACCTAAAACAGTAGAAAAACCTAAAGTGGTAGAAAAAGCCAAAGTCCCAGAGAAACCAACGCATACTGAAAAAGCGAAGGTGGAGAAAAAGGTTGCTCCCGTTGTAGACGCTAATCCAGCGAAAGTAAGTAATAGCAAAACCTTAACGATTCCACAGGGTGTCAGCTTAATGCAAGTATTCCGTAACCATAATTTAAATATTGCGGATGTCAATGCGATGACAAAAGCGTCGGGGGCAGGTAATGCACTGAGTAACTTCAAAGCTGGCGATAAAGTGCAAATTTCCGTGAATAGTCAAGGGCGAGTTAACGAGCTCCGATTAGAAAATGGTGCTAAATTCATTCGCCAAGCCGATGGCAGTTATATTTATAAAAAATAACAAGACCAAATAAAGCAAAGCCCGTGATGAGAAAATCAACACGGGCTTTTTGTTCATATTGGTATCTATTCGCTTGCTATCACAGCAAATACTCTGGCATTAAAACCCGGCGCATGCTGGATTTTCGGTACACCAATAAAAATAGCCGCGCCAGTTGCAGGTAACTCTGCTAAATTGGTTAACACTTCCACTTGAAATTTATTTTGTGATAACCAATAGCGCTCGCCCACTAAATCATTATTTTTAGCAAAATCTAGCGCGCTGTCCGTATCTAAGGTTTCGTGCCCAATCGCAGTCACATTCCGCTGTTCATGCAAAAATTTCAATGCCTCCAACGACCAACCCGGTGTATGAGCCTGCCCTGTTTCATCACGATTATAGAAGGCTGTATGATCATGCCATCTGGACGACCAGCCACTAGCAAATGCCACAAAACTGCCTTCTGCGATTTTGCCATGTTCGGCTTCAAACGCCAAAATATCCTCAACCGACAACCTGTAATCCGGGTTTTCACTCACGGCTTGCTCTTTATGAATCACATATAAAGGCAATACCAATTCCGCCACAGGAATGTCCTCTAAATAGCGTGTATTTGGTGCAAAATGAATAGGCGCGTCAAGATGCGTACCGTATTGACTGACTAAAGTATATTGGTTAGAGAAAAATCCATCATTTTCAACCGTGAACAAAGTTTTTGTTTCAAGCGGTTTAAAAGCAGGAAAATAAGGGATCGCAGGATTCACTGGATGTGATAAATCCACCCATTTTTGCGTTTTTAGAAAAGCAATGGCTTGTGACACGGTATTCATCATTCACTCCTTCATCTTCTGTTTACGACAAATTCACTTATAAACACATTGACTGATGCAACGCATCATCAGCGCTAAATTAGCACAAAAAACATTCTCTAACAGCCTAATTTTGATCATCAAACAAGGCGTTTGCCGCAAGAGGCATCATGCTATAAACGCGCTTTTTCTCCACCAAATTCCTCTAATAAATTTGCTGTTAATTGAGTTAATACGCCTGTCATTAACACAAAATCTGCATCAAAACGTTGCGCATAATCTTCTTTTAAAATATCGTCATTTTTTTCACGCAGTTGATCCGCAAATTTCAAGCGTTTTAACGTGCAATCTTCATTGAGAATAAAAGACAAACGTTCTTCCCATGCTAAAGATAACTTCGTAATAAACTTTCCAGCATTGAGTAAGGTTTGAATTTCATCCGATTCTAAATTTTGTTGCTTGCAACGAATAATGCCACTGTCTTGACTGCCGGTTAATTCTGCCTCTTCCAATGGCATCAACCAAGCGGGTGTCTGATCTTTATTAATCCAATCAGTCATGATAACGCTCGGTTCGTTAGCAAAACTTAATGGCACCACTGGCAAAGATCCTAAAGACTTTCGCAATAACGCCAAAGCATCTTCCGCCCGTTTAGATGAGGCAGCATCCACATAAATGAGCTGATTTTCAGTATCAATCCATAATGCTGTTTGTTGATTTTTGCTAAAAGCACGAGGTAACAACATCGATACTACATCATCTTTTAATGCTTGCTTTTCGACTTTCTTTAACTTGCGATTTTCTTTTTGCTCAAGCTGTTCAATACGTTGCTCCAATTCTGCTTTTACGACGTGGGCAGGCAAGATCTTTTCTTCTTTATGTGCCAATAATAAAATCTGTTTTCCCACCGAAAAATGTAACATCTCAGTGCCACGCAGGGGATTTGTCCACCCAAATTTACTCATGTCTGATTGTTGACAAGGATGATACTCACATTGTTGTAATGCAGTTTGTAGGCTATCTGCCGTCCAATCCAATGCTTTTGTGAGACGATAAATCATGAGGTTTTTAAACCAAACCATAGTTTGTTCCTTCTTTTTTAAGGTAGAATAAGCAACTTATGTCGTATTTACGACAAAATAATTCAGTATTGTAACGTAGTTCGAGAGAAAAATATGCAAGCGAAATCAATTTGCTTTATCGGTGGCGGGAATATGGCACAAGCCATTATTTTTGGTTTACTCAAACAAGGCTACCCGGCTAATCAAATCACTGTCAGCGACCCAAATGCGGCAAAACGTCAATGTTTCGCTGAAAAAGGGGTAAATACTGTTGAAACAAGTCAGACAGATACACAAGATGCGGTGGAAAAATCAGAGGTTTTACTGCTCGCCGTCAAACCGCAAATGATTGCCGCAGTTTGCCAAGGATTAAGTGCGGTCGATTTTAGCCAAAAATTAGTGATTTCAATTGCAGCAGGGGTTTCAGTAACAAAATTACAATCACGTTTGCCCACCGCAAAGCAAATTGTACGCGTGATGCCTAATACGCCTGCGTTAGTGGCAGAAGGTATGTCAGGCCTATTCGCACAGGACAGCTTGAAAGCTGAATACAAACAATTCACACAAGATTTGCTCAATGCGGTGGGAAAAACCTGTTGGGTAACTCAAGAAGCAGATATGCACACCATTACCGCAGGCTCAGGCAGTAGTCCGGCGTATTTTTTCTTATTTATGGAGGCAATGCAACAGGCATTGTGTCAAATGAATATGGATGAAGACACCGCTCGCTTATTAGTGCAACAATCCGCTTTAGGCGCGGCAAAAATGGTGATGGAAAATCCTGACTTACCGATTGCAACATTGCGTGAAAATGTCACGTCAAAAGGTGGTACAACGGCGGCAGCATTGCAGGTATTGAATCAACAACAGTTACAACATATCGTCCAGCAGGCGATGCAAGCTTGTGTCGAACGTTCTCAACAAATGGAAAAATTGTTTTAATGAAAATTTCAGCATTTAACTGGCTTGCTTTAAGCTTCTTTGGGTATTTTTGTGCTTATGGCGTGTTCGTGCCTTTCTTTCCTGTCTGGCTAAAATCACAAGCCTATGGGGAAGAGTTAATAGGTTTAGTGATTGCCAGTTCTTATGTCTTTCGCTTTATCGGTGGTATCTTCTTTTCCAGTTTAGTGAAAAAAGCCTCACAATTAATTTATGCCCTACGTTATCTGGCTTGGATAAGCTGTTTGATTGTCTTCAGCATGAGTTTGATGACCCAAAACTTTTGGTTACTATTTATTGCCATTGCCTTGTTTGCAATGGTCAATGCGGCAGGTATGCCAATCAGTGATACGTTAGCCAGCATCTGGCAACAACAAATCAATCTCGATTATGGCAAAGCACGCTTAATTGGTTCCTTTGCTTTTGTCGTCGGCGTAGTCGTATTTGGTTATGTAATTGGTTTCATTGGCGAACACAATATTGTTTGGATTTTAACCGCACTTTTAGCCCTCTATGCAGTGCTACAAATGACAACACCTATGCCTGCGCCGACAGATCAACAAAGTGCGGTTGAAAATAACATTACATTTAAAGCGTTACTAAAAAATCAAACAACTTTACGTTTGATTATCGCGATCTCCTTAATTCAAGGTTCTCATGCCACTTACTATGCTTACAGTGTCCTCTATTGGACGAGCTTGGGGATTTCAGTGCAAACAACCAGTTTACTGTGGGGCTTAAGTGTGATCGCGGAAATGTTGCTCTTTTTCTTTTCAACAAAGCTCTTCCGCACATGGAAAGTCAGTGCGTTATTTTACCTCTCTGCGATTGCAACGGTAATTCGTTGGGCGGCGTTGAGCATCGCGACAGAAGTTTGGAGCTTAACCTTAATTCAAACCTTACACAGTTTGACTTATGCGGTCAGTCACTATGCCATTATTCGTTATTTTACGACCCAGCCTATTCAGCATATTGCTAAATTACAAGGGCTGTATAATGGGATTTCAGGTTGTGCCGCAGTCGCATTATTAACAGCCTTATCTGGCTTGTTATACCCTGTTTCTCCCACAATTACGTTCCTTGCGATGACAAGTGTCGCAGCTTTGGCATTCGTCGTGATTCCACGTAAAGTCGATGCCTTTTTACTTAAACGGTGCTAAACATGAAAGATTCCGCGTTAATTGAGCTTTTTCTAAATGAAATTTGGATCGAAAAGCAACTCTCGCAAAATACGATTGCCTCTTATCGCTTAGATTTGACTGCACTCATTCAATGGCTAGAAAAACAACAATTAACGCTTATCAATCTGGATGCCATCGACTTACAAACATTTCTAGGTGAACGCTTAAACCAAGGCTACAAAGCCACCAGCACAGCTCGCCTACTCAGTGCAATGCGAAAATTATTTCAATACTTATACCGCGAAAAATACCGCACAGATGATCCCAGTGCGGTATTAAGTTCTCCCAAATTACCTAGCCGCTTGCCTAAATACCTAACGGAACAACAAGTTACTGATTTACTGAACTCCCCTGATGTCGATATCCCCTTAGAATTACGCGATAAAGCCATGATGGAATTGCTTTATGCAACAGGATTACGGGTCACTGAATTAGTGTCATTGACTATTGAAAACATAAATATTAATCAGGGGATTGTACGGGTTGTTGGTAAAGGAAACAAAGAACGGATTGTTCCCATTGGGGAAGAAGCAACTTATTGGATTCGTCAATTTATGCTATATGGGCGTCCTTTTTTATTGCATGGACAAAGCTCAGATGTCGTCTTCCCAAGTAAAAGAGCGCTACAAATGACACGCCAAACCTTTTGGCACCGTATTAAACATTATGCACTTTTGAGTGACATTGATATCAATAGCTTATCGCCCCATGTACTGCGTCACGCTTTTGCTACACATTTAGTAAATCATGGTGCGGATTTGCGTGTAGTACAAATGTTACTCGGACACAGCGATTTATCCACAACACAAATTTATACTCACGTTGCTAAAGAGCGTTTAAAACATTTACATGAACGCTACCATCCAAGGGGCTAACATCAAGCATAAAAAAAACTGCATCACAAGGATGCAGTTTTAACGTTGGATAACAGGATTAGAAAGAATCTTTTAAGCGTTCATCGGCACGACGCGCTTCGCCTTTATGTTGTAATTTATTTAACTGACGCTCTAATTTTTCTTCTACTTCGTTGACGGCTTTATACATATCTTCTGACTCTGCTTTTGCAAACAAATCGCCAAGCGGGGTACCAATCGATGCCTCAACCGAAAAACCTTTTGGTATTTTGTTTAAAATAAAGTGGGGATTAATTAATTGAGTTTGCCATTTACCTAATTTAGCAAGTCTATCTTCGACGTGAGCACGGATTGCAGGAGTGATTTCCATTTGTTTGCTTGTGATGTTTAGAGTCATAGCATTTACCTCTCTGTTGAAAAGGGGACTTTTTTGTCCCTTGTGTTAAATAATCCTTATCTACAACATAGTCGCCTTACACGCAGTTTTCAAGTCTTTTTATCGATTTTTTACGGAAAAATTAAAAAGTATGATCTAAGTAGAAAAATTGTGATTTAGTACTGGATTATTCACTCAAAGTTGATATGATTGAGGGGATTCCATCGTCTCCCTTCTCATCATTTTATACTTATATTTCAACAAATTAAGCAGTTTCATCTGCATCTGTTTGCTGCAATTTCAAACGCAAAAAATACGCTTCCGTTTCACTCACAATGACATGACGTAAACCAATTAACGCCACTAAATTTGGCAGTGCCATCAAACCATTAACAATATCAGCAAGAATCCAAATGACATCTAAATGAATAAATGCGCCACATCCAACTAACACAATGAATATAAAACGATACGCTTTAAGTTTACTCGTACCAACCAGATACACAAAACAACGTTCACCGTAATAACACCAACCTAAAATTGTGGTAAATGCAAAGAACAACAACCCTACGGTGACAATCGTACCGCCTAAATTAGAGCCCAATCCCGTTGAAAAGGCATGATTGGTTAATGCTGCACCTGCTATCTCTGTCGATTGCCATGCGCCTGTGATCACTAACACAATACCAGTCATAGAACACACAACAATTGTGTCTAAAAACGTCCCTGTCATCGAAATCAGCCCTTGTCGCACGGGTTCCTTGGTTTGTGCGGCAGCCGCGGCAATAGGTGCACTTCCTAACCCCGATTCATTCGAGAAGATACCACGTGCTACACCTGATTGAATGGCTTTCATCACGGTATAACCTAGCGCACCGCCTAACGCAGCAGTGGGATTAAAAGCACTATAAATAATCAGTCCAATCGCTTGTGGTACCACTTGCCAGTTTATCGCTAAAATAATTAACGAGGTCAACACATAAAGAACTGCCATGAAAGGCACGACATAAGAAGAAACAATCGCGATACGTCTTACGCCCCCCAGGATGATCAGTGCAACTAATGCCGTAATAATGGAGGCAGTTAACGGGATTGGCACGCTAAAGGTATCCTGCATGGCATGAGTAATCGCATTAATTTGTGGGAAGGTTCCAATGCCAAAAAATGCAACTAAAATACCAAATAGCGCAAAAAGTTTCGCTAACCATTTGATCCCAAGACCACGCTCAATGTAGTACATTGGACCACCTGCCATAAAACCTTGCTTATCACGAACACGATATTTTACTGCCAACAAACATTCTGCATATTTTGTCGCCATCCCTAATAACGCAACAATCCACATCCAAAAAACCGCACCCGGTCCACCAGCTTGTACCGCGGTTGCCACCCCAACAATATTCCCTGTACCAATCGTCGCCGCTAATGCTGTACAAAGTGCCGCAAAAGAAGACACATCACCTTTTTTAGCGGCGCCCTTTTCTTTTCTAAAAAGATAAGATAATGCACGAGGCAACTGGATAAACTGGATAAAACCTAAACGGAATGTTAAATAAAGCCCTGTACCAGAAAGCAAAAGCAGTAGAGGTGGGCCCCAAATAAAACTATTAATTGATGATAAAGTTGATTCTAATGACATGATAAGATCCTCGTAAAAAATCACAGATTACAAGGAGGCAAAAGCATTTTGCGGAAGAGTTAAAAAAGAGAAAAGCACGCATGTAGTCCATGCATGTAAACATCAAACCGAATATCTTGTTGCCCCTGTCCTTTTGCCTGAGCGTTTGAAAAAACGGAAAAATTAACCGCTCTTTTTGCGCCTTCGGCGGCCGTTTTATCTCTTTTTAATATAACGGCTCTCTCCAAGGGTTCGTCCAGTAACAGTCCCTGCTTATAATCAGCGCCTGAAAGAGTTTACCTCGTCGGCGTAGGGTCAATTCCCTACTCTCCAGCTACCTTCATCCGAACTTACTTTTGTTGAATTTTTCAAAAAAGCACAGCAAATTTTAACAGATAAATAGTAAAAAACAAGAAATTGATAGGTGTGATTTAAGATAAAAAAGCAGGTGTTATCCTGCTTAGAGGATTTATTTTCGCTGCTCTCGTTTCCATTTGAGTGCAATATAACCACAACTTGGGATCAAATTTAATTGCTTATCATGGACGAAATCTGACAATGCTTGATAAAGTTTATCCGCAATACCTTGTCCTCTCAACACCTCTGAAACATAAGTATGGTTCGCATTAATCGTCTTTTCATCCACAAAATAATAGGTTAACTCTGCTATTTTGTTACCCTCATGGTCTAAACAAAAAAAGACACCCTGTTGCTCTGTTTGTTGATGTTGAATAAGCATTAATGTGCTCTCCAGTCTTCTTGCTCGTCGTTCATCGCAAAATCTGCACTCTCACAAGGAATCGCTTTCTCCTCGGCTGCCCATTCCCCCAAATCAATTAACTGGCAACGTTTGCAACAAAAAGGGCGGAATGGACTTTTATCTGACCACTCCACCTGTTTTTGACAAATCGGACAAGGCACACTGAAAATATCGTCTGTCATAAATTTCTCATTACGCATTTTGCGCGTTGGCTAACTGTAAATATTGATGGTGTAATTCTAGCACTTTTTGTTTTAAAACAGGTAAATTTCCCTTTAAATCCGCATCATTCTGGATCACGTCATCCGCAAATTGTAATCGTGTTTGTCGATCAACTTGTGAAGCCATAATATGTTGAATAAGCTCAATCGAATTATTATCCCGTTGCATCGCACGCTGTATCTGCGTTTCCGGTTCTACATCAACCACGAGTACGCGCTGACAAAAAGCAGTTAAGTTATTCTCGATTAATAAAGGCACCACCCATAATACATAAGGATACGTTTGTATCTGTAATTGGCGCACCATCTCTTCACGAATGGCAGGATGTAATAACTGATTAAGCCAGACTTTATCCTCTGGATGACGAAAAATACGCTCACGTAATTTCGCACGGTTAAGCTCGCCATTTTCGCATAAGATATGCTCACCAAAATGATCGACTATTTTGGCAAGCAGTTCAGATCCTTTTGTAACGATATCTCTCGCCACGACATCTGCATCAATAACAGGTACGCCAAGTGCCATGAATAAATGGGCAATAGTACTTTTACCACTGCCTATACCACCCGTGAGTCCCACAATATATGTCATTGATTTCCCTCTTATTAGATCCAAAGCTTGCTCATCATACTTGGACTATACCAATTAGGCAAGATAACACATAACGCACTGAGTATCAGGAAAGGTGCAAAAGGAAGTTGTTTTATTTTCTGTCCTTTAATCCTTAACCCACAGACATAACCCAACCCCATCACACAAGCGAGAAACAGCCACAGAGGCAACCAAGCAAAGTGTGACATACTCCCTAAACCAAGCATCAGCCAATAATCGCCTTTACCAAGGAGCTCTTTACGATAAATCCCTTTACTCAAATGATAGAGACAATAAAAAGCGAAAAAACCTGTTAATGCACTCTGTAAACTTTGTTCAAGATGAAGAGGACTCACTTCAACATAAGCAGCCACAACGCCGATCCAGAAAAGACAATAGCATAACTGCACTGAAATCAGTTGATATCGCCAATCAATGACAGCAATACAAATAGCAATAGACACATAGCTGGCGATGAATACACCTTGATAAGGGATCTCAAATAACCAGTCCATCATCACAAATAAGCAAGCAAAGGCTATAAAAAAGAGCCAATGAGATGCGCAGTGCAAAGGTGCCAAATGACTGTTTTCCTTACTAAAATCAGGTAAATTAGTATCAAACAATGCCTGATATTCCACATAAACATCTTTAGCGACCCAATCACGAAAATGCAGAAGATAATAACGACACCATACTCCCATCAAACCACCAGCTACTATCAGAAATAATCTCATTACACCAATGCCCCCATATTAAACATCGGTAAATACATACCCAATAAAATGACACCAATAATCGAACCAATCACTAACATTAAACAGGGTTCCAATAATTGTGAAAGTAAATCAAGTTGGTGCTCTAACTTTTGTTGATAACTTTCTGCTATATACTGCAACATTTCGCTTAATCGCCCTGTCTGTTCACCAACATGTAACATCTGTTGTGCCATCTCCGGAAATAAGTTGGAGCCGATAACCTCAGAAAACGTATAACCTTGAGCAATCCCCTTTAACATTAACTGTACTTCTTCAGCCAATCGCATCTCGGTAAGCTCGTGTTTTGCTATACCACTTTTCTGTGTAGGTAAAAAAATCTGTAATGCCTGTTGCAAAGGCATGCCCGAGCTAAGCATAAGATGTAAATGACGACAAAAATGAATAAGCTCGTGATGTTGCGCAATTTTCTTAAAGATTGGAAGGAAATGAAGCAGACAATTTTTTAATCGATATAGTCCAACTCGCTGTCTCGCATTTAACATCAAAAAAATAAAGCCGAAAATTAATAGGAGACTCAATTGAAAAGCATAACCACGTAACCCTGCCGATACATTCAATAACAACACAGTAAACGCAGGTAAAGGTTGATTTGCATAAATCTCAGCAAACTGTGGCACAATAAACAGCAGTAACAACGACGTTAAGATCAATGTCACAACAAGCACTAACATTGGATAAAACAACATTTTCTGAACTTTGCGTCGTAACCCCAGTGATTGTTGACGTTGTTTCGCTAATTGTGCACAAACAAGCGGTAGTTTCCCAGTCGATTCACCAACAGAAATTAATTGGTATTCCTGTTTTGTTAAGTAACGATCTTGTGTAGCTAGCGCGGTTGAAAAAGAAAATCCACTTTCGAGTGAACAGAGTAACTGACGTAACCATTGCGTTAACTCAATATTGCTAGCATGTCGCTGTAATAGCTGTAAACTTTCCTTCAAGGGAACCGATGCTTGTAATAGCATCGCTAATTGCATTAACAGATCACAAATCTCTGTATATTTAGGTTGTATAGAAAGCTGCCAATTTCGTTGTAAATGCAGTTGGTGAACGCCCTGAAGTAATAAAGATTGCTGTGCTATCTCTTTACTTTCCGCCACAATAACTCCTTTTTGTATTTGCTGTAATCGATTTATTCCTTTCCAACGAAACATTTTTAATTTTTTCATCATTCACCTAATACACGTTGTACTTCATTGTCATCGGTCATGCCTAAACGAACTTTTTCCTTCGCACTCTCGCGTAAACTACTAAAATCCGTGACAAAACACCCTGTTTTATCTTTTTGTAAAAATTGATATACCCCAATCCTCCCTTTATACCCCTGATAGCAACGACACGCCGATTGTGTCTCTACACGGCAATCACAACGACGACGCAATAAACGCTGCGCCACAACAAGTAATAGGCTTTGTTCAATTTCATGCAAAGGCACCCCTAATTGCTGTAAGCGAGTAAGGGCAGAGGGGGCATCATTCGTATGCAAGGTAGAGAGGACTAAATGCCCTGTTTGAGCCGCACGTAATGCGATTAACGCGCTTTCTTCATCACGAATTTCCCCTAACATAATAATGTCTGGATCTTGACGTAAAAAAGTGCGTAATAAGCGCTTGAAATCCAGTCCTATTTGCGTATTTACTTGCGTTTGGATTATCCCAGTCAACACAATTTCAATCGGATCTTCTGCTGTTAAAATATGCTTTTCTATGCTGTTGAGCCAAGCTAGCGCACTATAAAGCGAAATGCTTTTTCCACTCCCTGTTGGTCCCGTTACTAAAATCAGTCCTTGAGGTTGACTTAACGCGTGTTGGAACCTGTGTTGTTGGTCTGCGGTCATCCCCAACTCAGCAAAACTGAGATGAATAGGCTTATTTCGCTGCAAACGTAATACCGCTTTTTCGCCTAAATGCGTCGGCAACGTAGAAAGTCGAAAATCTAATGTATCAGAAAATGTCGTTTTAAATTGGAAACAACCGTCCTGAGGCAAGCGTGTTTCACTAATATCTAATTTTGCTAATAATTTAAGACGAGAAATCAGGCGATTAGCCAATATCCCTGAAAAGGAAGGCTGGACTTGTAATACACCATCGATTCTAAAACGCACTTGTAAGCTATGCTGTTGTGGTTCAAAATGAATGTCAGAAGCCTGTAGCTGTAATGCACGTTCAAAAACCTGATCAAGTAATTGAATCAAAGGTTCATCCGTCGCGGAATCAGAATCTAATTGCGCGACTTGATAAACCGTGGGTATGTTTTCTTCCACCTGTAATTTTGGTGGGGAAAGTTGCTGCAATGCCCGTTTCAGTTCATTTGTTGATAATAAAACAGGCTCAATGTGTTTATTCGTTAAAAAAGAAAAGGCATCACATGCTGATAAATTCGCTAACGAATCCACACCAAGCCACAACTGTTTTTCATCTTCTTGTAAAGGCAAGGCAAAATAACGTAATAAAAAACGTTGTTGTTGCTGATTTTTTTGCCATAGCGCCTGTTGGATTTCAAATACCTCTCCTGTCATTGCGCTAACAGTACACAAAGGATTCTCATGAAACATTATGCGCAAAATCCTGCTGGGAAAATGTCAGATTGAGCACCACAATTAACTGTCCAAGAAACACCTTGAGCTGCGTTACCACTCGCTGTCAGCGTATAGCTAATTCCTTCCAAGCTCCCTTGTCCAGTGACAGTAATTACCCCAGCTTTAACCGTGATGGCTTTTAAATATTTTTTACTTGCTGCAGCATCAGCACGAATACCATGACTTCCTGCATTACAATTCGTTGTACTATTTGTATTATAGATACAAAGCTCTACCTCAGCACGATAAGGAGCTGCGGCTTGCAATAATTCAGAGATTGCCGCTTTTTTTGTATAATTTTGATAAGATGGCACGGCAATCGTGGCTAAAATCGCAATAATGGCAATGACAATCATTAATTCAATTAGCGTAAACCCTTTTTTAATCGAAAAGAAAATGGCTTTTTTCATATAAAACTCCTTTTGTCACATAAACGAAGACACACTAAAATGCTGAATGCCACAACGAGTGGACTGGCATTTTCTCGCCAACGAAGTATGTAATAAAAAGGTTTACTCAGAAAAAACACAAATTACTTTTTCGATCTTTATCGCAAAACGGATCACTTATGACCAAAAAAACAAAGCAACATATTCAGCAAGGGTGGCTAAAGGGGGCCAAAAGAGTCCTTTCTCCACATTATGATCAACGTCCAGATCTACATGACATTTCTCTACTTATTATCCACTATATTAGCCTCCCACCAGAGCAATTTGGCGGACACTATATTGATGATTTTTTCCAAGGCAAACTAAACCCTACACAACATCCTTATTTTAAAGAAATTGCAACATTACGTGTTTCTGCACATTGTTTAATCAACCGACAAGGTGAAATTACACAATATGTCAATTTTAATGATAGGGCTTGGCATGCTGGTGTCTCGCAATTCGAAGGAAGAGAAAAATGCAATGATTTTTCTATTGGTATTGAATTAGAAGGAAGTAATACTCAGCCTTTCACTGTCGCGCAATATCAATCATTAATCACTCTCACAAAAGCGATTATGGCAAGTTATCCAGACATTACATTACAACGGATCGTGGGGCATTGCGATGTTGCGCCAGGTCGCAAAATCGATCCGGGTCAATATTTTGACTGGCAGACTTATCTAGAAGCGCTACAAAACCAGTGACCAAAAAACAAACACAAGAAATGACTAATTCATCACAACTAACAAAAAAGCAACATAAAACATTATCTATTTGATTTATAAGACAATAAACACATATCACATTGAGCATTAATTAACCAAAATAAGTTACTAAAATGAATTCCTCTATTCAACCACAATTTTATCCACAGAAAACGTGAATAACTTATTTTTCTGACAACAGCACGACTACACGTTGTCAAAGTGGAAGAAAATACCGATTTTACTCATCAGTCATGTCAAAAAATCATAAAGAACGCACGATCTTGTATGTCTCTGTGTAAAAAAGAGAAGCCAAACTGAAATACACCTAACCTATTGATTAATAAAATATTTTACTTATTAACTAACGGTTAACTGTTGTTTATGTGCGGGTTATAAACAACGTTATCCACATTTTGTGAAGACAAGTCATCATAATTTCAAATACATAAAAGAAGAGATTTTGCCAAAAAGCATAAGAAACCTTGTGCTTAATTGGATTATCAGTTGAGAAAATCATGATTATATGAAACAATCGACAGATTATTTTATGATGAATTAAATAGATAGATTAAAGGAGCGCTAGTGATCGATTTCGATGGCTACCGTCCGAATGTAGGTATTGTCATTTGCAATAGTAAAGGACAAGTACTTTGGGCTAAAAGATACGGACAAAATTCTTGGCAATTTCCTCAAGGCGGCATTAATGACAATGAAAGCGCCGAGCAAGCCATGTATCGGGAATTGTTTGAAGAAGTTGGCTTATCGCCTAAAGATGTCAAAATATTATATATTTCAAAACATTGGTTACGTTATAAATTACCAAAACGTTTGTTACGTTACGACAGCAAACCCGTGTGTATCGGTCAAAAACAACGTTGGTTTCTATTGCAGCTGGTTTCCGATGAAAAAAATATCAACATGCAATCCAGTAAATCACCTGAATTTGATGGTTGGCGCTGGGTCAGCTTCTGGTATCCTGTCCGCCAAGTCGTGTCTTTTAAAAAAGAAGTGTATCGTAAAGCAATGAAAGAATTTGCTTCAGTCCTCTTTGATGGGGCGAAAGAAAATCTTTTATCGAGCAAAAGCAATGAAAGTGATTTAAAGACACATCACACAACAAAAAAATCCACATTTTTAACCAAGCACTCAAAAAAACATTTTCATAAATCAAGGGGTTGAGTATGTTCACCTTTTTTCTTATATGCCTGGCGGTTGGTGCATTTGCAGGCTTTTTAGCCGGTCTTTTTGGCATCGGTGGCGGTCTTGTCATTGTACCTGTACTCGTTTATTTAATGCCTAAATACGTTGGTGTGCCGGAAGCGATGGTGATGGCTTGTGCGCTTGGCACGTCTTTTGCCACCATTGTGATTACCGGTTTTTCTTCTGCTCAACGCCATCATAAACTCGGTAATGTTGTGTGGGATGTGGTCAAAGTGCTTGCCCCTGTTATCATGATCACAACTTTTATTTCGGGTTTCTTCATCAGCTATTTACCCAAAGACATTTCAGCAAGACTCTTTGCTTGTTTAGTGATCTATCTTGCTATCAAGATGTTTCTTTCCGTTAAACCTAAACCAGTCACTAAAGCGTTAACCAAAGCCTCAACCATCATAGCTGGTATCCTTATTGGTATGGCATCTAGCGCGGCTGGAATTGGTGGCGGTGGTTTTATTGTTCCCTTCCTCAATTCAAGAGGCATTGATATGAAAAAAGCAATTGGTTCTTCTGCAGTGTGCGGGAGCTTATTGGCAATTGCGGGTATGCTAAGCTTTATGATTGCGGGTTGGAAAGTAGAAGGGCTGCCAGAATATTCTATGGGCTATGTTTATTTACCTGCGTTAGTCGGCATTACGTTAACTTCTATTTTTACTTCAAAAATTGGTGCAACAGTCACTTCCATATTACCCGTGCCTATTCTTAAGAAAGCTTTTGCGCTTATGCTGCTTATCCTGGCTATCAACATGATTCTAAAATAAAGGAATTTTATGCAATCGAGTTATTTTTCATTTCCACAATTTGATCCCGTCATTTTTGAAATCGGTCCTATCGGTTTACGTTGGTATGGCTTAATGTATCTGCTGGGGTTTCTCTTTGCCCGTTGGCTTGCGGTGAAACGTGCTAACCAAACAGGCAGTGGCTGGACAACAGACCAAGTGGATAGCCTGTTATTTAACGGTTTTATGGGCGTTTTTTTAGGTGGGCGCATTGGTTACGTGTTGTTTTATCAATTCGATTATTTCTTACAAGATCCTGCGTATTTATTCCGTGTTTGGGAAGGCGGTATGTCTTTCCATGGCGGCTTAATTGGTGTGATTTTAGCCATGTTAATCACGGCTAAAATACAAAAACGGGGTTTCTGGCAAACGGCGGATTTTGTGGCACCGTTGATTCCATTTGGCTTAGGTATGGGACGCATCGGCAACTTTATCAATGACGAATTGTGGGGGCGTGTCACGGATGTGCCATGGGCAGTCTTATTCCCATCAGGCGGATATTTACCACGCCATCCATCACAGCTATACGAAGCGGTATTAGAAGGCATTGTGCTATTCTTTATTCTGAATTGGTATATCAAAAAACCTCGACCAATCGGTGCAACCGCTGGTTTATTCTTACTCGGTTACGGTATTTTCCGTTTTATCGTTGAGTTTTTCCGTGAGCCTGATGCCCAATTAGGCTTATATTTTGGTCAACACATCTCTATGGGACAAATTCTCTCCACACCAATGATTCTCATTGGTGCGGTAATCATGTTAGTGGCATATCAAAGTGCGGGTAAAAAAAGGTAAATTTTATGAAACACTATTTAGAACTTTGCCAACGTATCGTTGATGAAGGTGTTTGGGTTGAAAATGAACGAACTGGAAAACGTTGTTTGACCGTGATTGATGCAGATCTCACCTACGATGTTGCCAATAACCAATTTCCGTTGATCACCACACGCAAAAGCTATTGGAAAGCGGCAATTGCAGAATTTTTAGGTTATATCCGTGGCTATGACAATGCGGCAGATTTCCGCAAACTCGGCACCAAAACCTGGGATGCCAATGCTAATGAAAACAGTGCATGGCTCAATAATCCGCACCGCAAAGGCACCGATGATATGGGACGTGTTTATGGCGTACAAGGGCGTGCATGGCGCAAACCGAACGGTGAAACCGTCGATCAATTGCGCAAAATCGTCAATAATCTGCGCAACGGCATTGATGACCGTGGTGAAATCATGACCTTCTTCAACCCCGGTGAATTTGAACTGGGTTGCCTACGTCCTTGCATGCACACCCACACCTTCTCATTACTCGGTGATACCCTCTATCTCACCAGTTATCAGCGTTCTTGTGATGTGCCGCTTGGCTTGAATTTCAACCAAATTCAAGTGTTCACCTTTCTTGCCTTGATGGCACAAATTACGGGCAAAAAAGCGGGTAAGGCGTACCACAAAATCATCAATGCACACATTTATGAAGATCAACTTGATCTCATGAAAAATGTGCAATTAAAACGTGAACCCTTCCCGTTGCCACAATTGCACATTAACCCCGAGATTAAAACCCTCGAAGATTTAGAAACTTGGGTGACAATGGACGATTTTAAGGTCACGGGCTATCAATGCCACGATGCCATTAAATATCCTTTCTCTGTGTAAGAGGTCGCGTCAAGATGCAATCTGACATGGATGAAAAATGGATGCGTCATGCATTACGCTTGGCTGATAAAGCAGAGCAATTAGGCGAGATTCCAGTGGGTGCTGTGTTAGTCGATGAGCAGGGGAATCTATTAGGTGAAGGGTGGAATTTATCCATCAGTGAATCCGACCCCACTGCACATGCTGAAATTGTCGCATTACGTCAAGGCGGGCAACGCTTACAAAACTACCGCCTGCTCAACACCACGTTGTATGTCACCCTGGAACCCTGCACCATGTGTGCAGGGGCAATTTTACATAGCCGTATTAAACGTCTGGTGTTTGGTGCGACCGATTACAAAACAGGCGCCGTCGGTTCACGTTTTCATTTTTTTGATGACTATAAAATGAATCATGTGATAGAAATTACCGCTGGTGTATTGCAAGAAGAATGTAGCCAAAAAATCAGTGCCTTTTTCCAAAAACGCCGAGAACAACAAAAAATCGCTAAACAAAAAAGCCAGCTTGAAACATAAGGTGGCGAGTTTTGTTGAAAAGCATCAGCATATCATGCCTTCTTTTGGGTTTATTTCGCTGTCTTGCAAAACTTTTTTAAAATGTACCGCACTTGCCGAGAATAAAGTCCTTCGCTGTAATTGGGCAAAGTGTATTCGTTTCAGATGAAATTGTGTGTAAATAAAAAAGAGCAGAAATATTCTGCTCCTCTTTCTTACATCGCCTAACAAGCTAAATTAATATTTTACAATATGCCCATAACTTTCCAGAATCGATTTAATATGTTCTAAGGATTCTTTTGTTGGAGGATTGACCTCTTCCAGTTCATATTTTTCACCCATTGCTTCCCATTTGTGTGCGCCCAAACGGTGATAAGGCAATAATTCGACTTTCTCAATGTTTTTCATGTCTTTAATAAAGTGACCCAATAAATGAATATCTTCATCGGCATCGGTATAACCCGGTACGACAACATAACGAATCCAAACAGGCTGATTACGTTTGGCTAGATATTGAGCAAACTCTAAAGTGCGCTTATTTGGTACACCGATTAAGTTTTGGTGAATTTTATCATTCAGTTGTTTGAGATCGAGTAATACAAGATCCGTCACATCTAACAGCTCATCAATCACGTGATCATAATTACGCACAAAACCGTTGGTATCTAAACAGGTATGAATCCCCTCTTTTTTACAAGCGCTAAACCAATCACGTACAAACTCTGCTTGCAATACCGCTTCGCCACCAGAGGCGGTAACGCCTCCACCAGATGCGTTCATAAAGTGGCGATAAGTCACCACTTCTTTCATTAATTCCTCAACAGTAATTTCCTTGCCGGCGTGCAAATCCCACGTATCTCGATTGTGACAGTATTGGCAACGCATTAAGCAACCTTGCATAAATAAAATAAAACGAATACCGGGCCCATCAACAGTGCCACAGGATTCGTAAGAATGAATTCTTCCCACAACAGCCATAATCAATCCTTAAACATTTTTTGCTTATTATAATCGAAATTTAGCCGTATTGTTGCGAATTATTCGACTATATTACATTGTCCTCACAACAAAAAAATACTCGGCATTCGCTTAAATAAATGCCGAGTGAGATACGGACTGCAGAAAAGTGTGCTGGCTTTTTTTAGAAGGTAAAACCAATGCCCGCTTGGAGTGTCGTGTTTGAAAGCGCATTTTTACGTCCTAGATCACGACGAAAAGCAAGATTTGCATGGAACCCACTGCTTATCGGTTTAAAGTGTAAACCCGCAACAATATTTACCCACTGGTTATCTTGCGATGGCAAGACAGTCATAAAAGAACTCCCATTCAAACTCGCTTGGATGGTAGGTAAATCATTGTTCCATTCTTTTACCCAACGTGTCGTGACATAAGGTTGCCAGCTTGCCGCCTGATAACGTAAATCAAAGCCAACACCACTTCTTACACTTTTTTCAGTACGTGCGGCAAATTGCATTTGTGTGATGCCACGGTTTTGCTCACCAAATCCAGCCACATCCGTTTTGGTTTTATTGAGATCCGCAATCAAAGCAATACCTAACGCCTTGAATTTCCATTCATAGCCGGCAAATAACCCCATGCTGAAACTTTCAGCCTCGGTTTCGGCTGACTGTTGGTGAGTCGAATGTCCAATATACGCCACTCTATCTGTTGTCAATGTTGTATTATTCACTTGGAGTGCACTTCCCAACCACCAATTATCTGCATCATAACGAAGTGCGGTGCTTAATACGCGATTTTGCGTATTGATATTAATCAGCCCCTGTTGCACATCTTGTTTCTGCTGACTCGCAACAAGCGCTAATTGCCACTGAGGGTTAAATTGGACTTTAGCACCAACATGTAAACTATGCCCCCCTTTTTGTTTCTGATAAGCGGCTAATGTATCAATACTCTGTGCGCTTTGTTGCTGTAAACGATGACGATTACTTTCAGTACGAATAAAATCCAATGCCAGCTCCGTTTGCTGCTGAACGATCTGAGTCAGAATCCCCATGTCCTTTGGCGTCTGTAATACATTAAGAATATAATCTGACATCGCTTTATGTGCAGTTGGTCCTGGGTGGAAACTGTCTGCAAATAAGCGTTGACTGGCAGCTGTTTGATCCTCAGGCTTACATGCCGGTTTAGCTGGGTCTGCGGTGCTCTCTTTACAAACGACGGTTGTCGTATTCGTTAAACCATATTCTGCTGGACGGGTCATCATATCTTTTAATAATCCATCAGTGTCAATACGTACAATATTTCCACCCACTTGGTTTAACGCTGACGTAATACTGGCATTTAAGAATGCGGTGGCTTGTGCCGCCTGTTCAACAATGGTTTTGTATTCTTTAATTAATGTCTCTGCAATACCTTTGGCATTATAACCTGCAGCAGACAATGTCCACTGTGTAATAGTCCAACGACTGTTATAAAAATCTTCCGCTGCTTTTTCTAATGTTTGTACACGGTGTTTTTCAAATTCTTCCAAATTCTTGGTTGGTTGGACTAAAAGTTGTTCAGCCGCCGCTTTAAAATTGGCGACAAAATCCGATTGTTTGATTAAACCATAGGATTTTGCTTGGATTTGTGCGCCGGCTGCTTCACCCAATTTATCGAAAAATTCAGGCGTATAAGTCACGTTTGGGATCGTAGGCGCGATGATCTGATTAACACCAGCCTGTTGTAATGCTCCCCATTGCTGTGCCATCGTTTGTGCCATGGTTTTAATACTGGCTAACACGTAGGCTTGTTTCTCTTCAGGTGTTGTCTTCGTTACTGCTGTTGCTAATACTGTCGCCAAATCATTACCACCTGCCCATAGAATATGTAAAGCTTCTTTTTTGACTGGCGCATGTAAATACTCGTTGATCTGCTTTTCTAGTGCTAAATGAGGTTGTTCTGCTGTTCTAGTATTATGTGCACCAACAATCACCCCACCGCTGTACGCGTAGTTCAAACCACCTTGTGTAGAAGGTATTAATTTTTTCCCAAATGCTTGAGCTAAATATTCATCATAAAGGTGATGATAGTTTCCATCAGCCTTTAAATAAGAGGCTTTCTTATTCCAACCTGTTTGCCCCATATCACTTAAACTATCACCAAACACGACAACATCTTGTGCCAGAGCAGCCGAACTTAGTGAACAAAATAATGCGAATGAAAGTGTATTAATTTTCACAATAATGTCCTTCAATTATTCATCGTCAGTCAAAAATTTGCGTCATCATACGTTGATTATAGGAAGATACCTAGCCAGACCACTACTGGTATGAACAGAAGTCAATGTTTAATCACATAAAAAAGCCTCTGTGCTTTCACACAGAGGCTTTTATGTCCATTCACCTACTCAAATTACATCGCTTGAGTAAAGGTACGCGTAATCACGTCTTGTTGTTGTTCTTTGGTTAACGAGTTAAAGCGTACTGCATAACCCGAAACACGAATGGTTAATTGTGGATATTTCTCCGGATTTTCCATTGCATCTAACAACATTTCACGGTTCATGACGTTCACGTTTAAGTGTTGTCCGCCTTCAATCGTTGCTTCATGGTGGAAGTAACCGTCCATTAGACCTGCAAGGTTACGTTTTTGTGCTTCGTAATCTTTACCTAAGGCATTTGGTACGATTGAGAAGGTATAAGAAATACCATCTTTCGCATAAGCAAATGGCAATTTCGCAACAGAAGTTAACGATGCTACTGCACCTTTTTGGTCACGACCGTGCATTGGGTTCGCACCCGGTCCAAATGGTGCACCAGAACGACGACCATCTGGGGTGTTACCTGTTTTCTTACCATAAACCACGTTAGATGTAATAGTAAGTACAGATTGTGTCGGTGTCGCATTACGATAAGTACCCAATTTTTGGATTTTCTTCATAAAGCGTTCAACTAAATCACAAGCGATTTCATCAACACGGTTATCGTTGTTACCGAATTGTGGATATTCGCCTTCAATTTCAAAGTCGATTGCCACATCTTTTGCAATACCAACCACTTCACCCGCTTTATTTTTGATTTCGATATCACCACGAACTGGTTTCACTTTCGCATATTTAATGGCAGATAAAGAGTCCGCTGCGACAGAAAGCCCTGCGATACCACAAGCCATAGTACGGAATACATCACGATCATGAAGTGCCATTAGTGCGGCTTCATACGCGTATTTATCGTGCATAAAGTGAATGATGTTCAATGCAGTAACATATTGTTTCGCTAACCAATCCATAAAGCTGTCTAAGCGCGTCATGACATCATCATAATCTAAGTATTCGCTGGTAATTGGATCGGTTTTCGGTCCTACTTGGTCACCTGATTTCTCATCCACACCGCCATTGATTGCGTATAACAAGGTTTTCGCTAAGTTGGCACGTGCACCGAAGAATTGCATCATTTTACCCACGATCATTGGCGATACACAGCATGCAATCGCATAGTCATCGTTTTGGAAGTCAGGACGCATTAAGTCATCGTTTTCATACTGAACAGAAGACGTATCGATAGACACTTTTGCCGCATAACGTTTGAAACCTTCTGGTAATTTTTCAGACCAAAGAATCGTTAAGTTTGGCTCTGGTGACGGTCCCATCGTATAAAGGGTGTGTAAGATACGGAAGCTGTTTTTGGTTACTAAAGTACGACCATCTAAGCCCATACCCGCTAAGGTTTCCGTTGCCCACATTGGGTCGCCCGAGAATAATTGATCGTACTCTGGGGTACGTAAGAAACGCACCATACGTAATTTCATGACTAAGTGGTCAATTAATTCTTGTGCTTCTTGTTCTGTAATTTTGCCTGCTTTTAAATCACGCTCAATATAAATATCTAAGAAAGTCGATACACGACCAAATGACATGGCAGCACCGTTTTGTGATTTCACTGCAGCAAGATAAGCAAAGTAAGTCCATTGTACCGCTTCATGTGCGTTAGTCGCTGGACCCGAAATATCGTAACCGTAAGAGGCCGCCATTTCTTTCATTTTGCCTAAAGCACGGTGTTGTTCCGCAATTTCTTCACGTAATTGAATCGTTGCTTGGATATCTTCGCCACGCTCTAGTTTGTCTTGTAATGACGTAAATTGGTTAAATTTATCTTTCATTAAGAAGTCTGCACCATACAGAGCCATACGACGATAGTCACCAATAATACGACCACGACCATAAGCATCCGGAAGCCCTGTGATTACCCCAGATTTACGGCAACGTAAAATATCGGGTGTATAAACATCAAATACACCTTGGTTGTGGGTTTTACGGTATTCAGTAAAGATTTGCTCGACTTCTGGTTTTAGTTCACGGCGATAAACTTTACAAGAACCTTTCACCATGTTGATACCACCAAACGGCATAATCGCACGTTTTAAAGGTGCATCTGTTTGCAAGCCAACAATTTTCTCTAAGCTTTTATCAATATAACCCGGCGCATGTGAAGTGATTGTTGACGGCGTATCGCAATCAATGTCATACGGCTCGTGGGTTTTATTTTCCACTTTGATTTTTTCCATCACATCATTCCACAATTTTGTTGTGGCTTCTGTGGCATCGGCTAAGAAAGACTCATCCCCTTCATAAGGTGTATAGTTTTTTTGAATAAAATCGCGTACATTCACTTCTGTTTGCCAGTCGCCACCGGTAAACCCTTCCCAAGCCTTTTGTTGAGTTTCATTTAATTGACTCATACTCAATACCTTCTATTAATTAATGAAAATAAATCTTGTCATCGCTTACATAAAAGTAACATTGTTACTTTTACACCTAAACTGCTTAATGTGGGCGGTTAATGTACCACTGTGTTAATGCGACACAGAGGGCGCCACCAACAATATTCCCTAAGGTCACGGGAATTAAATTTTTTACTACAAAATGATACATATCTAAATCAGCAAATTGCGCGGGATTTAAACTCACAGCTTGCCAAAATTCAGGGGAAGCAAAATGCGCGATCATCATCCCCATTGGGATCATAAACATATTTGCCACACTATGCTCAAAGCCTGATGCCACAAACATCGAAATCGGCAAAATCATGATCACCGCTTTATCTAATAAGGTTTTGCCGGCATAAGTCATCCATACCGCAATACACACCATAATGTTACAAAAAATACCCAATGCAAAGGCTTCTGTCCAAGTGTGATGAATTTTATGTTGGGCTGTTTTTAAAATGGTTAATCCCCATTGCCCGTTGGCAGCCATAATTTGCCCTGCAAACCAAGTAAGCAACACAATGAAAAGTGCGCCGACAAAGTTGCCTCCGTACACCACGAGCCAGTTGCGCAACATTTGGAAAGTAGAGATTCGACCACTGACTCGCGCAACTGCAGTCATCGTTGATGAAGTAAAGAGTTCAGAACCGCACACCACCACCATAATCACCCCAAGGGAGAAAACAATACCACCGACTAATTTTGTGAGTCCCCATGGTGCATCACCATTACCGGTTTGTGTGGTTGCGTAGAAAACGAATGCAATGGCAATAAATGCCCCTGCTGGAATAGCAGAAAAGAAAGAGTAGATTTGTTTTTTTGTGGCTTTATAAACACCGACATCTTCGCCAATCTGTGCCATCTTTGTGGGTGACACCATACAGGTTGACGTTGATTCTTCTGATTTCATCCTTAAATCCCCTTACATGAATATCGTATAATGCCTAATGACGATGAGTCACATAAATCAATAATTTAAAAAAATTTTATTTTTTATAATTTTTGTTAATTATAGGGAGTTTTCGTGCAAAATAAAAGCGCTTTTTTGTTCAAAAAATACCCAAAGCCATTTTTTCTTACGCCAGATCAATTTATTGTTAAAATATTTTAATTTTCAACAAATTAACATTAATTTAAATAACTTATAACAAGATTTTAACAGCTATTTTTTAATCAGCAATAGTTCATTTTTAAAACAGCAAAAAGCTACACTCTAGTGTCCTGAAAAAATTGCCATTTTAGCCATTTTCTGTTAAAACGTGCGTAGATTTTCACATAATGAAAAAGGATAAGTAACATGGCTGAAGAAACGATTTTCAGTAAAATCATTCGTCAAGAAATTCCAGCGAATATTGTTTACCAAGATGAATTGGTCACGGCCTTTCGTGATATTTCACCACAAGCAAAAACTCACATTCTGATTATTCCAAACAAGCTCATTCCTACGGTTAACGACGTTACCGCGCAAGATGAAATCAGTTTAGGTCGCCTTTTTACTGTGGCGGCGAAGCTTGCCAAAGACGAAGGCATTGCAGAAGACGGCTACCGCTTAATTGTGAACTGTAATAAACATGGTGGACAAGAAGTCTTTCATTTGCACATGCACCTCGTGGGTGGTGAACCACTTGGTAGAATGTTGGCAAAATAATGAAAAAACTGACCGCTCTTTTCATCTCAAGCTATCTGCTGGCGGGTTGTGGTTCTCACCAATCCGTGAATCTGCTACATACACATCAGCCTATCTTGAATATTGAGGCGGATGCGCATCAGTTAGTTGAAGCACATGTTTCGCCAACACTCGCTTGGGTTAAAAATAAATATGCTACGCCTATACAATTAACTTACCAAGTATTTTGGTATGACAAACAGGGCGTCAGTCAAGCGACCACCCTGTCAGATAACCCATTAGGCTTGCAAGGGCATGAAAAATACATTATTCCGTTAAATAAACCCACTGCAGAAAGCCAAAACTACCGTTTATATCTGCGCTTAAAATAAGGTCTTTTATGTCAACACTATTGATCGATTTACAAGGTCAAGAACTTAGCCAAGAAGAAGTCGAACTGTTATCACATCCTTTAGTAGCAGGGCTCATTTTATTTACACGGAATTTCCATGATCGCGCCCAAATGCAAGCGCTGATCCAATCGATTCGTCAACGCGTCAAGAAGCCGTTGTTGATTACGGTGGATCAAGAAGGTGGACGGGTTCAGCGTTTTCGTGAAGGTTTCACCCAACTTCCTGCTATGCAAGCCTTTGCCTGTTTAATCGATGATCCTGTACAACAAACAAACATGGCACAGCAAGCTGGGTGGCAAATGGCAGCAGAAATGACCGCACTTGGTATTGATCTCAGCTTTGCGCCTGTTTTAGATTTAGGACATCAATGTCAAGCCATTGGCGACCGCAGTTTTCATTCACAAGCAGAAATGACACTCAACCTTGCCAGCGCCTTTATTGACGGTATGCATCAAGTGGGAATGGCCGCCACGGGTAAGCATTTTCCGGGTCATGGTCATGTGATTGCAGATTCACATTTAGAAACGCCTTATGATGAACGTCCAAAACAACAGATCTTTGCGCAAGATATTCAGCCATTCCAGCAGTTGATTCAACAAAATATGCTCGATGCCATCATGCCTGCACATGTGATTTATAGCCAATGCGATCCTCAACCTGCGAGTGGTTCTGCATATTGGTTAAAACAGGTACTACGCCAACAACTTGGCTTTAACGGTGCTATTTTCTCTGATGATCTCGGTATGAAAGGCGCCGGCTTTATGGGGGATTTTGTGCAACGTTGTGAGCAATCTTTGCAGGCGGGTTGTGATTTACTGTTACTGTGTAATGAAAGAGAAGGCGTTATCCAAGTGTTAGATAATTTAAAACTTTCTGAAACAGAGCCGCACTTTGCCCTACGTCAACAACGTTTACAGCAGCTTTTCAAACGTAAAACTATTCGTTGGTCTGAATTGGAAGCCACTTCACGTTGGTTAGAAAATCGCAAAATATTGACCGCACTTCAACAACGCTGGCTTGATAACAAAGCCAACAAACATTAATTAATTATGTCATCTCCTTCTACTTCTTTTGCGTTGCCTTGTCAGCATTATCAACGTGGCGATTGTCGTTCTTGTCAATGGCTGGCGACGCCTTACTCAACACAGCTTGCGAAAAAACAGCAACATCTGCAACAGCAACTCCGAAAGCTGGATTGTACACAAATTCAATGGCAAGCACCTTATACTTCAATACTGCAAGGATTTCGTAATAAAGCCAAAATGGCAGTCAGTGGGATGGTAGAACGACCGATATTAAGTCACCCACAAAGTGAGGCGGACTTAACCGATTGCCCACTCTACCCAGCTCATTTTACAAACATCTTTACGATTTTAAGAGATTTCATTGCACGAGCAGGCTTAGTCCCCTATAACATTCAAAAACAAAAAGGGGAACTGAAATATATTTTGTTAACAGAAAGCCAACTTGATGGCGGTTTAATGTTACGCTTCGTGCTCCGTTCAGAAAAAAAATTGCCTTTAGTTCAGCGCGAACTGCCTGGGTTATTAGCCAAATTGCCACAATTAAAAGTGGTCAGTTTAAATATTCAACCGCAACATGCCGCCATTTTAGAAGGGGAAAAAGAGATTTTTCTCACGGAACAACACACGCTAGAAGAGTGTTTTAATCAGATTCCGTTATTCATTCGCCCACAAGGCTTTTTCCAAACCAATCCACAAGTAGCACAAGGGCTATATGGCACTGCGCAACATTGGGTACAAGAGCTACCCGTTCACAGGCTATGGGATTTATTTTGTGGTGTTGGAGGTTTTGGCTTACATTGTGCACAAGCCTTACAAGCCCAATACCCTGATCGCATAATTCAATTAACCGGTATTGAGATTTCCGCCTCAGCCATTGAAGCCGCAACACTCTCGGCACAAAAATTAGGCTTAAAGCAGGTAAAGTTTCAATCTTTAGATGCTAAACATTTCGCCTTAGCACAATCTCCCGCGGCACAAGACGACACACCCGAACTTGTGATCGTTAACCCTCCTCGTCGTGGCATTGGTATAGAACTGGCACAATTTCTCAATCAACTCGCACCGCACTTTATTTTGTATTCCAGTTGTAATGCAGAAACCATGGGAAAAGATGTCCTCCACTTGAGCGATTATCAACTGAAAAAAGTACAGTTATTTGATATGTTCCCACATACTTCTCATTATGAAGTGCTGTGTTTACTGGAACGAAAATAAATGTGTTTATCTGTCTTACAAGACCGATTTTTTAAGGACATAAAAAAACGGTGGAGTCTTCCACCGTTTTTCCTTCAATATCATTCAACAGATTAGTCTAAACGTTTTGATAATGCTAACCAATCCGCTTTAAATTCACGGCGCATATTGTTGATTGCATCAATAATATCGTGGTGAACTAATTGTTCATTTTGAATACCAACGCAATAGCCACCTTTACCTTGCATTAATAAATCAACCGCATAAACGCCCATACGTGAACCTAAAATACGGTCAAATGCGCAAGGCGTACCGCCACGTTGAATATGACCTAAAATGGTAGCACGAGTTTCATGTTTCACACGCGATTCAATTTCACGGGCTAATTCATTCACATCACAAATTAACTCAGTAATTGCAATAATGGCATGACGTTTACCTTTGATAATACTGCGCTCAATCTGTTGAATTAACTCTTCACGGTTAAATTCTACTTCCGATGCCACAATATACTCACAACCACCAGCAATACCCGCTGAAATAGCTAAATCACTACAATGACGTCCCATGATTTCAACAATCGAAATACGTTGGTGCGAGCTTGAGGTATCGCGTAAACGGTCAATGGCTTCGACGGCTGTCTGTAACGCGGTTTGATAACCGATAGTGTAGTCTGTCCCTGCCACATCGTTATCAATCGTACCCGGGATACCGACACAAGGGAAACCATGTTCTTCCGTCAGTAATTTTGCCCCCATGTAAGAACCGTCCCCACCAATCACCACAAGTGCATCAATACCATGGGAACGTAAAATTTCAGCACATTTAGCGCGAACCGCAGGATCTTTAAATTCAGGAAAACGCGCCGATCCTAAAAAAGTACCGCCGCGGTTAATAATGTCGGAAACACTATAACGGGTCATTTGTTTCACTTTATTATGATATAACCCATAATAGCCTTCATAAATACCGTATACTTCTAATCCTGCCGCAAGTGCTGAACGAACCACGCCGCGAATGGCGGCATTCATGCCCGGTGCGTCACCACCACTGGTTAATACTGCTATTTTTTTTATCATATATTAAACCTTCTAAATAAAAATGAATCCAAAATCGTCGCTAAGATTACACTATTCATACAAACTGCTCTAGCAAAATTTATGAAAAATCCTACTACATTTGATCTAGCTTAGCATTTTCTAATTTTTCGGCTTGTACTACGCTTGTTGGCTCATGATGAATCACGATATCGACTCGTGCAAACGCCTGACGAAGTCGTTGTTCAAGTTGTTCGGTAATATCGTGTGCTTCTAAAAAAGACAAATGATCATCGAGCTCTAAATCAAACTGGACAAAGCGAATGGCGCCTGACTGACGAGTACGCAAATCATGAAACCCTAAAATACGTTTATCTGACAAAATGATTTGTTCGATTTGACGAATTTCTGCTTCAGGTAACGCTCGATCCAACAGTAATTGTACCGCTTCAAATAACATTTTTAGTGCACTGACCAAAATATAAACCGCAATGATAATTGCCCCAATTGCATCCGCCAGAATAAAATCAAACGCAGTGAACACGAGAGAAATCAAAATCGCTACATTCATGTAGATATCAGTTTGGTAATGTAAACGATCCGCTTTAATCGCCGGACTACCCGTTTTATGAATAATGCGACTTTGGTAATACACTAACGCGGAAGTGATCACAATCGAAAACCAAATGACGGCAATCCCTAGAGTTTGATTGGTTAACGGTTGAGGATCATTAAAACGATGAATCCCTTGCAGGAGGAGAAAAACCGCGGAGCCAGAGATAAAGGCGCTTTGAATTAATGAAGCAAGAGATTCCGCCTTACCATGACCAAATGAGTGATTATCATCTGCTGGCATTAAGGCAAAACGTAAAATCAGCATATTTAAAAAGGAAGCCGCTAAATCCAAGGTGGAATCAACAATAGATGCCAACATGCTCACAGAGCCTGTTTCCCACCATGCAAATCCCTTCACCAGAATCAACATTAAAGCAGTATAGACCGCACAATTTGCCGCTTTTTTCACTTGTGAAGAATAGCTTTTTTCTTCCATCTATGCACACATCCATTGCCAAGCCACTTGTTTAATGTGCTTCATTTCTTTCTCTACTACATACTTTTTCAAATAACGAATCACTTTTTCATTTTTCATGTGGCGCAATTTTTTGCTTTTCGGAATTTTTAATGAATATTGGTATTGCACAAATCCACAGCCCGCAATGCCTTTTCCTTTTGCTACATCGACTTGCCAATCATTATTTTTCACTGTCGGTTCATAGATGACAAAAGAATACAGGGTTTCCTGTTGTTGCTGTAATTTAAAATGTTTGACCCCAGTATTTTTATAGACACGTTGACGCAATGCGATACGATCATCTAAGCTGACTTGCATGGGATTACGATCAAATAACAATTCCACCGCACTTTTCCAATTTTCTACACTTTCCCCTTCTTCTAAATAAAAGAAACGGGCAAGATTCCCCAAATCTTGTTGCGTGGCTAAAGTATAGGTGTGTTGATTATGGGTAATCTGCTGCGGTGCCACTAATTGCGGTTTGCTGGCACAGCCTGAAAGTAACAGCCCAATCAGTGCAGTTAATATGAAGAGAATTTTTTGCATACTATTCCGCCACATCACGTTTAAATACGAACTCGGTTTCACTTGAACTCGTTGGATCAAACCAATACCCGCCTAAATCAAACCCTTTTAATTGTTCCACCTCGCTTAAACGATTTTGAATAATATAGCGACACATTAAACCGCGTGCTTTTTTGGCATAGAAACTGATGACTTTGTATTTGCCATTTTTATTATCTAAAAACACAGGCTTAATGATCCTTGCATTCAATTGGCTTTCTTTTACTGATTTATAATATTCATCCGAGGCTAAATTCACTAAAACATTATCGCCCTGTGCCTCGATCGCTTGCTGTAAAGTATCGGTAATCACATTTCCCCAAAAAGCATAAAGATCTTTCCCTTTGCTATTCACCAGTTTTGTCCCCATTTCCAAACGGTAAGGTTGCATGAGATCAAGTGGCTTTAATAAACCATACAAGCCGGACAACATACGTAAATGTTGTTGGGCAAATAACACATCCTGCTGCGATAAACTTTCAACGTCTAATCCGGTATATACATCGCCTTTAAACACATAAATTGCCGCGCGAGAGTTTTGTTCCGTATGCGCTTTTTGCCACTCTGCAAAGCGGGCAAAATTTAAGCCAGCTAACTTGTCGCTAATCGACATCAACGAGCCGATCTCCGCAGGCGAAAGCTGACGGCAGACATCAATTAATTGGGCACTATACTCTGTTAACTGCGGTTGAGAAAATTCAAATTTTGGTACCGCACTTTCAAAATCTAAGGTTTTGGCTGGAGAAATAATGGCTAACATAATGTTCTTTCCTGAATAACGTTGAGATTAAAGCGAAGCTAATTGCCATTGAATTGGCGATAGCCCTTGCGCCATTAGATAGGCATTGGTTTTGGAAAAATGACGACAACCTAAAAAACCACGATGGGCAGAGAGTGGCGAAGGATGTGGCGCAGTGAAGACGCAATGTTTTTGCCGATCAATAAATTGCCCTTTTTTCTGTGCATGACTCCCCCAAAGCAAAAACACCAACTTCTCACGTTGTGCATTTAAGGCTGCTATCACACGATCAGTAAAGGTTTCCCAACCAAAACTAGCATGCGAATGCGCCTTACCTTGTTCTACCGTTAACACAGTATTTAACAGCAAAACTCCTTGTTCCGCCCAAGGCACTAAGTAGCCATGATTGGGGATCTGAAAGCCTTCAATATCTTGTGTTAATTCTTTATACATATTCATCAAGGAAGGCGGTGGTACCACACCTGGTTTAACAGAAAACGCCAACCCATGTGCTTGATTGGGACCATGATAAGGATCTTGACCAATAATCACCACTTTTACAGCTTCAAATTCAGTCAACTGAAAAGCACTAAACACCTCTTGCGGGGGAGGATAGACAATTTTACCTGATGCTCTAGCCTGATGAACCTGATCTAAAATATGTTTAAAATAAGGTTGTGTTTTCTCAGTACCAATCACATCTTTCCACGTCTTCATTTTTTCCTCCAATTGTTGAGTTTCCGATTATAAAGAACTTCCTATAAAATTGACAGTTATTGCATGCAGATTGTTAAATAAATGTTTATTTATTGTTAAATAAAAGATGTTTAAAATCATAACGTTACAACATTTATTGATCTAAATCAAAATTTGAAAATTAACCTATAAAAACCCTTTGTTCTAGGTCAAAACGATTTGAAATCATCAAAAATTTTGATAAAATTCTGACCAATTTACACTGATTAACAAATCGCCAACTTAGGAGGCAGACAATGATTAAAGGTATTCAAATTACCCAAGCGGCTAATGACAATTTATTAAACTCATTTTGGTTATTAGATAGCGAAAAAGGTGAAGCGCGTTGTTTATGTGCTAAAGGTGACTTCGTTGAAGATCAAATCGTTGCAGTAAGTGAATTAGGTCAAATCGAATATCGCGAATTACCAGTTGATATCGCCCCAACAGTCAAAGTAGAAGGTGGTCAACACTTAAACGTTAACGTATTACGCCGCGAAACCTTAGAAGATGCGGTCAATAACCCAGAAAAATACCCACAATTAACAATCCGTGTTTCAGGTTACGCTGTACGTTTCAACTCATTAACACCTGAACAACAACGTGATGTGATTACTCGTACATTCACACAAAGTCTATAATTGACATCCATTTGCCCCTTGAAAAAACACCTCGAGATAAAAACGAGGTGTTTTTGTTTTTGTACAGCTATTTCTGTGCCCTCACTTGACTTCATAAAGAACAGTGCTTGAGATAAAAAATTTACACCAATTTCAGTGCGTGTTTACGCTATTGCTAGCGAATTCATCAATATTCAGGTAAAATCTGGCAGTTTAACTTTATCCAATTTTTATACATAAATTGATTTTCATATGAAGAATATACGTAACTTTTCTATTATTGCACACATTGACCACGGTAAATCGACACTCTCTGACCGCCTTATTCAAACTTGCGGTGGCTTATCTGATCGTGAAATGGAAGCCCAAGTGTTGGATTCCATGGATCTTGAACGTGAACGTGGGATCACGATCAAAGCACAAAGTGTGACCTTAAACTACAAAGCGAAAGATGGCGAAACCTATCAATTAAATTTCATCGATACGCCAGGTCACGTTGACTTCTCTTATGAAGTATCGCGTTCTTTAGCCGCTTGTGAAGGCGCATTATTAGTGGTGGATGCGGGACAAGGTGTCGAGGCACAAACTTTAGCTAACTGCTATACCGCAATTGAAATGAATTTAGAGGTGGTGCCGATTTTAAACAAAATCGACTTGCCCGCAGCAGATCCTGAACGCGTTGCAGAAGAAATTGAAGACATTGTCGGTATTGACGCGATGGAAGCGGTGCGCTGTTCAGCAAAAACCGGTGTGGGTATTGAAGATGTGTTGGAAGAAATTGTGCATAAAATCCCTGCACCCGAAGGGGATCCGAATGCACCATTACAAGCCTTGATTATCGACTCGTGGTTTGATAACTACTTAGGCGTAGTATCTTTAGTGCGCATTAAAAACGGCACATTACGCAAAGGCGATAAAATCAAAGTGATGTCTACAGGACAATCTTACAATGTGGATCGTCTTGGTATTTTCACCCCAAAACAAGTCGATACCACCATTTTAAATTGTGGTGAAGTGGGTTGGGTGGTGTGCGCCATTAAAGATATTTTAGGGGCACCCGTGGGTGATACGCTTACTTCGCACAACAATCCAGCTTCTTCTGTCCTGCCGGGTTTTAAGAAAGTTAAGCCACAGGTGTATGCCGGTTTATTCCCAATTAGCTCTGATGATTATGAAGCATTCCGTGATGCGCTCGGTAAACTTAGTCTAAACGATGCGTCATTATTCTATGAACCTGAAAACTCCACCGCACTTGGTTTCGGTTTCCGTTGTGGTTTCTTAGGACTTCTCCACATGGAGATTATTCAAGAGCGTTTAGAGCGCGAATACGATCTTGATCTGATTACCACAGCACCGACAGTAGTGTATGAAGTGGAAAAAACCGACGGTGAAGTGATTTATGTGGATAGCCCATCAAAATTACCGCCACTCAACAACATTACGGAGATTCGTGAACCGATTGCAGAATGTAACATGCTGTTACCACAAACCTACTTAGGTAACGTCATTACGCTCTGTGTAGAAAAACGCGGTGTACAAACCAATATGGTTTACCATGGTAACCAAGTGGCATTGACCTATGAAATCCCAATGGGCGAAGTGGTACTGGATTTCTTCGACCGCTTAAAATCGACTTCTCGTGGTTATGCTTCCTTAGATTATGGTTTCAAACGTTTCCAAGCCGCCGATATGGTACGTGTCGACATTATGATCAATGGTGAGCGTGTCGATGCGTTAGCGTTAATCGTGCATAAAGATAATGCACCTTATCGTGGTCGTGAATTAGTGGAGAAAATGCGTGAACTCATTCCACGTCAACAATTTGATATTGCGATTCAAGCGGCGATTGGTAACCACATTATTGCCCGTTCTACCGTCAAACAATTACGTAAAAACGTATTAGCAAAATGTTATGGTGGTGACGTTAGCCGTAAGAAAAAACTCTTACAGAAACAAAAAGAAGGTAAAAAACGCATGAAGTCTTTGGGTAACGTCGAAGTACCACAAGAAGCCTTCTTAGCGATTTTACATGTCGGAAAAGACAAATAAGGAACATCAGGAAATACTATGTCTAACTTCTTCCTCATTCTATTGTTAGTAGCAGGGTTCGGTGTCTGGAAAGTATTAGATTATTTTGCCTTACCTAACACGTTTTCCATCTTGCTTATTCTCTTGACCGTCATTTCTGGCGCCTTGTGGTGCTATTACCGTTTTACGGTCCAACCACGGCGCGCAAGACAAATTGCGCGTGCAGAACAACGTTCTGGCAAAGCACTCAGCGATGAAGAAAAGGCTAAAATTGAACCCATCTCAGAAGGCGGAGAGTTTTTATCTTCACTGTTTCCGGTTCTCGCCTTTGTGTTAATTTTACGTTCCTTTTTGTTTGAACCCTTTCAAATTCCATCTTCATCAATGGAACCAACATTGCGTATTGGTGACTTTTTGGTAGTAAAAAAATACACATACGGGATTAAAGATCCTGTGTTCCAAAACACGATAATTGAAACTGGCAAACCTGAACGTGGCGATATTATTGTGTTTAAAGCCCCGTTACAACCTAGCGTAGATTATATTAAACGTGTTGTCGGCGCACCGGGCGATAAAGTGCAATACAACGAATACACGCGTCAATTAACTTTAACCTATGCGAAAGACGGTCAAGAATGTCACAGTGACTGTGAAACAAAAATCTTTAGCTATACTGAGCCTAAAGAAAATCCCGACTTTCAGTTTCTGATTGGACGTGATCATAAAGGTGAATATCTATATGGTCCTTCGCCGTTAGAAACCACCGAAACAGGCGATGTGTCTCACCAAATTCACTGGTATCCTGAACCAATTTCAGAAGGTTTTCGTTATAAAGCCTACCGTTCACAAAGCAATTATGTGACAGAATGGGTCGTACCAGAAGGGCATTATTTTGTGATGGGCGACAATCGTAATAACAGTGAAGACAGCCGTTTTTGGGGCTTTGTCCCAGAGAAAAACATTGTGGGGAAAGCCACATATATTTGGTTGAGTTTAGATAAAAAACAAGATCAATGGCCAACAGGCGTCCGTTTTGAACGCTTTTTTACAGAAATTAAGTAATAAGTAATGACTCAAAATTTAGAACGTTTACAACGCCAGATTGGTTATCAATTTAACCAACCGGCGTTGCTTAAACAAGCATTAACACACCGCAGTGCCGCGGTTAAGCACAACGAGCGTCTTGAGTTTCTCGGCGATGCCATTTTAAATTTCATCATTGCTGAAGCACTCTATCACCAGTTTCCCAAATGTAATGAAGGGGAATTAAGTCGTATGCGAGCCACGCTAGTACGTGAGCCGACGCTCGCGTCATTAGCTCGCCAATTTGAATTGGGGGATTATTTATCGCTCGGACCGGGCGAATTAAAAAGCGGCGGTTTTCGTCGCGAGTCGATTCTAGCTGACTGTGTGGAAGCCATTATTGGCGCTATCTCTTTAGATAGTGACTTAGCCACTACCACGAAAATCGTACAACATTGGTACCAAGCACAGCTCAAACAAATCCAACCGGGTGACAATCAAAAAGACCCCAAAACACGCTTACAGGAATATTTACAGGGTAAACGTCTTCCTCTCCCAACTTACAATGTGGTTGAAATCAAAGGTGAAGCCCATTGCCAAACGTTTACTGTCGAATGTTACGTGAAAAATATTGACCGCACTTTTATGGGAAGCGGTGCAAGTCGCCGTAAAGCTGAACAAGCGGCAGCAGAAAAAATTTTACAATTATTGGAAATGAAATGAACGAAATAAAGACGGCGGATAACGCCAAAACTTACTGTGGCTTTATTGCTATTGTAGGTCGTCCTAATGTAGGGAAATCCACCCTTTTGAATAAAATCTTGGGGCAAAAAATTTCAATTACCTCACGCAAAGCGCAGACAACCCGTCATCGCATTGTAGGTATTCACACTGACGGTCCTTATCAAGCAGTGTATGTTGATACACCGGGCTTACATATTGAAGAAAAACGCGCGATTAATCGTTTAATGAACCGTGCAGCAAGCAGTGCAATTGGTGATGTGGATCTGATTATCTTTGTGGTAGATGGTACGCATTGGAATGAAGATGATGAAATGGTGCTCAATAAATTGCGTGCGGCGAAAGCCCCCGTGGTGCTCGCAATTAATAAAATTGACAACATCAAAAACAAAGAAGAGATGCTACCATTTATTACCGAGCTGACCAGTAAATTTGACTTTGCCCACGTAGTCCCAATTTCGGCACAAGGGGGCAAAAATATCGCAGAATTAGAAAAAATTGTGCGTGAATCTTTACATGAAGGTACGCATCATTTCCCTGAAGAATACGTGACTGATCGTTCACAACGCTTTATGGCCTCCGAAATCATCCGTGAAAAACTCATGCGTTTTACCGGTGATGAATTACCTTATTCTGTTACCGTAGAAATTGAACAATTTAAATTGAACGAACGCGGCACTTACGAAATCAATGGATTAATTCTAGTTGAACGTGAAGGTCAGAAAAAAATGGTGATCGGCAATAAAGGGCAAAAAATCAAACAAATTGGTATAGAAGCCCGCGCCGACATGGAACGTTTGTTTGATAACAAAGTCCATCTTGAACTATGGGTGAAAGTCAAATCAGGTTGGGCGGATGATGAACGTGCCTTACGTAGCTTAGGTTACATGGACGAATAATTGCTAAGCCTAATACCCCTGTTATACCTCCCTCTCTTCAACAAAGAGAGGGATTTTTCTGGACGTTTAACAATGCCTATCATGCCTACCCTATAATCTATTGGTAAAACTCTTTAAAAAAACACCGCACTTTTGGGAACAGTTACCTAAAAACATAGAAGTATGTGTTACCCTAACTTGGTTCTTCGAATTTTAGCAATGTGTACTAAAGCACATTAAATTTGAGCACACAAGCCCACCTTAGTAGAGCATCTCCTCGTCGTAGACAAATATCTACTTAACGATCTTTTTTGAAATCTAGTGTGCTTTTGAGAATAAACTAAAGTGTGGTGCTTTTTTAAGAAAGTTTTTGCTTTCAAAGTCTAGCAAGCTCCATAATCCTTTGCCTCGTGGCAAAAATATAAGGGGATCATCATGAGCCCCTTATATTTTATATGATTTACTTATTTAGCAAGATACTATTTATTGTTTACGCTTTTTCTAATCACGTTTTGATAAATAGGCTCTTCTTGTGGTTTCTTACCTACCTCCTCATAAATAGTTTCTTGCTGAGAAGAAATCACGCGTTGAGTTTTACCTGTCACTGGGAATTGTAAATCCGCATAAACAGGCTCAGTGGTCGGCGTCTGGCTTGTCTGCTCGACTATTTTATCACTTCTGGTTTTCAGTTGTGATTCAGGATAGAAACCCTCTACTGTATCTACTGATTTCGTTTTCTTTTTATTCACCTGTGCATAAATCGCATTTGGATCTGCCATTTGCTCCGCTTTTACTTTTAAGTTAGGTGATTGTACTCTTTTTTTATCTACTGCAAGAGGCGATTGTTGTCCAACAGATTCTTTACTTACCGTCGCCTTAGTTGGTAACGTTGGTAAAGGTTTAGCTTTCTTCACTACCGCAGGTGCTGTGACATGATACTTCTGGATATAGTCTTGTAAATCTTGTGATTTGAATGGGTTTTCAATCACTTGGTTTCCAATAACAAATCGAGTAGAAGACATCGTTGGATCTTGTTCATACAGTGCTCTTAAGCTTTTCGCCTCTGCGCTATTGTAATGCTTGTCTTTCGGATTGAAGGCTTTTTTAATATTCTCCAGATTTACTTTCATATCCTTCGAAATACCACGATCCTTCGTCACAATTTTATCTAATGGAAAATAGAAGGAATCCTTATCCGGACTGCTACCAAGATGTTCAATTTTTGGTCCCTCAGATTTCTCTTTACGTTTAAATTGTTTGAATACATTCGGCAATAATTTCTTGTTATAAACCGGCGTATTTTCAGCCGACAATGCTATATTTTCTGCTGTTGGAATCTCTAAGGTTTTTAGTGGGTTCTCAATCACCTGATTTTTGATGGTAAACTTCAAGTTTGGATGATCTTTGTAGTTCTCATACAAGAATCTCAACTCTCTTGAGGTCACCGAATCATAGAACGGATTGCTTGGATCAAATACTTCTTTTAGGCGATTCAAATCAATCTTTGTGTTTTCTCTGAATGTTGGTGTATCTGTCGCCATACCGTCTAAAGCAAAATAAAGCTGACCACCACGTTCTAAGGTTTCTTTTGCAATAAATTTAGTTTTTTCTGTAAAGAAATCCACTCTCGCTTCATTTAATGCAGTTTGTGTTTCTTTATAGGCACGAATTGCAGCGTTTTCTTCAGCCGAATAACTTGCCGACTCGTTTAATTCTTCCATATCAAATTTTTCATTTTTTCTCAATGCATTGTACATCTCTTGTTCTTGATCACTTAGTGTTGCGATACGTTTTAAGGCATCTACTGCAATTTCATTTTGAATCAATTCACGAATAATGCGTTGATTATCTTCAACATTGGCATCATTAATACGATGTTTTGAATCATCTTTACGAGCATTTTTTAACGTTGCATCATTAAATGAGGCGAGCTCTTGGATATCTTGCTCAGACACCTTGCCAGCTTTTACTTGTTTTGCAAATGCACTTAATTGCCCGAATTCAAAGCCAAGGTTTAATTTACCCACATAACTATCTGCTAAAATAGCATTTTTACCTTCAGCATCTGCGGCATTAGCTGCTGCAATTAACTCTTTTCTGCCATATTTTAAGCCATAGATTAACGCATTATCACCTAACTCAGATTGTGCTGCTCTTGGTGATTCAAGGTTATTCAGTTTATTTGGTAAATGCTCAATAGTTTGAATATTTTGCACTTTCCCGCCCATATAACCACGCTCTACAAGCTTACTTAATTTGTCACTTAGCTCTTGTCCAGAACTATACGCTTCTCGTTCTAAAGGCTGTTTTTTATATGCAGAGAAACTTTGTTCTGAATCAATGTAATGATCCTTATTTAAATCAAGTAGCTTCGCATCAAGCTTAATTGCGTCAGAAATATTGCCATTCTTATTCTTCGCAATCTGCATTTGGTCATGATGCGTCAACTCATGGACAATCGTATCAAGAATTTCCTTATTGTTTTGTTTCTTATTTTTTAAGAAACTCAGGATTGGCTTTGTGTTTAAATGCACTTTATCGTCAACATAGTATCCTTGCGTTGTGGATAACGGACTACTTTCTATATCTAACGCTAATGTCGCCTTTTTACCACTAATGCCTGTTACTTCTTGTAGCGATTCTCTTTTCGCTGATTCAACGATCTCAAACAGTTTGCGAATCCCCGCTTCATTACCCGAAAGTTTGCTATTCATCAAATCATGAAATTCTTTGTTCACTTCAAGCTTCTCTACGAGTTTGTCATTAATTTGTTTTCTGGTTTCAACATAACTTTCATCAAATTGGATATTTTTGAAAATTTTACCCGCATTTTTTGCATTCTCACCTTCAAAGCTATCAATTGATGAGCCTTTCACAAAAGGCTTACCCTCTTTCTGCGATTGCTTGATTAAAGCCACAACATTTTCTGCACTTGGACCATTCAGAAGTTCATCTGTCGCATTTAATAAATGCGCTTTTGGCAGATTTTTTGCCTCTTTTGCAATCAAGGCTAATTTTTTCTCAGCCTCTTTTGTACGATCTGTTGACTTGGCTTTTTTTCTGACTTTCTCAAACTGTGCATCAACATCTGTTACTGGTTTTGGAATATAGTCAGTATTCGTGATCGCAGTTACTACATTGTTTTTTGTTACATAATTTTCACCACGTGCATCATCACGTTTAATTTGAATATTGTCATTCGCCTCAAACGCAGATGATACTTTTCTGTTGAAGTTAACATCATTCGCTTCTGTTGCAAATTTCGCACTACCCGACTTTTTCTCGGCGTTGGCTGGTAATTCATAGTTCACCACATTGAAGAAACGTTTTCCGTCATTTTTACCTGCATAACCACTCTTATTCCAAAAAGCTTCTTTTAACCAGGTTTCAAATTTTTGATGACTTGGGAATGTCATTTCACCGAAGTTTGGATCGAAGAACACCACCTTTTGCCCTTGAACTGCCGCAGACACTGTGTGTGAGCCTCCCTCAAGATTAATCGATATTTTCTTCACGCCGGAAATATCACTACCAGTATCTAAAATCGCTTTTGTTAAAGCGGAAATATCACTTTTCGATACAGTACCTGCCACTTCATCACGGCGGCTTGCACTCCCAACTTTCTTCTCTTTCGGCACGACTCCTTGCTCTTGTAACCAACTATCGGTTAACTTGAATTGTTGTGTCGCACTGCCACTATTCATAAACTCAGTTTGAAGTTTCTTAATAGAGTCAATAGTTTCTTGCTTTAAGTGACCTTTCTTACCCCCTTCATACATCGTATTCCAAAAGTCTTCACTTTGACTAGTGACTTTGTTAACAATCCAATGTGCACAAGTGGATTCACAAACACCGTTTTGCGTTTCAATATGTTTCACGATCTCTTTATATACTTCGCCTTTAGATTGAGCATATTTAAAGCTGACCTCACCACCATATTCTTCCACTGAAGCACGAACCGCATCAATTTTGTGTTTCACTTTCAATGGTTGGAATTGATCCTGAGCCTTTTTCAACACGCCTCGAGATTGTTCAACTAATTCTTTTTGTTGAACACGTTCACTCACTGGTTTTGTTTTATTTGCTTCCACAGTGTCTTGAGCATTATCTTTTATTACTATTTTTTCTGTTTGTTTAGCAGAATTACTACCTGAGAAGAAACTTTTAATTTTCTGCGATACAGTTGTACCCTCTGTTTCACTTGATTTCACATCTCCATTTTTCGCTTTAAACCTCTTATTCATACTAGCCGCATCTTTCAATTCAGGTCGAATCGGTAATGTAGGAGGTATGTCATCTTCAACTTCAGCTTTCACAATTGGATATTTCACTAAGGCTTCATCTGCTTTAGCGTTCGCTTTCGCACGTGCTTCCGGACTCTTGTTGATCGTTGCATAAATGTCCTCAGTCACTGGTATTCTGCTACTTACTTCAGCATCTGAATTAACCGCGATGTTAACCTTGTTGTTGATTTCTATATCTTTGCTTAAAGTCGCTGAATGTTTTGATAAAGTCGGTGTAACCTCTTCTGCCACTGTCGATTTTAATACTTCAGCGCGTCTAGTGCTTATGCTACCAAGATTTTGTACTGCTAAATCATCAAATGGAATAGATTCATAAGCTAACTCATTTACTTGTCTTTTTGCTCTTGGTTGTATATGTGTCACTACATCTACATCTTCCGTATGACGTGCTACTGGTCCACTACCGATTGTGGCATAATCACTATCAGTCTCACTCTCCACAATTTTCGTTTGGTTATCAGGAATAGCTGGTAAAGAGCGCTTCGCTTTGTTAGAAACATCACTAATTTCAGCATAAAGATTCTCTGCAACATCGCTTACCATTCTTGCTTTATCCTGATTCGGTAATGCTGGTAATTCATCCGTTGCACGTCTTACTTTTCTACTTCTTGGCTCAGTAACTGTTGCATACTCACTTTCTACAGCTTTTGCTCTCGGCATGTCTACTGTGGCATAAGTCGTTTCCACCGTTTTCACTTTTGGCGCCTCTACTGTTGCATAAGTACTGTCAACCGCATTCGCTTTCGGCACACCTACTGTTGCATAAGTACTATCAATAGCTTTAGTTTGAATGCCCACGTCGCGAATATCAGCATAAATATGCTCTGAACCGTCGTTCACTGTTCTTACTTTGCTTTCGTTTGGTAATGCGGGTAACTCATCCGTAACGTTTCTTACTTTTCTGTGTTTTGGCTCAGCAACCGTTGCATACTCACTTTCTACAGCTTTAGCTCTTGGCATGTCTACTGTGGCATAAGTCGTTTCCACCGCTTTCACTTTTGGAGTCTCTACTGTTGCATAAGTGCTGTCAACGGCATTCGCTTTCGGCATGCCTACTGTTGCATAAGTACTATCAATAGCTTTAGTTTGAGTGCCCACGTCGCTAATATCAGTATAAATATGCTCTGAACCGTCGTTTACCGTTCTTGCTTTACCCTGATTCGGTAATGCTGGTAGTGGATCATCTGCCTTTCTTGTATGTGCTTGCACGACATCGGCATAGTCTGTTGTACCTGCCGCGTTATGACGTCTCATATCTGCATTTTTATCACCAACACGGCTATATGTTGGTTCATTAATCTCTGCATAAAGATGCTCATCACTAGTTGCCGTTTTATGACGAACAAGATCAGCATTGTTATCACCGACTTTGCTATAAACGGCTGGAATTTCTTCATAATCATGGATGTTTGCTTTTGTAGTGGCACTAGCATACAGTGGATTGTCCACAAGATCGGTACTGTCCACATTTCTACTACGTGGTGTTGGTACAACAGCATCTGCACTTTCATAAATCGGATTTTTCACGGATACAGAATCCGCCTCATCCGTTACACGCGATCTTGTTGTTGGTACATCTGCTTCTTCTGTAGTAGAACGCGAGCGTAATGTGGAGCCTGACGCCATATCGGTGTCATTGTTTGGTGCTGACAGCTTGTTTTTCGCTCTCTGTCCTAATTCCACAATATCTGCCACTTCAAAACTAAATTGCGTACTTGCGTAAGTATCATCACGTGTGACAGCTTTTGCCTTGGTTAAATCTGTATTCACTTGACCTGATACATTCGCTTGAGAGGTATCCACGCCAGAAAGAGTGGATTTCTGCGTTGCATTATAGTGTTTCTGTTCAGCTCGCCCACCTCGTACATTAAAGGCGGTAGTACCACGTTCACTGATACCCACAGATAAACCAAATGTTCCACCATCTTTATCATGTTGATCGTGAAGGGCTTTAGTTGTGACATCGCCGGTAACTTTCAGCTGATTATCCTTATCGTTGCTGACAAGATATCCCCCCTCAAGATTTAAGTCATGCGTTTGCCCTGTAATTTTATTCGCTTTAATCCCTGCTTGTTGATTAACCGTCCGCTTGCTTTCGGTCTCATTGGTATAACCGAAACCAACATTACCGGTTGGGGTAGCAATTGTTGCACTAGAAAGTGCAACGCCAGCGGAAAGATTATAGTCAACTCCATGCGTCACTTTTTGTAACGTATCTTGTTTGGATACCACATTCGTTTTTCCTTTAACGTGGAGATCGAGCTTATCTGCATCAATATTCGAACTGACAACATTAAAATCGCGACCTGCTTCAACTTTCATGTTGCGTGCTTTTAAGAAACTGTTATTTTGAGCCGTTTCACGTTCTGACGTATAGCTTTCATTTCCTTCAAGTGATGTGCTAACACCGGCAGTACAGGCGCCACTCATCATACTGCAACCTGCGTTCACACCATGAGAAAGTTTCTGTCTTGATACTGTTTCTGTGGTTTCTCGTGTTTTTTCACCAGACAGCACATTCACATCTTCTTTTGCTCTTAAGGTCAAATTAGCTTGTTCATCACTTTGTACATTTTTAAGGTTCACACTACCACTGCGTGCTGACAGTGTGACATTGCCACCAATCTTAGTAACAATATCCCCCGTTTCTGTCGTTCGTTTTGTCTCATGTGTTCTTTCAACAGACAATTTAGCTGAACTCCCCGCTAAATCCCCCGTCACAATATTTAAGACATCACTAGCATGTTGTAATGCTACTGTACCGTCTTGTTTAGTCCCATTTTGTGCATCTCTATATTCTTTCACTAAATGGCTCACCATATCGGCAACCGCAGAATGAGCCTCCGCTTCAGGTCCAACTTTAAAAGTCGTCCGTTCAGACTCATGATCATATTGGTCTTTTTGTTTGCTCGACTTAATTTCTTTCGCAGACAATTCAAATCGATTGTTTTCAGGTGCTTTTTTCGCTTGCTCTGCAAAATCATCAAAATACGCTTTTGATTTTTCTGACATGAGATCCGCGATTTCAGCCTCTGATAATTCTTTTATTTCTGGGGCTTTATTTTCCTTATCCTTATTGGCATTTGATTGAGCTTGAGCCACATCCTGTGCAGATTGCTCGGTCTTCTCTGGCTTGCTAGCCGCTATCTCTTTCTGTGCTTTGCTTTGTGCATCTTCTGGTAGTTTAGTATTAATATCTACTCCACCAATATCGGCATAACCAAGCACATGTAATTTCCCATGTTTGACTTGTAATTCACTATTGGTGTGAGTGAGCAGTGTTTCTTTGTCTTTGGTATGGGTGAATGACATTCCTGCCTCTGCCCCAACTCCAGTATGGTTTGTCGGAACACCAACAGAGGCATTGCCACCATCTTGGCTGTTATAGTCATAACGAACTGAGGTGCCACCACCACTCGCGTGTGCTGAAGCAAATAGCTGTGAACTATATTCTTCTTTTTCGACATGTTTAATATTCTTGCCCGCTTCAGTATTAAAGTTCCCTTTCACAACACCAGTGGTATACTTAGCCTTAATTTTACTCCCCGCTTGGTTCACATCTCTGTCTACCGCAAGATGTAAGTGCCCTACTTCGAAGATTGATCCCTCTGAAGTTGCCTCACTAGTATGCTCTGAATAACTGGATGGAGACGACACGCCTAAAAGTGGGACTTTAAGCCCTGCCACATCAAGTTCTGCAACTTGTAGTGCACTCGGCGAGAATTTCTCACGGTAGGCATGTTTAGTATTGTATGTATTTTTGAGATTCACATCACCAGTCTTCACAAAGCTTGTTTTTGCTTTAATATCCGATGCTTGTACATCAATAGTTGAATCCTTATCTGTTTCAAGATGTAAATGACCTTCCGTTTTGATTTCTGAGCGTTGTGCAGTGACTCCTAATTCATCATTTGCAAATGAACGAGATACGTTTTCAATACCTTTACGCCCGACTAAACGTGTTTCTTGAGTACTTAAAATACTCCCTTGATTTTATTACTCGCTTCAACATTGAGTTTTCTCCCAGCTAATGTCCCGGTATTCACCACATCTTTGGCTTTAATCTTAGCTTCACCAACTCTGATAGTCCCAGTGCCTAAACCTTGTAATTTTTGGGCTTCTACGAGCGTTTCAGAAGCGAAATAAACCTTTGGAACAAACACATCTTTGCCCTTTACCTTCGTTTTGACATACCAAACGATATCTTGGGTCAAGTTAGCTTGTTGTTCTTTAGTTAATGCCGCACCTAGTTTCAAATCCAACTCCTGCGCTTGTGTTGTGGAATTGTCCATCAGCTGTTTAACTAATTCCACATCGCTGAGATTGTATTTTTGGTTAAGGTGGTTATCTACTTTTTTCTCAATCGAGCGAGTAATCACTTGATGATCAAAATAGTTATCCCCTAACACATTTACTTTTTGATGACCTTTTGTATTTAAACCAACTTTATTGAAGAAATAATTTGCACCAGCATAGTCATCTTGATTGATATATTTCAATTTTGTACGGAAAAGTGGATCAGTTTCCACTTTTGGACGTTCTTCATCAATCGCTTTCAATAAAACATTTTTTGATGCCTCTGCCTCTCGCTTCGCCATTTCTTCATACGCTTTCTGTTGTTCAATGTCTAATCTTTCTTGTGCAACTTTCTCCTCAGCTTTTTGTTTCTGTTCAGCTTGTTTTTTCTCCTCGGATAAATGTTTTTCTTCTTGTTGTTTCTTCTCTTCTTCTTGCAGTTGGATCGCAAGTTGTTTTTCTCTCTGGCGAATTTCTTCTACCCGTTGCATTTCTTTTGCAATTTCTACTTGCTTAGCAATTTTATCTTGCGCTTGACGTTTTTCCTCTTGCTTACGTTCTTCAACACGTTTTTCTTGTTGTTCTGATTTTTGTAGAAGTGCTTTTTCTATTCTTGCTTTCTGTTCTGCTTCGTGTTTTTGTTTTCTTTTTTCGAATAACTCCTGCAGTTTCATATCTAATGTACCAGGCAGATCAAAATACCCCTCTTTTTCTCTCTTTTCTCTATTTTGCCTATCTCTCTCGCCTAGACGGACTAGATTGGTAGAACGTTTAAAATGATCTTCCCCTTCTTTTAGTAACGGCTCTTCTCCAAGCTCCTGTAGTAGCTCATTCAAGAGATAACCATTTTCAAAGAATTCATCAGGGTTAAGATAATCAACTGTAGGATCAGTACGAGGTGGTTTATTTCCACGATCATCACGACTTATACCCAGCTTATCATCGGGCATCTCTTTCTCATCATTGCCCATACTCCACTTGCTATCGTCTGTATCAGACTCATCATCATTCATGCTAAGCACGTCATCCGATGAATTAGAATGGCTTTCTTCTATATCCAGATTTTTACGTGGTTCTTCATCTAGATCCTCAATAGGAGACAACTTTTTCTTTTCTAATTGGATACTATTATCAATAAATAAGTTTGGCATTTCTAAGAGTTCGGCGATCGAGGATAAATCTACCCCGTCCTCTTCCAAACGTTCTTTATCACTAAACTCCGCTTTAAGCTATACTGATGGTAGCGATAATTGGTGTTTACCAATTTGGATACTCTCATCAAACTTACCACGTTCGGCATATTCACCATTTTGTAGCGTTGTAAGCTTACCTTCTAGTTTTCCCGCTAGGATTTTTGCTTTTTCTGATGGGTAATAAATGAAATCTGTTGGATTTTCTTTAAAGCTTTTCCATTTGTTTCGCATCTCATCATAGGATTTACTATGCCACTCTGCACCAAACACTTGTGCCATCGCTTTTTGGTACATTGGTGAATGCTGAATATGAGATAGAAGCTGATAAGCACTAAAATTTTCCGTACTATAGAAACTTGATTTTAAGATTGTTGTTGAGCCAAACAAGGCATCGAGGAAAGACTCTAAATTGTTAAATTCACGCGATGCATTACCCGATAATGGTGTCCAAATATAACGAGTAAGTGGTTGATAGTACATCGTGATTTTCGCTGGATTCTTAAACACGCTTGCTAATGCATTTTGGTTAAACGCTTTCATTTGGTTCACCACTTGATCAGCTTCCGCATTAAATGTTCCTTTGACATTAATTAATCCATGATTAATTAACTGCGGTTTTGATTCTGATGATGTCGCCTTTATTCCCTTAAAGTCAAAATCACCATCAGAACGGATAGCCCCCATTTTCACAACTTTAATATCGGTTTTATCTTGTTCTTGCAGATTTAAGTTGAGCTTATAAACATTATTGTGCCAACCATGTACCGCAACACGACTGATATCATAATCACGACTTGAACCGATAGGCTTATAACTCACATTGCCAGATAAACGCACATCATTAATCAAATTATGAGTATGAACTGTTAATTTTTTACTCGCATAAATATCGCCAATATTATAAACAGAACGCTCTGCTTCTAACATCATATTACCGAGTGTATGGAATAAACCGTTTTCTTGGTTAACAATATTTCCCATACCTTCTTCCGTTGATTTAGCAGTCAGTTTTAATGATTTTCCAGCACCTAATGTCCCACCAAGATTGTAAATACTGCCACTTTCGGTATTAATTGTCAGTGTTTTACCAGTTGCCAGTGTTCCTGCACGATTAACAAAGTTTTCTTCCACATTCAACGTTATATTAGCACCCAATTGAATATCTTGATTTTTATCAATTTCAATATTTTGGGCGTTAATAGTTAACGCATCTTTAGCTCTAATAAAATTATTGCCCTCTGTTAAAAAACTGGTTTTTTCTTTAAAAGTTAATTCTGCACTCCCCGCACTTTCAATGAGTCCCTTATTCACAAAACCAGGCTTAAACTGTGCACTAAGGCTTGCGAGCATCGACGGAGATATTGAGAAAAACGGAGAGCCTAAAAAGCGGACACTACTTTTTACGCGCATCAGTGGAGACAAATATCTATCTTGAATAATTTCAAGATCTTTTCCTTTCGTCAAAATACTCAATTTCCGTTCAGCATAAATTTCTTTATCATTAATCAAATTATTAGTGTCAAGCTTAACCTCTCGACCATAAATACGCCCAGCATTAGTTAGAGTTTCTGTTGCCACATCTATCTTTTTAGCGACGAGCTTCGCATTTTGCTCAATAGACAGGGCACCCTTTGCTACGATTTTGGCTTGTGTCGTACTCCTAATCTCTGCGTTTTTTCTGATTTTAACTTGTTTCGCCTCTAACGAAATTTCATCTGATTTCGTTTGACTACCAACAAAAACACGATTAGCGTTTTTCACTTCAATTTTTTTCTTGGCTCGAATATTTCGGTCTTTTTTTACCACTGTTTGCTGAATCGTATTGCCAAGTTCTAAGTCACCTTCATTCATTTCAATCTGAATATCATTTTCAGACAAAATAATTCCATCATGTTTTACGCCTGCACCTTTATCTGTCACAATCAACTTAATATTTTTACCATGCATTGCGCCTGTACTAGATCCCGTGATAGCAATAACATCATTAGATACATTTTCACCGCTCGTTTTTTTCAGCTCATGTTTGCTTAAATCATATTCACTGGAACCCGCAATAAGAGTGACATCTGTTTTTGCTTCTGAATTATCCCCTGATGTAATTGATTGCTTTTGTTCAATTTTTTTAGCAATAATATCTAAATACTTTAATCCATCTGTCGAAAAACCATCAATATCAATGATCACATTTCCTTTTGTAACCTTTAACATCATCTGATTCGGATCTATAAGCTCACTCGTAGTGGCAACAAAACGATCTGAATTTATTGTTCTTACACCATTTAAGGTAATACCATTTTGGTTTGCAATGACGATATCAGCTTTTTTACCTAATACTTCAAGCGCGCCAACAATTTTACTTTCTTGAGGACCTGTCACTTGATTTAATATAACATCAGCTTCTTTCCCTCCCCTTAAATTTTGATTTTGCGGAATGTAACCAATTAATGTTGATCTTGCCTGCGCTTCAGTCCCATTATTATTAAACACCGCGCTATTTGGAATATTAAATTTTTCAAAACGGTTATCTGAAATCCCTTTCCCATTTGGTTTAGCAATATCAATAACCAGAACTTTATTTTCTGCTTGATAGATTTTTGTTTTATCATTACCAGCAAGATTAGATGCATCTAATTTAATATGATCGCTATTATCAATCACTGTTAATTGATTTCTTTCATCCCCTTTTCCCTCAGCCAAAACAGGAACAGAAATCACAGTTAAAAATAAAATAGAAAGCTGTTTCCAAGTCAATTGCATTGCATACGAAACAGGATTGAACGTGCTTTTTACTAATAAAGACACGGAGGAAAGTGAATATTGTTCTAGAAGGAAAGGTTCCTCTTCAACTTGTTCTGATGTGGATGTTGAATCAGATGAACCATTGCTAATAGCTGAGTTAATACATTCTGCCACAGGAACGAGACAACCTTTGACTTGACTAAAAATGAGTTTGTAACGATTTTTGTTCATATTAAGTTAATCCTTAAACTTAAAAGAGATTAAAAAGAAAGTGATCCTGAGAAATAATAAATCGGTTTTTGACGATGTTGCGTAACACCACTCACACCATTCATTGGTTGTGCATAGGTTAATGATAATGAAAATAACTTTATTTGCGTTTTCAAGCCTAGGGCAAAACCGACTAAAGTGGTTGTTTTATGCTTTGATTTAATATGTACTTTACCCATATCAAATCCAATAAAAGGGGATACCTGAGATAAATATGCTTTTTGTGGATAAAAAGGAACCGTCAGTGTTTGTGATAAATACGCACCACTATCACCAGAAACCGCACCACCTTTAAATCCTCTTACTGTATATTCATCACCAATTGAAAATTGATTTTCAGAATACAAACTATCAAAACCATATTGGGCACCAATACGTAATTGATAATTCATCGCACGTTCAAACAGGGATATTGGACGCTGCCAATTAATACTTCCTGACAATAATTTTAAGGTTTTTTCACGATTTGCATCATATGCTGAATAATTCGCCCCAAACCATCTCAACCCATTCGCGTAAGCAATGTCGCTGTAAAGCTTCCCGTAAGCAAAATTAGTCATGTAAGATAACCCTACGCTCACTTTATTATTGTGATATTTCCCAATCAAAATATCAGAAAAATAACTAATCCGTTTTTTAAACTCGAACTCGGTATATGTAGATAAAATACTCTCCTTATTACGCAATAACACATGCATCAGCTTGACAGCTAAGCTTTGGGTTTTCCCATGAGAAGAATGAGTATTTATACCGCGAAGTTCTTTTTCATACGTAGATTCCGATGCTTTAATTTCTACTGTAGAAAAGCCTATAGGCTGACTGTAAGACAAAGTATAATTGCGTTGCTGGTTAGCATGATGATTTTTATATAAACGGTAACTACTCGAGAAACTCCAACGATCATTCGTGCCTAATAGATCACTCCAAGCAATATTCAATGTAGCTTGATTACGCCCATTGGCATTATTGCCAGCACCTGAATTATTGAATCCGACACTCACTTGCGGAAAAACATCATATTGTCTTTCAATATTTAGATTTGAGCTGCCTTTTTCTTCACTTGCAACCACATTCACTGTGGCTTTTTTATTCGTAGTATTTAAGATTTCGATCAACTGGTCAATGTCGTGAATACTTAAGCGATTTCCGATTAAATTGGGTAGGACTGATAACATTGTTTTATCTCTAAAACGGGTTGGTTTCTCCCCATTCACAAACAGATCGCGAGTTCTTCCCCACAGTACAATAAATTCAAGATCGCCATTGCTGATTTTTGAATTTTTTAAACCAATTGCACTTGTCACGTAGCCAGAACGGTATAAAACTTCCGTCAAATCTTTCACTAATTGAAAAACAACTTTTGTTGATAGGGGCTGGTTTTGGTAAGCATGAATGATATCGCCAAAATTTAGAGATACCTTTTCACCCGCAAGGTCGACCGATATGCTGGTGATTTTATGTTTACTCGTGGATTCGGAATCAGGAAAAGAGAATGTTTTTTCTGTACTCGATTGTTGATCTTCTAAAAATTGCTGCGCTTTTTTGAGGTTTTCATTTACATTTTCAAACTGTTGCTTATTTTTTAAATGCAGTAATTCTTGAGTGAGCGGATTTGCTTCCTGACTATAGGCAAGCGTTGATTGGCATAAAAGAAAAGTAGCAGAAGAACATAATAATAATTTCCCTAATCTTTTAATTTGATATTTTTCCATAAAATCTCCATACTTATTGAGGGATGGAAATTCTACTACAAAAAAATAAAAATTATTAACAAATCTAGCTATACCAGCGATTTAATAATAAACAAAAAGAAAAAATATTTTCAATCTAAATAAATAATAAACCAATTTAGATTATATTAATAGCAAACAAAATACACATAAAAAGACAACACTTCAATATATTAATAAATAAAAACACAATGTTCTAACATAAATCAAAATAGACAAACCACTTAACAATAGAACATAGAACAATCTCACTCAAACAACGATTATAGCGTCATATCTAACTTTTCAAGTTGCACAAAAAAAATAACCATCATAAAAAACAGATATTTAAAACACTATTTTTCATTGTCACAATATTTATTGCAATAAATAATAGTCATTATTTAAACAATTAACCAAAAAATGATAGATAGCATTATACATAAGATAAGAAAACGATAATTTATTAGCAATAGAATATAAATAATCCATTCCCCATAATAATATAGTAAAACAATCATTAAAATTAGCATTAAATATTATTATGAACGGGATATACTTTGTTCGAGAATGTAACCTATGCGTTTTTATGGACGCCGAATCAAAAAAGGTGGAATCTCCTATCAAGCTGATTGTGTAGCAAAAGAGGCTAACGAGTTATCTCCTCGGTATAAATCCATAGAAAAAGATGATCGTATTCAATCCACTAATGATGAAGAGTCTATTACTTTATGAAACGTTTATTTGATAATAAAGTGCATCTTAAACTGTGGGTAAAAGTTAAATCAAGTTGGGCGGATGATGAACGCGCCTTACGTAGCTTAGGTTATATGGACGAATAACTAAGTTTCCGACCTTGTGTAAAAGAGTGGTAAAGCCACTCTTTTTTATTGTTTCTACACGATAAAAAAACCGCGAATGCCTTTGCACTCACGGTATATATTACAAATTGAAGTGATAAGTGCGGTCAAAATCAAAATTTTTTCTGATTTAACCGCACTTTAGCGCACTTACTTGGTTTCTGCGTGATAATTCACTACATTAAAGAAGCGTTTACCTTCTTTTTTACCCGCATAACCACTCTTCTCCCAAAATGCTTCTTTGAGCCAACTTTCAAATTTTTGATGGCTTGGGAACGTCATTTCGCCGAAGTTTGGATCGAAAAATACGACTTTTTCGCCTTGAACAAGCGCCGACACAGTATGTGAACCGCCTTCAAGATTAATCGAGATTTTCTTCGCGCCAGCAGTATCGCTACCCGTATCTAAAATCGCTTTGGTCAATGCGGAAATATCACTTTTCGATACCGTACCCGCCACTTCATCACGACGGCTCAAATCGCCGACTTTTTTCTCTTTCGGTACTACGCCTTGCTCTTGTAACCAATTATCAGTCAATTTGAATTGCTGCGTCGCACTGCCACTTTGCATAAACTCTGTTTGCAGTTTCTTAATCGAGTCAATCGCCTCTTGCTTCAAGTGACCTTTCTTACCGCCTTCGTACATCGTATTCCAGAAGTCTTCACCTTGGCTACGGACTTTGTTCGCAATCCAGTGGGCACACGTGGATTCACACACACCATGTTGCGTATCAACGTGTTTCACAATTTCGTTGTAAACTTCACCTTTAGATTGTGCATATTTAAAGCTGACTTCACCACCAAATTCTTCCACTGAAGAACGCACTGCATCAATTTTATGTTTCACTTTCAATGGCTGAAGTTGATCAGAGAGTTTCTGTAAAAAGCTTCTTGGTTGCTCCACTAACGCACGTTGTTGGACACGCTCTGTCACTGGTTTACTCACAATTTCTGTCTCAGTATTGACCGCACTTTCGCGCTGTTCTGCTTCCTTTTCTCCCTGTTTTACAATTAGTGTAGGAGATTCAAAAGGAATCGTTTCATACTCAGATTCAGTAGAAGAAGCTTTTACTCTTGGTTGAAGAGTCGCCCCTTCAGATGTGGATCCGCTTGCTGGTGCCTGTTGGCTTGACGAATCCGCATTAGCATCATTTCCTCCCTCTGGTTGCGTTGCTGGAATTGGTGGTAAAGGGCGTTTCGCATGAGATGTACTTTCCCCAATTTCTGCATAAATCGGATCACCAGCTATCTCTACTGCTTTTGCTTTACCTTGATTTGGTAATTCTGGTAAAGGATCTGTCGCTTGTCTCCCTCGAGGCAAGGTCACTTCGGCGTATTCAGACCCGATTTCAACCTTATTACGTTTAAAGTCTGCATTACTGTCACCAACGCGATTGTATGGATTATTCGCAATTTCCTCATACACATGGTTTTCGGCTTCGGCTTTATGACGAGCGATATCAGAATTGCTGTCGCCTAACTTACTATAAAGGTCTGGGATTTCTTCATATATATGAGTACTGCTGTCGTCAGCGGCATCGGTTGTCGCGTTATCTTCTTTAGCTGGAGACAATTTCTCTTTCGCCTTCTTACCCAGTTCCACAATATCAAGCGTTTCAAAGCTAAAATGTGTGCTCGCATAATTATCATCACGTGTAACTTCTTTTGCGAGGCTAAGATCTTTTTCTACTTGTCCAACAATCTTACTTTGATCTGGATTCACACCTGCTAACGTGGATTTCTGTGTCGCTGCATAATGTTTTTGTTCTGCACGTCTACCACGCAAATTCAAGGCAGAAACGCCATTTTCATTTGCACCGATTGAAACACCTGCTGACCCACCATCTTTATCATGGCGGTCATGTAGAACGGTACTGTTGACTTGCCCTTTCACATTAAAATCACGAGGTTCACCTTTATTAACAATATAACCTGCTTGTAAATTCAGATCCTGAATTTCACCTGAGATCTGGTTAGCACGAATACCCGCTTGTTTATTTACAGTACCTCGCGTTTCCGTTTCATGGCTATAACCTAATCCTACATTACCCGTCGGTTTAACAATGGTTGAGGTTGAAAGGGAGGCGCCCACTGAAGCACTATAGTCAACACTATGCTGCGTTCTGTGTAACGTATCTTGCTTCGAAATGATGTTCGTTTTCCCTTTGACATGCAAGTCAAGCTTGTCCGCATGAATATTCGAACTTTCTAAGTTAAGATCGCCACCAGCTTCAATTTTCAAATGTTGGGCTTGTAATAAACTGTTATTAAATGATTTTTTACGTTCATGACTAATACTTTCATTACCTTCAATGCCAACGGATACACCTGCCGTACATCCCGCATTAATGGCACTACAGCCCGCATTTGCTCCACCATAAATTTTCATTCTAGACAGTCTTTCGTCTGATTGGCTGTCTTTCTCACCGGCTTGGATATTCACATCTTGTTTCGCTTTTAGGGTTAAATTGGTTTTTTCTGCACTCTCTACATTTTTCAGATGAATGCTGCCTTCACGCGCAGAAAGCACCAAATTCCCTCCTAACTTCGTACGAATATCGCTAGATTCGGTTAGGTGTTTTATTTCTTTCGTGCGTTCAAATGCGCCTTTCACTGATCCACCAACTAAATCCCCCGTGATCACATTCAAGACATCACTTGCCTGCTGTAACACGACCGTACCATCTTGTTTAATCCCATTCTGCGCATCAATAAACTGTTTGGCTAAATGACTTACCGCATCGGCAATCGCAGAATGAGCTTCTGCCTCTGGACCAATTTTTAATGTGGTACTTTCAATGTGACGGTCGTATTCATCTTTTTGTTTCGTCGAGGTAATGTCGCGAGCAGATAGCTCAAACCCTTGCTTCTGTGTTGGTTTTTCTTGCGCAAAAAACTCGGCACTCTTTTCTGACATTAACGCATTGATATCAGATGCAGATAAAACTGGCGAAACGGTTTTATCTGTTTTTGCTGTTTTCGCTGTAACATTAGCATTCGTTGCTGGCGTGTCAGTCTGACCTTTTGTGTTACTCTGCGTTGGTAAGTTGCTATTAATGTTAACACCACCAATGTCCGCATTCCCTAACACATGTAATGTGCCACTTTCAGCTTGTAACTCACTATTAGTATGGGTTAACAACGTTTCCTGTGTTTTCGTATGACGAATCGCCAAACCTAACTCAGCTCCCACACCCGTGTTAGTGGTTGGTACATTGCTAGAAGCTTTGCCACCCTCTTTACTGTTGTAGTCATAACGCGCAGAACGTCCTCCTCCACTTGCATGGGCTGAACCATACAGATGTGAAGTATATTCTTCCGTTTCAAGATTAGTGACATTTTTACCCGCTTGCGTTTTATAGTCACCTTTCACAATCCCGCTTAATTGCTGAGTTTTTAGCGTACTTCCTACTTGATTCACATCCTTTTCAACCGCCAAATGTAAACGATCGACCTCTAGGTTTGACCCCACTGACGTCGCTTTTGAACGTCGCTCTGTATAACTTTCAGCAGGTGAAAAGGTCAACGGACCCGCCTCATAAACATCATAAGATTGTTCCGTCTTATGCGCATCTTTTAAATTCAGATCACCCGTTTTGATAAAGCCAGTTTTTCCTTTCACATCTGAGGCTTGTAGCGTAATACTCGCATTCTTATCTGTTTCTAAATGCAAATGCCCCTCGCTTCTAATCTCAGCACCTTGTACATCACTACCACCAGTTTTGCTTGCATGGGAGCGCGCAAGATTTTCAATCCCTTGCTGTCCAACTAAACGTGTTTCTGTACGGCTTAAGATACTGCCTTTATTTTGGATTTTGCCTTCTGCTTCAATCTTCACGCGGTCACCTGCTAACGTACCACTGTTACTCACATGACCCGCCTTAATCTCAACATCACGAGCATGAATCACGGCATGACCGCGTCCTTGTGATTTTTGCGCTTCAGCTAAGGTTGATTGTGCAAGATAGACTTGTGGCACAAAGACGTCTTTACCTTTTACCTGCGTTTTGACATACCATACAATATCTTGTTTTAATTTTGCTTGTTGTTCTTGGGTTAAGCTTTCCCCTATTTTCAAACCAAGATCTTTCGCTTCAACAGAAGAGTTGTCGATCAATCTTTTGACTAAATCGACATTGCTTAGGTTATATTTTTTCGCCAGCTGATTATCAACTTTTTTCTCAATACTGCGCGTAATCAATTGGTGATCAAAATAGTTATCCCCTAAGACATTGACTTTCTGCTCTGTTTGACTATCAGATGCCACTTGGTTAAAAAAGTAGTCAGCACCTTTATAATCATCTTGGTTAATGTATTTCAATTGCGTACGATAAAGCGGATCAGTTTGTACTTTAGGGCGCGCTTCATCTACCGCTTTAAACAAGCTTTGTTTCGCGATTTCTGTCGCTTTTTTTGCTTCTTCCTCTAAAACTTTCAGTTCTTCTTTGAGTTGTTGCTCCGCTATTTCCTCGGCTTTCTGCTTTTCTGCTTTTTCACGTTGTGCTTTTTCCTCTGCGGCACGTTTTGCCTCTTCAGCCTGTTGTGCCTGTCTAGCAATTTCCGCTTGACGTGCCTCTTCCATTTCACGGGCTAATGCTTCTTGCTGAGCACGCTCCAACGTTTCTTGCGCTTTCGCAACACCGTCTTCTTCTTGACGTTTTTCCTCTTCTTTGAATTTTTCAGTACGTTCTTTTTGTGCCTTCTCTTTATTTAAACGTGCTTTTTCTAATAATTCTTGACGCTTGCGATCTTCGGCTAAACGCTTTTCTTCAAACAAGTGGTGTAATCGCTCTTGCAACGCTCTTGGTAAACTCTCAAAACGTTGATTATTTAAACGTCTTTCCTCATAAAATGCTTCTTCATCAATGTATTGCTCCTCATTCAGTTCTTTCAAATAACTGTTCAGTAAACGACCATTTTTCGCGATTTCATCAGGATCAAGATAGTTAGGTTGCTCGCCCTCAATGATCTTTAATTCATCTTCATCAATTTCTCTTGTTTTCTTGTCTAACTGTACACTGTTATCAATAAATAAATTAGGTATATCAAGAAGCTCTGATAAAGCCGATAAATCAACGCCTGTATCATTAATTTCTTTATCTGCGACTTCAGGGATAAACTCACTTTGTGGCAAAGTTAAAGTATGCTTACCGATCTGCAATTGACCATCAAATCCGCCTTGAATAGAACGCTCGCCATTTTGTAAGCTGTTTGTTTTGAGTGCTAAGCTGCCCGCCAAAATTTTGGCTTTTTGCTCAGGGTAATACACAAAACTGGTCGGATTTTGTTTAAAGGCTTTCCAACGTTGTGTCATTTTGTTCATGAGAAAGTTGATGCCAGTTTTCCCCAAAGGCAGCCACCATCCCTTTCTGTAACATTGGAGAATGTCTTACTTGTTGTAATAACTTATACGCACTGAAGTTCTCTGCTGAATAGAGATTCGCTTTAATAATTGGCGATGGCGATAATAACGCATCGAGAAAATCACCAAAGGTTTTAAAATTTCTTTCCGTATTCCCTAATCGAAAGAAAATATGACGAGTATAAGGTTTGTAGTGAATAGTCACATCCGCTTCTTGCTGGAAGAAATGTGATAATGCGTCAAATTTAAGCAGTTTCATTTCATTGACAATTTCATCTGCATCAGAACGGAAAGTGCCTTTCACATTAATCACACCATGATTCGTAATACTGGAGAAACCTCTTTCATTATCTCTTTTCGAGTTAAAGATCAAATTACTGTCTGTACGAAGCGAACCAAGTTGTTGCACCTCAACAACAGGCTTGTCGATTTCTTTTACGTTGACGTTTAATTCATAGAAGTTATTATGCCAACCATGTTTTGCCGTTTCATTGATACGATAATAACGCGTATAATCTTTTTTCAGATCTTGATACTCAAGACGACCTGTGAGAGTAACATCATTAATTAACGCGTTTGCATTGATCGTCGCGTCACCTTTAGCAAAAATATTCCCTAAATTGTACACCGTGCGATCCGCTGTGAGGTTCATGGCGCCTTCAGAATGGAGTAGACTCTTACCTTGATTAATAAGATATCCTCCTTGGTTTTCTCCTCTTTTCGCGCTCAGATTCAAACTTTTACCCGCCCCCAAGATACCGCCTATGTTATAAATGCTGCCTTGTTCGGTATTAATCGTTAAATTTTGAGCACTTGCTAAGGTACCGTAATTCACAAAACCAGACTTGGTATTGATCGTGATATTCGCGTTTAATTGAATATTTTTCGCTTGATCAATTTGAACATTTTTTGCCGTGATTTCTAAGTTGTCTTTTGCTGTGATAAAGTTATTTCCTTCAGTCACAAAACTGGTGTCATCTTTAAAAGTGAGCTTGGCATTACCGTTACTGTGAATTAGCCCAGTGTTGACAAACCCCGGCGCTAACAATGAAGCGCCTTTTAAGAAACTCAGTGGTTGATTAACCCCATCCTCAAGTAAAAGATCACGACCTTTGGTTTGAATATCAAGTTCGCTAGACGCATAGATTTCTTTACTATTGACTAAATTATCAGCATCTAGCGTCACTTTCTTGCCGTAAATGCTACCTTTATTGGTTAATTTATTGGTTGTTGTGCTCAGCTCATTAGCAATAAGTTTCGCGTTATCTTCAAGATTCACACTCTTACTTGCTGTAATTTTGGCACTCGTTTTGGCAGTTAATTTCGCATTTTGTCTTACTGTTGTTTCTTGTGCTTGAATATCGACCGCTTTGTTGGCTTTAACTTCCTTACCAATAATAACGTGCTTACCGCCTTTAACCGTAAAATTCCCTTCCGCATGAGCTTTGGCATAATTCTCATTCTGATTATTTTTTGTATTGCCTAATTCAACATCGCCCTCATGGGTTTCAATTTGAATATCCGCCTCAGATAAAATAATGCCATCATGTTTTACCCCAGCGCCTTTATCCGTTACGATTAATTTGATATTTTTACCGTACATTGCACCGGTACTCGCACCGCTAATCGCAATTTCACCTTGTGCCTCAGCGGTATGCTTTTCTGTCACTTGATGTGTCTTTAAATCATATTTACTGTTACCTGCGACAAAAGTGATATCGGTTTCGGAATTTCCTGTTCTTTCTTTTGTAATCGCTTGTTTTTGTTCAATCTTTTTGGCAATGATATCCAAATAAGGTAAGCCATCTGTGGCAAATCCATCCACCCCAATTGTCACTGTACCTTGCGTGACATTTAACTGCATTTGCTCAGGATCAATGGTACTACTGGTTGTTGCCACAAAACGATTGGCATTAATGGTTTTTACCCCATTAAGCACAATGCCATTTTGGTTCGCAATCACCAAATCGGCTTTTTGCCCTAAAATTTCAAGGGCGCCTTCAATTTTACTGGCATCCGGTCCAGTCACCTGATTTAAGATCGCTTTTGCTTCACTACCTTCCGTTAAATTCTGGTTACCTGGCAAATACCCCACTAACTGTGAGCGTTTTTCCTTGGCGCTATTGTTAAATACCGCCCCATTTGGGATGTTGAAGTGTTTAAAACGGTTATCTGAAATGCCCTTTTGGTTTGGTTTTGCAATATCAACAATGATGACATTATTCTCAGTATGTTTGATTTTTGTTTGATGCTCCCCTTTATGATGCTCTCTATCTAATTCCACATGATAGCTGTTGCTATTCGTCACATCAGTTAATTCAGGTTTTCTTTGTACCACTGAATCTGTATCAGAGGCTTGTGCCATAAGAGGAAAAGACACCACACTTAATAATAAAACGGCGTATTCTTTCCAAGTCAACGACATCAATGTTGAAACCGGATTAAATGCGGTTTTGACTAATACAGAAAGGGTCGAAAGCGGCGAGTTGAGCGCTGGTTGAGAAGCACTTATCTCGGTGTCAGAAACGTCTTTTGATGAGGCATTTCCTACTGCAGAATTAATCGTTTCAGCAACAGGTACAAGACAGCCTTTAGTTTTACTAAAAATGAGTTTATAGCGATTTTTATTCATACTAAGTTAATCCTTCAACTTAAAAAACATTAAAAAGAAACAGAACCACTGACGTAATAAACCGGTTTTTTATCCTGAGGTTTCACTTTTCTTACCGTGTTGAGTGGTTGAGCATAAGTGAATGAGAAATTGAATAATCTCACTTGTCCCTTCACCCCTAGCGCAAAACCTGCAAGGGTATCTGTTTGATGAGATTGTTTGACATGTACCTTACCAATATCTACCCCGACGAAAGGTGATATTTGAGAAAGGTAAGCTTTTTGTGGATAAAACGGGATGCTAAGGGTTTGTGAAAAATACGCACCACTGTCGCCTGAAGCAGCTCCACCTTTAAATCCTCTGACAGTATATTCATCACCAATAGAAAATTGATTTTCCGAATACAAACTATCAAAGCCATATTGAGCACCAATACGCGCTTGGTAAGTCAGCGATCGATCAAACATGACTATTGGACGGAGCCAGTTAACACTTCCTGACAATAATTTTAAAGTTTTTTCACGTTTTGTGTCATAGGCTGAATAATCCGCACCAAACCATCTCAACCCATTCGCATAAGCAATATCACTGTAGAGCTTGCCATAGCCTAAATTCGTCACATAAGACAAGCCAATATTCAGCTTATTATTGTGATAGTCACCTATCTCAATATCTGAGAAATAACTCAAGCGTTTTTTAAATTCTAATTCACCGTACACAGACAAAATTGTCTCTTTATTACGCAATAAAACGTGGGATAACTTCAGTGTTGCTGTCTGTGTTTTTCCCGAAGAGGTGTAAACGTCATTCTCCCCTTGAAGGCTTTTCTTATATTCCGATTCAGCTAACTTCAGTTCTAAAGTCGAGAAAGACAGAGGTTGAACATAAGACAACGCATAATTACGTTGTTGGTTTGCTTTACTGTGCTTATAAAAACGGTAACCTGTCGAAAAAGACCATCGATCATTGGTGCCGAGTAAGTCACTCCACGCAACATTGAGACTGGCTTGATTACGTCCATTGGCATTATTTTCTGTCCCTGAATTATTGATACTCAAGGTTACCTCAGGCCAATCGTTTCGGACTCGTTCAATATTAAGATTAGATGCGCCTTTTTCCTTACTTGCTACGACACTGACTTTGGCACTTTTGTTAGTCGTGTTCAAAATTTCTACCATCTGATCAATATCATAAACATTGAGTAATTTGTTTTTCAGATTTGGCAACACAGCTAACATGGCTTTATCTCTAAAATGCGTCGCTTTCTCACCCGCCACGAGAATATCGTTAACTGTTCCCCACAAAACCACAAATTCGAGATCACCATTCTTGATCTTCGGATTTTTTAAACCTATGGCACTGGTCACATAGCCGGAACGATACAGCAAATCAGTAAGATCTTTGACGAGTTGAAAAACGACCTTGGTTGACAAGGGTTTATTGAGATAGCGCTGGCTCACTTCATCGAAATTTAAAGCGCCGCCCTTTCCACCTAAATCAATGGTTATACGCGTGATTTTTTTCGATGTTTCATCTACGCTATCTGTCGCAAGGGTTGACTTTGCCTCTTCTTCAACGGCTTGTTTATCTTCTAAAAACTGCTGCGCTTTTTTGAAATTTTCATTCACATTTTCAAATTGTTGTTTGTTTTTTAAATGGAATAATTCCTGTGTGAGCAGATTTGTTTCCTGACTATAAGCAAGAGTTGATTGTCATAAAAGAAAGGTTGCTGAGCAACTTAAAAATAAGTACTTTAACCTGTTAAATTGATATTTTCCCATAAAATCTCCGTATTTTTGAGAACAAAAATGCTACTACAAAAAAATCAAAATTATTAATCAATCTGGTTGTACCAGTATTTATATTACGAAGGGAGTACAAAATAAAATAATAATGTGCAAATATCAACCCAACAAAGATTAAAATTTAACTCATTTGTATAAATATTGATAAAAATCATATTATCAATAAGTTAGGCTATTTTTAATACATTGAATAATGTTAATGGAATGAAGTGCTTAGGAAAACATTGAAGTGAATAAAATATAATCAAAAAAAAAGAAAGCGGACAGGGAATAAACAAAGCACAAACAAAAAAAGATATTAAACACCAAATGAAAAATGTGTTTTGATGTTATTTGCGAAGACGGTTGGCTGCTCCACATGAGCATTATGTCCTGCCTCCTGAATAACAACCAATGGTAATTTTGTCTGCTCTGCCATTTGTTTAAATTTATAGTCTTTTTCGCCACAAAAATAGTAAATCGGAAACGTGGATGCAATCAGGTAAGGACGAAAATCAGGTTGTTTGGCTAAACTGGTGGCGAGCAACATATTCGCGATATGTTCACCACAATGTATAGCACGTTTTTGAATCAAATCTTGGCGGGCCTGTGGCGTGAGATGTGAGAAAACCGGTTGTTGATACCAATCTTCAAGAACGGACGCCATCGGTTCTGTTCTAAAACGTGTTGCCCAAGCAAGATCTTGTTGCCAACGTATTTTTCTCTCTTCATTGTGCTGTAAACCTAAATTCGCCCCTTCTAAGATCAATCCATGTAAGTGGTGTTTTGCATTCGTCTTAGACAAATAGGCAAAAGCGTAATACAACGCAATACGCCCTCCTAAAGAATAGCCGACCAAATAATAAGGTTGATCACCTAGCTGTTGTAGTTGTTGCTCTACATAAGCACAAGTTTGTTCAAAATCTGTTACACATACGGTTTTCGCGTTATCGTGAAAAGGTAAATCTAAAGCAAGACAGGAAAAGTGCGGTAAATTTTCAATCACTTTTTGCCAATCGTGCTTGCTCCCTAATAAGCCATGTAAAAAAACAAAAACAGGCATTCTGACTCCTTAAAAAATGCCCGCCAAGCGAGCATTTATTTTTATTCACCGATCACCGCATAGCTAATTTGCTCAATCAGGCGCTTATAAATCGTACTGGCATCACTCGCCCCCACTTTAATCTCAATTAATGTGGTTTCACGGCGTGAATAGGCAACTTTTAATACCGCGCCTAAATCTGCCCAAGTATAAGGACGTGCATATTTTAAATCAAAGGTTTGCGCGAGCTGTGAAAACTCTAAATGATGTGGCATGCGATAATACTTTTCTTTCACATCCGCCTCAACAGGCAACATATCAAAAATCGCACCACCATTATTATTGATCACAAAAATGATGGTCGGTTGAGTGACTTTTTTAAACAACGCAAGGGAATTAATGTCGTAAAGGGCAGACACATCCCCGATCATCGAGACTAAAGGTTGATTTGCACCAATCCCAATGCCTGCGGCGGTGGCTAAAAGACCATCAATACCACTTGCTCCACGGTTCGTATAAACAGGATAACCTTCTGGTAATTTCGCTAACGCATCGACTAAACGAACAAATAAACTGTTGCCTAAAAATAAAATGCCGTTGTTGGATAAAATACGGTCTAAATGGTGAGCTAATGATGCCTCATTTAAATTACCACCGACTTGTTTCTCAATAAAACTGGCGCAGAATTTAGACAGCGCAAGGGGTTCAAGTAACCACGGTTTTTGGCGCAATGGCGGATGTGCACGTAACCAATGATGCACTTTCGCATTAAAGCGTGTATGTGCATGATGATTTGGGTCGATTAAGCCCGTACTTTGTTCAACAATCCAATATTCTTGTTTAAAGGCTGCTAAGAATTGATTCACACGTTTACTAATAAACCCAGAGCCAAATTGAATAACAATATCCGCTTGTAATAATTTTTGCTTAACTGTTTGATTCGCTAACCAAATATCTGCATAAGGTAAACTGGCTTCAACACTCGATTGAACATCTGTTAAAGCAATCCAGCCCATAGTATTTGCCCAAGCCATAATGCCCATAGTTTGTTCCACGGGTAATCGCCCAACAACAATGACTCCTCGCATCGTCCGCCAATGATCCCAATTGGCGTGCATCAAAACTTCTTTCTGATCTGTTTGTTGTTGTATCCAAGGTTTATGTTGGTTTAACCAACGTTGAATAGGCACCAGCCAACTATGTGCCTCGATATCTGTTTCACTGGCTTCATAAAGGGGCTCAGCAAAAGGCACATTAACATGAACAACACCGGGTTGACGGGCTTGTTGATAACAGGCTTGCTCTAAACGAGAAATTAACCAATCGGCGCTGTAATCTTGACTTGGGCGCGGTAAATTAACACTTGCAACAGGATAATCCGCATACATATGCGGTTGTACAATCGCTTGATTTGCCCCGCATTCGATCAATTCTGGAGGACGATCAGCAGTAAGAACAATCAGATTTACTCCCGTTTGACGCGCTTCAATAATAGCAGGATATAGATTCGCCGCTGCCGTGCCAGAGGTGACGATTACGGCAACAGGCTTTTTGCTGACTTTTGCCAATCCTAACGCAAAAAAACCAAGTCCACGTTCATCAAAGTGAGTGTGGCAAGTCACACGATGACTATCTTGCAAACGTATCGCTTCCAAAGTCAGAGGAGTAGAACGAGATCCTGGTGCAATACAAAAATGCGCAACACCTTGGCGAACCAGGGTTTCCAAAATCACTTTTGACCAACAACGATTAAATACGCTTATTGACATATCTGTTCCCTTTTATAATTGATTCTGTTGCAATAACGATACTAAGCCCATAGCTTTACGCTCAATCTCTCGCCATTCTAACAATGGAATAGAGCCTTCAACAATCCCAGCCCCAGCAAAAACACATAATTGACTGTCATTTTCTGCCTGTTCAATAAAAGCAGAGCGTATCGTGACACAAAAATCCGCATACGCGGGTCCCATAACGCCCAATGTCCCCGCATACCAAGTGCGGTCGAAATTTTCTAATTTTCGTAACGCCTGTTTAGCTTCCAATTGAGGTAACCCCGCCACCGCTGCAGTCGGGTGCATCGCAAGTAAGATGTCTTTATCCCCACAACCTGCTTTTAGTTGTGCCGAAATTCGGCGTCGTAAATGTTGTACTTTACGGAGTTTTTTAAGTTCGACCTTTTCTATCGTAATTTGTTGCACAAAGGGCTGTAAATTTTGGCAAATGCCATCCACAACCAATTGATTTTCATATTCGTTTTTCTTGTCGTGCAACAACCAATCACTTTGCTGTTGATTTTGTTGTTCATCTTCCCCCATAAACGCGGTGCCCGCTAAGGCTTCCGTTTTTAATTGTAAACCGTGACGACGATACAATAATTCTGGGCTAGAACCAATAAAGGCACGCTGTTCACTTTCTGCTAACATAAAGTGATAACAACCTAGATTATATTTCTCACTTTCCGCTAACAAATCCGTTGCGGCTAACGGCGCCGCTGTTTTAAAGCAACGCTCATTCGCTAAAACAATTTTACTTAACTCGCCTTGTTTAATTTTTTGCAAGCCTTGTTCAACCCAACGGCACCATTCTGCCTGATCGGCTTTTTGCGAAATGAGGCTTATCTCTTGCTTCACCGTTTGAAGTGCGGTTTGTTTTTCAAATTTGCTTAAACAAGCGAGCGCTACAAGCTTATCTTGCTCGAATTGCTTTCCATCAATGAATAACGTTATCGTCATGCCGTCTTGACGTTGCTGTAATAAAAGACGCGGTAGCACAAACAACGCGTCACCATAAAACTGTAATCCACCGAGCAAAGCCAACTGCTGTTCTTGGATAAAGTGTGCCGCTGCACTGACATCAGAGAACTGACGAACCTGACCAATCGACGCCCATTTTGTCGCACCATCTCGCCCATGCAAATAAAACTGAGGATAATATTGCTGTGCTTTCAGCCAAGCTAACAAAGAAAAGGTTGTTTCAGTATTGCACTGAAATACCACAATATCGCGATCTTTCTCCGGTTGATAAGCATTGATTTGTGCAATAAATTGTGCTTTGATTGACTGCAAATTATCCATATTGAAAAAGCATTGTTTTCGATAAAAAAATAAGTTAAAAATAAGCGTTAATTCTACCGCACTTTAATAGAAATTTTTACAAAATCTTTTCTCCCGCCTTAAATAAGCGTAAAGTGTCGTTATTTTATCCAATATCAATCGTTTCCGTTTACAAGCATAAGGTCTATCTATGGCGCATTTTCCTAAATCAGATAAATTAGAACACGTTTGTTACGATATTCGCGGACCTGTTCATAAAGAAGCACTTCGTTTAGAAGAAGAAGGACATAAAATTCTCAAGCTTAATATTGGTAATCCCGCCCCTTTTGGTTTTGAAGCACCAGATGAAATCTTAGTTGATGTCATTCGCAACTTACCCACCGCACAAGGCTATTGTGACTCGAAAGGCTTGTATTCTGCACGTAAAGCTATTGTGCAATATTACCAATCAAAAGGCATTCACGGGGCGACGGTGAATGATGTGTACATTGGTAACGGGGTGTCTGAATTAATCACCATGTCATTACAAGCGTTGCTCAATGACGGTGATGAAGTGCTGATTCCGATGCCAGACTATCCGCTTTGGACTGCCGCAGCGACTTTAGCCGGTGGTAAACCAGTGCACTATTTATGTGATGAAGAAGCGAATTGGTTTCCTGATGTGAATGATATCAAAAGCAAAATCACAAAGCGTACTAAAGCGATTGTGGTAATTAATCCTAATAACCCAACGGGTGCAGTATACAGTAAAGATTTGCTGTTAGAGATCATTGAAGTGGCGCGCCAACATAAATTGATTATTTTTGCCGACGAGATCTACGATAAAATTTTATATGATGATGCAGTGCACCACCATATTGCCGCCCTCGCGCCAGATATTTTAACCGTCACTTTTAATGGGTTGTCGAAAGCCTACCGTGTCGCGGGTTTCCGCCAAGGTTGGATGATCTTAAACGGACCGAAAAAAGCCGCTACGGGTTATATTGAAGGGCTCGATATGTTGGCGTCTATGCGACTTTGCGCCAATGTGCCAATGCAACATGCGATTCAAACTGCGCTAGGTGGCTATCAAAGTATTAATGAATTTATCCTTCCCGGTGGGCGTTTGCTTGAGCAGCGCAATAAAGCCTATGAGTTAATTAATCAAATCCCTGGGGTAAGTTGCGTCAAACCGCAAGGTGCGATGTATATGTTCCCGAAAATCGACATCAAAAAATTTAATATCTATGATGATGAAAAGATGGTGTTTGATTTGTTAGCACAAGAAAAAGTGTTATTAGTACATGGACGTGGTTTCAACTGGCATTCCCCTGATCATTTCCGGATTGTCACTTTACCTCATGTTCATCAAATTGAAGAGGCGCTCACGAAACTTGCTCGTTTCTTAGCCCACTATCATCAATAATTCTTGCTACTTACGGCAAACCGTTTCCCTGATGTTTCGGTTTGCCTTTTTATTTTCTGCCTTCTCGACCATTTCGCTTTCCTCGCATTATTACAAGTAAGAATAATTATCATTGACTTAAATCAATTTATTGGTTAAATTGACCGCACTTTTAACCGTAAACACTCATCTGAGGAATGTGATTATGAAAAAAATCTCAACACTTGCATTGGCTTTATCTGCAGTGATTTCAACATCCGCTATGGCGGCAAATGAAGTTAACGTTTATTCTTACCGCCAACCTTACCTAATCGAACCTATGTTAAAAGACTTCGAAAAAGACACTGGCGTAAAAGTCAACGTGATTTTTGCGGATAAAGGCTTAGTGGATCGTGTAAAACGTGAAGGCGAGTTAAGTCCAGCAGACGTATTATTAACAGTTGATATCAGTCGTGTGATGGAAATTGTAAAAGAAGGTTTAGCGCAACCAATCCACAGTGAAACCCTTGAGAAAAATATTCCAGCGCAATTCCGTGATTCCAAAGACGAATGGTTTGCTTTAACAACGCGTGCACGTGCCATTTACACTGCAAAAGATCGTGTGGGTAAATTACCAGCTGACTTCACTTACTACGATTTAGCAAAACCTGAATACAAAGGCAAAGTCTGTGTGCGTTCGGGTAAAAATGCCTATAACGTTTCTTTAGTTGCCTCTATGATCGCACATGATGGCGAAGCGAAAGCAAAAGCGTTCTTAGAAGGCTTAAAAGCGAACCTCGCACAAAAACCACAAGGTGGTGACCGTGATCAAGTGAAAGCGATTAAAGAAGGTATCTGTGATTACGCGTTAGGTAACAGCTATTACTTCGGTAAAATGTTAGACGATGAAAAACAACGTAGCTGGGCAGAAGCGGTTTACATTAACTTCCCGAACCAAAAAGCGCAAGGTACACACGTTAATATCAGTGGTGTAGCCATTGCGAAACACGCGCCAAACAAAGCCAATGCGGTGAAATTTGTGGAATATTTAAGCGGTGATAAAGCTCAACATTTATACGCTGAGTTGAACCATGAGTACCCAGTAAAACCAGGAGTTGAGCGCTCTAAACTGGTTGCATCTTGGGGTGAATTCAAAGCTGATGATATCGCTTTAGAGAAAATCGCAGAAAATTATGATAAAGCATTAAAATTAATTGACGAAGTGAAATTCGATCTTTAATTTAGTGACCTGATTTATCTCAACTGGCAAGGGCGACGTTAATGTCGCCCTTTAAATATTATTATAGACGACGCTAAGATGTATTCACTCAAAAAAATCAGCTGGAATTTCACCGCACTTTTTATTGTGTTGTTCTTTCTCTTGCCTTTAATTTCTATTCTTTATCAATCTTGGCAAGCCGATTGGGACAATATTCAACATCTTTGGCAAACCGTTCTCACCGACTACAGTATCAATTCGCTCATTTTGGTTTTAGGCACGGTGTTTTTAAGTTTAGTGTTCGCCATTCCCGCCGCGTGGATTATCTCAACTTACCAATTTGTCGGACAAAAAACATTGCAATGGGTGCTTTGTTTGCCTTTAGCGATGCCAGCTTATTTAGTCGGCTATCTATACACTGATTTATTAGATTATCCCGGTCCGGTACAATCACTTTTACGGGAATACTTTGCTTGGCATAGTCCACAAGATTACTGGTTCCCGCCAATTCGTTCACTTGGCGGCGCCTGTTTCGTATTAGCACTGGTCTTGTATCCTTATGTATTTTTACTTGTTCGTGTTGCTTTATTGGAACAATCAGAAAATTTAATTCATAGTGCCAAAACCTTAGGTGCTAGCCGTTTTTACTTATTTAAAAAAGTCACGTTACCTTTGATTCGCCCTGCTATTGCAGTCGGTGCATCCTTAGTTGCCATGGAAACCCTTGGCGATTTTGGTACGGTCTACTATTTCGCTGTACCAACACTGACAACAGCGGTATATGATACTTGGCTTGGATATGGTGATTTAGGTTCTGCTAGCCAAATTTCTTTGTTAATGCTGTTTATGATCTTCAGCTTATTATGGTTAGAACGTTATAGTCGTCGTAAACAAAAAACCTATCAACGAGGTTATGAGAAAAAGCGCCGTTTAACGCCTCTTTCTGGTTTCAAACTTGTCCTTGCTCAATTGTATTGTTGGGGCTTAGTCAGTATCGCCTTCATTATTCCTTTTGCGAAGCTGATTTATTGGGCTCTGTCTTATTTTGATATCAGCCAAGCGGATAACTTTTTCCATTATGCTTATCATAGCTTATCCAGTTCGGTGATCGCTTCTGTTGTATGTGTACTGTTAGCCCTCTTTTTACACTTTTTTAATCGCCTCGCGTTGCAAAAAAGTCCGATACAGCAGCGTGTTGCACATTATGGCTTACAACTTTCCTCCCTCGGCTACGCCATACCCGGTACCGTCTTAGCTATTGGGATTCTGATCCCTTATACTCGCGCAGATCATTTACTCAATGATCTGCTAAAATCCTTTGGCTTTTCCCCTGTTGGTTTAATTTTCTCAGGATCGATGTTTGCTCTCATTTGTGCTTATACCGTACGTTTTTCTGCCATGGCAATTGGTGGTATCGATGCCTCGTTTCAAAAAATATCACCTTCCTTAGATATGGCAAGCCGTACATTAGGTCAAAACGGCATCAAAATGTTACATCGTGTTCATCTGCCATTATTGTCTAAAGGTATTCTCACCGCATTGATGATGGTGTTTATCGAAACCATGAAAGAATTAAATGCTTCGTTATTATTACGTCCTTTTAATTTTGATACTTTGGCAACCCATGTTTTTACCTTTACTTCCGATGAGCAGCTCGAACAAGCCGCCCTACCTGCCATTGCGTTAGTATTAGTCGGCTTATTACCAGTGATTTGGTTGACACGCTCACTGGTGCTTCATTCCGAAAAAGATCGCTAATTATGAATATATTACAAATATCCCAATTAACTTGTGGTTACAGTACCGAAAACGTCTTACAAAACTTAGATCTGGCGATGGCTCAGAATGAAATTCTCTGTTTACTCGGAGCCAGTGGTTGTGGCAAAACAACGCTCTTGAAATCGATTGCCGGCTTACAAGACATCAGTCAAGGCAAGATTTTGTTTAATGAGCAAAATTTAGCTGGACTGCCCGTGGAACAACGGCAAATTGGAGTTATTTTTCAAGATTACGCGTTGTTTCCACATTTAACGGTGAAAGAAAATATCGCCTTTGGTTTACAGAAGAAAAAAGCGGCAGAAAAAACAGAAATTATTGAAAAAATGACCGCACTTGTGCGCCTCACAGGCTTACTCGAACGTTATCCTCATGAATTATCTGGAGGTCAACAGCAGCGAGTTGCCATTGCACGTGCTTTAGCTTGCAAACCGCGTTTATTGTTATTAGATGAACCTTTTTCCAATATTGATAGTCAAGTGCGTTATCAGATGATTGATGAGATCAAGGACATTTTAAAAAGCCAACAAATTCCCGCGATTTTTGTCACTCATAGCAAAGAAGAAGCCTTTGCCTTCGCTGATAAACTTGCCATTATGGATAAAGGTAAAATTGTGCAAGTCGGTGATGCCGACTTACTCTATCAAATGCCTATCAATAAGTTTGTGGCAGAGTTTTTAGGTAATGTCAATTATTTAACTTGTCGTATTACGTCAGAGCGTAGCTTCAATTCGGTGATTGGTGAATACACCTTTACTCAACCGCTCACCTTTTCCAACGAGAAGCCAATAAGTGTCGGACAGAACGTACATTGGTTAGTACGTCCACAAAGTTTCCAAATTCATCTTGATGAGCAAGGCAGTGGAGTCATTAGTAAAAAGCGTTTTTTAGGTCCTTACTTTCAATATGATGTTAATATTGGCGACGAGTGCTTTATGGTACAAAGTCCGAAAAACTTCCCGCTTGATGCGCAGGTCCGTTTAAATTATAAATGTACCGCGCCTGTTCTTTTTGACATCTAGCCCGCTTTTTTATTGTAACGTAATAAAAAATCTGCACCGTACTGAATACGAGTGCAGATTTCGCAAGATGTGTTATCTGGTTTAAAAAGGACTATTCATTAAAATTAGCCGGTAAATATGCCTGCATATTTGCCCAAATCACCCCACTGTCTTTACCATATTGACGGATACACTCTTTGACATCGTTCACTTGCTGTGTTTGACACAACGTCTTTAGCGAAAGATAAAAGCGTTTCGCTAATTCACGCGCCGATGGATTGGCAAAATAAAACAACCCTACACGTGTATATAACCCTTTCAAACTATTTAAAATCAAACCATACACAGGATTATCAGATGCAAATGCTAATTTACGGAAAAGATCATAATCAAAATTAGTATAAGCTTCTGCTGTATCTGCTAGAGTATCAAGATCCTTAAACGCTTCGAGTGATTTCTGTGGTTCTACTTTGAAGGCTTTTTGAATATAGATTGCCGAAATATTGGTTCGCGCGGACAGGATGTTAGAAATGAAACTAGGTAACTTGGTGCTATCTAAACGTACTAATACCTCTAAAATATTCAAGCCCGAGGTTTCCCAAATATTATTCACTTTGGTTGGTTTCCCATGTTGAATATTCAACCAACCGTCACGCGCCAGGCGTTGTAGCACTTCACGTAACGTGGTACGCGTCACCCCAATTTTCTCTGCCAACTCACGTTCAGCCGGCAAATCGGAGCCTGGTGGGAAATGATTATTCCAGATACTTCTGACAATATATTCTTCCGCTAAACCAGCCGGACTCTGTGCTTTTAAAAGAGGTTGATCATTATTCATACGTTTCTTCTAGTCGATTAAATTTAAAATGTGATACAGATAACAAATAGTTATTTTAAGTATTATCGTGTAATGCAGTATATATTACAATGATTCCAATATTATATTCAAAATTTCTAAAAATATTAAATATTAACTAAGGTGGTAGTAAAAATGAGTTATACTCAAGCATTCCTAAGAAATTTCTTAGGAACAAGTCCTAATTGGTACAAAATCACAATTGTCCTTTTCCTTATTATAAACCCTATAATCTTCTTCTTTATCAGTCCCTTTATTGCCGGTTGGCTCTTAGTTGCTGAATTCATTCTGACTCTCGCCATGGCACTGAAATGTTACCCTCTTCAACCCGGTGGTTTACTGGCATTAGAAGCCGTGGCGATTGGTATGACCCATCCAGAACACGTGAAAGCCGAAATCATAGCAAACTTCGAAGTCATCCTACTATTGATCTTTATGGTTGCAGGGATTTATTTTATGAAGCGGTTATTGCTGTTTGTTTTCACAAAATTACTTTTAAGTATTCGTTCAAAAATGGTGTTATCCCTTGCTTTCTGTTTAAGTGCGGCCTTTTTATCGGCTTTTCTCGATGCTTTAACTGTAGTAGCCGTGATCATCAGTGTAGGTATGGGGTTCTATGGGGTATATCATAAAGTTGCTTCAGGCAATAATTTCAACGACTCCACTGATATTACCAAAGACGATAAAATTGGTGAAAATAAAGACACGTTAGAACAATTCCGTGCTTTCTTACGCAGCTTAATGATGCATTCTTGTGTGGGAACCGCATTAGGTGGCGTCATGACTATGGTCGGTGAACCCCAAAACTTAATCATTGCAGAACAAGCCAAATGGGCATTTGGGGAATTCTTCTTACGTATGCTCCCAGTCACGTTGCCAGTTCTCATTTGTGGTTTAGTGACCTGCTTCTTAGTGGAAAAATTTGGTGTATTTGGCTATGGCGCCAAATTGCCACGTAAAGTATGGGGCATCTTGGCAAAGTTTGATCGCAATAATCAACAAAAAATGTCACGACAAGATCGTTTGAAACTTTTTGTGCAAGCTTTAATTGGTATTTGGTTGGTTGTTGGACTCGCATTCCATCTCGCCGCCGTCGGTATCATTGGTTTAACGGTGATTATTTTGGCTACTTCATTTTGTGGTGTCACCAGCGAGCATGCTATTGGTAAAGCCTTTCAGGAATCCTTACCCTTCACAGCATTGTTAGTGGTGTTCTTCTCGGTTGTTGCCGTCATCATTGACCAACATCTGTTTGCGCCAATTATTCAGTTTGTGCTGGCTGCCAGTGAACATACTCAGCTTGCTCTTTTCTATATTTTTAACGGTTTGTTATCCGCCATTTCAGATAATGTGTTTGTGGCCACAGTTTATATCAATGAAACCAAAGCGGCATTAGAGGCTGGCTTAATTGCTCAACCACAATATGAATTACTGGCAGTAGCAATTAATACCGGTACCAATCTTCCTTCTGTTGCAACCCCAAATGGTCAAGCCGCATTCTTATTTTTATTGACCTCATCACTGGCACCATTAATTCGTCTTTCTTATGGTAGAATGGTTTATATGGCATTGCCTTATACCATCGTATTATCCTGTATTGGTTTATTGACTGTGGAATATATTTTGCCTGGCGCAACCAATGTGCTCATTCAAATTGGTTTATTAAAACCAATGTAATGACAAGTAAAAGGAGGAAACATGCTAAGCTTTTTTAAGACACTCTCAACAAAACGAAGTGCATGGTTTCTATTGTTTAGCTCAGCTTTACTATTAGAGGCTATCGCTCTTTATTTTCAACATGGCATGGGGCTCGCCCCTTGTGTCATGTGTATTTACGAGAGGGTAGCTATTCTTGGCATTGCTTTCTCCGGTTTATTGGGGTTACTCTACCCGAGTTCGATGCTTTTGCGCCTTGTGGCGTTATTAATTGGTTTAAGCAGTGCAATCAAAGGCTTAATGATTAGCATCACCCATTTAGATCTACAACTTTACCCTGCACCTTGGAAACAATGTTCAGCGGTGGCAGAATTTCCCGAGACTTTACCCTTAGATCAGTGGTTTCCTGCACTCTTCCTCCCTTCAGGCTCATGCAGTGAAGTAACATGGCAATTTCTCGGCTTTTCTATGGTGCAATGGATCGTCGTCATTTTTGCACTCTATACCTTATTACTTGCTCTCATTTTCATCAGCCAAGTCAAACGTCTAAAACCCAAGCAGCGCAGACTCTTTCATTAAGTCATAAAAAATGGTGCGATAAAGCACCATTTTTCATTTCTCGTTCGGTATAGATTAAATTTCTTGCACGACAAACTGCAGGGAATGTCTTGCTAATAATCTTGCTTTACGCTGCTTTAAGCGTTTTAAACGTAATGCGCGTCCTTGTGATAAACGATATAATTTTTTTGTCGGCTTCAAAAAGCTTTTACGTCTCGCCATACTCTTCCTCTTATTGTGTCGTTACGGTTGTCGCTAACGTATCCGTTTCTTTCTTGATTTCGTTGATGTTTTCTATTTCGGCGGCTTGTGTATCTAATGTTTCTTCAATTTGTGCTTGCTGTACCCGATAATAATGCACAATGCTGTTCATATAACGACGGATATTTTCCACATAGTGATATGCTTCATAGCCTCGCGCATACCCGTATTTTAACCCCGTGTAATAGCGTTTTTCTGCTAATAGTGGCAAATTCTTCTTCACATCTAACCAATTATCGGGATCACCACCTAGGCTCTTGGTTAAACGGCGCGCATCTAACAAATGCCCTAATCCCATATTATACGCCGCTAAGGCAAACCAAATACGCTCATCTTCTTTAATCGTATCAGGCATTTGCGTAATAAGCCAATGTAAATATTCTGAACCGGCTTTAATACTTTGTTCCGGATCCGTTCTGTCTTGAATTCGCATCCGCTCTGCTGTGGCTTTCGTTAACATCATCATACCTCGTACCCCGGTCGGTGAGGTTGCATCAGGATTCCAATGGGACTCTTGATAAGCAATTGCCGCCAATAAACGCCAATCAAGATCGCCTTTATATTTTTCAAAGAGCGGGGCAAATTTCGGTAAAACCGTTTCTATTGCACGTAGATAGCTACGGGTATCAACATAGTCAAATTGCGCTAAATGATTAAAATATTTTTCTTCAATACGCGCAATCAAGCCTGTTTCAATAGCGCTATTCATAAAATCTAATAATGAGGCTTGCAATTCACTATACGAATTACTTGGTAAATACCAATGCACCGTCGATTCATCCGTCACATCAAACGCGACCGCTACATTTGGCTTAATTTGTTGCACCGCAGACACATCAATAGAATTCGCGATCACATAGTCAATTTTGCCATCTGCCATTTGAATCAGCAGTTCTTCCGGAGTAAGTTTTTCATTTACACGCCAGATTAAGTCAGGGTATTTTTCTTTTTCTATTTTTAATAATTCCGTGAGCTCTGATCCAGAGGCAATACTTAAAGTGCCTTTCAATTCCCCTAGACTACGTGGACGTTCTGTTCCCTTACGGTACACTAACTGCCACGAAGCCGAATTATAAGTGGGACCTACTTGGAACATATCTAATTTATTCGGTTGATACAACAAATTCGCCGCCGCAATATCAATTTTATTATTTTTCAGCGCGCTAAAAAGTTCATCACCATTTGACATCGCGAGAATTTCGAGATCCACATTAAGATAGTCAGCAAACGCCTTACTCAACTCATACTCAAGTCCCGCCGCTTGTCCTGCATGATCAATAAAATAAGAAATCGGATTATTAATTGTTCCCACCACCAACTTACCGCGACTTTGAATCGCAGTATAGCGGTTCTCTTCAGAACGCATGATTTGTTGCCAAGGAAACACCATATCTATTGCCCATAGCAATAAGGCTACAATCGCAATAATACGTAGAAATAAACCTTTCAAATGACCTCTATTGACTCGATAACTGAAAATTGACGCATTTTAACCATTAAATCCAGATTAGACAAATCAAAAAAGCGTTTCTTTTTTAAACAATTCAAATATCACGATGTCGCAATTCAGAGCTTAACTTGCCTATTACTCGCCTCATCAATATAATATGTGCCTATTTTTACTCTCTCGTTAGGAGGATAAGATGGATTTTGCGATCTATCTTCAATTCTTTATTGGACTCATCGCTTTAGTTAACCCAATAGGGGTTGTGCCAATTTTCTACTCCATGACATCAACCTTGTCAAAAGAGCAACAAAATAGAACTAGCTTCATCACCTGTATTTCTATTAGTGTGATCTTATTGGTCAGTTTTTTCTTTGGTAGCTTTATTTTAAATGCGTTTCATATCTCAATTGATTCTTTCCGAATTGCTGGTGGGATCGTAGTGATTTTAATTGCGTTAACCATGATTAACGGAAAAATCGGTGAGCATAAGATGAATAAAGAGGAAAAAAGTGAAAACTTCGATGACTACAATAATATTGCGGTCGTCCCCCTTGCCACGCCAATTATGGCAGGCCCCGGGTCGATTAGTGCGACCATTGTTTTTAGCTCGACACAAAATAGCCTTATTAACTATTTCTATTCCTCAATTACGATCATCCTGTTTGGTGTAGGCTGTTATATTTTATTACGTTACTCAAAACCCGTGATTAAACGCTTGGGTAAAACGGGTTCTAATGTGATCACTCGTATTATGGGATTACTCTTAATGTCGCTTGGTATTGAGATCATTATTGGTGGCTTAAGAAACTTAGGCATTGTTTAAAAGACATCACTCCCTTTAACTCCCCCATATACGGTGAAGTTCAGTTCAGTGCCCTGCCTTTGACTTCACCGTTGTCTAGAAAATGATTTATGATATTTCAACCCTTTTGCTTTAAAAATGAACTTTCACTTAACTTAACACAATAAATTTAGACAAAAATCAATAAAAACAGAAAAATAATAAATTTAATCTAATAACAACTTATTTTTTTAAATAGACAAAAAAAAACGTTTGCATCCGCCTTCACTTCTGTTGAATACTCTTTCCTGTGCCTAAGTGGCAAATTATTATAATAAATCGCAAACCAATTAAAACATCATATCTAGAAGGAAATCATTATGTCTCAAGTTGCAACATTAGATGCATTTTTAGAAAGAGTCGCACAACGCGACGGTACGCAACCTGAATTTTTACAGGCAGTACGTGAAGTATTTACCTCTATCTGGCCTTTTTTAGAAGCTAACCCAAAATATCGTTCACAAGCCCTACTCGAACGCTTAGTTGAACCTGAACGTGTTATTCAGTTCCGCGTAGCATGGACAGATGATCAAGGTCAAACCCAAGTTAACCGTGCATTCCGCGTGCAATACAACAGTGCAATCGGTCCTTTCAAAGGAGGAATGCGCTTCCATCCTTCTGTTAATCTTTCCATTTTAAAATTCTTAGGTTTTGAACAAATCTTCAAAAACGCGTTAACCACATTACCAATGGGGGGCGGCAAAGGCGGTTCCGATTTCGATCCTAAAGGAAAATCTGACGGTGAAGTCATGCGTTTCTGCCAAGCTTTAATGGCAGAATTATACCGTCATGTTGGCGCCGATACCGATGTGCCTGCGGGTGATATTGGTGTAGGAGGACGTGAAGTCGGCTATCTAGCAGGTTATATGAAAAAATTATCTAACCAAGCCGCTTGCGTGTTTACCGGTCGTGGCTTGTCATTCGGTGGCAGTTTAATTCGCCCAGAAGCAACCGGTTATGGTCTAGTCTATTTCGCCCAAGCGATGCTCGCTGAAAAAGGGCAAAGCTTTGCCGGTAAAACGGTGTCTGTTTCAGGTTCGGGTAACGTGGCGCAATATGCCATTGAAAAAGCGCTGCAATTGGGGGCAAAAGTCGTAACTTGTTCTGACTCATCTGGTTATGTTTATGATGAAGCCGGTTTCACAACAGAAAAATTAGCTGCATTAATGGAATTGAAAAACGAAAAACGCGGTCGAGTGGAAGAATACGCGAAACAATTCGGTTTAAAATACGTAGCAGGCAAAACACCTTGGGAAGTCAAAGTTGATATTGCGCTACCTTGTGCGACACAAAACGAATTAGACTTAGCGTCTGCTAATACCTTAATTGCCAATGGCGTACAATTAGTGGCTGAAGGGGCTAACATGCCAACTACTATTGAAGCAACAGATGCCTTTTTAGACGCAGGCGTGCTCTTTGGTCCGGGTAAAGCGGCGAATGCTGGCGGTGTAGCAACCTCAGGACTAGAAATGACGCAAAGTTCACAACGTTTATACTGGTCTGCGGAAGAAGTCGATAAAAAACTCCACAGTATCATGTTAGATATTCACGCGAACTGTAAAAAATACGGCACGATTGAAGGTCAAGCCAACATTAATTATGTCGTTGGTGCAAACGTTGCGGGATTCGTCAAAGTTGCCGATGCGATGTTAGCGCAAGGTGTTTACTAAACTAAAATAAAAAAACATAGCAAAAAAACACCGCACTTTGTTCGTCAAGAAAGGCGCCAAGTGCGGTGTTTTTTATTGATGTGAGGATGCCTGTCCGTGTCCGTGTCCGTGTCCGTGTCCGTGTCCGTGTCCGTGTCCGCCACGCAAATGAAGGATTTTTCCATCTTTATCAACATGAAACGCTTGACCAAATCCTTTCACATATAAACTTTGCTTCGGAGATAAACTGAAAAGTTTAAAATCAGATAAGCAGGCTAAACCATCAATTCGCTCACCATAACGTTGACGTAATGCCGCTAAAAGTTGTTTACCTTCTTCACTCTCCTTTTCAATCAAGCGCGCCTCTGCATTCGTGGTCAAACGCTTACGCGCAAATAATTCTCTCGCCGTTTTCTCATCTTCAATCAGCATTAAAGATACTTTAGGGACTTGCTGCAAATTTCGAGCATGTTTTGCCATTTCTGAAATCAAAACGACATAGCGATCATTATGATAAGCAAAAGGCGCATAGCTGGCATTAGGCTCACCCCTTTCATTTACCGTAGCAAGTTGGATCGTTTGGCAAGCATTCCTGAAATCAACAATTTCAGTACTAATTTTGGCTTGTAAAATCTGTTGACGTTCTTCCGACATAGTTCCTCCTCAATCAATAAAGTTAATGATAATAATTTTTATTTGCATAATTATGTAAAAAATGACAAGATTGTCAATGTAAATTATTTGTTACATAAAAGTGAGTGTCATTAAAAAAATACACAACAACGACTTTGTTATTTTTCTCTTATTTGGTTTAAAGGAAACTTGTTAAACAATGATGGGTAGCCAATTACAAGGATTTTTCACACAATTATTTCACTTAGCACGCATTTTTTGGGGTGATAAAAAGAACTGGTCATCTTGGATTATTTTAGCGACTGTCATTGCAATTGGTGTCTTTATTGTTTCCTTAAATGTCATGATCAATGATTGGAGCAAACATTTTTATGACACCTTAGCAGAATTAAACGTCCAGCTTATTTTGCCTCTTATTCAAGAATATTTAATTTATGTCGCACTTTATATTTTAGTCAGCGTTTATCGGAGCTGGTTACGTAAGCTGTTGATTATTCGCTGGCGCCAAGCCATGACAGAACACTTTGTCGAACGTTGGTTTAGTAAAAAAATTTTTTATAAATTGGCACAAGAAAATAAAATGGATAATCCCGATCAACGTATCGCAGAAGATATTCACTTATTTGCCAAATACAGTCTAGAGCTCACCGTATCCTTTGTCCTCAATTTCGTCCAATTAGGTTCTTTTTTAATGATCCTGTGGAATCTTTCCGGTTCCCCAACATTCAACTTGTTTGGATATGATATTGTTATCAAAGGTTACTTAGTATGGGTTGCCATTATTTATGCGTTTTTAGGGAGTGTTGTTACCCATTTAATTGGTCGTAAGCTTCATCCACTCAATTATAGTCAACAAGTTTACGAAGCCACTTTCCGTGGAAATTTAGTACGTCGTCATGAACATGCCGAGCAAATTGCGTTATATGGTGGAGAGCAAACAGAAAAACGTAAATTGGCTGATGAGTTTGCGCATATTGTCAAAAATTGGCGAGCGATTATGGATAAAGAACGTAATCTTGGTTTCTTTACAGTAGGCTACTCTCGCTTTAGCTCAATGTTACCTGTCCTTTGTGCAATTCCCTTACTGTTGCTTAAAATTATTACTTTTGGTGGCTTAATGCAGATCCGCAGTGCTTTTGGTACTGTATTAAGTTCATTAAGTTGGTTTATTTATGCTTATACCATTTTACCCGAGTGGTCTGCCACCATTTCACGTTTAGCGCAATTTAACCGAGAAATTGAACAATTCGAAAAATCCTACTGCACACCACAGTCACCAAAAAAAGCGATGATCTCAGTTGAAAACCTTTCAATGTTTACTTCTGATCATCAGCTACTCTTAAAAAATATCCAGTTTTCTGTACAAGAAAAAGAATGGCTACATTTAAAAGGACAAAGTGGTTTAGGAAAATCCAGTTTATTACGCACGTTATGTGGTATTTGGCAATATTATTCGGGAAAATATCAAATATGCCTGAAAAATCATTTATTTATTCCACAAAAAACTTATTTAAATGAAGGTAATCTCGCCGAATTATTACGTTATCCAAATCAACATCACTATTCACCACAAGAACTTAATCAAGTGCTTAACCTTGTGGGCTTAGAGAAATGGCAGAATCGCTTAGAGGAAGTATTACCTTGGCATATTGTTTTATCACATGGTGAGCAACAACGCTTAGCCTTTGCACGTATTCTTCTCACTAAACCCCAACTCTTATGCTTAGATGAGGCGACTTCAAATTTAGATGAAACCTCTGCCCTCTTATTAATGCAATTAATTCGTGAGCAATTACCAAATACCACTGTGATTTTTACTTCACATCAAACCAAAATAAGTCAATTGGCTGATCGAGAAGTGGATTTAAATAGTTATTTACCAGAACAGAACTAAATTCCCTTTTAATGCTTTTTTATATGATTTCAACAAGTTAAAAATTGATTAAAAAAATACACTTGACATCCCCTTTTTATTAAAGATAATGAGAATCGTTTTTATTTAGATTTAACATTAATTTAACAAAAGGAAATGTCATGTCATTCAAACATAAAACACTGGCGCTTTTTGTCGCACATGCTTGCTGCACTTCTGCCTTAGCAGAAAACGCGGCTACCACGTTAGAACCCATCGTGGTTTCCGAGCTCAGTCATACCACGCTGAACCTTGATCAAAATAAGCTTGAAAAAGAAAGTCCAAAAGATTTAAAAGCTATTTTTACCACAACGCCAAATATTAATGTTATCCATACGGGACATGCACAATTAGGCGATATTGAAATTCGCGGTATGGGAAGCAGCCGAGAAATCTTTGCTACTGGTGCAAACCGCGTCACAATGGAATTAGACGGTATGGACATTAGCCCGAGTTTTTATTTTGGACACAGCTCACGCCATGGTCGGCAATATTTTGATCCCAGTGATCTAAAACGTGTTGAGATTCATAAAGGTCCAAACAGTCAAGGCGTGGCAGGGCATGTTCGTTTCCAAACGAAAGATCCTCGTGATTATCTCTTGCCTAACCAACGTACAGGTGCACAACTTCGTGCTGGCTATTTAGGCGACAGTGATGCTTATTATGTTGGGATAACTGGTGCCACTTTATTGGATGAACACAGTAGTGCTTTAGTGAGCTATACACGACGCTGGTTTAATGAATTTAATAATAAGGGAGGCTTGGATGTCACAGGTAGTCAACGTACTAAAAGCAATCCTTCCAGTGGTTATAGTAATGCAGTGAACAGTAAATTACGCTATTCACCAAATGATCGCCATAAATTTACGCTGAATTTGCAACATTATGATTTAAAACGCACCGCTTATTTAGAAGATAGCTTAGGAACAACGACAACACGACGTGGCACAAAAACAGTTCATCATAATACCAACATTCAGAAAAATCAGCGTCATGCTATTGCTTTCAGTCATGACATGCAACAAACCACGGCATTTTTTGATCACCTACACTGGCAAATTGCGTTACAACAAACAAAAAGCACGAGCCGTAATACAGGGGCAGTCACGAGTACATCAGCACCTCCTCCCCCAAGTACGCCAAAATTTAGCCAAGAGCGTTCATTTGATGGCTTTAAAACCAAAACCATCAGCTTAAAAACGGAATTCAATAAAAGCCTTGGGCAACATGTCGTACATGAGCTTCACTATGGACTAAAATTGCAATATAGCCAAATGCAAGCTTTACGCCAAACACAATCCCTTAACGAACAGGGGAGTAACACTCGAACCAGCGCCTTTTTCCCGACACAGCAACAATGGCAAAGTAAATTCCATCTTTCCGATCGGATCAGTTTTGGTAAATCTGGTTTAAGCTTGACACCATCCATACATCTCACACAGATTAGAATCAAACCGAAAACAGAAAATGTATCGAAGAAAAACCGTGAACAATTATTTACTTACAAGGATACCGCCATTGGTTACGGTCTGCGTGTTGATTATGCACTCAATGAAGCGAATTTACTGAGTCTGAACTATCAGCACGCCACCCGCTTACCCGGCTATGGGGAAAACAATGCGCAAAGCTATGGACACTGGCCAGCAAAACCGAACCCTCATCTACAGCCAGAAACCTCAGATGGTGTTGAATTAAGTTGGCGTAGTGCGGGGGCGATTGGTCAACAAACCACGACCTTGTTCTATAACCGTTACAATGACTTAATTTATCTCGATACCACGGCATGTTATGCTGACCGAACAGGTCAAGTGCCTTGTGATTTAGCAAATGAAAAAGGACGTAGTTATAGCTATGGAATAGAATTCGACGGTAAACTCAATCTTGATACGATCGGCTTCGCTCAAGGAACATATTTAAATGCTGGCTTCGCTTACAGCAAAGGGAAGACCGCGAACAAGCAACCACAAGGACGTCTTGATCCCCTAACAGGCTTTGTCGGTCTTGGCTACCAACAGCCAATGGATGTTTGGGGCATTGAAGGTAAACTGAAATTTGCCGCGAAGAAAAAAACTAAAGACTTACCCGCCAATCAAGGTTTTGAAGGCTTACCGGGCTATGCTGTAGTTGATCTTACCGCCTATTATAATGTGACGAAACAGCTTTATCTTGGCATCGGCATCTATAATGTGCTAGATAAAAAATATGCTCGCTGGGCAATGGCAAGAGGCGATATTAAACATGGTAACTATGACAAGCACACTGAAGCAGGTCGTCATTTTGGTGCCAATATTCGTTACCACTTTTAACCTGCCCTCATCTAAAATCTTGTAATAATGACCGCACTTTGACGACAAACGAAAAGTGCGGTCTTTTTTTGTCATTTTTCGCACACAAAATGACGGGGTATACCTGCTTTATGCTTTCCATGGAGACAAGATCACTTTATGAAAAAGAGTAACATTATTTTATTTCTGAGTTTATCTCTCTTTTCTCTCACCACTATTGCACAGCAATGTACTCACCAAGATTTAGATGTGGTTGTACTCGGTTCTGGTGGACCTGAGATTCAATTATTCCGTAACAATCCTTCTCCTCCACCGAGAGCTTCAGCAAGTTATTTAGTGCGAGAAAATGGAAAAGCCGCATTTTTAGTGGATTTCGGTACTGGTGCCTTGCAAAATTTTGCACGTTCAGGCGCTAAAATTGAAGATGTAAAAGGGATTTTAATTACTCATTTCCATGTGGATCATATAAACGATCTGCCTGCACTTGTGAAAGCCTCTTTCTTTTCTTCACGTCATCATGACTTAGCTATTTATGGACCAACGGGCAATGAATTCATTCCAGATACCGAACAATTTATCACCCGCTTACTCGGTGAAAAAGGGGCTTATAGTTATCTCTCTGGTTTTTTAACGGGCGATGAATCCTATCAAATTCAACCAACCTCTGTGCCTGCTGATAAAACCGCCCCTATGCACTTTCACACCGAGATCGACGGTTTTCAACTGTCTGCTATCGCGACAGAACATGGCTTACTTCCCGCTCTGGCTTGGCGTATCGAAAAAGGCGGATGCCGTATTGTGTTTTCTGGCGATACCAGTAATCAAGGCAACAGCTTAGATCGCTTGGTGCAAGAGGCAGATCTCTTTATTGCACATAATGCGGTGCCTGAAACGAGCCAAGATAATGTTGCAAATAAGCTCCATATGCGCCCTTCCGAAATTGCTCGAATTGCCCAACAAGGCAACGTAAAAAACTTGTTATTAAGCCATCTCATGCGCCGTACTGAACACGTCAAAGCACAAACCAAAAACATCATCCAAGCACGATTTGACGGAAAAATTGCGTTTGCTAATGACTGTGATGTGTACGCTGTTGCAACAGGGATAAGAAAAGGTCAATGTGGCAATAAAATCAGTGATTAATATGGCATGACTTATAACTTTTTTATCTAATAAGATTTTGTTTTTTATGTTGAAAATTTCTACATTATAGTGTTAAATCGGCATATTTTATAAGGTTATTTAACGTCGTGTTTTTATGTGTCAATTACTAGGAATGAATTGTAATACGCCAACGGATATTGTTTTTTCTTTTGAAGGATTTCGTCGTCGCGCGGGTTTAACGGATTGTCATTGTGATGGATTTGGCATCGCATTTTTTGAAGGGAAAGGAATTCGAGTCTTCCGCGATAACCAAGCTGCCCATTCTTCTCCCATTGCTGATTGTGTTAAGCAGTATCATATTAAATCACTCAATGTCATCGCACATATTCGTAAAGCCACACAAGGTGAAGTGAATATTGAAAATACTCACCCGTTTATCCGTGAGTTATGGGGGCAAAACTGGGTCTTTGCCCACAACGGCAACTTAACCGTTTATCCTGATCTGACCCATTCGCTTTATCAGCCGATTGGTAGCACTGATTCTGAAGCGGCATTTTGTTATATGATGAGTGAACTCAAAACACGCTTTGCACAAAAACCCAGTGAAGATGAATTATTCACTGCGATGCAAGATATTACGCATTCCCTTTGTCAAACAGGCACATTTAACTTTATTTTATCCAACGGCGAATGGATGATTGCACATTGCACAACTCACCTCCATTACCTCACCCGAAAAGCGCCTTTTGGTAAAGCACAGCGCATTGATGATGACGGTGTCATTGATTTTAATGATTATGCGAAAGAAGGAGATCGTGTCACCATTATTACGACCTTCCCACTCACAAAAGATGAAATTTGGACCAAAATGGAATGTGGGGGCTTTGTCTTTTTCAAAGAAGGCGAAAAAATCGCAGAAATTATAGGTGTACCCACTCAAGCAATTGACGACGGTACACTAGGCTATCAAAAATGTGCATAAAATCTGTCCACTGACAGCGGTCATACAAGCGTGAGCTCATCTCCTCACGCTTTTCTTTTGCCTAAATTTTATGCTACAAAATGTTAATCAATAGTTAACTTTATGCTATTTTTTCTACAAAAATAGCATAAAATAACAATCTAAGTCACAAACTCAACATTTAATTTAATTTCACATTGAGTTTTCCCCACAATCTCTCTACTATAAATCTCCTCTTATTCTAGCGCTTTGGCGCTATTTGTTTTTTCAATAACATGGAGCGTTTTATGACAACAAAATCTTGTGTCAGTTGGAGCAAGTTTGATCTTGTCTGGGCATTAAATTTATTCGGTACCGCTGTGGGTGCGGGTGTCTTATTTTTACCCATTAATGCAGGAAAAGGCGGGTTTTGGCCCTTAGTATGCATGACACTCCTAGTAGGTCCCATGACTTACTTAGCACACCGCGGACTCACTCGTTTTGTCCTATCTTCTGCCAAAAGCGGCAGTGATATTACTGAAGTCGTAGAAGAACATTTTGGTCAAACCGCAGGAAAATTCATTACTTTACTTTATTTCTTCGCGATTTTTCCTATTCTGCTGATTTATGGTAACGGAATAACTAACACAGTCGATTCATTTATTGTACATCAACTGCATATGAGCTCACCTAATCGCGCCTTATTGGCTTTCATCCTCATTGCCGGCTTAATTTCTGTTATGTTAATGAATGAGAAGATCATGCTAAAAATTACCGAGTTTTTAGTCTATCCATTAGTCTGTATTCTGCTCGCCTTATCACTCTATCTTATTCCGGAATGGAATACCTCAATGTTAACAGAATTTCCGAGTACGCAAGCCCTATTCAGCACCTTATGGATTACGATCCCTGTATTGGTTTTTTCGTTTAACCACTCACCGGCTATTTCATCTTTTGCCCAATCTCAACAACGTGAATATGGTGATCTCACAAACACAGAAACGCATACTAACCGCACTTTAAAAATGACCTCAAGTATTTTGCTAGTGTTTGTGATGTTCTTCGTTTTTAGCTGTGTATTAAGTTTAACCCCTGCTGAATTAGCACAAGCAAAAACACAAAATATCAGTATCTTATCCTTCCTCGCCAACAAATTTGATAATCCTTATATTTCTTACCTTGGACCTTTCGTTGCCTTCTTGGCAATTACTAGCTCTTTCTTTGGTCATTATCTCGGTGCAAAAGAAGGACTAGAAGGGTTAATTATCAAAATGTCTGGCAAAAAAGAGATTAAGTGTCAAAAATTAAATTATTTCACCGCACTTTTCTTCTTGCTAACCCTGTGGATTGTCGCCATTATTAATCCAAGTATTCTTGGCTTAATAGAATCCTTCGGCGGACCGATTATTGCTGCAATTTTATTTATCATGCCTATGTATGCGATCCGTAAAATTCCCGCGATGCAACGTTACCAAGGACGCTTTTCGAATCTCTTCGTTACCATCATGGGTATGTTCGCCATCTCAGCGGTTGTTTATGGCTTATTTTAATTCGGCAAAATCCGTGTAGAATAGCCTCCCTTTTACGCTAAAGAAAAGTAGAAATGTATGATTAGTGTTTTTGATATGTTTAAAATTGGTATTGGTCCCTCGAGTTCCCATACTGTCGGTCCCATGAAAGCGGGCAAACAATTTATTGATGATCTTGTGAGTCGTCATCAGCTAGCACAAGTGAGTAAACTGCGTGTGGAGGTGTACGGTTCACTTTCCATGACAGGACGTGGACATAATACCGACATTGCCATTATTATAGGATTAGCCGGCTATTTACCCCATGATGTGGATATCGAGTTGATCCCTCAATTTATTTCTACCCTAAAACAGACTGCCCGTTTGCCCATCGCGCAAAATACGAAAGAGGTCACTTTTAATTTTAATGATGACTTAATCTTTCATCAAACCTTCCTCCCACGACATGAAAATGGGATGACTATTACCGCACTAACACAAGATGATACGGAACTTTATCAGCAAACCTACTACTCTATCGGAGGCGGGTTTATTGTGGATGAAGAACATTTTGAACATGCTATGCATACTGAAATCAGTGTGCCATTTCCTTACCAAAATGCAGCAGATATGCTAAAACACTGTGATGACAATGGTCTCCCGTTGTCTAGTGTTGTGATGAAAAATGAAATCGCATTACATGGAAAAACCGCATTAAGTCAACATTTACAACAGGTCTGGCAAACCATGAAAGCCTGTATCCAACACGGTATCAATACAGAAGGTTTATTACCGGGTCCATTAAAAGTGCCTCGTCGCGCGGCAAGCTTATATCGAATGTTACAAGCGAATAGTAGCTTATCCAATGATCCAATGAGCATTGTGGATTGGGTGAATATGTATGCGCTTGCTGTCAATGAAGAAAATGCTGCAGGCGGACGTGTGGTAACTGCGCCAACCAACGGGGCTTGTGGTATTGTGCCTGCTGTATTTGCTTATTACGAACACTTCATCGCAGATAGCATACCTGACATCATCGAACGTTATTTATTAACTTGTAGCTTTATTGGTTCACTGTACAAAATGAATGCGTCAATTTCAGGTGCTGAAGTAGGCTGCCAAGGCGAAGTTGGTGTAGCTTGTTCTATGGCGGCGGCTGGCTTGACTGAAATTCTGGGTGGTAGTCCTGAACAAGTATGTATTGCGGCAGAAATTGCCATGGAACATAATCTTGGTCTGACTTGCGATCCAGTCGGAGGACAGGTACAGGTCCCTTGTATTGAACGTAATGCTATCGCCGCGGTTAAAGCCATTAATGCCAGTCGAATGGCATTGCGTCGAACAACCAGTCCACGAGTCACTTTAGACAAGGTCATTGAAACTATGTATGAAACAGGCAAAGATATGAATGCTAAATACCGTGAAACCTCGCAGGGTGGATTGGCTATTAAAGTAGTCTGTTCATAACTCATTTAAAAGGGCTTATTACAAGCCCTTTTTTATCTAATAACGATAATGCCCAATCATTTTATATTTAAATAAAATATCTTCTTCCTGCGTACCCGCACCAATATTATGAATAACCAGAGGAATCCCTGCCGAAGTTTTCTTATCCGAAATAATGCCAATATGCGGTAAATTACGCGGTAAACGCCAAGTCACAATGTCTCCTGCCTTAAAACTTGTGATATCCGTAAGGGATAATGATTTCGCATGGCGTTGAAAAAAAGTTTCTAAATTTGGAACACGACGATGGTCAATATTGGTATCCGTGCTTTTTAATCCCCAAAGTTTTGGATAACTTGACCACGCTTTTTTCATGTCTTGATTGACCAATTTTTGCAAATCAATCTGCTGATGACGATACGCCCGAATCACGACATCCGTACACACCCCAGTGTGTAACGGCACATCCCCCATGGGGAAAGCCATTTTCCGGTAAGCCGGATCATAACCAATTGTCACATTAATTTGCTTCTTGGCATCATTCACTAACTGCATTGCATTAGTCGCTGCTAACGTCCCTAACGAAAAAACCAGCAAAATAACACTAACGATCCACTTTTTCATGATTGAAACTCTAACTCCACTGCATTTTCACCTAATTTTTCAGCCAGTTCAGTAAATAATTGATCGGTCGGATTCACAGACCACTGTACTCCCATTTTGACACGACATTGCCCCGCTGTACTCGCATAATAAACATAGATAGGTAAGGTTCCGCCACTATAAGGTGTTAATAACGCTTTCAATTCACGAATAAATGTCGGTTTCATGTTTTCCTCAGATAAACATATCGCCAAACTTTTCGCATAGCGACTACGCGCTTCATCTAAGCTCATCAGTTCACGAACTGACATTTTTAATCCACCCGAAAACTCATCAAAACTGACTTGCCCTGATACAATGATCACCGTATCTTTTTGTAATTTGTCTGCATATTTATCCAAGGCTTCACCAAATAACGTGATATCTAATCGCCCTGAACGATCATCTAGTGTAGCGATGCCAAGCCGATTGCCTTTCTTGGTTACAGCAAAACGAGATGAGACAAGTAACCCACTGACCGTACTCATTTGTCCACGAGAATTCGGTACTAAATCTTTTAACCGCGTAGCACTGTAATGCGCTAACTCTTTCAAATACGGACTAATAGGATGGCTACTTAAATATAACCCAAGGGTTTCACGTTCCCCTTCCAAAATTACTTTCTCGCTCCAACGTGGCGTACTGGCATACGCTTTTTCCACGTCTTCATGACTTTCAGTCAGCACACCAAACATATCCGCTTGCCCCATTGCCGCATCTTTCGCGTGCTGATCGGAGGCTTTTAACGCATCTTCAAGATTTTTCGATAACGCGGCACGGTGTGGACCTAATTTATCAAACGCACCAGATAAAATCAGACTTTCAAAAGTACGACGATTGATCTTTTTCAAATCGACTCGAGCACATAAATCAAATAAATCTTTGAAAATGCCGCCTTGCTCACGGGCTGAAATTAACGCTTCAATGGGTCCTTCTCCCACCCCTTTAATCGCACCAATACCATACACAATTTCGCCATGTTCATTCACGCTGAAATGATGCTTACCGGTGTTAATATCTGGCGGAGCGACTTTTAACCCCATACGTAAACATTCATCGTATAAGCCGACAATTTTATCGGTGTTATCCATCTCTGATGTCATTACCGCCGCCATAAACTCGGCAGGATAATGAGTTTTCAACCACAGGGTTTGATAAGACACTAAAGCATAAGCCGCAGAGTGGGATTTATTAAAGCCATAACCTGCGAATTTTTCCACCAAGTCAAAGATTTTCATGGCTAACTCGCCATCCACTCCTTTTTGAATCGCGCCTTTCTCAAAAATTTCACGTTGTGCTGCCATTTCTTCTGGCTTTTTCTTCCCCATCGCACGACGTAATAAGTCCGCCCCACCGAGAGTATATCCAGCCAATTCTTGGGCAATCTGCATGACCTGTTCTTGATATACAATTACGCCATAAGTCGGTTCTAAAATCGGTTTTAAACTGTCGTGTTGATATTCTGGATCGGGATACGCCACTACTTCATTGCCATGCTTACGATCAATAAAGTTTTGTACCATGCCTGACTCTAACGGACCAGGACGGAACAATGCTACTAACGCGATAATATCCTCAAAACAGTCAGGCTGAAGACGTTTGATCAAATCCTTCATACCACGCGATTCGAGCTGGAATACGGCGGTGGTTTCTGAACGTTTTAATAATTCAAAAGAAGCAGGATCATCTAACGGGATTGTGGCAATATCCACAGGCGGTTTGCCTTCTTTGGCAAGACGCGTATTAATCATGTCTAATGCCCATTTGATAATGGTCAGTGTGCGTAAACCTAAAAAGTCAAACTTCACCAGACCGGCATACTCCACATCATTTTTATCAAAATGGGTGACTGGATGTTTACCTTCAGAGTCACAATAAAGCGGCGAGAAATCAGTAATTAACCCTGGGGAAATTACCACGCCTCCAGCGTGCTTACCGGCATTGCGGGTGACTCCTTCAAGCTTGCGCGCCATATCAATCAAGGCTTTGACTTCCTCATCGGAGTCGTATACTGCTTGTAATTGTGGCTCCGCGGCAAATGCTTTTGCCAAGGTCATGCCGGGATCAGGCGGAATTAATTTTGAGATGCGATCCACAAAACCATAAGGATGACCAAGTACACGCCCCACATCTCGGATCACGGCTTTTGCTGCCATGGTACCGAAAGTGATAATCTGAGATACTGCACCACGACCATAGGTTTCTGCCACATGATCAATCACGCGATCGCGACCATCCATACAAAAATCCACGTCAAAGTCAGGCATGGAGACTCGCTCTGGGTTCAAGAAACGCTCAAAAAGCAAATCAAATTCTAGCGGATCAAGATCGGTAATTTTTAATGCATACGCCACTAACGATCCTGCCCCGGAACCACGTCCTGGACCGACAGGAATATCGTTATCTTTCGACCACTGAATAAACTCCATCACGATCAAGAAATAGCCCGGAAAACCCATTTGGTTAATCACGTCTAATTCTACTTGTAAACGTTCATCATATTCGGGGCGACGTGCTTGACGCACTTTTTCATCGGGAAAAAGAAATTTAAGGCGCTCTTCCAAACCTTCTTTCGATTTTTTTACCAAAAAATCTTCTGTGGACAGATCGCCCGTTGGAAATTGTGGTAAAAAATACTCTCCAAGACGAATCGTCACATTACAACGTTGCGCGATCAGTAAGGTATTTTCTAATGCCGAAGGCACGTCTGCAAAAAGATCACACATTTCTTGCTCAGAGCGAAAATATTGCTGATTGGTATAAAGTTTAGGACGTTTAGGATCATCAAGGGTGTAACTGTCATGAATGGCGACGCGAATTTCATGGGCTTCAAAATCGTCTTCATGCAAAAATAACACATCATTAGTGGCAACAACGGGCAAGCCTTTTTCTTCTGCCAATGTCAAAGCCAAACTCACATAGCGTTCTTCTTCATAACGTCCTGTGCGGCTCAAACTCAAATAAAAGTGTTCGGGGAAAAAATCTTGATAAAAAGCGACCGCACTTTCAATCTCAGCCGCATGACCTTTTAGTAATTTTTTACCCACATCACCATTGTGTCCCCCTGACAGTACAATAATCCCTTCACGGTATTCAGCGAGCCAGGCTTGGTCTAGATAAGGGAGATCTTGATAACCTCGCTCATAGGCTTTAGAGAGCAGCAAAGTAATATTGTGATAGCCTATATTGTTCTTAGCCAGTAATGTCAGCTCAAAAGGTTCATCACCACAAAGTTCACTTCTCACCAGCACATCTGCTCCAATAATGGGTTTCACACCAGCAGATAATGCCTCGCCATAAAAGCGCACTAAACCACAAAAGTTAGTAAAGTCTGTTAAGCCCATTGCCACCATATGATTATCGACACAGGCTTTAATTAATGGCTTGACTTTGGCAATCCCATTAATCATGGAAAAATCACTGTGAACGCGAAGGTGAACAAAACGGGGTTGAGACATAAAAAGTATCCTTGAAAAGCATAAATTCAGGCAGAAAGTGCGGTCTATTTTAGCGAGATTTTGACAGTAGCACAAATTCAACAAATTGAGTCAACTATGTGGAGACCATGCATAAAACGAAAAAGGCTTGGGTTGCCCCAAGCCTAATATTCATAAAGTTCAGAAGGTATTATTTTGCTAAGTTTGCACGAATTGCATCTGCTAATTCTTTGCTCACTTTATCAAACAAGGCTAATTGTCTTTCAACGATTGCACTGTCTGTCACACCAGATAAACCGGCTGCGAAGTTTGCTGCCACACGTGCTTTTTGATCCGCATCGAATAAGTTGTAAAGTGCGGCAGGTTGTGTGTAGTAGTCTTCATCATACTCACGGAAGTTAAAGTGTGCTGCTGAACGTTCTAACTCTAATGCAGGCTCTTGTTGGTGAGTCGGCACATAAGTATCAAAACGGTTCGGTGCATAGTTAGGGTGTGTACCACCATTGTTATCTACACGCATTGCGCCATCACGGTGAGTGGTGTGGTATGGGCATTTTGGTGCGTTCACTGGGATTTGGTGATGGTTAACCCCTAAACGGTAACGTTGTGCGTCTTGGTATGAGAAAAGACGACCTTGTAACATACGGTCTGGTGAGAAACCAATTCCCGGTACGATGTTAGAAGGTGCAAACGCAGCTTGTTCCACTTCTGCGAAGTAGTTAATTGGGTTTTGGTTTAACTCTAATACACCCACTTCGATCATCGGATAATCTTTGTGTGGCCATACTTTAGTTAAGTCAAACGCATAGTTATGTTTGTGTGCATCTGCTTCTGGCATGATTTGCACTTGAACATTCCAACGTGGGAATTCGCCACGCTCAATCGCTTCGTATAAATCTTGTTGGCTTGACTCACGGTTTTCACCCACCACTTTAGCCGCTTCTTCATTAGTATAGAATTTGTGACCTTGTTGTGTTTTGAAGTGGAATTTCACCCAGAAACGCTCATTTTGTGCGTTAATAAAGCTATATGTATGGCTACCGTAACCGTTCATATGACGTAAGTCAGTTGGAATACCACGATCACTGAAAAGAATCATGATTTGGTGTAATGATTCAGGGTGACGTGACCAGAAATCCCATGCCGCGTTCGCATCACGCAAGTTAGTTTGTGGATTACGTTTTTGCGTATGAATGAAATCTGGGAATTTCAATGGATCACGGATAAAGAAGACTGGTGTGTTGTTACCCACTAAGTCCCAGTTACCTTGTTCAGTGTAGAATTTTAATGCGAAACCACGCACATCACGCTCAGCGTCTGCCGCACCGCGCTCACCCGCTACTGTTGAGAAACGTAATAAGACTTGTGTTTGTTTACCGATACCATTGAATAAATCCGCTTTAGTGTATTTGCTGATATCGTGTGTCACAGTGAATGTACCGTACGCTGCTGAACCTTTTGCATGAACAACACGCTCAGGAATACGCTCACGTGCAAAGTGTGCTAATTTCTCTTGGAACCAAACATCTTGTAAAAGTAATGGACCTTTAGGACCCGCAGACATGGTGTTGTCGTTTTCAACAATAGGTGCACCAGCTGCATTCGTTAAGGTTTTTGAACCATGGTCAAATGGGCATTTAGACATAATAAAATTCCTCTCAAATAATAGAAATCGAAGATTCTGAATTTATGAACGGGATACTCCATTAGCGAGTAAATATCACTAGCTGAGTACCTTGTGGGCTCCATTATATTTAGAAAAAAAACACTCGCAATCTATTATTTTGATAGAGAAAAGTAATTAAAAAGGAAATAACAAACAACGTAATAAATAAAACCTATTATGTGTAAACAAGTAAAACAGCACTGTCCTATCAAAGCTCAGACAGTTATTCACATAGCGTTCATTTTCGCGCAATAGCGACGGTTTTACCTATCACTCCTTTTCATACGGATTGCGTGGTGGTTAGTAGGAAATGTACTCCGTTATCCTATTAGCTGTCATTGTTTATACAAAATAAAGTAAACAATGTGCTTGCTATAATATAAATAATCAAGAATACATTTAACCTATTTGGAAATAAAAATGGGCAAGCTATATAACAGAGAATATAGATTACAAAAATAAATACTTATTTTGCAGAACCAAGTGAAAACAAATATCATTATTTATGATAATGTTATTTTAAAGAAAGAAAATATTGCAATGAATGCACTATAACATTAAATATCAAGGAAAGGAAAAGAAATAAAAATAGACATCACTGAAAAAGCAGATTTCTCTCTTTTTCTAAACAAATTTTCTCCGCAGCTATCACATTTCATCACATCAGGTGTTATTTCGTTGTACTATCAGTATTACTCCTAACAATATCACTGCATAACAGGTTTCGCTATTTTTTATATGAGTGAATTCAGCTTGGAAAATAATATTTCAACACATTGGATAAGCTGAAAAATAGCAAGATTAACTTATAAGGATACCTATTTCGATAGGTTTTACCTAACACAAAAAAATGCCAACGTGAAATATTTTCTTGCGTAAAAGGCGCTTTACTCAGCTTATGAAGAAGTAAAATCAGTTGTCGTCAACTAATGCCATAGCACAAGCATAAGCCGAACTCCATGCCCATTGAAAATTATAACCGCCTAACCAGCCAGTGACATCGAGCACTTCACCAATAAAATACAAGCCTTTTACGCTTTGTGCTTCCATGGTTTTCGACGAAACAGCACGGGTATCCACCCCCCCCATAGTGACTTCCGCAGTACGATAACCTTCCGTCCCATTCGGTAAAAATTGCCAATGATGGATCAAATCGCTTAATTGCTGTAAACGGACTTTGCTGAGTTGTGCAATCGGCTCGTCTTGAATGAGTTGTTGTTCGCTCCAAACTTCGACTAATTTTTTAGGCAAGACTCTTGCTAATGCATTTTTAAGCTGTAATTTAGGTGAAGTGGTACGTAATTGCTGCAAAAATTCCGCAATATCTTGAGGCAATAAATTAATCTCCACGGATTCGTTCGGTTGCCAATAGTTAGAAATTTGCAAAATAGCAGGACCAGAAATACCACGGTGAGTAAACAACATTTGATTGCTAAAGGATTTGCCACAGTTTGCCGTAACAACTATCGGTAACGCCACGCCAGAGAGGGTGGTATACACTTTATCTGCTTCACGCCAAGTAAAAGGCACTAAGCTGGCTCTTGGTGGCAAAACCTTAATCCCAAATTGCTCTGCCACTTGATAGCCAAAAGGTGTTGCCCCTAAGCCCGGCATAGACAGCCCTCCTGTCGCAATCACTAAAGCATCGCAATACCAAGTTGTTCCATTAGCAAGTAATGCAAAACGCCCTTTTCTTCCTTGTTCAGCATCTGCTTGGTTCAGTTGGCGGATGTCGCTCACTTGTTGGCGTAACTGAATATTTACCTGATAGTTGGCACATTCTGTCGCCAGCATATCCACGATTTTTTCGGCGCCTTCATCGGTGAAGAGTTGACCTAATTCTTTTTCATGATAGGCAATACCATAGCTTGCCACCATGGCAATAAAATCCCACTGGGTATATCGGGCTAAAGCCGATTTAACAAAATGAGGATTCTGCGAAAGATAATGTTGTGGCGTCACTTCTAAATTCGTGAAATTACAAAATCCACCACCTGACATCAAAATTTTTCGTCCAATCTTTTTGCCATTATCGAGTAAGGTGACTTGTTTGCCTAACTTGGCGGCTTGGCTTGCACAAAATAATCCCGCTGCACCCGCACCGAGAATAATTACATCAGAATAGTTGTTCATAAGCTTGTTTGATCACCGTATTGCGGTTAAATAAAATCAGGCATGGTTCCCCCCCACCTGATTTCAAGTTATTTAATTGGATTGCTGTCTAAATTGCGCCATTTGTATTCGCTGAATCAGTAGGCGACGTTCGACATTCGGTCGGTCGGAGTCTAACATTTTTTGCCAGGTTTGTGCGGCTTTCTGATAATTTCCTTGTACAAAAGCATCTGTAGCAATCAAAGACAAGCTCGCTGTTTCAAAAGGATCAGCCGTTAAGGCTTGCGTTAATAGTGCATCCACTTTAGCTGTCATTTTTTGTCCAGCTTGATAATAATACGCCGTTGCTATCGCACCAAGAATAGCCGGTTTGTCACCTAATAATTGTTGGGCATTGCCATAGGCAATTAAGGCGTGCTCTACTTCGGCATTGTCCAGATAAGCTTGCCCAAGCAATAACCAATTTTCTGCATGATTAGGATCTTGACGTAATTTTTGCTGAAGTTGCGTGATTTTATCCTCGTGTTGCTGTGAGACAGCTTGTTCCATTAACTGCATTTGTTGCGCTAAAAAGGCTTGCTCACCGACTTCGACGGCAGCATAACGTGGCAAAGAAAAATAATACAGCGTTGGAACAGTCAACAATAAGACAATTAAAAACAGATGAAATTTAAACGAAAAGCGCTCACTTTTTTCACCTGACTGTTGCTCAAAGTGCGGTCTATTTTGGAAAAATTTTTCATCTTCTAGTAAGCGTTGCCCTAACTCTTTCGCCAATTCGGGATCAGATTGTCTTGCTACTTGTGCACGATAAAGTGCCACATTTTGTTGTTGGCGATAGTGTGTCTGCCATGCTTGCCATTTTGCCAAAGGTAACATCAGGAACACCACAATCAATAACCCAAATAGTGCTAATCCCCATCCCATCATTTTTTGTTTCCTGTGTGCTCCGTTTGTTTAAGTAATTGCGTTAATTTCGCTTGTTGTGCCGGATCTAACGCGGTAGTGTGCTGCGGTTTTTCACGCTTTTTAGCATAGCGCCACATGAGACCAAACGCTAACACAGTTAAAAAGATTGGCGAAAGCCACAACAACAGGGTTGTCCACTGAAACGGGGGCTTATATAACACAAAATTACCAAAACGTGCCGTCATCGCGTCGATAATTTGTTGATTGTTTTTTCCTTCGTTCACCATGTTGTACACCTCAATGCGCAAATCATAGGCAATTGGCGAATTGGATTCGACCAAGTTTTGATTTTGGCATTGTGGACAACGCAGCGCCTTTGCTAACGCCACTGCACGAACCCGTTCTTCAGGGCTGTTAAATGAGTAAGTATCCACCATATCCGCCCGCGCAAAGACACTGATCACAAAGACAAAACTCAGTAAAAACTTACCGCACTTTGGCATTTTCAGCCTCCAATTTTTGCCATTCTGGGATAAACATTTCTTGCCACACCTCTGGCGTTAATGGACCTGAGTAACGATAACGAATCACACCGTATTGATCGATCAAATAGGTCTCAGGGGCGCCATCTACCCCTAAATTCAGTGCTAATTCCCCGCGACTGTCATTGATGACAAGCTGAAAAGGATTACCTAGTTGATTCAACATTGCCAACGCATTTTGGGGGTTATCACGGTAATTTAAGCCCACAATCGGCATCGATTTGGCTAATTGCATTAAAAAAGGATGCTCTTTTTTACAATATGCACACCAACTGCCCCACACATTGAGTAAAAAGGTCTGTTGAGGTAAATCCTGCTGAGTCACACGTCTTTCTGTGCGCAAAAGATCGGCTTGCGAAAACGTCGGTACAGGCTTACCAATTAAGGCAGAAGCGATTTTCTGCGGATCCTGCTGTAATCCGATGAATAATAAAGCGCATACGGCTAACAGGATCACAAGCGGTAAAAATACAAAGTGATTTTTTCTTTTTTGCTGATGTAGCATACTCATACTCTCACCTGTTCATTCAATCTGACTGACGACGTGGTTTTAGTTTATTGCTATTGCGCAAGGAAAATATGGCAAGCAAGGCACCGAGTGCCATTAAAAGCCCGCCAAACCATAACCAACGGATAAAAGGTTTATATTGCAAGCGGAAAGTAAATTCGCCTTGTCCCAATTTATCGCCCATTACAATATAGACATCACCAAGCCACCCCCAATCAATCCCAACTTCGCTCATGTTCATAGTACGCACATCATAATAACGGCGTTCTGGGTAAATCTCAGTATAAGCTTGGTTTTGCTTTGTCACCACAAAATGGGCTTTTTCACTGGTGTAATTCGGACCTAACACATGCTGAAAACCCTGATAGTGAAACTCGTAATCACCGAGTTTTTGGCGTTGTTGCGGTGCCAAGCGCACGCCAATCTCACTGCTGTAATAGCTACTCATGATCGCCCCAATTGCCGTTATCGCTACACCTAAATGCGCGATCACCATGGCGAGCTGTTTCAGTTTCAGCTGCGTCCATGGGAGCCATAACGTCGCCAGAATTAACCAAATCGACAAGCTTAACAAGCCATAAGCGCTGAAATTGAAAGGCAACCCTTGGTTATGATCTACATAATAACGGATTAATCCATAAGCCAATATAAGCGCGGGAAATAACAATAACGTACGTTGAATAAACGGTTTTTTATTCAGTGTTTTCCAACGTAAAGACAACACCAAAATCATAGCAAGCATTGCCATCACAAACAGTGGCAGAAAAATTGTATTAAAATACGGCGCGCCGACTGAAATAGATCCCCATTGTAATGCGGTAAAGACAATCGGATAAAAAGTGCCTAAAAAGACACTGACCGTGGCAATCGTCAATAAAATATTGAGAAGCAACAGAGCATTTTCCTTCGAAATTAAACGGAAACGTACCGCACTTTGTGGCAAGTTAACCTTTAATGCAAATAAAGTGAATGCACTCACAGTCAATAAAAAGAATAAAATCAGTAAGGCAATTCCCCGATCGCCATCTACTGCAAACGCGTGCACAGAAGTTAAGACGCCCGAGCGCACGATGAAGGTACCCAGTAAACTGAAAGAAAATGCCAAAAGTGAAAATAGCAGCGTCCAGTAACTAAAAATGCCACGCTGTTCTGTGATAGATAGACTATGTAATAGTGCCAAACCTAATAACCAAGGCATCAATGAGGCGTTCTCGACCGGATCCCAAAACCACCAGCCGCCCCAGCCTAGTTCGTAATACGCCCACCAAGACCCTAACACAATCCCTAAAGTTAAAAATAACCAAGATAGCAAAACCCAAGGGCGCATCATGCGAGCCACGGCGGCATCTAAATGCCCACTCACTAAAGCAGAAATGGTAATAGCAAAATTGACTGCAAAGCCCACATAGCCCAAATACAATAAAGGTGGGTGAAAAATCAGCCCCACATCTTGCAACATCGGATTTAAATCACGCCCTTCAAATGCTTGTGGAAAACTGCGTTCAAATGGATTTGATAAAAATAAAATAAAGAGACAAAAACCAAAACAAATGAGCCCAAGCACTGAAAGTGCTCGCGCACAAATAATCGGATCTTTATGACGACTGGAAAACGCAAAGAGAATCAACCAGAGTGCTAAAGCAAACAACCAAAATAGCATCGACCCTTCATGTCCACCCCAAGTAGCAGACACTTTAAAGAAAATTGGCAGTTGTGAATTAGAATGATGTGCCACATATTGCACAGAAAAATCATCGAGCGCAAAGGCATAGGCAAGGCAGAATAACGCTATACAAGTAAATATCCCAAAGAGATAACTCAAATTCCACGCAGTACCAATCATATACGGCTTACGCAAAAAAATGCCGACTTGTGGCACTAGCGCAAGCAAGAACGCACACAAAGAAGCGATCAGTAAAGCCAAAAAACCAAGTTCTGGGATCATAGTGAATATAAACAAATCTGAAAAGCTGTATCAAAAAGGCGAACTTAGGTTCGCCTTCTCATAAAATGAAGCATTTATGCTAGCGTCATTTGTCCTGCATAGAGGATAAAGAAACGCAAACATAACACGCCAATTAAGCCTAAGCAAGCCACCAGTAGCATAAAGCCTTTGCGATGTTTTAACTGCGGAGTGGCTATGCCATTGAGGAGTAATGGCAAGACTAAACCAATACCAACTACCCCAATCCAGAAGACATTTGCCCAGAATCCACCTAAAAGTGCGGCCTCAAATGCCACCGTTTTTTGACCGCCCCCTAAATACAAGCCAATAAAGAAGGCAGCAAGTAAAAAGATTTCCATCAACACTACCGGCAATTCAAATTTATGTAAGAAGCCTAACGCAGGTGAATGAGGGTCTTCTTTAGTAAAGAGCAAGGTACAGAAAATTAATGCCACAATACCTGACGATGTCCCTGAGGCCAAGAATAAAATTGGTAACACCGGGTTATTCAACATTGGGTAGCTAATCAAAGCCGATAATAAGAAGCCCGTATAGGCGCCCAATAACACAGAGAGAATTATCAAAATAATTTCAATTAACCCAGTGAATTTGGTAGCAAAGGCAATCAATTTATTCACAAATCGTAACGGTTTGGCATATTGCTCAATTAAAGTTGCCACAAGCTGATGGAAAATAATCGCTAGCCAGACCAGTAAAAATGCCATATATACTTGGAATAGCATAACCCCCATCGACATAATAGAGGTGGTACTGTAATTAAACATCAAGTACCAAAAGGTCCATGGCTTAGTTAAATGGAAAATCAAAATCACCAAGCCAATAATCAGACTTAATGGCGCCAAAAATGCCGTACAACGTATCACATGATTGTTTGACGGTTCTGCGCCAGCTAGCCCTGCGCGTTTTAACAAAACGGCTAACATGGTTGCACCGGCAGAGATCCCCAATAAGAACAAATAAACGGCGATGGTATGATCCCATACTAAAGACGGGAAATGAAATGGACTGTTCATCGTCTTAGCTCCCCTCTTTTAGCTGGTACATGATACAGCTGTGGATCGGTGCCTAATTCCACCTTCGTCCGATACACTTGCTGCGATTTGACTTTTTGTGAAATGGCACTGTCAGGATCATTCAGATCCCCAAAGGTCAACGCATTGGTTGGGCAAGATTCCACACAAGCCGGTAATTTGCCGTTAGCTAAATTGGTATCGCGACAGAAGTTACATTTATCGGCTGATTTATACACGGGGTGAATAAATCGAACACGATATGGGCAGACAGCAATACAATATTGGCAACCGACACAAAGATCTTTGTGCACATCGACAATACCTGTTTCTTTGTCAACAAAAGACGCCCCTGTTGGACAAACATGCACACAAGGTGCATTGTGACAATGCTGACAAGAATGGCGGAAAAATTCATATTCTGCGTTTGGAAACTCACCATAAGGCTCACTACGGATAATCTCCAAACGAGAAACCCCTTCTGGGACCTGGTTGGTTTCACGACACGCATCCATACAAGCAGTACAACCGATACAAGCGGTTTCATCGTGTAACATCGCATAACGAATTGTTTTTTTCGCCTCGCTTGCGTTCTGTCCCACTGATTTTATTGATGTTCCCGTCATGAGGATTAACGCTCCCATGCCGGAAACAAAGTTTCGGCGTGAGCAAGCTGTCATTGTTTATCCTTTTGTTGCGGAGCATAAATATGCGGTGGTTGTAAATTTGCCTTACGTTTTTGTTGTTCACCGTGACAATCCACGCAAAGTTTCACTTGGTCTTTCTTCGCAATACCTGACATTTTATCTTGTGCGGGATGCAAAGTATGGCAACTTGCACAAGGTAACTTCATGGCATGTACATCATGCGCCCAAAGTGTTTCGCGTAATTTTTTCGGTTGGTGACACGCAAAGCAAACCTGATTTTGTTCCTCTACGGTGAACATTGGTTTTTCATCGCTGAAAATATTGCCATGGAAACGCATCACATCTTTCACACCACGGCGGTGATCTTCAGAAATATTGCCATGACAGTTCACGCAGGTAATCGGTTTACCGGTATTCGGATTTTTTTCCGATAAATGAGTTCCGTGGAATTTTCCAAAATGGAACACCCCACCAGATTGGCTATCATTAGCTTCTAATTTATGGCATTTCGCACAATATTGGTTCGGATCACGTTGATGTTCCAATTGTGGCTCATACATTAATTGACTGACTTCGTTACTGTTGGCTTTCTCTGCCTGCGCGAAAGTCGCCACACTAAACGCAATCAATCCTGCCGTGATAGCGATTCCTTGTTTGATTAGGGAATGTAAGCGCATGTTTATTACCTCAAAATGTAGTGTTAAACGCACCGCACTGATCGTCATAACCTCAAAGTGCGGTCATTTTTGACAAAGTTTCTGTTTATTTCTCCGCAGGAAGTAAGCCTTTTTCACGGGCTTCTTTATCCCATTGAGGAACAACAGTTTTGAGGAATTCGGCTTTTGCCTTACGTTCTTTTTCAATATCCACGCCTGTCGCTTTCCACGCATTTTCTGCCGTTGAAATATCTGGCAATTGCACAGGATCGGTAATGCCATGTTTGGCTAAGACACGCACTAATTTAGTTCTGGCATCAGCGGATTTATCCAAGCCTGTCCCAATCACTTTCAACAACACATCTGGTGCATGAATATGTCCACCATGTCCTGCTGCTGCATAATCCCAACGCCATTGCGCATGACGGATATCTTGCAATGCCTCTTTCATTTCTTCTTTGGTCGCGCCGGCTTCCCAAGCTGCTTTCGCTTCAAAGTGTGCGGCAACCAATTGATCTTCAAGACGTAACATCACATCTTTAATTTCGGTTTTACGTGATTTGACCATTGCTTGTAATTTTTCTTTGCTTTGGTCATGGCAGTTTGCACAAGTGTGTTCAAAGGCATTAAAAGGGTTACCGATTTGATGGTCAGTATAGACTTTACCGTCTGCGCCCTGTACTTTTGGCATATGGCAGTCAATACAAGTCACTCCATTTTTACCATGCACACCGAGCATCCAGGTTTCATAATCAGGGTGTTGTGCTTTTAACATTGGTGCTTTCGAAACAGCATGTGTCCAATCCACAAAACCGATGTCATCGTAATATTTCTCCATGGCGTCCACGGTGATACCGTTATCCCATGGAAACGTCACTTGTTTTAAATCACCCGCGAAATAGTATTCCACATGACAGTTTGCACACAATGCAGCACGCTGATCTGTCCGGTCTGAGGTATCAAATTTATGATCAATTTTTTCTAAGGCACGTAACACGTAAGGACGCGCAATACGTAAGGCAGGTTTGCCTTCCGCAAAGTCTTTTGAGGTGGTGTCATGACAATCTGCGCAGCCAATCGGGTTCACGACTTCTGAACCACCACTTGCCCATGTTGCCCCAAAATAACCCGCTTCACCGCGCTCAGCAATTAAGCGAGGCACATCGGGACTTTTACAAGACCAACATGCCATTGGCATTGGACCCGCATCAGGCGTCATAGGCGCTGCTGTACGTAAAATTTCTCTCACATCGGTTACCGCGTAGAAGTGTCCACGTGGTTTTTTATAATCTTTGGCAAACGCATAGCCTGCCCATAGTACAATCACGCGAGGATCTTCATAGTTAACCGAATCAAGATCCGTCGATTTTGAGGTATCCGCCCAAGTTTGATATTGCTTTGGATATTTTTCTTTGAACAAATCGTTACGCGATTCAATTTTTAAACTTGGATTTGCTGGCTCAACCGGTTGTTCAATCGGTTTATATTCCGCTAGAACGGGCAATGTCACTGAGAGTCCCCAGATCATTGTCGTTGCAACGAATAAGCGTTTTTTCAATGTGTTCACGATAATCACTCCATTCATAGATTTAAACTTTAAATCACTTTGCCTATATAAAATGAATAAAAAAAACGACCAGACCTGCTCATCATCCTAAATGATAATTTTTATCATTAAAAACAACTAGCTAGCTGATAAAAAGAGAGTTCCTTAATGTCGAAAAATAGCAAATAACCATACTTTTTGCTGAGGTATTTCGCACTTTTTTGCGCTTGATCAAAATTTCATTCAGAAAGCAATCAAAAATGGAAATGTGTAGCATATAAAATACCTCTAAATAAGTAGAAAAAAGCCTTAAAACCCAAATAAGAAAGGCGTTTAGGTAACAATTTTGGTGAGAAACGAAAAAGATACCCATTTAGAGTTATTTGATAACAATGCTACATAAAAAAGAAAAGAGAGGGGATAAAATAATATAACTAAAAGCAATAAAAAATGTCCCCTCATCAAGGGGACACTGTTTCATTAATTCTCCGTGAATGCCTATTAATTTCGATAAATCCCTTTACAAATGACTTGTCCGAGAATCTTGTGTGGCGAGTGCATATAATGTTTTGCTAAAGAAAGATGCTGTATTTGGGTCGATGACGCCTCGCCTTTTCCCCAAAAATCTGCATGATAGGTCGCGCTGACTAAGGCTAAACCATGACTTTCACAATTGACAAAATACACTTGTCGCAATGATTTCGCATAACGTTCGGGCTGCTCAGGATAAGCATAAACGGCTTTTTCAAAATTCTCTACAACATCAAAATGCACTTGGTTTGGATTTAAAGGATCTTTTTTCACACGCTGCGCATCAATAAATTGATTAGGATTTTGTTCTAGTCTGACAAAACCAGACTCAATGAGTGTAGGCAAAGTCAATACAATTTCTGGTGGTTGTGGTTTCTCGACAGGCACAGGCGCGTTACAAGCAACTAAGCCAAACATGCTGATCATCATAAATCCCCATTTCTTCATTACTGACTCCTTTGACACTACCTGCGAGTGCTTTGCGAGATAAAAAAGTACACATTGATACGATGCCCACTATTCTAACGAGAGAAACAAAGGAGCAAAAGCCTTTTTATCGCTTTTTATTGTGCAAAAGACAAAACAACCTGACGCGTAAAAATTCTTAAACAACTATCGCAAACGTTTGCTTAGGCATGCTACAATTTAGCAGATTTAAATTTATTTTCTCTAACTTATAGGAAATCATTGTGAGCAAACAATCATTAAGTTACAAAGATGCTGGCGTTGATATCAATGCCGGTAATGCTTTAGTCGAAAAAATCAAAGCCGATGTCAAACGCACAACCCGCCCTGAAGTCATCGGTGGCCTAGGCGGTTTTGGTGCTTTATGTGCGATACCAACAAAATACAAAGAACCGATTTTAGTTTCTGGCACAGATGGTGTGGGAACCAAACTGCGTTTAGCGATTGATTTAAATCGTCATGATAGTATTGGTATTGATTTGGTCGCGATGTGTGTTAATGACCTTGTAGTACAAGGCGCAGAACCGTTATTCTTTTTAGATTATTATGCTACCGGTAAATTAGATGTGGATGTTGCTGCCAGTGTAATTAGAGGCATTGCTAACGGTTGTGAACAATCTGGCTGTGCATTGGTAGGGGGAGAAACCGCTGAAATGCCGGGAATGTATCATGCTGGTGATTATGACTTAGCAGGATTTTGTGTCGGTGTCGTCGAAAAGTCAGAGATCATTGATGGCAGTAAAGTCCGCGTAGGTGACGTATTAATCGCCTTAGGATCAAGTGGTCCACATTCAAATGGTTATTCTTTAATTCGTAAGGTCATTGAGGTAGCAGGCATCAATCCAGCAGAAGAACAACTCGCAGGTAAACCACTTGCGGATCAAGTGCTTGCATCAACTAAAATTTATGTCAAATCTATTCTACAATTAATTAAACACGCCGATGTCCATGCAATTTGTCATTTAACTGGCGGTGGTTTCTGGGAAAATATTCCACGTGTCCTTCCAAAAAATGTTAAAGCTGTCATCGATGAAAGCAGCTGGGAATGGCAACCTGTCTTCAAATGGTTACAAGAAAAAGGCAATATTGACACCCATGAAATGTATCGTACCTTCAACTGTGGCGTGGGCATGATTATTGCATTACCACAAGAAGATGTGGATACGGCACTTGGCTTATTAAAACAAACAGGTGAAAAAGCTTGGGTCATTGGTCAAATTGAACACGCCACTGATGGCGAAGAACAAGTGATTATTCGCTAATGAAAAAAATTGTTGTTTTAGTGTCAGGACATGGCAGTAATTTACAGGCATTAATCGATGCCTGTCATAGCGGACAGATTGCAGGTAAAATCGTTGCTGTCATCAGTAATCAAGCGGAAGCTTATGCTTTAGAGCGAGCTCAAAGCGCGTCCATTCCAAGTAAAGTGTTTTTACGCAAAGATTTTGCTAATAACCGCGCTATGGATGAGCAAATTGGTCATTATATTGAATCTGTCCAAGCCGATTTGATCGTACTCGCAGGCTATATGAAAATTTTAAGTCCTGCGTTTACTCAACGTTTTGCTGGCAAAATTCTCAATATTCATCCTTCGCTTCTCCCTAAATACCCGGGTCTCAATACTTATCAGCAAGCCCTCGATGCAGGTGAGCGCGAACATGGTACCTCAGTCCATTTTGTGAATGAAGAGGTGGATGCAGGTGCCGTCATTTTACAAGCGAAAGTGCCTATCTTTGCTGAAGACCGTATTAAAGACATTGAGCAACGTGTCAAAGCGCAAGAGTTACGCATTTATCCTTTAGTCGTCAAATGGTTTGTAGAGGAACGTTTAACGTTGATCGGTGAACATGCTTTCCTTGATGGCAAACAATTGCCCCCACAAGGGTATGCGATGGAAGAATAAATTGTTTAAAAAAAGTGCGGTCTGTTTTCAGACCGTTTTTTTATGCTTAAAAAATATAAAATTAGCCAAGTCTCTAACTATCAATTTTTTAGATTATGTTTTAAAATTTAATGATTTTATTTTTCACCCACCCAAAAGGAGCCTACCATGAAATTAGTCCAAGTACAGCATCCGCTGGTCAAACATAAATTAGGTCTAATGCGTTCAGCTGAGATTAATACGAAAAAATTCCGCGAATTAGCAACAGAAGTAGGCAGTTTATTAACATACGAGGCTACCGCTGACTTAGAAACAGAAAAAGTGATCATTGATGGTTGGTGCGGTCCCGTCGAAATTGATCAAATTAAAGGGAAAAAAGTCACTGTTGTTCCTATTTTACGAGCAGGATTAGGGATGATGGACGGGGTTTTAGAACATGTGCCAAGCGCCCGTATTAGCGTCGTGGGGATGTATCGTGATGAAGAAACCCTTGAACCTGTTCCCTATTTCCAAAAACTCGCCAGTGATTTAGAAGAACGCTTAGCTATTGTGGTTGACCCAATGCTTGCCACCGGCGGCTCTATGATTGCGACAATCGATCTTCTAAAAGCGAAAGGCTGTAAACACATTAAAGTGCTCGTGTTAGTCGCCGCGCCTGAAGGCATTAAAGCATTAGAAGCTGCGCACCCTGATATCGAATTATATACCGCATCAGTTGATAGTCACTTAAATGAACAAGGCTATATTATTCCAGGTCTTGGTGATGCCGGTGATAAAATTTTTGGCACTAAATAATCCCAACACAAGCGGCATCTTATGCCGCTTTTTTCCGTTCAATTTATAGCGCTTACAATCTTAACAGCTTGAACACTATAAAATGAAAAGTTAATTCAGACAGAGAGTTGAAACTTAACATGACAAATCAAAATCCCCCTGTTCTTCTAGAACAAAATCACGCAAAACAAGCCTTCGTTGGGCTACAAATGCTTTTTGTTGCCTTCGGTGCTTTAGTCCTTGTTCCCCTGATTACGGGTTTAAATGCCAATACTGCCTTATTGACCGCAGGGATTGGGACACTCTTATTCCAACTTTGTACTGGACGCCAAGTCCCAATTTTCTTAGCCTCTTCCTTTGCTTTTATTGCACCAATTCAATATGGCGTGGCAACATGGGGCATTGCTACTACTATGGGGGGGCTGGTGTTTACTGGACTGGTTTATTTTGCCCTCAGTACGTTAGTCAAAATTAAAGGTGCTGGTGCTTTACAAAAAGTCTTTCCGCCAGTAGTTGTTGGTCCCGTTATTATCATCATCGGTATGGGACTTGCCCCTGTTGCCGTGGACATGGCATTAGGTAAAAACAGCACTTATCAATATAACGATGCCGTATTCGTTTCGATGGCAACATTATTGACAACGTTAGGTGTTGCGGTGTTTGCTAAAGGCATGATGAAATTAATTCCTATCATGTTTGGTATTGTCGTCGGCTATATCCTCTGCTTATTCTTAGGCTTAATTAATTTCCAACCTGTCATTGATGCACCTTGGTTTAGTGTGCCAGAAATTACTACCCCTGAATTTAAATTAGAAGCTATTCTTTATTTATTACCGATTGCTATCGCCCCAGCAGTTGAGCATGTCGGTGGGATCATGGCAATCAGTTCGGTGACAGGGAAAGACTTCCTACAAAAACCAGGATTACATCGCACTTTATTAGGGGATGGTATTGCAACGAGTGCCGCCTCATTCTTAGGAGGACCACCTAATACAACTTATGCTGAAGTCACTGGTGCTGTCATGCTTACGCGCAACTTTAACCCTAAAATCATGACATGGGCAGCCGTTTGGGCAATTGCGATTTCCTTCTGTGGTAAAGTCGGGGCTTTCCTCTCTACCATTCCAACTATTGTCATGGGTGGCATTATGATGTTAGTGTTTGGCTCTATCGCCGTAGTCGGTATGAGTACACTGATCCGTGGTAAAGTGGATGTAACAGAAGCGCGTAATCTGTGTATTATTTCCGTTGTGATGACGTTTGGCATCGGTGGTATGTTTGTGAACTTTGGAGAAGTCTCCTTAAAAGGGATTAGTTTATGCGCCGTTGTCGCGATTTTACTCAACTTAATCTTACCCAAAGCCAAAAACACCCCAATAGAAGAAAATCGATAAGAGAAAATTAAGGGTTAAGTCTTGCTTAACCCTTCATTTTTCGTTTATCCTTATTCTCCTTTTTTCGATTTTGTAGGTTGCTTTTTGTTAGAAAATTTCCAATTACCTTTGCCTATTCATCAACTCGATGATGAAACGCTGGATAATTTCTATCCCGACAATAATTTATTGTTGCTCAATTCGCTACGCAAAAATTTTACTTGTCTAACACAACAATTTTTTTATATTTGGGGCGAGCAAAGCAGTGGTAAAAGTCACCTCTTAAAAGGCATTACTCATCATTTTTTCCTTTTACAGCGCCCCGCTATCTATGTGCCCTTAGAAAAATCCCAATATTTCTCACCGGCGGTACTCGAAAACTTAGAACAACAACAATTGGTTTGTTTAGATAATTTACAGGCAATTATAGGCAATACTGAATGGGAATTAGCGATTTTTGATTTATTTAATCGCATAAAATCTGTTGAAAATACACTGCTTGTGATCAGTGCAAATCAATCCCCAACTGCATTACCTGTAAGTTTACCTGACTTAGCTTCACGTTTACGCTGGGGAGAAAGCTATCAGCTGGTCCCCTTAAATGATCAACAAAAAATCCATGTATTGCAAAAAAATGCACATCAACGTGGTATCGAACTCCCCGATGAAGTAGCTAATTTTCTTTTGAAACGCTTAGAGCGCGATATGAAAACGTTATTTGAAGCACTAAGTAAATTAGATAAAGCATCATTACAAGCCCAACGTAAATTAACGATTCCCTTTGTAAAAGAAATTTTAAAGCTATAAAAAAAGACCACCTCTTTATCAGGTGATCTTTCTTGTCAACTAAACGTATTTTGTTTAGTTTGTTTTAATATAATGACGGCTATATTGATAACTTACTGTTGGTAAGAAAAGCAACGGCACTGGGTGTAATCTAGAACGACGTTCTACGACTTTTGGCTGAGTATCACTTAAGTTAGCTTGATGCTCAACTTCTTTTGAATACGCCTGCTTTTGCGATGGGTCAACTGTATTTCCGCTTTTCACGCGTTGGTTATATTCTTCTAATGTTTTTAAATCCATTTGTGCACTTTCCACATTTTTTTGTGCGACACAACCCACAAGAAATAAAGCTGGTAATAATAAGATTAATTTTTTCATAGATTTTCCTTAATAAACTATGCCTAAATGACTTTACGACATATCACATGGGATAAAATCGTTTTTCTATTTTCAATATTTTTACTTGCTAAATTTTTCCCTTTCTTATTTTCTTCATCCTGCACTTTTTTCGCTAATTCAGGATTTTGAATATAAAAAACAGGTACATACTGCATATTTTTTGAATCTTCATTAGACAACACGGTGGCTGTTGCAATATTGGTGTAATATTCCTCTTTATTCACAGGGATCACATAATATGTTGTTGCATCAGTCACTTCCACACCTAGTCTTGAGTGGAAACCTTGGCAAATGCCTGCACCAGACTCAAAAATAGTATGCGAAGATTTCGTTTCATTAATTTGAAATACTTCAAACTCAATACTGCTTCCTAATGCTTTCGCATCTTGCTCATCTGCAGAAGGATTTAATTGACGAGTAAAATCACGATTCACATAAGTTACTTTTGTATTTTTCTCGCTCTTAGGAGAGCTTTCCAATAGAGGCATTGTGTGTTCGCTCTCTACTGTGTCATGATAACCATAAGTCCGACTCACCTCGTCCTCAGAAATACGAATAGACCAAGACTCAGCAAAAGCCAACGTTGGTAATAACAGACTTAATAAGAACGATACATTAAAACGCATATTTTCATCTCTTACATTTCATAGAGTTCTAAAGGCAAATCATCAGGATCCCGTAGAAACGTAAAACGCTTACCTGTTATCGGATCAACCCTAACGGGTTCACATTCGATATGTTTATCACGTAGAAAATCAATAAAACGATCAAGTTGTTCTACTCGGAAAGCTAAGTGACGTAAACCACAAGCTTCAGGATAAGTTAAACGCGTAGGAGAATCTGGAAAAGAAAACAATTCAATCTGACTACCATCGCGACAACGTAAATCCAATTTATAGCTATTTCGTTCAGATCGATAAGTTTCGTGAATAATTTCTGTACCTAAAATGGTCGTATAAAAATCTTTCGATTTTAAATAATCAGACGCAATGATAGCAACATGATGAAAGCCTACGATTGACAACGTAATTTCACTCCCCATCTAAAATTGATGGACTAATTATACACATTTTAAAATCAATGTAAAATAAATAGCGCCCTCTCCCGTTTCAACAAAGAAGGCACTCACTATCGACTTTATCAGCATATAACGCGACATTTTCGTGATCGCTTACTCACTCTGGCTTACGCTTTGCCCCTTCTTGTGCTTCTTGCGATGCCAGAGCAGAATGAATACTGCGTTCAATTAATGTCACTCGTGGATCATCTTCAGGTAAAAGACGTAGCATCATCGACCAAGTGACAGCTGCCATTTTATAGTCTTCTATTTCAAAATAACGAAACGCCAATAAGCCTAATGCTTCAAGATTACTATGATCTTTCCGAATGACTTCTTTTAACAGCGTGTCCCCTTTAGTTTTATCCGATGTATCTTCTGAAAACATCAGAATTCGTGCATAAGATAATTTATATTCAATGTTGTCAGGTTCAAGTTGATGCGCTCTAGCATAGCTATCGAGTGCTAATTGCCCTTTATTCGTATTCATCGCAATTTGCCCCAGTAACCACCAACTTTTCGCATCACTTGGCTGCTTTTGTAAATGCAAACGAAGTGCGGTAGAAAATTGCTGTAATTCTGACTCATTCAAAGGATGATGTTGTTCCTCTTTCAAGCGTTCGTGAAAGTGCGGTAATTTTTGGTAGGTTTTTTCCAACATAGCTTCAGCTTGCCATGCGCCAACACTTAAATAAGCACTCAGCGATAAAATACTTAATGCCAACAAACCCGACACAAACCAGATTTTGCCATAGGTTTTCTGTTCATTCTCATGTTGTTGTGCCGATTCTGGAATATCTTCTAATAGCGTTTGTTGCAATTCCGTTTTGACTTGCGTGGCATTTTCTAATAAGCCCTGTGCTTCATCACGCTCAATCTCGGCTAAACGTTGAAAATATAACGCCTTGTTTAATTCATCACGTTTCACAGTCTGTCTTGTTAAAGACGAGTTCGTACTGGATTTAAGTAACGGATAAAAACAAATGAAGGCGATAAATAACGTGAATAACATCACACTTAACCAAAAACTCATTCTTTCTTCTCTTGTAATAAACGTTGTAAACGCTGTTTTTGTTCATCACTCAAGCGAGGTTCACTCGCCTGCGCGGTCACGACTTGCTTAGTATGGCGACGAAATAAAAGCCGAAAACCCAAGATAACGAATAACGCGGGAATGACCCAAAGTGAGACCGTGGCAACGGTTAACGGGGGATCATAAGTCACAAAATGCCCATAGCGTTCAACCATAAAATTGACAACATCTTGTTTCGATTTGCCTTCTTGTAACAATTCCAAGACTTTATGCCGCATATCGACTGCAATCGTCGCATTCGAATCGGCAATATTATTGTTTTGACATTGTGGGCAACGTAATTCTTGTGTCAACGCATGATAATCTTTTTCTTGTTGCGTGGAAGAAAACTGCACTCCTTCAATCGCAGCAAGGCTCGAGAAACTCAAACATAACAAAAAAAGTGCGGTCAATTTTTTCATTATTTTCTCTCCACCAATTTTTGATAAATCGGCTGGATTTTCTCATCCCACACTTTCTGATTTAAATCCCCCGCATGACGATAATGAATGATACCTTGTCCGTCAATGACAAAGGTTTCTGGTGCGCCATAGACCCCTAAATCTAAACCATTTGAGCCGTTTTCATCTTTTAAAACAATCTGATAAGGATTACCCAGATCTTTTAGCCATTTTATCGCCTGTGCTGACTTATCCTTATAATCAATACCAATAATTGTCACACCTTGTTGTGCCAACTTATTTAAATATTGATGCTCGGCATAGCAGGTTGGACACCAGGTTGCCCAAACATTTAATAAAATCGGTTTACCTTGCTGAAAAATGTCAATGCCATATTGCTTCTCTTCAAACAAATCCTGTAATGTTCTCAGCGGAACAGGTTTACCAATTAAGGCTGATTCTAATGCTTTAGGATCATCACCTTGCGCGTTACGCAGAAGCTGAACAGCAAACGCAAAAACCAAAATTAAGAATAAAATTAAGGGAAAATACAATTTTTTGTTCATGCCTGCCCCTTAGTAAATAACTTCCCAAAACGATAACGACGATCAAACATACAGAGTAATCCACCTAATGCCATAAAGACACCACCGAACCAAATCCAGCGGATAAACGGCTTATAATATAAACGTAATGCCCAAGCATCTTGTCCTAAGTTTTCCCCCAATGCGACGTAAATATCACGTGTAAATCCCCAATCAATCGCAGCTTCAGTCATGGTCATTTTACTCACCGTATAGAAACGTTTTTCAGCAAATAAGATGGCTTCTACTTGTCCATTACGACGAATATCGACTTGTGCTTTGCCCCCCAAATAATTCGGTCCATTTGCCTCTGTAATGCCTTGGAAAGTAAATTGATAATCCGCAATTTGTACGCTATCCCCCACATTCATACGTACATCACGCTCCATACTGTAGTTCTGACTAAAAGCAATCCCCCACACAGACATTGCCACACCTAAGTGTGCCAACACCATGCCCCAATGAGAACGAGAAAGTTTCGTTAATCCAGACCAAAAAGCTGAACGATGTGTGGCGCGTTGTTGCAACTCATACACACTTAACAACACGATAAATACCGCCATCATCGTGCCCAATACTGCACTCACCGTCAATTGATCCTGTAAGAGATAAGGCAAGGCGAAACCGGCGACTAACATAACAATTAAGCTCAGGATAACCGGTTTACGAATCGCTGAAAATTCATCACGACGCCATTTTATTAACGGTCCGACACCTAATAAAAGTGAGAAAGGCACCATGATGATTAAAAACATTTGATCAAAAAACGGCGCGCCGACTGAAATAGTGCCCAACCCCAATTGTTTATGCACCAGTGGTAAGAGCGTACCAAGCAACACAACAGAAAGTGCACTCATTAAAAGAATATTATTGAGTAACAATGCAGTTTCACGCGAATAGCGTTCGGCATTTTCACGTGAGCGAATTTGGCTGCCTTTATACGCATACAGGACGAAGGATCCACCAATGACCACAACGAGATACGCTAGAATATACAGTCCACGGGTAGGATCGGAGGCAAACGCATGCACGGAAACCAAAATCCCCGAACGCACCAAGAAGGTGCCAAGCAAGCAAAGGGAGAAAGCCAAAATCGCTAATAACACTGTCCAAGCTTTAAAAGAGCCACGTTTTTCTGTGACTGCTAATGAATGCAACAATGCAGTGCCGGCAATCCAAGGCATGAGTGAGGCATTTTCTACCGGGTCCCAGAACCACCAACCGCCCCAACCGAGTTCATAATACGCCCACCAAGAACCTAACACGATCCCTAAGGTTAAGAAAACCCAAGCTGCCATCGTCCAAGGACGTGACCATCTTGCCCAAGCAGTATCCAGTTTTCCAGTCATTAATGAAGCAATCGCAAAGGCAAACGCGACCGAAAAACCCACATAGCCCATATACAGTAGCGGTGGGTGAAAAATCAACCCTACATCCTGTAATAAAGGATTGAGTTCTTTCCCATCAACCGGAAAATCCGGAAAGGTGCGGTCAAATGGATTCGAGGTGAATAACACAAAAATCAAGAAACCAATACTAATGATCCCCATGATGCCCAACACGCGCGACACGGCTTCTTGTGGTAATTGCTTACTAAACATTGCAACGGCAGCGCCCCATAACGTGAGTAGCCAAATCCACAGTAACAAAGAACCTTCGTGAGATCCCCAAACCGCCGATAAACGATAATGCAACGGCAAATTCGTGTTCGAGTTATTCACAATGTATTGCACAGAAAAATCATTCACCGCAAACAAGTAAAACAACGCAACAAAAGCCACCGTTAAACTGATAAAGAGCCCATAAGTCATGGGGCGCGCTAACGACATCAGTTGTATATGATTTTTTTCTGCGCCCCACAAGGCAAAAATTGCCACTAGCATCGCGATGGCAAGACTTAACGCTAAAGCATAATTTCCTAATTCAGCGATCATTTTTGACCTTCTTGCATCGATGTTTTCTGGTAAGCTTTTTCTTGACGATCTCGCTCGCTTTCCCCTTTCAAATCAGCGACCCCCATAGGTTTATGTACTTTTTGCATTTGTGCATCTAATTCTGGTGGTACATAATTTTCATCATGTTTAGCTAATACTTCTGTAGCTTCCAGTAAGGTTGGTGTTTTTAATACGCCTTGTGCCACGATCCCTTGTCCTTCTCGGAATAAATCAGGCAGAATGCCTTCATATTCCACACTGATGGAAGGTCCAATATCATTGAGATCAAATTTGACTTTCAAGCTCTTTGGATCACGTTCTACTGTACCAGCCACAACCATGCCCCCCACACGAATACGTTGTCCTACGCTAGGTTTCTGAGTTGCGTCTTCATTCTTACCATACACCACTTCTGTTGGGGTATAAAATAAATCAATATTTTGGCGTAATGCATAGAGCACTAAGGCAGAAGCAATAGAAATCCCGAGTAATACAAATAAAATCACAGTCATTCTTGACTTACGTCTTGGAGTCATAGCGCACCTCTTGTTTTATTCTTTTGTAAACGTGCTTGGCGTTGCTGTTCACGCAGTACATCACGCAAAATCGCTTTTCTCTCCTTCACACTTTGTACAATTAATACAACAATCGCTAACAAGCTGATGCCATAGGCTAGCCACACATAAAAACCGTAGCCACCCATATTGAAAAAATCCTGCCAAGTTGCAAAAAACATATTATCTCTCCCCCAGCCTATTTGAGTTTTGTGGCTAATTCTTGTACCCAAGGACGCTTATAGTCTTCTTTCAGTAGCGCACTACGATAGCGGATTAGCGTCAACCAAATGTATAACATCATAAAACCAAAAATACAGAGAATCAGTGGAATTAACATGGGGGTCGCAATTGAAGGCTTCTCAAATTTCGTAATGCTCGCCCCTTGATGTAGGGTATTCCACCACTCTACTGAAAAATGAATGATCGGTAAATTAATCACCCCCACTAAACACAGGACACCTGCTGCTTTTGCGCCAATAGCACGATCTTGAAAGGCTGAATAAAGTGCCATCACCCCTAAATACAGGAAAAATAAAATCAATTCTGAGGTCAAACGGGCATCCCATACCCACCAAGTGCCCCACATTGGTTTACCCCACACGGCACCAGTAACCAAAGCTAAAAAAGTAAACAATGCACCAATCGGTGCCATCGCTATCATGGCTAAGTGCGCCTGTTTGATTTGCCATACTAACGCAATAAAAGCCGCAATTGCCATTGAACCATACACGCCCATCGACCAAATTGCGGTGGGTACATGCACATACATGATCCGAAAACTATTGCCTTGTTGATAATCTGCTGGGGCAAATGCCAGCCCCCACACGACGCCCACGCCTAATAAAAGTGCGCTCAGTAATGCCGTTAAGGGTAAAAATTTACCGCACAAGTGATACTGTGTTTCTGATTTTGCATAAGGATGTAACCATTTCCACATAATGCCTTCCTTTTATTGATCTAAGCTAATTCGTAATGCAGCCGCAATAGCAAACGGCGATAATGTTACAGAGCCGGCTAAAATAGCGCCTAAAATGGCTAATTGCCCACTGTAAGGTAGGCTTAAACTGGCAGCTTCTAACACAGAAGCCGAAAAAATTAAAACGGGAATAAATAACGGCACAACTAATAAACTTAATAACACGCCGCCTTTACGTAATCCAACGGTCAACGCCACACCAATCGCGCCAAGACAACTTAAAACTGGTGTACCTATAAACAAAGTTAATACTAATGCCCACCAAATTTGAATCTCTAAGGAGAGAAGTAGTGCCGCAATCGGCGATAATAAAATTAAAGGAAATCCTGTTAATAGCCAGTGTGCAATGACTTTAGCTAAGGCTGTTAATGCAAGTGGTTGCGCTGTTAGCATTAATTGTTCCAAAGAACCATCTACAAAATCATCACGAAATAAGCGCTCAAATGAGAGTAACGCTGACAATAATGCAGCAACCCATGTAATACCAGAGGCAATACGTGATAATAATTTAGGCTCAGGTCCTATCACTAAAGGAAATAGTGTAATTACAATCAAAAAGAACCACAGCGGGTTTAAAATTTCCGCTTGTTTGCGCATAGCAATATAGAGTTCCCGTTTGATAATCTGAATAAATATCATATAGTTACTTAATTTATCTTCCCTAACCTATTCATTTTATGAGTCACTTACCTCACTCACAAATTAATCCATAAATTTATAGTTTTCTAACCGCACTTTAGTTAATAAATGACTTTGCACATCTTGATGGCTAGTGAAAATCACCATTCCCCCTTTTTGAACATGTTGTTCAAAAAGCGCAGTTAAAACTTGTACACCTTTTTTATCGATTGCTGTAAAAGGTTCATCTAAAATCCACAGTGGTGCTTTGGACAACCATAATCGTGCTAATGCAATACGTCGTTGTTGACCTGCTGAGAGCTGAGCAGCAGGAATATCCTCACGTCCTAATAACCCGACGGTTTCTAACACTTGCCACAATATCTCTTCACCCTGTTCACTTGCACTAATATGTTGATAAAATTTCAAATTTTCCCAAGCTGTTAACTCTGGTTTAATACCTGAATGATGACCTAAATAGAGTAAATTATATTGATACTCTTCACGTTGTTTTTGAATTAATTCGCTATTCCAGAAAATATTTCCTTCAAGTTGTTGAGCCAAACCGACTAAAATACGTAATAAACTGGTTTTCCCGATACCATTATGCCCTTCAATTTGTATAAAATCGCCACTATTCACAGTTAAATTTAAGGCTGTAAATAATATTTTGTCACCACGCTGACAAGCTAGCTTTTCCGTTTTTAATTGATAAGTTTTTTGCATAATTAATCAATTCCACCTATTAATGGCTCGCATTCTATCATAAGCAATTCACTTGGCGTAGTCATTGCGCTTATAAAAGGCTACCTCTTTAGAGGTGTATCATAGGGTTTATTGATTTAAAACAAAAGTTATGATTTCTAACAAAAAAATCGCCTATTTATTCAATAGGCGATTTTATTTAAACAAAATTGATTTACTAACTTATAGGTTCGTTATTCACTTTATTTTTTCTTCTTCAAGCAATATTTGTATCATTTCTGCGATTTTCTGATCTTGTAACTTCCCTTCTTCTAGCATAGCCTCATTCGCAAAGAGTGATAATTCTGGATCATATAAACTCGCCATTTTCCCCATACCATTACGATCCATTCTAAAATAAAGCTCACCTACTTTCTCAGCCGTTTCTTTTGGCATTCCTAAATATTCTAATGTACGTTTACCTGAACGCACTGCTGAGTCAAAGGTTTCACGAATAATATCATTTACACCTTTACCATATAACCTAAAAGTATGTACTCGATCATAAGAGCGAACAACAAGTTTAATATTTGGATTGACTTCTCTTGCAAATTCAACGATTCTCAATGTCAGCTCAGGATTATCAATCGCAACTACTAACACTTTTGCATCTTCAATCCCAGCCTTTAACAAGAGTTCGGGACGACTTGCATCGCCAAAATAAGCTTTAATCCCATATTTATTAATGCCCGAAATTGTCGTTTCATCCATATCAATAATGGTAACTTTATAACCGCTAAACTGTAAAATACGATTAATAACTTGCCCAAAACGCCCCATTCCAACTAATAATACAGAATGTTTCTCATCAACATTGTCTGCCTCTCGCAATGTTTTTACTTTAGGTTTCAAAAATCTTTGCTGTAAAACTAACAGTAATGGAGTAATTGCCATTGATAATACGACAATTGCTGTCATATTGGCATTATCTACTTCACTTAACACGCCTTGTGAAGTAGCGGCAGAATAAAGTACAAAAGCAAATTCACCACCTTGCGCCATTAAAAAAGCACGATCAATCGCCTCTTGATGATCGCTTTTTGCAATACGAGCCACACCATAAATTGTGGCAAATTTCACAATCATTAAAATGATTACACCTGATAAGATCAGAAACCAACTATCTACCACAACCGCCAAATCTAGCGCCATGCCTACGCCTAGGAAAAATAAACCTAACAGTAAACCTCTGAAAGGTTCTACGTCAGCTTCTAATTGATGGCGAAAACTAGACTCAGATAATAAAACTCCTGCTAAAAATGCCCCCATTGCCATTGAAAGCCCACCCCACTCCATCAATAAAGCTGAACCTAATACAACCAATAGCGCAGCAGCTGTCATGACTTCTCTTGCTTTATAACGTGCTAAAATTTTAAATAATGGGTTTAATAGCCAACGACCAATGATAACTAAAATAGTAATTGACAATAAAGAAATACCAATACTTTGCCACAAAGGTGTATCACTTTCAGTATGAATAGGAGAAAGGAAAGAAACTATCACTAACAATGGAACAATGAGCAAATCTTCGAATAATAATACAGAAACAATTTTTTGCCCACTTGAAGTAGAAAGCTGATTACGTTCTGCCAATTCGGACATAACAATAGCCGTTGAGGTCAACACAAAGCCTGAAGCACTGACGAAAGAAACAGGTAATGAAAAACCAAATGCAACCCCTACTCCTGTTAACAATACTGCTGCTAAAATAACCTGTAAGCTACCTAAACCAAAAATTTGCTTACGTAAATGCCATAAATGCGAAGGATGCATTTCAAGCCCGATGACAAATAGAAAGATGACTACGCCCAATTCAGCGACATGTAAAATTGCCTGTGGATCTGTAAATAAACCAAAACCAAATGGTCCAATAATAAGCCCTGCGGCTAAATAACCTAATACCGATCCTAATCCTAAACGCTTAAACAAAGGTACTGCAATCACTGCCGCCCCTAATAATGCAACGACTTGTACTAAGCTACTGGCTCCTTCAGCTGCCATCTTTTTCTCCTATAATATATTCAATGAAAAGTGTGCGTATTCTAGCTTTTTTACTAAAAAAATCCATATACAGGTTAAACAGCTTAAATGAACAAACTAAAAATAAACCGCATTTTTTCACAAAATAACTGCTGATTGTTGCATGAAAAACAAGCAATCATCTCTTACTGATAAATGTCTGGCTATGTCTATTACATAATACACTTTCTATCAAAACTGTATCTGTCTATGTGATTTTGTGTCGATATGTTAAATTAGTCATTGTTCATGACTTACTCACTCTTTCTCTCGATATATTGTATCAAAGGTAAGGATTACAAAATATGAACACTTAAAATTTAACCACTGAATTTAAGGAAGGAATCATGAAAGTAGCATTAGTATTAGGCAGCATTAGTCAGAAATCAATGACACATAAGATCGCACAATTTATCGTGAAGCAATTCCCAGAAGATATACAATGTGATGTTGTACAAATTCAGGATCTACCTCTTTATACACAAGATCTTGACAGTATCACTGTCCCTGTTTATGAGCGTGTACGTGAACAATTAAAAACAGCAGATGCCGTATTAATCGTCACACCTGAACATAACCGTAGCGTACCTGCTTCTCTCAAAAACTTACTTGATATTGGCAGCAGACCATCTGGACAAAATGTATGGGCGGGTAAAAAAGTTGCTGTTGCAACTGCCTCTCCCGGCTCATACGGCGGTATCAACTCAGGCTTACATACACGTCAAATCCTTCAGGCACTAGGCAGTAATGTACTGAGTGCGGAAGTCTACTTAAGCCAAGCACATACTGCATTGAGTGAAGAGGGAAAAGTTACAAATGAACGTACAGCTGGATTCTTAGCTAAATTTGCCGCTAATTTTGTCACTTTCATAAAATAAGGAGATTGTTCATGAGCATTGATAAGTTTACAGCACTGACGAAAGATGTCGGTGGAATCCCAGTTGCTCGACTTTTACCTAAATCAAGCAAAAAAACAATTGGTGCATGGTGTTTTTTAGATCATGCTGGTCCTGCTGAATTTTCACAAGAATCAGATGGTTTACAAGTCGGCTCACATCCTCATACAAACCTACAAACGTTTACATGGATGCTCTCTGGTGAGGTATGGCATCAGGATAGTTTAGGCTTTCGTCAATTAATTCGCCCTAAACAAGTCAATTTAATGACGGCAGGAACAAACAATTATGGTATTTGCCATACGGAGCAAACACCTGAAAACGTCAAAGATTTGCACGCTGTGCAACTTTGGATTGCATTACCAATGAATCAAGAAATTAAGCCTAATTTTGAACATTATCCGACTCTACCAGAGTGGTCCGAAGATGGCATTAATTTTATCTTAACAACAGGTAGCTTTGCTGGTCATACGGCACCCACAACGCAATTTAGCCCATTATTAGGCTTAGATGTACAGTTTACTAAAAAGACTTCACTGACAGTAAAAGTAGAAAAAGGTTGGGAATATGGCGCGCTAGTGATTGGCGGTACGTTATCTGTTAATGGTGAAGAATACCAACAAGATGAACTTGCTGTATTAACTGCTTGTGATGAACATGGGACATTTACTTTAGAAGGAGAAGAAGGCTGTCATCTCATGTTATTAGGGGGAGAACCTCTGCCGCATCCCACTGTAATTTGGTGGAATTTTGTTGCGGATAAAGCAGAAACCTTAACACAAGCGGTAGAAGACTGGAATAACAACCATCCTCGATTTGGTCATATTAATCTTGAAGGCACAAAACTTAAACGATTAATTGCCCCTAGAGTACCTGAAAAATTAAAATAACAAAAAAATCGTACTACTAATATCCTAAAGTGCGGTCCGTTTAAAACAAATTTTATCAGTGAGAAAAAAGTGAAAAATAATTTATTTTTCACTTTTTATTTTCTTTAATTATTGATGAAGATAGACTGCTTGGTAAGGCATTAACGTAACTTGCCTATTTTCAATTCTATAGTCTCCATAATTATTCATCAAACATATGACTTCCTTATGACACCACGCTGGAGGTAATTCAAATATCTGTTCTACTTCACTTAAATTAGCCAATACAAGCAATTTTTCATCTAAAGTCTGGCGTTGATAACACCACAATAAGGGATGTTCAGGGGCTAAATCTTGATAATCACCCTCTGTTAAAATCGGCAATTTCTTACGTAATGCGATCAAATTTTTATAGGTATAAAACACTGAATTTTTGTCAGCTAAGGCAGATTTTGCATTGATTTTTAAATAGTTTTTTGCCACATCAATCCAAGGCTCACCTGTTGTAAATCCAGCTTGTGCCGAGTCATCCCACTGCATTGGTGTTCGGCTATTATCACGAGACTTTTGTGCCAAAATTTGCATAATTAATGTTTCATCAATGCCTTTTTCCTGTAATTCTGCATAAGCATTTAAACTTTCTACATCACGATATTGCTCAATAGTAGTGAAATTTGGATTTGTCATACCAAATTCTTCACCTTGGTAAATATAAGGCGTTCCTTGCAAGCCGTGTAATAACATAGCTAGCATTTTTGCTGACTCTTGATGCCATTGTTCTTCATTACCAAAGCGTGACACAATACGCGGTTGGTCATGATTACACCAGAACAAGGCATTCCAAGCTTTGCCATACATACCTTGTTGCCAATAGTTAAAAATAGATTTCAATTGCACATAATCAGGTTGAGCATAAGTCCATTTTTCCCCATTTGGATAATCGACTTTCAAATGATGAAAATTAAAAGTCATCGAGAGTTCTGTGCCTGCTAAATTGGCATATTTTTGACAGTTTTCTAAGGTCGTCGAAGACATCTCTCCAACCGTCATTAAGCCATAAGGAGTGAGTGCACGTTGATTTAATAACTGTAAATATTGGTGAATTTTCGGTCCATCCGTATAAAAACGACGCCCATCCCCTTCGGGATCATCTTCAAATTGTTCAGGTTTTGAAATTAAATTCACCACATCTAAGCGCAAGCCATCAATACCTTTCTCTGCCCAAAACTTACAAATGTCGAATAGTTCTTCTCGTAATTTTGAGTTCTCCCAATTTAAATCCGCCTGCTCGGGTGCAAATAAATGCAAATAATATTTTTGTGCTTTGTCAGACCATTTCCATGCTGAACCGCCAAATTTTGACTTCCAATTGGTTAGGCTCTCACGCCAAATATAATAGTCGTGATATTCGCTATTTGGGTCCTCACCCTCAACAAACCATCGATGGAAAGTTGAGCTATGATTAAACACCATATCCATCACAATTTTGATGCCTCGTTGATGCGCTTGTGCAATTAACTGTTCAAAATCAGCCATACAGCCATAACTCGGATCTATATCACGATAATTAGCGATGTCATAACCATTATCAATTTGTGGCGAAACATACATCGGTGTAATCCAAAGCCCATCAACACCCAATTCTTTTAAATAATCTAAACGCTTAATAATTCCCTGAATATCGCCAGTTCCACTTCCCGTTGTATCTTGGAAAGATTTTGGATAGATTTGGTAGATAACCCCATTTTGCCACCAATTTTTATTACTCATATTGTTCCCTTACAAAAGTGTGTTGCTATCAATTAACGAGTTAAATCAAAACTCCAGTCGATTAAATGATAAAGTTGTTGTTGCGGAAAAGGACTATTAAGACGTAAGCTAAACCAATGTCTTTTATTCATATGATAGGCAGGAAAAATAGCCTCACTTTGGCGTAAACTATCAATGACAGCTGGCTCACATTTTAAATTAATAATATCGATTTGTTCTGTCTCTGCTAAACCTAAACTTATTGCTGGCACAGTTAAAATCAAAGCAAACCATTTATGGTTATGTGGATGTCGGAATACAGCATAACAAGGTTTATCTTGCCAAGGATAATCAGGACGAATAGCATATTTTCGTTCAATGTATTTTAAAATAGCTTCGCGAGTTAACATCTATCCGTCCTTTTGCACTATTGTTTTATCCAAAACTCTGCTAAAACAAACCGCACTTTCTCCCTTTCTGAAGGACAAAAGGGATGAAAAAAAGTTTGACTAATTTAATGTACCTGCTTTTTCTTTACGTTTGTAAACAAGAGTAGTAAGAATGAATGGTACAACAATCGCTATTGCCATAGCTAAAGCATAGACTGCCCAATATTGATGTTGAATAGATAAAATTCCAGGTAATCCACCCACACCAATACTGCTCGCTAATACACCAGCTAGACCACAAACTAAACCAGCAGTAGCTGAACCAATCATGGCACAAAGCATAGGAAAACGATATTTTAAGTTAACCCCATACATAGCAGGTTCTGTTACACCTAAATAAGCAGAGATTGCAGCTGGCACAGAGATTTCACGAGATTCTGCTGTTTTATTAACATAAATAATCGCTAATACGGCTGATGCTTGAGCAATGTTTGAAAGTGCAATTAAAGGCCATACTGGCGTACCGCCAATACTGCTAATCATTTGGAAGTCGATAGCTAGCGTTGTTTGATGTACACCTGTTACAACTAATGGGGCATATAAGAAACCAAATAATGCTGCGCCAATCGGAGCAAAATCACCTGTCATAGCGTGTTTTACAACAAAGGCAACACCATTACCAATTTCACGTCCAATTGGACCGATAATTGAATGTGCAAGGAAAACTGCTAATATAATAGACACTACTGACACAATCACTAAATTCAAATAATTTGGCACAATTTTAGTTAAATACCGCTCGATAAATGACAATGCTAGCCCAGCCATAATTGCTGGAATCACTTGAGCTTGGTACCCCACTTTTTCAATTGCCATGAATCCAAAATCCCATGCTTCAGGCAGTTGTGATCCTAATGCATAAGAATTCATTAATTGTGGTGAAACTAATGTGACCCCTAACACAATGCCTAAGATAGGCGATGTTCCCATTTTACGTGCGATAGACCAACAGATACCTACTGGTAAAAAGTGGAAAATCGCCTCACCGACCAGCCATAAGAAACTGTGCATACTTGCCCAGAATGAACTGATATCAACTAGTGTTTTAGTGCCATCTTCAAACATTTTGATGTCACCAATCACATTACGGAAACCTAAAATCAAACCACCACTAATTAGTGCTGGTAGCAATGGAATAAAAATATCAGCTAAATGAGAAATACTGCGTTCATACCATTTTTGATTTTGGCGTGCCGCTGCTTTGATTTGTTCTTTATCCGCATTAGCTAAGCCTGTCTTTTCAAGTAAAACTTTGTAATAGTCACCAACTTCTTGACCAATTACCACTTGATATTGACCACCTGTTGCAAAACTGGCTTTTACCATTGGTAAGCTTTTCAGTTTTTCAGCATCTGCTTTTGCATCATCATTCAAAATAAAGCGTAAACGGGTAATACAATGAGTTACTGCTGCAATGTTGTCACGACCACCAACATATTCAATAATTTTATCTACTGCACTTGGATCAATTTTTGCCATAAAATAGCCTCTTTTTTTCATCAATGGGAGAAAGCATAAATTGTTGTCCATTATAAATATGTTGATTATTTAATCAATGGGAACGTTCCCAAAAATAAGGAATATAAATGAGATCAAGATCACAAATTTAATAAAAAGATAAATAAAGACATCAAATAACTAATCGACAATCGAGACAATGATGCTGAATTGACTGATTTTCCAATAAATCAAATAACTGTTTTACTGTAATCTCACCAACCTGATCAAAACCTAAATCAACACTTAATACATTAGGAAATAAAAAATGTAGTAGTCGACTTTTTCCAACCCCACAAACTTGGATATGCGACAACTGTTTTTCTTGTAAATATTTTAGTGCGCCAATTGCCAAAGTATCAGTTGCACAAACAAGAGCCGAAACTTCAGGAAAAATAACTGCACTTGTATGATTATATGCCCATTCATACCCTAACTCACCTTGTAAAGAGCAAGGTTGTAAACCATACTCTTTACAAAAATGCAAATAAGCTTGATGGCGAGTATAACCTGTAGTCGCATCTTGATCATTCACACCTAAGTAACTAATTTTACGATGCCCTTCTTTATAAAGATGTGTCATCAATAAATGTACAGCCTTTCTATCATCATAGTAAATTGAAGATAACTGAGTATAATTTCTCGCAATGACAACCATATTATGCCGCCATCCCTGTAAATCAGTTTCCTCTAACTCACTAAACGCAAATAAAATCACGCCATCTACACCACGTTTTTGGAAAAAGGCTAAATGTTCTTTCACTAATTCTGGCTTAAATTGGCTTTCAACAATAATAGGCTCACACTGTTGTGCATAGAGTGAAGGAAGGATACTTGATAGCACTTGGTTTTCTGCTGTTGAAGCTAAACGTGTGACAATAATACCGATTACACGATCAGACACACCACGCATTGCACGAGCTGATTTTGAGGGTTGAAAACTATATTGTGCAATCACATTTTGCACACGCTGACGTGTTGCCTCACTAACCTTAGAGTCATTATTCAACACTCGTGAGACAGTGGATTTTCCAACTCCACTTAAACGTGCAATATCTTTAATAGTGAGCTTTGTCATTTTAATCTTTTGAATGTCGATAAATTAAAAAATAATAGCAACTGACCGCTGCGACGCTACAACATGCCATAGTTAATAACATCGGTGCAGCGCTTTTCATTGGCATCAAAGCAACTAGAGAACCAACTATTGCTCCCGTACCAAACCGTACACTACCAACAACAGAATTGGCGGTACCAGCCATTTTGGGAAACTTTTCTAAAATAGATGCCATAGCATTCGATGAAATTAAAGGGTTTTGCCCTGCAAAAATAGCTAAACAAAATGTCATAAGCCAAAAACCAAGATCAAAAAGAGAAACCATGATCAAACCAATGGCCGCGATAAATTGAATAAGCAAACCAGCTTTAAGCATCACTTCAGTCCCTACTTTATTAACAATACGACCATTAATGAAAGATCCGATTATCATAACAGCAATATTAAACATAAAGAAATAGCCAAATTTATCTACAGGTATACCATAAAGCCCGACATAAACGATTGAACCTGCCGTAATCAAAGCAAATAAACCACCAAAACCAAAAGCAGAAGCAAACATATAACCTAACACTTCTCTTTGCTGACAAAGTGCTAAAAAGTTTCGTCCAACAACACCTAACCTAAGAGGAATCCGCTGTGTTTTGTGATGTGTTTCAGGAATGATCACGAAGACTAATAAACAGGACAAAAATCCCATAAAACTGATAACATAAAAAATAGAATGCCAGTGGAACCAAGAAACTAAGTGACCGCCAATAATCGGTGCTAATAAAGGTGCTAACATAAAAACCAAGGTAATTGATGACATGATCCTAGATAATTCATTTTTATGAAATAAATCACGTAGAATCGCGCCAACCAATACCACTGGTGCTGCCCCAAAAAAGCCTTGTATAAAACGAAATCCTGTAAACTGACCAATCGAATAAATATGGGTTAAAATCAATGCCGCAACAGCACTTACTAGTACACCTAATAAAATAATCGGCTTACGCCCATAACTATCGCCTACAGGTCCCCAAAAAAGTTGTCCAATTGCCATCCCTGCGGCAAAAAATGTTAAAGTGTGTTGAACTTGTTCAGGCGTTACATTTAAGTCTTTTGCAATCAGTAAAAAAGCGGGAAGATACATATCTACACCTAAAGGGGGAAGCATAGATAAAATCCCTAATGTAATGATAAAAATAGTGCCTGCTTTTACAGGCTTTTGTTCAGCCAACATACTATCCTTTCTTAATACTATTTATTTCTCGTTCAGAAAGCGAACGGTACTCACCTTCTGCTAAATTTTCGTCTAATTCAATATCGCCGATTTTCCAACGGTGTAAGCCTACTACTTTATTCCCCAAAGCTGCAAACATCCGTTTGACTTGATGATAACGTCCTTCACTAATCGTTAAATTCACATTGTAATCATCAAGAATTTCTAACGTTGCAGGCTTCGTTGGGGTTTTCTCACCACGCAATAGCATACCTTCTGCACAGGCTTGTTGATAATGGCTTTCCACAGGATCGGCAAGTGTCACCAGATAGGTTTTCTCACAATGGTGTTTTGGGGACGTAATACGATGTGACCATTTTCCATCATCAGTTAATAACACGAGCCCGGTCGTGTCCACATCTAATCGTCCGGCACTATGCAATTTACCTACCAACGGATAATCAAAGAATTGATAAATCGTTGGATAATCCCCATCCTCATGAGAGCAAACATAGCCTTGCGGCTTGTATAACATCAAATATTGTCCTACAGATACCCAAGGTAAATGCTCGCCATCTAAACAAATTTCATCTGTTTGACTGACTTTTTGTGCACCATTTTTCTCAACGTGTCCATTTACCGTGACCGCACTTTGCTTTAAGACTTTATTCGCTTGTGAGCGGGTTAGTCCTGTATTTTCGGCTAAAAATTTATCTAATCGCATGCTAATTTACGTTGTCCTTCATTCATTAACTTACGCATTCTACTATGTTTCAGCACAAGAGGGGGAATTATTAAAAAATAAGCAAGTTGACGAAAAAAACAAAATCCCAATACTGTGTTTTAGGTCACGTTTTTTATTCTCAATTTATTTATAATGGTTTGTCTATTACGATAATTTATTTACTCACAAGAGGACTGTTTTATGGATGCACAATTACGTCAAGCTGCTCTCGATTTTCATGAATTTCCAACACCGGGAAAAATAGAAGTGACTCCGACCAAATCGCTGGCAACACAGCGTGATTTAGCGCTCGCCTATTCCCCCGGTGTTGCGGTCCCCTGTTTAGAAATCCAAGCAGATCCCGCTGCCTCTTATCGTTATACCTCCAGAGGCAATTTAGTTGCTGTGATTTCCAATGGTACGGCGGTTTTAGGTTTAGGCAACATTGGTGCATTAGCGGGAAAACCGGTAATGGAAGGGAAAGGGGTGTTATTTAAAAAATTTGCCGGTGTCAACGTATTTGATATCGAAATTGACGAAAGAGATCCAGATAAATTAGTCGATATTATTGCTTCGCTAGAACCCACTTTTGGTGGCATTAACTTGGAAGATATTAAAGCCCCAGAATGTTTCTATATTGAACAAAAATTACGTGAGCGGATGAAAATTCCTGTTTTCCATGATGACCAACATGGTACCGCTATTATCAGTGCTGCTGCGATTTTGAATGGCTTACGTATCGTGAAAAAAGACATTGCCAAGGTTAAATTGATTGCCTCGGGCGCGGGTGCCGCATCGATTGCGTGTTTAAATTTATTGGTCAGTTTAGGTTTACCGCGTGAAAATATTATCGTCTGTGATTCAAAAGGGGTGATTTTCCATGGTCGCGATGAACGCATGGATGAAACTAAAAAATTATATGCAATTGAAGACAATGGTAAACGTACGTTAGCGGAAGTCATCAACGATGCGGATATTTTCTTAGGTTGCTCTGCGGCGGGAACATTAACCCAAGACATGGTAAAAACCATGGCGGCCAACCCGTTAATCCTTGCGTTAGCTAACCCTGATCCCGAAATTTTACCGCCTTTAGCGAAAGCCGTTCGTCCAGATGCAATTGTTTGCACGGGACGTTCTGATTACCCAAACCAAGTCAATAACGTACTCTGTTTCCCATTTATTTTCCGTGGGGCATTAGATGTGAGTGCAACAGCAATCAACGAAGAGATGAAACTCGCGGCAGTGCATGCCATTGCGGATCTTGCACTTGCCGAACAAAGTGAAGTGGTTACCTCAGCTTATGGCGAAACGGAATTATCTTTTGGTCCAGAATATTTAATTCCTAAGCCGTTTGATCCCCGTTTAATTGTCAAAATTGCCCCAGCGGTAGCTAAAGCAGCCATGGATTCGGGGGTCGCCACGCGTCCAATTAAAGATTTTGATGCTTACATTGAAAAACTCACGCAGTTTGTGTACAAAACAAACTTGTTCATGAAACCGGTGTTCGCTCAAGCGAAGCAAAATAAAAAACGTGTTTTACTCACCGATGGTGAAGAATCTCGTGTTTTACATGCTGTGCAAGAAATCGCAACATTAGGTATTGCAACCCCAATTTTATTGGGTCGTCCAAGTGTCATCGCACAAAAAATTAAACAGCTTGGTTTACACATTCAAGAAGGGCGTGATTTTGAATTAGTGGACATCGAAAACAACCCTTATTTTGAGGAATGTTATAAAACTTACCACAACTTGCTTAAACGCAAAGGCATTACGCCAGCCGGTGCGCAACGTAAAATGCTACATAATCCGACTGTGATTGGTGCAACCTTGCTCCAACTCGGCAAAGCCGATGCCATGTTATGTGGTTTAGTCGGTCCTTATGCTTCGCATTTAAGCAATATTAAAGAAGTGATTGGTGTCCAACCGTGTGTCCCAACGCCTGCGACAGTAAATGGGCTCGTGTTGCCAACAGGTAACTTATTCATTACAGATACCTTTGTTAACCATAACCCAACCGCACAAGAATTAGCTGAGATCACCATTATGGCAGCCAATGAAGTAAGCCGTTTCGGTATTGAACCTAAAGTTGCCTTAGTCTCCCATTCTAATTTTGGCACCTTTGATGATCCAAGTGCGGTCAAAATGCGCGAAGTTTTACGCTTAGTGAAAGAAAAAACACCAGACTTGATCATTGATGGCGAAATGCACTGTGATGTCGCTTTAAATGAGAAATTGCGTCAGGACATCATGCCAGACAGTCCATTAAAAGGGGCGGCAAACTTATTGGTGATGCCAAATATGGAAGCTGCACGGATCAGTTTGAACCTATTACAGGGCACTGCCACCCCAATTACAGTCGGACCAATTTTAATGGGGATGAATAAACCTGTTCATATTCTCACCTCCGCGTCTTCTGTACGCCGGATCATTAATATGGTCGCGATTGCGGCAGCTAATGTTGAACCCACTTGTAAGTAGTGGATAGCAAAATCAGGGCAGAGGTAAAAATCTGCCCTGAGATTTTTGGTGTTAACTGCAGAGAAATAATGATCTTAATCAAGTTTCCTGTTAAAATCTTGTTACTTTTTGGCAATAATGCCCCCTTACTTTCACTCAATAAAGGAAATAATTATGGCTTATACACTACCAGAATTAGGCTATGCCTACGATGCATTAGAACCCCATTTTGATGCAATGACGATGGAAATTCACCATTCAAAACATCATCAAGCCTATGTCAACAATGCCAATGCTGCATTGGAAAATTTACCAGAATTAGCACAAGGTTGCCCAGGTCAATTATTAACTAAGTTAGCAGAGGTGCCTGCTGATAAATTGACAGCTATCCGCAATAATGTGGGTGGTCACTTAAACCACTCGCTATTTTGGAAAAGCCTGAAAAAAGGTACCACGTTACAAGGCGCACTAAAAGATGCCATCGTGCGTGATTTTGGCTCTGTGGAAGCCTTCCAAGCAGAATTTGAAAAAGCGGCAGCAACCCGTTTCGGTTCAGGTTGGGCATGGTTAGTCTTACAAGAAAACGGTAAATTAGCGGTCGTATCCACCGCGAACCAAGATTCACCTGTAATGGGTAAAGCTATTGCGGGTTGTGAAGGTTACCCATTATTAGGTTTAGACGTTTGGGAACACGCTTACTACTTGAAATTCCAAAACCGCCGTCCAGACTACATTAAAGAATTCTGGCACGTAGTAAACTGGGATTTCGTGGCAGAACGCTTCGAGAAAAAAGTTGAACATTGCAACTGCACAAAATAATCTCTCAATCCCCTCAATCGAGGGGATTTTTCTTTCTTCCTCCCTTTTCTCTCCCTCACTGTACTTTTTTTCAAATTTATGAGAGAGATCACAATCTATACAAAGAAATCACTAGAGCTAGCACGTAACTTTCTCTAGAATGGATTCCCCCTAATGTATTTATATTTCCAAGAAAGGAGTAATTATGGATAGAAGACGTTTTCTACAATTAGGCGCATGCAGTATTTTAACGTTTACTGCATCGAAATATGTTTTTGCTACCCCACAAAATTCAGCTTCATTGCGCATTATTGCCACCACGGACTTACATAGTTTCTTAACTGACTTTGATTACTATAAAGACGCACCAACAGAGAAATTTGGTTTTACACGCGCCGCCTCTTTAATTCGCCAAGCACGCAAAGAAGTCAAAAACTCGGTATTAGTAGATAATGGTGATTTAATTCAAGGTAACCCAATTGCTGACTATCAAGCGGCAAAAGGGTATAAAGAAGGTAAAATGAACCCTGCTATTGAAGTGCTTAATGCCATGAAATATGACGTAGGCACCCTAGGTAACCATGAATTCAATTATGGCTTAAAATATTTAGATGATGCTATTGCCGAAGCCAACTTCCCGATCATCAATGCCAACGTAGTCAAAGCCGATTCTGGTGAACCACGCTATCAACCTTATGTGATTCAAGAGAAAGGGGTTAGAGATGCTAATGGTCACTTACAAATGATCAAAATTGGCTATATCGGTTTCGTCCCACCACAAGTGATGGTATGGGATAAAGCCCATTTAGAGGGACATGTTTTAGCCCATGATATTAAAAAAACGGCTGAAAAATATGTGCCAGAATTAAAGGCAAAAGGCGCGGATATCATCATCGCTCTTGCGCACACTGGACCATCCGATGAGCCATATAAAGAAGGGGCAGAAAACTCGGCGTTCTATCTTGCCGATGTCAAAGGCATTGATGCCGTTATTTTTGGTCACTCACACCGCTTATTCCCAAATAAAGAATTTGCCAAATCCCCAAATGTGGACATTGAGAAAGGGACAGTCAAAGGCGTCCCAGAAAGTATGGCGGGCTATTGGGGGAACAATATCAGCGTAGTCGATTTAGAATTAGCACAACATGGTGATAAATGGGTTGTTGTGAATGGAAAAGCCGAACTGCGTCCAATTTATGACAACGAGAAAAAAATGGCGATTGCACAACCTGACGATGAGATGAACGCCTTACTTGCGCCTGTTCATGATGCAACGCGTCAATTTGTTTCACAACCGATTGGTCGAGCCGTCGATAATATGTTCAGCTATCTTGCGCTAGTACAAGATGACCCAACAGTACAGATCGTTAACCAAGCGCAACGTGCTTATGCGGAAAATGTGGTGAAAAATTTACCTGAGTTGGCTGGCTTGCCTGTACTCAGTGCGGGCGCCCCATTTAAAGCGGGTGGACGCAAAAATGATCCAACGGGTTATACCGAAGTCGATAAAGGAGAATTAACCTTCCGCAATGCAGCTGACTTATACTTGTATCCAAACACCTTAGTGATTGTCAAAATCAGCGGTGCAGAATTAAAAGAATGGTTGGAGTGTAGTGCGGGGATGTTCAAACAAATTGACCCAAGCAATGAACAACCACAAAGCTTATTAGACTGGACAGGCTTCCGTACTTACAACTTCGATGTGATTGATGGCGTACAATATCAATTCGACATCACGAAGCCAGCGCGTTATGATGGCGATTGTAAATTAATCAATGCGCAATCTGAACGTGTGATTAATTTGACCTACCAAGGTAAACCAGTGGATCCAAAAGCAGAGTTCTTAATTGCAACCAATAACTACCGTGCTTATAGTGCGAAATTCCCAGGCACTGGCGATAGCCATATTGTATTTGCTGCCCCTGATGAAAACCGTCAAATTTTAGCAAATTATATTTCATCTGAAAGCAAAACCCATGGTCAGGTCAATCCAAGTGCAGATAAAAATTGGCGTATTGCCCCGATCACAAGCAAAGTGAAATTGGATATCCGTTTTGAAACCTCACCAAGTGAAAAAGCAAAACAATTTATCCAAGAGAGAGCGCAATATCCAATGGTTCAAGTCGGAACTGACGAAGTGGGATTCGCGATATATCAAGTGGATTTAAGTCAATAATCACGCCTTATCCGATAATAAAAAAGCAAAGTGCAGTGAAGTACTTTGCTTTTTTTGTCTAGTCTCAGGTTTATCTCCATCCGTAAAAGTGCGGTCAGTTTTCCCTAAAAGTTATAACCACCGTCGCACTTTCTGTTTATAGTCTAAATAGGCATCGCCAAACAATTTTTCTAACTGCCGCTCTTCTGGCTTGATCTGAAATTGTGTGATACAAAACACAAAAACTACTAAAAAAAGCACCGCACTTAAACTCGCAAGCCATAATCCCCAAGCTAGCAATAGTAACGCCAAACTTAAGTACATCGGATTGCGGCTAAATTGATAAATACCACTCACGACTAAAGCACTGCTTTTCTCTAGCCGAATGGGATCCACAGTGGTTTTAGCTTGCCAAAATTGCCATAAACTGCCCGAACCGATAATCCCACTAATCAAAATAAACAGCCCAACTAGCCACGTATGACGAGCAAATTGATAAATCGGGGGAAGGCACCACATCACAGCCGCACAAGCAAGAAAAATCACGGGAGGTGGAAGGCGGATTGTCATCATAAACTCCTAATTTATCGTGGTTTGTTTCAGCCAATATCGTACTACTTGTTTTATCAAAAAAGGGCGGATTGGGCAATGCCACCCGACACGAACATAATCAGCATTTTCATCAACACAAACAGCTTATTTACCCTAAATATGCCTTGAGTTAACAAAAAAGAGAAAGAAAAAAGGCTTGGAAAATACCTTCCAAGCCTTTCAAGTAAATTTATAAATTATTCAACCGCACTTGTAACCACTGTGCTTCTAATGGTGAGGCATTATTTAACGCTTGTTGATAACTGGCTTTTGCCGCCACCTTATCCCCTTTGGCTAATAAAATATCACCAATCAGTAAGTTTTTACGACTATCCCAACTGCTTTCTTTCACCTGTTTCAAGCTGTCTAATGCCATGTCAAAGGCTTGTTGTTGGTATTGTACTGATGCTAAACGTAATGCTGTAATCGAGGATAAGTTTTCATCTGTTGACTGCGCTAGGGCTTGTTTTAAGGATTGCTCTGCTTGAGCAAACTCCTTTTTTTCCACTTCAACTTTTGCCTTTTCTAACAAGGCTAAAACCGCATAACTGGTTTTGCTGTTCGCTTGTACAAACTGCTCAATTTGCGCACTCTTGCTAGCAAAATCTGCTGTACTATACAGTGCCTGTTCATACTGAGCTGAAGTTTGTTGAATTTTATTTAACTGATGACTTTGCCAGTAATTCCAACCGAACACACCACCAAATGCAATAATGACCGAGGCGATTAAAGTTTTATAATTTTCCTTCCACCATGTTTTAATCTCATTTAGCTCTTGTTCTTCTTCCGCAGTATAAGCCATTTTCCTCTTCCTTCTCGATTAAAAATTGTTCTTAATGTAATCAACAATATCATCTAATGCAAGTGTTTGTTGCTCGGCTCCACCAAGTAAGTGTTTAACCACAACTTGTTGATTTTGCACTTCACTTTCACCAATCACTAACGCCAATGTCGCACCACTTTTATCTGCGCGTTTAAATTGTTTTTTAAAGTTACCACCACTGCAGTGGGTCATCACACGTAATTGTGGCAATTCAGTACGGAGAGTTTCAGCTAACTGAAATGCTGCTAATGTTGTCCCTTCGCCTTGGTAAACTACGTAAATATCAACCGCACTTGGCAAGCTGATACTTTGATTCACTTCTTGCACCAATAACACTAAGCGTTCTAGCCCCATCGCAAAGCCCACACCTGTCGTCGCATGACCACCTAATTGCTCAACAAGACCGTCGTAGCGACCACCACCACAAACAGTGCCCTGTGCTCCTAACGCAGAAGTCATCCACTCAAAAACAGTTTTGTTGTAATAATCTAAACCGCGCACCAGTTTTGGATTCACTTCATATTGAATCCCTACCGCATCCAGTAAAGCACAAAGTTGGGCAAAGTGTTCACGGCTATCCTCATCTAAATACGCTAACAGTTTTGGCGCATCATTTAGCACCTCTTGTAACGCTTGATTTTTTGTATCCAAAATACGCAGTGGATTTTTCTCTAAACGTTCTTTTTCTTCTTCACTTAATAAATCAACATGTTGCTGTAAAAAAGCGACTAAAGCAGAACGATAGTTCTTACGCGCCTCTAATGAACCAATTGAATTCAGTTGCAAGGTGACATGCTCAGCAATGCCCAATTCTTTCCATAAACGTGCCGTAAGCATAATTAACTCAGCATCAATTTCCGGATTAGGAATACCGAACACTTCAACACCTGCTTGGTGGAACTGGCGATAGCGTCCTTTTTGTGGACGTTCGTGACGGAACATCGGTCCCATATACCATAAACGTTGTTCTTGGTTATAAATCCAACCATGTTCAATCGCTGCACGTACACAACCTGCTGTCCCTTCTGGACGCAAAGTTAATTGCTCATCGTTATCCCAAAAAGTGTACATTTCTTTGGATACTACATCGGTTACTTCACCGATCGCACGAGCAAATAATGGCGTACTTTCGACAATTGGCATACGCACTTCAGAATAACCATAATTTTGTAAAACTGACCGCACTTTTCCTTCGACCCATTGCCATAATGGGCTTTCCGTTGGGGAACAATCATTCATACCACGAATTGCTTGAATTGTTTTTGCCACAATACTATCCTATTTTTTCTTTTGTTATTTTAAATAATTCGATTTTTGGGATCTTGCGCCGCCACTTTGGCACGAATTTTGGCTTCTAATTGATTGATTAGATCATCATTATCAAAGCGCTCTTTTTGGCGTTCCCCATCTAAATAATAACCGCTTTTCTTATTACCACCCGTGACACCTAAATCAGAGACGAGTGCTTCACCCGGTCCGTTAACGACACAGCCGATAATCGACACATCCATTGGTGTAATAATATCTTCTAAGCGTTGCTCAAGGGCGTTAACCGTGCCAATCACATCAAACTCTTGACGTGAACAAGTTGGGCAAGCAATAAAGTTAATACCACGAGAGCGGATCCGTAATGATTTGAGAATATCAAAGCCCACTTTGATTTCTTCAACAGGATCGGCCGCAAGCGAAATGCGTAATGTATCGCCAATGCCTTCCGCTAAAAGCATGCCCAACCCCACCGCACTTTTTACTGCCCCAGCACGAAAGCCGCCGGCTTCGGTGATGCCTAAATGCAAGGGTTGTTTGATGGCTTTTGCCAATAAACGATAGGATTCGACCGCTAAAAACACATCAGATGCCTTCACACTGACCTTAAACTGGTCGAAATTAAGGCGTTCTAGAATTTCTACATGACGTAACGCTGATTCCAATAACGCTTCGGGCGTCGGTTCACCGTATTTTTCTTGCAGATCTTTTTCCAAAGATCCGGCATTCACCCCAATACGGATCGGAATATTGTTATCTCTGGCGCAATCGACAACTGCACGGATACGATCTTCACGACCAATATTACCCGGGTTGATTCGCAAGCAGTCCACTCCGTACTCCGCCACTTTTAACGCAATACGATAATCAAAATGAATATCCGCCACTAAAGGCACATTCACTTGCTGCTTGATGAGCTTAAATGCCTCAGCTGCATCCATTGTCGGGACTGAAACACGAACAATATCCGCACCAACACGTTCCAGCGCTTTAATTTGCGCCACAGTGGCTTCTACATCAGTTGTTCTAGTATTGGTCATGGATTGCACTGCAATAGGCGCATCCCCACCAATCGGCACGTTCCCCACATAGATTTTGGTTGATTCTCTACGCTTAATCGTTGGTTTGGCTAACATAATTGTTTGCTACCTTATCAGCCACATTACTGTGGTAATTTAAATCGAGCGACACGACCATCTACTTTTAGCGGATAGTCCTCGCCTTTATATGTGATCTTAACATTTGCTGGCGCACCTATAATCAGTGAATAAGTCACACCTTCATTAAACGTCAACACATCACCTTGTTTGTATTCTTTTTGTGCAAGAATCTTTCCACTCTCATTTTGCACACTAATCCAACAACCACCGGTGACTTCAATGTGTAATTCATGAGAAGGGGTCGCCACCGTCTCATGTGAAAGAAGATTTTTCTCGCTTTTTTCATCTAATTTTTCCATTTCCGCTTTTAACACATCCGCAGACGTGATCGGCTGGTCACTTACTGGGCTGATCGTCACAGGAAGATCAGTAGAAGAGGTAGTTTGTGTCGTCGGTATCACTACACTTGAGGCACTGAGCACTGTTGCATTTTGTGTAGTATCCGCCAATGCAGTAGAACTCGCTATTGGTGTGCTTTGTACGACGCTACTTTGCGGTGTTGTGTCAACGTAATGTTGCACTAAACTCTCGCGCTCGGCATTAGACTGAGTATAGTTTTCCCACCACCACAGACCCGTCATCCCCGCCACAATGAGAACAACAAGTAAACTTAACCAACCAATCCAGTGGTTATGCGAGGAATAATGGTTAACCGCTCTGGTTGCACGTGCATTTTTACCTAGATCATTCTTATGATCTTCACCAAAACTTGCATGTACCCATACGGATTCAGGTAATTTGAGAAATTTAGCGTAACTGCGAACATAACCTCTCATAAAAGTGGCTGGAATTGACTTTTGAGCCAATTGATTCGTTTCAATCAATTGTAAAATAGAGGGTCTAAGAGAGATTTTTTTAGAAACATCTTCAATGGAAAGGTTAAGCGCCTCGCGTGCTTGGCGGAATTGTTCGCCGAGAGTGAGTACTTTTTCCTCAATATTATTTGTCGCAGTATTCATTTCACACCATCTATTTACACAAAATCCAAAGGGTAAAGTTTAAAGTTGTACAGGGGCTTTTGCAATAGCTATTCGCTAGATAAGCTATGTGAAAAAGTGTTTTTCTGTCTTTTTATCCTGAGTTACTCAATATGTGGCGGAAATTTTTTTGCTCTATTGGGATCAAACTGCGTTAAATGTTGCAAATTTTGTTGATAACGGACAGCGTCTTTGGCAAAAGACGCACACCAAACCAAATTTTCATAAGTATCGGCGTGTTGATAATAATGTGGGGCATTTAATGCTTGAGAAAATTGTTTGTAAGCTTGTTCAAACTCACCTTGTTGGCATAAAAAGGCACCATAATTATTTAATACATCGCCTTGATTTTTATCTAATTTTATCGCCTTTTCATAAGCGTGACGGGCTAAATCAAGATGACCTTGTTTTTGGTAGAGATACGCTAAGACCGCATGAGATAAATAGTAATTTGGGGCATGGGATAAAGCTTTATCAAAATTTTGCTTTGCTCGCGCAAAATCATGCTGAGATAAATAGCCTAAACCTAATTCAATTCTGGCTTTTGCCGCCTCATGTGAATCAAACGTATTGTTACCTTCTTGACTCACACAAGCACAAAGCAAAAGAGAAAAAATGCTCGCGATCCCAAATCGAAAAGTGCGGTTCATTTTTTCTCCTTTTTACGTCCTCAGCCATCATGACTGTCTTAATGATTTCTCACTGCAATTTCTTGACCAAATTGCTTTTTCTGTGCAGTACGTTTTGTTCGGTCAATTACATCACCGGCTAATTGCCCGCAAGCGGCATCAATATCATCGCCACGGGTTTTACGTACAATCACGGTGAACCCATATTCCATCAAGGTTTTTTGGAAACGATCAATACGCGAGTTTGAGCTTTTCGCATAAGGTGCTTCTGGGAACGGGTTCCAAGGGATCAAATTGATCTTACATGGTGTATTTTTTAACACCTGTGCTAACTGATGTGCGTGCTCCACACCATCATTAACATGATCTAACATTACATATTCAATAGTCACTTTACCGTGATTCGCATTCGACACGCTTAAATAACGGTTTACCGAATCCATCAACATTTTGATGTTATATTTTTTATTGATTGGCACAATTTCATCACGCAATTCATCATTCGGTGCATGTAACGAAATCGCCAACGCCACATCAATCATTTCACTTAATTTATCTAACGCAGGTACAACACCCGAAGTGGATAACGTCACACGGCGTTTTGATAAACCATACGCAAAATCATCTAACATGATTTCCATCGCAGGCACAACATTTGCCACGTTTAACAATGGCTCGCCCATCCCCATCATTACCACGTTGGTGATCGGACGCACACCAGTTACTCCAAAGTTACCAATAATTTTTGAGGCGCGCCAAACTTGACCAATAATTTCAGACACCGTCAAGTTACGGTTAAACCCTTGTTGTGCAGTCGAACAGAACGTACAAGCCAACGCACAACCTACTTGTGAAGAGACACATAAGGTGGCACGATCTGCTTCTGGAATATACACGGTTTCCACTTGCTGATCGCCCACTTGCATTGCCCATTTAATAGTACCGTCAGCAGAACGTTGCTCCACCGCGACTTCAGGGGCTTTAATTTCAGCTACTTGTTTTAATTTATCTCTTAACTTCTTGTTAATATTGGTCATATTGTCGAAGTTATCTTCGCCAAAATGATAAATCCATTTCACTAACTGATCGGCACGAAACGGCTTTTCGCCCAATTCTTTAAAGAACTCACGCATTTGCTGGCGTGTTAAATTCATTAAGTTAATTTTTTTTGCTTGGTCGGTTGATAATTCAACCGTGTTGACTGTATTTGCTGCTTTTTCAGCACAGGTTTGTTGTTCTAACATAACGCCTCGTTGTTACACATTGCGGCCTAGATAATCGCCTATAAAAAATGAGTTGCGATTGTACAGAGTTAGTGCGCATTAATCTAGCAATTTCGCCAAACTCTGTAAAAAAACACCGCACTTTTTTGCGAACTCGATCGAGAAAGAAAAAAGTGCGGTGTGTTTTTTTATAACCTGTTGCTATTTTTGATCCGCGGCTTTCGCGATCGCTTGAATTTCAGCTTCAATTTCTGCCTTAGCATCTGCAATGACGCCAGCGATGGCTTCATTCTTTGCTTCTTCTTTGGCCGTGGCAATGGCTTCGGCGATTTGCTCCGCGTTTTCTTCCCACTCAGCCTGTTCTTTGATGCGTTCTGCGGCTTCTTGTTTGGCGTCGATGATTTCACGGTTAATGTCTTTCACATCGCCTAACAAAATCGCATATTTAACCGTTTCTGGACTGGCTTCAAGGGCAATTTTTAGCACCATTGTCAGTGGCACAGACAGCAACATCCCAACTGTACCCAGTAACCATCCCCAAAATAATAAGGATAAGAAAACGACAAGTGTCGATAAGCCTAAGGTGCGCCCCATCATTTTCGGTTCAATGATGTTACCCACAATCATATTCACCGCACCTACACCAATCGCTACCCCAAGACCTGTTGGAAAACCATTCAGTAATAAGGCTTGCACTACAATTGGCACGGCGGCAATGATCGAACCAATATTGGGAATATAATTAAGCAGAAAACTCAAAGTTGCCCATAAAATAGCATATTGCACATCAGTTAATTCAAGCAGAATATAAACGCAAACACCGGTTAATAAACTGGTCAGCGTTTTCACGCCAAGATAACTAATTACCCCTTGTAAAATCCGATTGATATAATGTTCTTCACGGTGAACATCACGCACATCTGAACTAAACACCAGCGCCAATTTATGTTTCGCAAACGGCGCTTCACTCAGCATAAAAATCACCACAAGGAACAGAACAAATACGTTGGTGACGACGCCGGAAAAGCTTAGTAATGTACTACTCACCAAATTCATGATCACACTCGGATCCATATATTCCATCGTTCGCTCGGTGGATAAATCCAAGGGAATATTCCACTTCTTCGCCAATAATACTAAAGCATTAATCCGTTCTGATAATAAAAGACGATATTGTGGGATCGATTGGGTAAACTCTCGCGCGGTGCTATTGATCAAACTTAACACCGAGAAAAACACCACTAAAATCATCAACAGTAATAAGGTAATGGCAAGCCAGTGCGGGACTTTACGGCTAGTCATAAAGCGGATGATCGGCGAGCAAATGATGGCAATAAAAAGCGATAATAAAAACGGTACCGCAATTTCACTTGCGACTTTGACGCCAGCCAAAATGATCACAATGGCGGCTAAAGCGACCAACACTTTTAAAATAGGCGATTCAACTTTGAGCATTTAGATTGCGTCCTCGTTTTCTTCCCCAGTACGGATTCGGATGACACGTTCAACGTCATACACAAAAATCTTGCCGTCACCAATTTTCCCAGTTTGTGCGGTTTCCATAATGGCTTCAATACATTGATCCACTTGCTCATCAGTCACGACAATTTCCATTTTGACTTTCGGCAGAAAATCCACCATATATTCAGCACCACGATAAAGTTCAGTATGTCCTTTTTGACGTCCAAATCCACGCACTTCTGTAACCGTCATCCCGGTAATACCCACATCAGATAGACTTTCACGTACGTCATCTAATTTGAAAGGTTTAATGATTGCTTCAATCTTTTTCATAAATTTTTCCTTTTTTGACCGCACTTTTATCTCCGCTAACTCGTCTAACGACGGGCGGATTTAGGGCGAAAACTTTCAATCACGTCGGGATAAGTATCAATATAAATCCCGTTGATCAGTTGTAAACAATAGGGCACCGCACTAAAAATCCCTTTCACAATAACCTGACCGTTTTCATCTTTCACCCCTTCTAGCGTTTCTTTAATCGCTTTAGGTTGCCCCGGCAGATTGAGGATTAAGCTGTTTTTACGGATGACGCCCACCTGACGCGATAAAATCGCCGTTGGGACGAAATGCAAACTGACTTGGCGCATTTGTTCACCAAATCCCGGCATTTCACGATCTGCCACCGCGAGAGTCGCATCAGGTGTGACATCGCGTTTTGCCGGTCCAGTTCCGCCTGTGGTTAACACCAAGTGGCAATGGTAATCATCAACGAGTTCACATAAGGTTTGTTCGATACGATCTTGCTCATCAGGAATTAAGCGAGTTTCTATCTCAAAGGGCTCACATAATGCCTTTTCTAACCAAGCTTGTAATTCAGGAATCCCTTGATCAGCATACACGCCTTGTGAAGCACGATCAGAGACTGAAACTAAACCAATTTTTAAAACTGCGGTCATTTTTTCCTCTATTTTTTATTGCCAACTAAACCCAATAATATCTCACCACATGGAAGAAGATAGGTGCCGCAAAGCATAAACTGTCCATGCGATCTAACATGCCACCATGACCACTGATCATATTGCCCCAATCTTTCACGCCCATACTACGTTTGATTGCCGACATCACTAATCCGCCTAAAAAGCCCATTAAACAAATCAGTAAGCTCATCAGAAAGGCTTGTAACGGACTAAACGGGGTTAACCAATACAGTAAACCACCGAGAATTGAGGCACTTAGGATCCCACCGGCAAACCCTTCCACTGTTTTAGAAGGTGATAATGTCGGCGCAATTTTATGTTTTCCGAATAATTTGCCCCACACATATTGCAACACATCACTTGATTGCACGACTAAAATTAAGAAAATCATTAACAATAAATTCTTATTCTCAAAACCCACAATATCCAAGGTTAAGATAGCGGGAATATGGGAAATACAAAATACTGAAATCATAATTGCCCACTGAACTTTCGTGGAACGATCTAGGAAATGTGAGGCATCACCTAGCAAGGCAGACAAAATCGGTAAAAATAAGAAGGCATACACCGGAATAAAGATCGTAAACATGCTAAACCAGTCGATTGCCACAAAATAATATTGTACGGGGAGAATGACATAAAAACAGGCAGCTAACGCAAGATGATCACCACGACGGATATAAATTAATGATAAAAATTCGCGTAATGCCATAAAAGAAATGATAAAAAATAACGCAATCACCGCGTAAAAACCAATAAATGCCGCGGCAAAAATAATCAAAATCATGACCCACCACGCATTAATACGGGCATTTAAATTATCAATCACAGCGTGAGGTGTAGAAAAACCCACTTTCCATTTTAATGTATAACCGATGGCGGAAGCGAGAATTAGGGTGAACATTAAGCCCCAGAAGAGTGTCCAAATTTCCATCTTATTCTCCTTGATATTTTGGATTTAAACGTAATAAGGCGTTTTGCGCACGAGCAAGAAAATCGGCTTTTTCTTCCCCTTGTTGGTAACTTAACGGTTCACCTAAATACAGATCGCAAAGTAGTGGAATCGGTAAAATAAACCCTTTCGGTAACACATTATGCATATTACTAATCCAAACAGGGACCAATTCTAGCGTTGGGTTTTGTTTTGCTAAATGAAATAACCCACTTTTAAAAGGTTGTAAGGCAAGATCATCATCAGTCTTACGCGTGCCTTCTGGGAAAATAATTAATGAACTGTCTTTTAGTGCGTCGCTAATTTGATTAGTTGCCACCTTAGGATCATCACTACCACGTTCAATCAAGAGCATATTAAAGACCTTTTTCGCTAAAAAACGGCGGACTTTGCCTTTTAGCCAATAATCTGCACCCGCGACAGGGCGGGTATTTTGGCGTACTTCATAGGGTAAAGACACCCAAAGTAATATAAATCCCCGTGACTATTATGATTGGCATAATACAGTCGATTTTTTCCTGTAGATTGTTGCGTAACGTTTTTTTGTGGGCGAACACCCGTAATAAAGGAAGTAAAACGACATAAAAGAAAATCAATCAGTTTGGCGAGCATAAAATTCTCCTTATTCAGAGGATGAGATATCCGTGCTTGTTTTTTCAGTGCCATGTTCCACTTGGTTAGGTAACTCAGCTAACCCCGCACGCACACGCTTAATACAGGTCAAAATCAATAATAACACCACGAGCCATGCTACCCAATACAACCATTCCGGCAAAGGAGCGTAGAAGGTATAAGCCAGCCCTAATACACCAAATAAAAACGCACGATCACTTTTTCCCAGTGGACCATCATAACGACGAGTTTGACCTTGTACTTGCCCTAAGATGCCACATAATTCCGTCAACGCGGCAAGCCAAATAATCAACCCAATCAGTAGCGGATCAAACGGAAAAATGCAAGCAAAAGGTAAATATAATGCGGCATCAGAAACCACATCAGTAATTTCATTTAAATACCCCCCTAAGCGTGATTTTTGATGAAACTCACGTGCGAGCATGCCATCAATCGCATTTAACGCCATACGAATAAACAGCCAAATAGGGATCAAAATAAATAACCAATGTACTTCAGCCAGTGCTGTGAGAAAGAGCCCTAGCACAACGGAAATCGCACACGCCAATAAAGTCACTTGGTTCGCTGTTATCCCACGTTGCGCCAGTTTGACAACCGTTGGGCGTAATAGATTCTGAAATTTAGGTTTTAAATCATAAATACTCATGAGCACGCTCCTACTCAGAATGGGAACAGTAAAGGAATTAAAAAGACACTTACGATCATCACTAATAAAGTGAAAGGTACACCAACTTTAACAAAATCCGCAAATTTATACCCACCGGGACCTAATACCATGGTATTCACAGGGGAGGACACTGGCGTCATAAATGCAGCGGAGGCTGCGACTGCAATAATCATCGCAAATGGCATCGGTGATACTTGTAATTGATGGGCGATGGTAATCGCAATGGGAGCCATTAAAATGGCCGTTGCGGTATTAGAAATGAATAGACTCACCGCTGCGCAGAGTAAAAATAAACTCATTAACACCGCATGTAAACCTAATCCCCCCACTGCATCTAACATTAATTTCACCGCTAAATCTACACCACCGGTTTTTTGCAAAGCGATAGAAAAAGGCATCATACCCACAATTAACACTAAACTTGACCAATGGATCGATTCATACGCACTTTTCCCATCGACACAACGGAAATAACCGAGCATTAAACACGCAATTAGGGCAGCAATCACATTCGGTACAACTCCACTCACCATTAATACCACCATGGTTAAAATCGCAAATACCGCATGTGGTGCTTGTGTGGCGGCGGGGACCGCTCTTTCCATTTCAAGCGGATAGTTTAAAACATAAAAATCTTTCGCATGATGCTGCATCTGTGCAATGGCTTTCCAATCCCCGACGACGAGAATCAAATCCCCTAAAGCATAACTGACATCCGAAAAATTACCGACTAAGACTTCACCATCACGTTTTACTCCCACCACATTTAAACCAAATTGTGAACGAAAACGCAACTCCGATGTGGTTTTTCCAATACAATCGGAATCTGGTACAAGTGTGATTTCTGCCATGCCAATGGATTTCGCTTGTTGTGAGAAACTTTGGCTACGAATTTCCGCCATTTCTAAATGATTTTCTTGGCAAAACTGCTCTAAATCGAATTCAGGATGACTGCTGTCCATCATTAAAATATCTTTCTCACGAATCTCAGAGGTGCCTAGCGCGGCAATAAACATCGGTCTAAATCGTTTCCAACGTTCAATAGCTAACACATTTAAGCCATAACTAGAACGCAGATGAAGTTCGTCTAAATTTTTCCCAATGAATGGCGAGCCTTTTTTGACAACCAGTCGTTTGGTCCGCTCACGTAGCCCATACTCATCGATCAAATCATTCATTGAGCGTCGACTGGTATCTTTTTTGGTTTGTTCTTCAGGATCAGTTAACCAACGGCGCGCCACTAACATATATAAAATCCCCATGGTCAGTACGACTAGACCGATAGGGGTAAAATCAAAGAAGTGAAAACGAAAATCCGTATTACGAATCAATTCCGCATTGACGACTAAGTTAGGAGCGGTGGCAATCAAGGTCATCATGCCACTAATTAAACCAGCGACACTCAGCGGCATCATAAGCCGTTTCGGTGAGATATTCATTTGCTGACAAATGACTAACACCACTGGAATAAAAATCGCCACAATCCCTGTCGAACTCATAAACGAACCGAGTACCGCCACCGCGAGCATTAACAAAATTAGCACTTTGGTTTCATTATTTTTCGAGGCTTTTAATAACCATTCACTCACTTGATAAGCAATCCCAGTACGTACAATTCCTTCTCCGACAATGAAAAGTAATGCAATCAAAATGACATTAGGATCACTAAAGCCTGCTAAAACTTCATTTACACTTAAAATGCCACTTAACGCAAAGGCGACAATCACTAATAATGCCACCACATCCATGCGGATTTTATTACGTACAAATAAGACAATCGCGCCAAATAAGAGCAGTAAGACCCAAAATAACGAACTTGTCCAGAAAGGTGCTTGTAAGCTGAGCTCCACGTTAAACTCCTCACAAAATAAATAGATGAATTATAAAGTATTGAGTAATTTTCGCACAGGCGCAAAACTACGTCTATGCTGGGCTAAAGGTCCCAACTCGGCTAATTTGGCTAAATGCAACGCCGTTGGGTAACCTTTATGTTGCGCAAAGGCATATTCCGGATAGCGTTTATCTAACTCAGCCATTTCTTGATCGCGTGCGACTTTCGCCAAAATGGAGGCAGCGCTGATTTCTGCCACCAGTCCATCACCTTTCACAATCGCTTGTGCTGGGATCATGAGCTCTGGCACACGATTGCCATCCACTAACACAAAGTGCGGTTGAATTTTCAAATTTTCGACCGCTCTTTTCATCGCTAACATGGTGGCATGCAAAATATTTAATTGATCAATTTCCTCTGCTTCTGCGCGCCCCAAACTCCAAGCTAAGGCTTTTTGCTTAATTTCTTCGGCTAACAAAAGGCGTTTTTTTTCAGACAGTTTTTTCGAGTCATTGAGACCTAAAATAGGTTGATGAGGATCTAAAATCACCGCTGCCGTCACAACCGCGCCCACTAAAGGTCCGCGCCCGACTTCATCCACACCTGCAATGAGTTCAACCCCTTTGGGATATTCAAATACCATGTTATTTATCCTCTTGTTCGAGTAATTCAATCACAGCTTGTGCCGCTTGTTTATCTGCATCACATTGGATCAACTTGTGTAAATCCGTAAAGCGTTGAATTAATGCATGACGTTGTTGTAACGCGCTTTCTTCTTGGCTTAAATAAAGCGCCAGTTTTTCAGCAAGATTTTCTGCTGTACATTGCTCTTGGATAAGCTCTGGTACCAACATTTCATTCGCCAATAAATTCGGTAAGGAAACATATTCTGTTTTCACTAAGCGCTTTGCTAAGAAGTAAGTAGTTGCTTTCATACGATAACCCACCACCATCGGCGATTTACATAACATGGCTTCTAGCGCTGCCGTCCCTGACGCTAATAAGGTTGCTTCTGCGGCTATCATGGCTTGGCGAGCCTTTCCGTCTAACAAGATCAGCTCTAATTCTGGCGCGACTTGCGCTTTAATTTGTTCAAATTGTTCACGACGCTTAGCATTAATCAATGGAACCAAGAATTGAATATCAGGATATTGTTGTTTTAACAATTTAGCCGCTTGCAAAAAAGGTTCCGCTAAAAAGGTAACTTCTGAACCACGACTTCCAACAAGTATCGCCACATAACGCTGACTTGCATCAAGATTTAAATATTCACAAGCTTCCTGACGATTTGGTTTTAATGCGATCGCATCTGCCATCGTATGACCGATAAAACGGCAAGGCACCTCAAAACGATCATAAAATGCTTTTTCAAAAGGTAAAAAAGCTAAAACGAGATGCGTCGCTTTGGCAATTTTATGAATACGATTCTGACGCCAAGCCCAAACGGAAGGGCTGACATAATGTATGGTTTTGATGCCATTTTCTTTTAACTTCAATTCAACGTCGATATTAAAATCCGGCGCATCAATACCAATGAAAATATCTGGCTTTTCTTGCAACATGGTGTGAATTAATTGACGACGGATTTTCAATAAACGGGGTAAGTGTTTCACCACTTCGGCTAATCCCATGACTGAAAGCTCTTCCATATCTACCAAGGTTTCCGCGCCTTCTGCCAACATTCGAGGCCCCGCGATCCCAATAAATCGTGCATGAGGATACTGAACTTTCAAACTGCGGATAAGCCCAGCACCCAAAATATCACCCGACACTTCGCCGGCAACAATGGCAATCGTCGGCGGCTGTTTATGTATTTCTTTCATCTCTCAATCCTAGATAAAAAACAACCGCACTTCTCAGGAAAAAAGTGCGGTCGATTTGAGTCAAATTTCGCTTAATTAACGAATAATTCCGCGTGTTGAACGCTTGAAAAACTCAACAAAGAAGCTAATCGCTGATTCTTTTGCCGCCACTTGTTCAATTTCGGGCATCACTTCTTCTAAGGTTTTGCCACTGCGGTAAATCAGTTTATACACATTGCGAATCGCATGTAAGGTCGGTTTATCAAAACCACGACGTTTCAAGCCTTCAATATTCACACCAAACGGTTTTGCGTGGTTGCCTTGCGCCATCACATAAGGTGGTACATCTTGGCTAACCATTGAACCACCACCTAGCATCACGTGTGCGCCGACAATGACAAATTGATGAATCGCAGACATCCCACCAACAATCACAAAATCATCGAGCTCAACATGCCCTGCTAATGTTGCATTATTGGCTAAAATACAACGATTCTTAATGCGGCAATCATGTGCTACATGCACATTCACCATCAATAAGTTATCATCACCAATTACCGTCACAGAACCGCCCTGCGCTGTACCACGGTGAATCGTCACACTCTCACGAATGCGGTTACGATCACCGATGATCGTTCTGGTTGGCTCACCTTGGTATTTTAAATCTTGGTTGGTGTCGCCAATACTGGCGAATTGAAAAATTTGGTTATCGCGCCCAATCTTAGTAATGCCTTTGACGACAACATGCGAATGTAAGATCGTACCTGCACCAATTTCGACTTCTGCACCAACAAGACAAAAGGGACCGATAACAACATTCTCACCAATTTTTGCTCCAGCCTCCACAATTGAGGTAGGATGAATCTGTGCGGTTGGGTGGATCATATTTTACTCCTTGCTTATTATGCGGGACGACGAGCACACATTAATTCTGCTTCGCACACCACTTGACCATCTACGGTTGCCACACCAGTGAAACGCGTAATACCGCGACGCTCTTTCAAGAAGTGAACTTCTAACACCATTTGATCACCAGGTAACACAGGACGTTTAAAGCGCGCATTATCAATTGCAGCAAAATAATAAATTTCATTTTCTAATTGACGGTAAGTTTTACAGGCGAGCACCCCCGTCGCTTGTGCCATGGCTTCCAAAATCAACACACCCGGAAAAATCGGTTGTTCTGGGAAATGTCCCGTAAAGCAAGGCTCATTTACGCTAATATTTTTTACAGCTTTAAGCCATTTACCTTCTTCATAATCCACCACACGATCCACTAATAAAAAAGGATAACGGTGAGGAAGCAATTTCATAATTTCATTTGCTTCAATGATTTTTGTTGTGGTAGTTTCAGTTGTCACAATAGTACCTTCCAATAAAAATAAAACGATAAAACATTCAAAATTATACGGTATTTACGTGCTGAATACAAAACGCACCACAAAAAAGTGCGGTTCGTTTCACGCTTATTTCTTCTCGAATTTCTTTTCTAAGGCTTTTAACCGTTTATTCATCGCATCAATGCCTAACGTCAATGCAGCGGTTTTACGCCATTCTTTATTCGTTTGTAATGGGATACCCGAAGAGTACACGCCAGGTTCAGTAATTGGACGCATCACCATCCCCATACCTGTAATCGTCACTTTATCGCAGATTTCCATGTGTCCATTGATCACACTGGCACCACCAATTAAGCAATAGCGTCCGACGGTCAAGCTACCAGCCATAATCACCCCACCAGCAACTGCAGTCCCGGTCCCAATATGGACGTTATGCGCAATTTGGCAAAGATTATCAATAATCACATTATCTTCAATGACCGTTGGATCTAACGCACCTCGATCAATACAAGTGCAAGCGCCAATTTCGACATGATTGCCAATAATAACTTGTCCAACTTGTGGAATTTTAATCCAACGCCCACGATCATTGGCGTAACCAAAACCATCACTACCGATCACTGCACCAGATTGAATTAAACAATGTTGCCCTATTTCAACCTCATGATAAACACTGACATTTGCCCATAGCTGGGTATAAGCACCAATTTTGCTATTTTTGCCGACAAAGCAGTTAGCACCAATGACTACATGATCACCAAGCGTTACCCCGTCTTCAATCACCGCATTGGCACCAATTGAGACATTTTTGCCTATCACAGCACTAGCCGATACCACCGCACTGGCGGCAATGCCGCTCGCAGCTTTCGGCGTGCTATCCATATATTGTGCTAGAACGGCATAAGCCACGTACGGATCTTTTACAATCAATAAATTACTTTGCTCTGCACAAAACGCCACATCCGCTTCTGACACCACCAAAATCCCGGCATGAGATTGTGCCAGTAAGGAACGGAACTTAGGATTAGAAATAAAGGTAAGCTGTTTTTCTGTCGCCTTATCTAAAGGCGCAATACTTTCTACAACAACATCGGCGTTACCACGAATGGTAGCGCCGATCTGTTGTGCTAATTCTTGGAGGGAATAAACTTGCATTATTTCGCCTGTGTCGCAGGAATGACTTTTAGAACATCTTCAGTAATATTTTTTGCATCTGCAGCAAACACGACTGCACCTTCATTCAGTACTAATGTATAGTTTTTCTCTCTTGCAACCGTATTTACCGCGTTTTGAATGCTATCCACTAATTTTGCGGTTTCTTCACGTTCACGTTTTGCATAATCGTCTTGATATTTACTGACTTCTTCATCATGTGCAGTAACGAGTTTATTGATCGCTTCTTGCTCGCTATTGCCGAGTTTATTGATTTCTTCTTCACGTTTTTTAATATCTGCACTGCGTAATTTCGGGGCATCTTTTTGTAATGCAGCAACTTTGGCTTCAACTTTCTTTTGAGAAGCGGCAATTTTTTCATCAATGCTTTTTTTATTTGCAGTGAGTTTTTCTACTCTGGCTTTAAACTCTGACTCTAATTTTTCTGCCACCATTTTACGATCTGGGTGATTTTGAAATAAATAATCCCCACTGATAAATGCAATATTTTCTGTGGCCATGGCTAAAGACGAAGTAAAGGCTAATGCTAAAGAAAGTGCGGTAACTTTGACTGCTTTTTTCATTGGTTTCTTTTCCTATTTCAATAAAGATATGAATAAATACTGTGCCGAACGCTGACGGCACAGATGGCTGTTTAGACTACAATTTTTTACATAAGTTCCAATCGCTTATTAGAACGTCCCACCAATGCTGAATTGGAATTGCTCAATTTCATCGCCTTGGTATTTTTTAAGAGGTTTCGCATAAGAGAACACTAACGGTCCAATTGGCGATTGCCATTGAAGCGCCACCCCAGCTGAAGCACGAACGCGACTTGGGTCACTGTAATCTGGCACATTCAATTTTGCAAATTTTGCTTTATCCTCTGCTTTCCAACGCGTATTCCACACACTTGCGGCATCCACAAACAAAGAAGTTCTTACTGAGTTTTGGTTTTTGTCTGCGACAAATGGTGTTGGGACAATGAGTTCGGTACTGGCGGTGACCATTGCATTCCCCCCAATCACATCGCTACTGACTAAACAATAGCTGTCAGGACATTGACGTGTACGATAAATTGCATTTGGTCCAATCGCACCATAGGCAAAGCCACGTAAACTCCCGATACCGCCTGCGCTATAATATTGATAGAACGGCAAACGCTTACCACCAAATCCATCAGCAAAAGAGGCACTAATACGGCTTGAAAGTACCCAACCATGTTCACGATCTAACGGATAGAACCCTTGTGCTTCTGCATTGAGTTTATAATATTTATTGTCTGAGCCCGGAATGGTCACTCGTCCACCAATATTGGCACGTACCCCTTTGGTTGGGAAATAGCCACGGTTAAGACTGTTATAATTCCAACCAAAAGACAAATCAAAATCGTGCGATTTAAAGGTCCAAGAATCATTATATTTCATTGATTGACGATATAAATCACGATTATATTCCGGTGCGATATTCTTCAGTTTATTATACGTATAGCCCACACCAAGATAATATGAGTTATTCTCATTCACCGGAAAGCCTAGTGTCAAATTACCACCATAGCTAGTCCGTCCATAGGCCGCAGAGGTATTACTTTTGGAACTATCATATTCTTCAAAGAAAACATTGCCACCGAGGCTCACACCATCTTTGGTAAAGTACGGCTCATTATAACCAAGATTGATTGTAGTACCGTAGTCATTACGCGTCCCACCTAAACTAATAGAAGATCCCATTCCTAAGAAGTTATCCTGTTTAATACTGGCTTGGTAGCTCAACCCACTTTCTGTACCATAACCAATACCAAAGTTAATGCTACCCGTATTACGCTCTTTGACTTTATAAATCACATCGACTTGATCAGAACCCGGGATAGCTTCTGTTTTGGTTTCTACACTCTCAAAGAACCCCGTACGATCTAAACGTAATTTACCTAACTCAACCAACTCCGAGGATAGCCAAGCGCCTTCTTGTTGACGCATTTCCTGACGTAAGGTGCTATCTGCACTACTTGTATTGCCTTCAAAACGAATTTGGCGAACCGTATAACTTTTGCCTGCTTCAACAATAAAATCTAACGAAATCGTTTTATCTTGTTCGTCAAATGTCGGGTGAACATTGACTTGCGCAGTCGCATAACCTCTTTCACCTAACTTCGATTTGATGCGTTGTTCAACTTCCAATACGTTTGCGCGACGGAAAAGACCATTTAGTTGAATCGTATCTAAAATCGGGGCAAGTTCTGCTGACATGCCACCCACATCCCCTAGAATACGCGCGCTTTTCACTGTATATAAGTCACCTTCTTTCACTTTAATAATGACACGCGCTTCTTTTTTATCATCACTTAATTTGATATCAGTATCTAAAATTTGGAATTGCGCGTAACCACGATCTAAATAATAGCTACGTAAGGTTTCTAAATCTTTATTGAATTGGGTTTGATCAAATTTGTTACCAAACAATTTCCACCATGCATCTGTTTGAAGTTCCATTTGATCTTCTAATTTACTGCTGCTAAACGCTTGATTACCTTCAAAAATAATTTCTTTAAATAGCGCAACATCATCTTCATTAATTTGAATTTTAATTTCCGCGCTATTATTTGGTAGTGTATTCACGATAGCCTCTACCTTCGCGTTATAGCGACCGACACTATTGTAGTGTTCGACAATCCCTTTCCGGAATTCTTCTAATTTAGCACGGTTTAATACATCACCGACTTTAAAGCCATTCGCATCTAAGTTTTGTTTAATTGCTTCATCAGGAATCGATTTATTACCGTCAATCACGACGTTTGAAATAACAGGTTTAGGCATGACTGTCACAACTAAAGTATTCCCTTCGCGACTTGCTTTCACATCATCATATTGCCCACTCAGGAATAATTTTCGTACCACATTAGCAATATCGTTATCTGTTGCTCGCTGCCCAACACGAACAGGAAGTGTAGCTAATACACTTCCTTCTGTACCTGCTTGAACACCGTCAACACGAATGTCTTTCACTACAAACGGCGCAGCAAATGCAGTGGTTGAACCAAATAATAAGCTCGCAATTAAAAGTTTTTTCATCGTGAATGTTATCCTGTGAGTAAAATTAATTATAAACGTAAGAAATCATTAAAGAGTGCAAATCCCATTAAAGCCATTAATATCGCTGCACCAATTCGATAACTCAAATTTTGAATACGTTCTGAGAGTGGTTTACCTCGGACCGCCTCAGCCGCTAAAAAGACTAAATGACCACCATCAAGAACAGGTAATGGAAATAAGTTCATTATGCCTAAATTCACACTGATCAATGCCATAAAACCGAGGTAATAAATCAACCCAATTTCAGAAGAGATGCCCGCACCTTTCGCAATAGAAATCGGACCACCTAAATTCTTCAAAGCCAGATCACCGGTAAAGAGCTTGCCAATCACTTTTACCGTTAACCATGAAAGCTGTATCGTCTTCTCAACCCCTTTCTGTAAGGCCTCAAGAATACCATATTTTAATTCGGTTCGATATACATCAGAGATCGGGGCAGCCGTCGGCGCAATCCCCACATACCAGCGTCCTTTTTTGTTTAATTCTGGTGTCAGAACAACAAAGGAAAACTGACCATCACGTTCAACTTTAACATTAAACGGTTTTCCTTCTTGTACAAACTGTACAAATTGTTGCCAACTAATTAACTGCTCTCCCGCATAAATGCGATCACCGGCTTTTAAGCCTGCTTTGTCGGCAGGTGAGTTGACCTCGACCTTAGACAAAATCATGTCCACTTTAGTTCTCACAGGTTGCAGACCAAGTGAGCTCATGGCACTTTCTTTTTCAGGATCAAAACGCCAGTCTTTCGTATTGAGTACTTTATGTTGCTCAATAGACGAGCCAAAAGGCGATAACGTTAGGTGAATTTCATCATTTCCCATCTTAGTTGCCAACAACATATTAATGGTTTCCCAATCGCTCACTTTTGTGCCATCTACCGCCATAATTTGTGTATTCGGTTCAATTTGGGCTTGGGCAGCAATAGAATTTGATGAAATGTCCGCAATGACAGGTTTTACTGTCGGGATACCCACAGTATAAATCGTAAAATATGCCACAATCGCAAATAAGAAGTTCGCGATAGGACCTGCTGCAATCACGAAAGCGCGCTGTAGCACACTTTTTTGATCAAATGCACGTGAGCTCAATTCAGGCGGAACCACTTCATTACGTCCATCTAGCATTTTGACATAACCACCGAGTGGAATCGCAGATATGACAAATTCAGTTCCCTGTTTATCTGTGCGCGACCAAAGTACTTTACCAAAACCAATTGAAAAACGATGAACCTGAATACCGCACTTTCTCGCAGCCCAAAAGTGCCCATACTCATGGACTGCAACAAGTACACCAATAACAATAATAAACGACGCAAATGACCATAAAAATGACATAAATCTGTTGTTCCTAATGCATCATGAAATCACGAAAAAGTAAAAATAAGCAAAGAACGGAACGGCCGCCGTTAAACTATCAATCCGATCTAAAATACCACCATGTCCTGGAATGAGCTGACTACTGTCTTTAATGCCACTTTGACGTTTAAACATACTTTCGGTGAGATCACCTAATATTGATACAGCAACAGTGGCAACAGAAAGGGCAATGAAAGCAGGTATTGAGATACCAGAAAGCAAACTTTCTTGCGTGAAGTGAATAAAAATACTGGCTAGAATTCCTGCTGTGACTAAGCCACCGATCACGCCTTCCCAACTTTTACCGGGAGAAACTTTTGGTGCAAGTTTATTTTTGCCGAACTGGCGCCCAGCAAAATATGCTCCCGAATCCGCGCTCCAAACAAGAATGAAAACATAGAGTAATAAAATTAAACCATGATAGGGATCTGTTACATAATGTGCTAAGCGTAAACGTAACACGCCAGCAAAGAAAGGCACTAAGGTTAAAAAAGCAAAAGCAAATTGCAATAATTTGTTTTTTCCCCAATAGGTCGCCCCTTTGGGATAACTTATCACTAAGCCTAAGGCGACAAACCACCAAAGCACAGAAGAGAATAAAAGAAGTGAGAGCGTATTTTCAAACACACGACCCGCATTTAAATAGTCACTTTCACCATAAATCCAAAGAAATAGAAAAGCTGCGGATAAACCCGTCAAACCTAAACGCCAAAAAGACCATTTGAAATGCGCAAATTGCGTCCACTCCCAAACAGCGAGAATAACGACAACACCTACTGCAAGTGCAAAATAGAAGGGTGAAAAGAAAAACAATGCAATAAATACTATTGCAATTAACATGATCGCTGACAAAACACGTTCTTTAAGCACAATCTAATCCTCTTTATTATTCTTCTGCACCACCAAAGCGTCGGTGGCGTTGTTGATAAGCAATAATTGCTTCGTTAAATTCCTTTTCATTAAAATCTGGCCAAAGTACATCAGAAAAATACAGCTCAGCATACGCGATTTGCCATAATAAAAAGTTACTAATTCGTTGTTCACCACTCGTTCTAATTAATAAATCGACTTGTGGCTGCTCTTTGGTAACCAAAGCTTGCTGTAATACTTGCGCATTAATCTCATCAACGGCTAACTTGCCCTCTTTAACCTGTTGTGCGAGCGATTTTGTAGCTTGCACGATATCCCAGCAACCGCCATAGTTTGCTGCAATATTTAAGGTTAAAGCTGTATTGTTTTCAGTTAATTTCTCGGCCTGATGAATTTTATTCTGCAAGCTGGCACTAAACCCCGTTACATCCCCTAATATATTCAATTTAATATTATTTTTATGCAACTTTTTAACTTCAAGATCTAACGCTTGCATAAATAACGCCATTAATGCATTCACTTCTTTTTTTGGGCGGTTCCAGTTTTCACTACTAAACGCATAGAGTGTTAAAACTTTAATGCCCACTTTTCGGGCATAAGAAACCGCCTCTCGCACGGCTTTCACCCCATTTTTATGACCAAAAATGCGCATTTTGCCCTTTTGCTGTGCCCAACGCCCATTTCCATCCATAATAATCGCAACATGTTGTGGGATATTATTTGGATCAAGTTCTACCATATTCTCTCAAATTTCTGACCGCACTTTTTTCGCCACTATACCACAAGGCTTACGGATGTGAAAAACTTAAAATGATTGACTGAGATAATTCCCTTGCCTTTTTATCTACCTCAAGTACATCTTCTATGCAATGAATTTTTTGTGGTTGCAATTTGCTCACGACTAACTGATTTAGTCGCGCAATATCTGTAAATTTAATCTTATTGTCTAAGAAAGACGCTACCGCGATTTCATTCGCTGCATTCATTGCTGTCGTGGCATATTGTCCGGCTGAAAATGCGTCAATGGCTAATTTTAAACAAGGATAACGTTGATAGTCTGGCTCAATAAAGGTTAATCCATTCAGTTGGTAAAACTCCAAGGGCTCAACGCCAGCAACGGTCCGACTTGGATATGCCATGGTTTCCGCAATCGGTGTACGCATATCAGGATTCCCCATTTGTGCAATCACGGAACCATCGATGTAACGTACCATAGAATGAATAATGGATTGAGGATGAATAATAACTTCCATTTCCTCTGCCGAGGCATTAAATAACCAGCGTGCTTCAATATATTCCAACCCTTTATTCATCATGGTAGCGGAATCGACAGAGATCTTTTTCCCCATTGACCAATTAGGATGCGCAACTGCTTGTGCTGGGGTGATCTGTTCAAATTGCTCCAGAGGGGTATAACGGAATGGACCACCGGATCCCGTTAACACAATCTTACTGATCCCTAATTCAGAAAGCGGGCAAAACCCAATTTGTCTTTGCGCTTCAGGCGGAAGGGATTGGAAAATCGCATTATGTTCACTATCTACTGGTAACAATTGTGCTTGAGATTCACGCACTGCATCAATAAATAATTGCCCGCAAGTTACCAAGGCTTCTTTATTTGCTAATAGTACACGTTTTCCAGCTTTCACCGCAGACAAAGTAGGCAATAATCCCGCCGCCCCCACAATCGCAGCCATTACCATATCTGCTTCAGGATGTGCCGCTAACTCACAAATAGCTTGCTGTCCTGCTAAGACTGTTGTTTTGCTTTGGTGGGCTTTCAGTTTCTCCGCCAATATTTTGGCTGCGACATCGTCATCTAACGCAGCAAACGACGGTTGGAATGTCAAACATTGTTGAAACATTAGCTCTACATTACGTCCACCAACTAACGCAAACACTTGGTACTTATCAGGATTATGTGTAATCACGGATAAGGTACTGGTACCAATCGATCCAGTTGAACCTAAAATAACGATCTTTTTCATAAAATAACTAATACTCATTAATAACAATCCGCCCGTAAAACGGGCGGTTTTTAGGCCACCCTATAAGGGCCTAGTACTTCACATGCCCCTCAAGGGGCATGTGAATTCTGACAACCGTTCAATAACTCTGTTGCCTACCCCTTAAAGGGGTCCATATATTCTTTCTTCGATAAATTATCCTGAATCATATCTTCCTTTTCCTGATTTCGGATATATTCCTCTACAATTTTTGTATTTAAACCTACTGTACTTACATAATAGCCTTTCGCCCAAAAATTTCGATTCCCATACTTATATTTCAAATTTGCATGTCTTTCAAATATCATTAGCGATGACTTACCTTTTAAATACCCCATAAAACTTGAAACGGCCAGTTTCGGAGGTATCCTTAACAGCATATGGATATGCTCTTTCATTGCATATGCCTCTATTATCTCTACATTCTTGTAGTGACATAATTGTCTTAGTATCCCTCCTATATCAACTCGCAATTTTCCATAAATTGCTTTTCTCCTATACTTAGGGATAAAGACTATGTGGTACTTACAGTTCCATCTTGTGTGTGATAGACTTGAATCGTCATTGGATTTACTTGCCATGACTTATCCTCCTATATGTTGAATTTTGGTTGTCAGCCTTGTTCAATATAGGAGGATGTTTTGTTCTGCTCACCGCTTAAGCTTTTCTGTTCCATACGCAAAGCGTATGGTTTTTATAGCTAGACTTTGTCTAGCTATAATAAAAAACGATTTACTTCACACTTGAAATAAACCGTTTTATGTATTCAATAAAGCGCTCTCTTAATATCTGAATGGATGTAATGATTAGATAGACCAATCAATACTATGCTTGACATATCCGTCCATAAAGAGAGGCTCATGAATTAGAAATCGAGCAATTCTTTCTCTTTATCTGCCAATACTTCATCCACTTTTTTCACGAAAGTATCCGTGATTTTTTGGATTTCGTCTTGTGCTTTACGCTCTTCGTCTTCACTGATTTCTTTGTCTTTCAGCAAAGCTTTAATTTGATCATTAGCATCACGACGCACATTACGTACTGCAATTTTCCCTTGCTCAGCTTCACCTTTCACAATTTTAATTAAATCACGACGGCGTTCTTCTGTTAATGGCGGTAACGGTACACGAATCGTTGTCCCGGCAGAAGACGGGTTTAACCCTAAATCTGAGGTCAAAATCGCTTTTTCTACCGCACTAATTAAGCTACGATCAAACACAGTGACAGCAAGTGTACGCGCATCTTCTGCAACCACGTTGGCTAACTGACGTAATGGGGTTGGTGAACCATAGTATTCCACTTGAATACCATCAAGTAAACTTGGTTGAGCACGACCTGTACGCACTTTAGCAATGTGGTTTTTAAAGGTTTCTAAGCTTTTTTCCATACGCAATTGCGTATCTTTTTTAATTTCATTAATCACAAGAAGTCCTTCTTTATAGTCAATAAGTCTTAGTTAATCGGCTGCCTGTAAGTTTAATCTAATTCTGGTGAAAAATCACGACAACTTTTGGTCACAAATCAATGTCCCTTCGACTTCACCCAAAATCACTCGACGTAATGCTCCCGGCTTACCCATATTAAAGACCCGAATTGGCATATGATGATCACGTGCTAAGGTAAAGGCGGCTAAATCCATCACTTGCAATTCATGTTCAATAACATCAGCATAATTCAGCTGATGATAAAGCACCGCATCTGCATTTTTTGCGGGATCGCAATTATACACACCATCGACTTTCGTCGCTTTTAACACCACATCCGCTTCAATTTCAATTCCACGTAAACAAGCCGCAGAGTCCGTTGTAAAAAATGGGCTTCCTGTCCCCGCAGAGAAAATCACTACGCGTTTTTCACGCAACATTTTTATTGCTTCAGACCAGTTATAGGTATCACAAATACCATTTAATTGAAAGGCTGACATCAGTTTGGCATTCACATCAGCACGATGTAGTGCATCGCGCATGGCAAGACCATTCATGACGGTTGCGAGCATCCCCATGTGATCACCAACTACACGGTTCATCCCTGCTTTTGCTAATTTGGCACCACGGAACAAATTACCACCACCCAGTACAACACCAACTTCGACGCCCATTGCTACTAATTCTTTAATCTCGAGCGCCATTCTGTCTAAGATAGACGGGTCAATACCAAATCCCTCGTCACCTTGTAATGCTTCACCGCTTAGTTTTAATAAAATTCGTTTATAAATTGGTTGGCTCATTTTTGTACCTCTTTTGATTCTGTAAGCAACAAATTATCTTTTATTCCGCTGCACTCTGACATCTTATACACAAAGAGAGGCGAGTGCCGCTATCCATCTCTCTTATAAAGAAAAGGCGAGTTACCTCGCCTATTTTTTAGAAATTAGATTTTTTGCATCGCTGCAACTTCTGCTGCAAAGTCAGATTCAACTTTTTCGATACCTTCACCCACTTCGAAACGAACGAAGTTAGTCACATCAGCACCGCTTTCTTTTAAGAATTCGCCTACTGATTTAGCTGGATCCATTACGAATGGTTGACCTGTCAATGACACTTCACCAGTGAATTTCTTCATACGGCCTTCAACCATTTTTTCTGCGATTTCACGTGGTTTACCTGATTCCATCGCGATTGCCACTTGGATTTCACGCTCTTTTGCTACAACATCTGCTGACACATCTTCTGGTTTAACAAACTCAGGACGGCTCGCTGCAACATGCATCGCGATTTTTTTCAATAAATCTTCGTCTGCATTTTTACCCGCAACTAATACACCAATTTTGGCGCCGTGTAAGTATGAACCAACGACATCGCCATCTAAAAATTGTACGCGACGAATATTCATGTTTTCACCAATTTTCGCCACAAGTGTTGCACGTTTTTCTTCAAATTGTGCTTGAAGTGCTTCGATAGTCACGCCTTTGTTCGCTAATGCATAGTCTGCTACTTCGTTCGCTAAACCTAAGAAGCCAGCATCTTTTGCCACGAAGTCAGTTTCACAGTTCATTTCCACTAACACACCGAAACCAGCGCCAATACGAGCAAGGATAACCCCTTCTGCTGCCACACGACCTGCTTTCTTAGCCGCTTTTGCTTGACCTGATTTACGCATGTTATCGATCGCTAATTCGATATCACCATTTGCTTCAACTAACGCTTTTTTACATTCCATCATACCTGCGCCAGTACGCTCACGAAGTTCTTTTACTAATGATGCTGTGATTTCAGCCATTTTTTAATCCTCTGTCCGCTTGATTTTGTGCAATTTCTTAACCGCACTTTCACATAAAAAAGCAGGGAACTTAATTCAGCCCCCTGCTAACCAATTAATCGTTGTGATTAATAATAAGGGCTTGCGCCTTATCTACCTGAATTACTCAGCTTCTGCTACAAAGTTCTCTTCAGTGACAGCGTCTTGGTGACGACCTTCTTTAACCGCCGCGGCTGCTGCTGAAAGATATAATTGGATTGCACGTGCTGCGTCATCGTTACCTGGGATAACGAAATCAACACCATCTGGATCTGAGTTAGTATCAACGATAGCAAACACTGGAATACCAAGATTGTTTGCTTCTTTCACTGCAATGTGTTCATGGTCTGCACCGATAACGAATAACGCATCTGGTAAGCCACCCATCTCTTTGATACCACCAAGACTTAATTCAAGTTTCTCCATCTCACGTGTGCGCATTAACGCTTCTTTTTTCGTTAATTTATCGAACGTACCATCTTGAGATTGAGTTTCTAAATCTTTTAAACGTCTAATTGATTGACGAACTGTTTTCCAGTTAGTCAACATACCACCTAACCAACGGTGATTGACATAATATTGTTGACAGTCTAATGCTGCTGCTTTCACTGCTTCAGTAGCTGCACGTTTTGTCCCAACGAATAAAATTTTACCGTTGTTACCCGCAATACGTGTTAATTCCACTAAGGCTTCATTGAACATAGGAACAGTTTTTTCTAAGTTAATGATGTGAACACCGTTGCGTGGACCATAGATGAATGGTTTCATTTTTGGATTCCAGTAACGAGTTTGGTGACCGAAGTGAACGCCAGCTTGTAGCATATCGCGCATTGAAACTTGTGCCATAATAATATTTCCTTTTAATTGGGGTTTAGCCTCCACATACCAAGCAAATCGACCGTTTGGCACCCCGATTTACCCTCACGATATGTGTGTGATGTTTAAGTTAAAAATTAAATGTGAATGTTATTTTTCAAAAGTCAAAATAACGGGGTGCTTTATACCATAAAGAGCGGTCAATTTCTAGCAATTTTTTCACAACAGGTCCGATTTGTGCTACAATCTTGTTCACATTACATATCTTTCATTTATAAGGAGATCGTAATGAAAAAATGGCTCTTTATGCTTCCACTCATTGTCATTGGATGTGGCGTTTACTGGACACACTATCATCATGATAACCAACATACCGATATTGTGTCTTCAAATGGGCGTTTGGAATTTTTACGATTAGATGTTGCCAGTTTGTATGCCGGACGCGTCGAACAAGTCTTGGTCAAAGAAGGCGACTATGTCAACAAAGATACGCTTCTAGCAACCCTCTCTTCTGATACGGTTAAAACCCAAGTCGATACGGCCTTCGCACGAAAACAACAAGCCCAACAAGCAGTAAAACGCGTACAAGCACAACTCAGTGCACAACAGCAACAACTCAACACTGCCCAATTAGATGTCGATAATGCACATAAATTGCGCAAAAATCAGCTAATTTCCTCAAGCGAATTTGAAAAACGTCTTGCTTTACGCGATGCTGCCCAAGCCAATTTACACGCATTAGACATCGCTGTACAAGAAGCACAAAGCAGCGTGGCGCAAGCGGATGCCCAATTACGGCAAGCACATGCTATTTTAGCAGATTTACAGATTAAAGCGCCTCAAGCAGGACGCGTTGTCTATAAATTAGTTGAAGTAGGCAATGTGATCGCGGCGGGACAAAAAGTCATTAGCCTATTGGATCTTAATGAAGCCAGTATGTACTTGTTTTTTCCAGCCCCTATCGTCAATCAAATTCCCTTACAAAGTGAAGCACGTCTTGTATTTGACGGTCTCGAGGCTGTTTTCCCTGCCACCGTTAGCTATGTATCAAGTGATGCTCAATTTACGCCTAAATTTGTTGAAACCACGACAGAACGGGAAAAATTGATGTTTAAAGTCAAATTGCAGATCCCCTCAGATATCGCACAAAAATATGCTGACTATCTGAAAGGCGGTATGACGGGAAATGGTTATATCCGGCTTTCCTCGTCCACTGAGTGGCCAGCCGAGCTACAACTTCACTTACCAGACTAAGCGCAGGAGGGGGCATGAACACAATTCGTGTCGTGAATGTGACCCATACTTACCAAAAAACGACCGCACTTGATCAAGTGTCACTCTCACTTCCTGCGGGCAGTACGGTTGGATTAATTGGACCTGACGGTGTGGGCAAATCCACTTTACTTTCCTTACTCGCAGGCGTGAAAATCCTACAACAAGGACAGATCACGGTCTTCGGTCTCAGCCAAGCCGAGAAAGCAGAGCGTGAGTGCTTACTCAAACGCATTGCTTTTATGCCACAAGGGCTTGGTCGCAACCTTTACCCCACTCTCTCGGTGTATGAAAATATCGAATTTCATGCCTGCTTATTTGGTCTCACGCAGACACAACGTCAACAACGGATTCAACGTTTATTACTTGCCACAGGACTCGCCCCTTTTCAAAAACGGGCCGCGGGAAACCTTTCTGGTGGTATGAAACAGAAACTGAGTTTATGTTGTGCCTTGGTGCATAATCCAGATTTATTAATCTTAGACGAACCGACAACCGGTGTGGATCCCCTTTCACGCCAGCAGTTCTGGACTTTAGTCAATGAACTCCGCCACGAAAATCCCGCTATGACTGTTCTCGTAGCGACTGCATATATTGAAGAAGCCGCTCAATTTGAACATTTAATTGCGATGGATGAGGGAAAAATTTTAATGAGTGCCCCGACACAACAGGTATTAGAAGCCACTATGTCGGACAACCTCGAACAAGCTTACATTAAATTATTGCCAGAAACCAAGCAAACCCATTGGCATGCCGAGCAAATTCCACCGTTCTGCGCGGATCCAACGTTACCCTTTGCCATCGAAGCAGAAGGACTGACCAAAAAATTTGGCACCTTTACCGCTGTTGACCAAGTCAGCTTTAACATTCCACAAGGGGAAATTTTCGGTTTTTTAGGCTCGAATGGTTGTGGCAAAAGTACCACCATGAAAATGCTAACCGGCTTACTTGATGCAACAGAAGGCACAGCAACTTTGTTGGGTGAACCCATTGATTCAGGGAAAATGGAGACACGCCAACAAGTAGGCTATATGTCGCAGGCATTTTCTCTTTATGAAGAGCTGACCATTCGCCAAAATTTACTATTACATGCCAAACTCTATGATCTCACCGGTGAACGTGCAACTCAGGCCGTTTCGCAAGCGCTTGATCAATTTCAACTCATCGACGTCGCGGAGAAATTACCACGTGACTTATCCTTAGGTATACGTCAACGCTTACAGCTTGCCGCTGCTTGTTTACATCACCCCAAAGTCTTAATTTTAGATGAGCCGACTTCCGGAGTTGACCCTGCTGCACGGGATATGTTTTGGCAATACCTCATTCAACTTTCAAGAGAAGAAAAAATCACGATTTTTGTTTCAACGCACTTTATGAATGAAGCACTACGTTGTGACCGTATTTCATTAATGCATCGCGGTAAAGTACTCGCAGTTGGCACCCCCGAATCCCTCTGTCAACAACGTCAAACCGATAATTTAGAAGAAGCATTCATTGCATTTCTTGCTGACTACCCCGAAACAGAAGTGCCCGCGACCTCTTCACAAGTACCTTCCAGCGTAGTAGCGCCACCCCATAATCAAGACATGACACACTCAAGCTCACTCAGGCTTTGGTTTAACTCGATTTGGACCTTTGCTCGACGTGAAAGCAAAGAAATTTTACGTGATCATATCCGCTTAATTTTCATCATTCTGGGACCGATTATTTTACTCTTTGCTGGCAGTTGGGGACTGTCTTTTGATACCAACAGCCAGAATTTTGCAGTTCTCGATCAAGATCAAAGTGCAGAGAGCCGCCAACTTATTGAAGCATTCGAACAGTCTGCTTATTTTAACGCCATTGCGCCGTTAAACGTGCGGTCTGATTTAGCTACACTTCTAAAAACAGGGCAAGCACGACTATTAATTGAAATTCCACATCATTTTGGGCGAGATTTATTACAACAACGTCAACCTGAAATTGCCTTTTATATTGACGGTTCAATGCCATTTACAGGGGAAAATATCGTTTCCTACATACAACAAATTTTACGCCAATACCAAACGCAACTGTATCAGCAACAAGGCATCGACTTACCACAACTTGCACAGTTAGAAGTGCGTTTTATGTATAACCAAACGTTCCGCAGTGTGAATGCCATTTCGCCCGGTCTGATTATGGTCACATTGATGTTGATTCCTTCCATGATGACCGCACTTGCCGTGGTGCGTGAAAAAGAAATTGGTTCTATCACCAACCTCTATGGATCACCCGCAAGCGTTTTGCAGTATGTGCTTGGTAAACAACTCCCTTATGTGTTTTTAGCTTTGACCAGTTATTTTTTGCTAGTTGCTATGACCGTTTGGATTATTGGAGTGGACATCACTGGCTCTTTTTGGGCAATGACATTAGGCGCCTTGTGCTTAATCTTATCCGCCACTGCCTTTGGCTTATTAGTCTCTGCCTTTGTGAAATCACAGGTCGCTGCTATTTTTGCTACCGCGATTATCAGTATCGTTCCAACGATCAATTTTTCTGGTTTGCTCTACCCACGCTCAACCATTACAGGTTTAGGTTATTGGATGGGTGTAAGTTTTCCAACCAGTTGGTATCACTTGATCAGTTTAGGCGCCTTTACTAAAGGCTTGGGAATGAAGAGTTTTCTGCATTTATATCTGATTTTACTGCTCTTTTTTGCTGTTTATTTAGGGCTGACATGCTTCCTTTTGAAAAAACAGGAGAAATAACATGAAACGTTGGATAAAAAATGTTTATTTCTTATCTGGTAAAGAAATACGTAGTTTCTTTAGCGATTACACTTTATTGGTGTTAGTGATTATTATGTTTACGGTGATGATCTATTCCATCGCCAAAGGCATCACGACCGAAGTCAAAAATGCCACGGTAGCAATCTTAAATGAAGATCGCAGTCCCCTTTCTTACCGTATTCAAGATGCGATGCTCCCTCCACAATTCAAGTCAGTGGTTGAAATCCAACGTGCAGACATTGATGCGGCTATGGACAGTGGTGAGTTTATCTTCGTACTCACTATCCCTCCTCATTTCAGTGCTGATGTGTTAGCGCATAAACAACCTGAACTACAATTATTAGTAGATGCCACCGCTATGTCACAAGCTGCGGTAGGTGCAGGCTATTTGAGCCACATCATTCAGCAACAACTGTCGGAATACTTAAGTCATATCCCCTTGGATAGAACACTGCTCGAACCTAAACTGAATGTTTTATTTAATCCCAATTTAAAAACCGAGTGGTATATGCCAATTACACAAATTACTGGTAACTCGACCTTACTCACCCTAATTTTAGTAGGCGCCGCGGTGATTCGAGAACGAGAGCATGGCACCATTGAACACTTACTGGTGATGCCTGTTAGCGCGAGTGAAATTGTTATCTCAAAAATTTTAGCTAATGGCTTCATTATCCTCATCGCCGCCTTCTTATCTTTATATTTTGTAGTGCATCAATTCATTGGGGTACCAATCAATGGCTCAATGACGTTATTCATCGTCACAGAAGCCATTTTCCTGTCCTCTATGGCAGGGCTTGGCATTTATTTAGCGACCCATGCCCCTACGATGCCGCAGTTCAGCTTATTGTGTTTACCTGTCTATGTGGTGTTATATCTTCTGTCTGGCAGTTTATCCCCATTAGAAAATATGCCTGTGGCAGTTCAGTATCTCATGCAACTGTCCCCCTTAACCCAATTCATTTCGATTGGTCAAGATGTGCTCTTTCGTGGGGCAGGATTTACTGTGATTTGGCCGAAAGTACTGATGATAAGCCTAATGGGCGCATTTTTTATTGTAGTGGCGATTTTCCGTTTTAGACACATGCTCGCGCGTCAAAGCTAAGGAGCGATTATGCAAAAAACAATGATGACTTTTCTGCTCAGCAGCATGCTACTGGGCTGTCAGCAGACCGAAGTGGATTTACAGTCTAATATCCAATTACCTGATGTTTATCAATATGCACGCCTAGAAAAGGGGGCGCCAATCGTCCAAAATTGGTGGGAAAGTTGGCAAGATCCACAACTTAGCCGTTTAATCCAGCAAGGTTTAGCACAAAACCACCAACTTGCGATCGCTAAAAGTAAAATACAAGAAGCACAAGCAATCGTGAAAATCGCACAATCCACGCGTTTCCCTACCATTGCTGCCCTTGCCAATAGCGGTAAATCTCACCTTGATATTGAACAAATTGATATCACGCCAAGCGGTGTATTAGGTGGCATACGTGTTGCTTGGGAGCCTGATATTTTTGGACAAAAACGCAGTGATACTGATGCTGCACAAGCCACCGTATTGGGCGCTCAACAACAGTTTTATGCTGCGCAAATCCTTGTGGCAAGTGAAATTGCCCATTATTACTTGCAAGCGCTCCACAACAAAAAACAACAAGCGTTATTACAACGTACTCAAATGGCGCTAAAAGCCTTACAAAACTATATTGAGGGACGCTTTAATGCGGGGCAAGCTAGTGCTTATGAGCGCAATGAAATCAAAATAAAACGCCACTCTCTTGCAGCCAAACAAGCGATACTCGATGCCCAATTTATTGCCGCCCAAAATGCGATTGCCGTGCTGATTGGAGAAACGCCACAACACTTTAAGTTGGATATTGGGCAAATGCAAAACGTGGATATCCTCTCTCACTTACCGCGACCACCAAAAGGAATACAACCTGCTGATTTACTTCATCAGCGTCCTGATATTCAAGCCCAAACTGCCAATGTGAAAGCCCACGCAGCTAAATTAGCCAGTGCTAAAGCGGATTTATTTCCCCGCTTCACACTCGATTTCCTCTGGCAAACCGGACGTATTAAATTAGACGCGGACTTACCGACATTACAAGCTTGGCAAAACGTTGTCAGCGCAGGAATCCAGTTACCGATTTTCACTGCAGGACGTATCCAAGCGAACATTCAGGCAAGCGATGAACGCTTACAACAAGCCTTACTTCAATATGATCGCACTTTATTACAAGCTCTAGCAGAAGTCGAAAATCACTATCAACAACAATTTTCACTCACTCAGCAAGCACGTTTATTAACACAGGCAAGTCGCACTCAGCAACAGCAAGTACGTGATACACAGAAATTGTTTCAATATGGCGACTATACCTTTGATCGTGTATTGCAAGCGCGCCTCGATGCCTTGACCTTAGAAGAAAAACAGCTTGAAAATCAACTGGCTTGTGCCATGAATTTAGTCTTGTTATACAAAGCTATCGGCGTTGGTTGGCAATCGCAATAATGCCTTCTACTTTCCTGATACGAAAAAAAGCCTAGCAAATTCGCTAGGCTCTCATGTCACAAGTTTTACGTCTTATTGCTCTTCATTTTGCTGGAAGAACTTTTCATTCACTTCAATTTTCGCTTTCGCTCGTAAAGCTTGTAATAAAGTATTTTGCAACGCAACTTGACGGGCTTGTGCAAGCTGTTTTGTGAATAATTCACTTTCTGCTGCACTTAATGCACCTTGCTCAATATGACTTAATTCCACTAAAACCACCTCGCCATTGCTTGCTTTCGATGCGATATAGCTCGGTTTATTATCCGTTAATGACATGGCAAAAATCACATTATTTAATGCCGCATCGCGATTTTCAGCAAAAACCCATTTCTCCGCTGAGCCAAACTGAACGCCTTCTGGTAACGTTGAGCTTGCATTGTCATTTAAACGCTGTGCCGCTTGGTTTGCTTCTGCCAATACAATTTCTTCTGCTTTTTGGCGCTTCAAGTAGCTGATAATATCGGCTTTTGCTTCCTCTAAGCTTCTTGTACCTTCGGGTTTGTTTGCAATAACACGCACGAGCACAGCATGTTGTTCGCCCACATTCATCGGCTCAGAGTTCACGCCCCCTTGTGAGATATCAGAATGGAAGATCGCCGAAATCACATTTGGATAATTTAACGCCGCAGGCACATCATTTGCTGAGAAAAAGTCTGTCTCTTGAATGGTTAATCCCGCCACTTCAGCAGCTTTTTCTAATCCTTCTGGGTGTTCAAACGCTTTTTCTGCCAGTTGTTTTTCAATCGAGAAATACTGATTATTGACTAAATTCTGACGAATTTGATCTGCAATCTGGGTTTTCACAACCTCTAATGGTAAAGTTGATGGTTCTTTACGCTCTGTGACCAAAATAATATGGAACTGTTCATCTACTTTCACCGGTTGACTGAATTGCCCCACTTGAAGCGCATTAGCTGCCTCTTCAAAAGCTTTTGGGAACGTCCCCGCACTGGCCCAACTCAAATCACCACCATTTTCAGCAGAAATTTTATCGAGTGAACGCGCGCTCGCTAAACCAGCAAAATTAGCGCCATCTTGCAATGCTTGATAAATCTCTTTGGCTTCCGCTTCCGTTGCCACTTGAATATGCGATAAGCGTTGCTGACCTTGGGACACATAAAGGGCTTTATTATCTTGATAATATTGTGCAATTTCTACATCTGACACTTGAATATGTTTTTCGACATCAGCACGTGTTAATGTCATATATTGCACTTTAGCCAATTCTGGTACTAAAAACGCCCCTTTATTTGCTTCATAATACGCACTAACCTCTTCATCGGAAATGGTTTGCTTTTCTAACACTTGATCGAGCGAAAATGGCGCTAAACGTACTGTTCTTGCTTGAAAGAACAATTCCGTTAATTGCGCTTGTTGTGCAGGAACAATAAATTCACTTTCCGCTAATCCCGTTTGCAACTGCTCTAAACGTAACCCCTCACGCACAATATTGGCGTAGGTATCTGGCGTTAAGCCATTTAATTGCAACATGCGCTGATACAGGGCATTATCAAATTTTCCTTCTTGTTGGAAAAATTGACTTGTCACAATTTCTTGTTTAACACGCTCATCACTAATACCTATTTTCAACTCATCAGCATACTGGCGTAATAATTCTTGGTTAATTAAATTATTTAGCACACTTTGTCTTAAACCAGCCACAAACTCAGGCGAGCCCGATAAAGCGGCAAATTGTGCACCGAGTTGCTGTCTTAAACGCTCTGACTCTGATTCATAACGTTGATAAAAGGTTTGTTGTGAAATTTCTTCACCATTGATTTTTACCGCTGAAGTATCTACGCGCGTAAAAACGTAACCTGTAATCCCGCTTAACACAAAAGCCACAGCAATCAGACCTAACAAAAATTTGGATACCCAACTGTTTGTCATGCCGTGAAGTTTTTCAATTAACATTGTTATTATCCTATACGTATTTAAATCAACCGAAAATGTGTACGATTATAATCAAAAGTACTGATTTTCGCACTGGCAAAATAAAATAAGCCAAATCATAACAATTTGGCTTTATTTATAAAAGTATTAATTAATTGACCGCACTTTTACGTGAAGTAGATCGCCCTTTGCGGACCGTTTTCGCCGCACTAACCGGTGTTAATTTCATGAATTCAACCCCCGTTGGTGCATTTTCTAACGCAATTGTTAAGACTTCATCAATCGTTTCAACAGCATGAATCGTCAAATTACTTTTCGCGTTATCTGGAATCTCTTCCAAATCTTTCACGTTTTCTTTCGGAATAATCACCGTTTTAATACCACCACGGTGTGCCGCCAATAATTTCTCTTTCAAGCCACCAATTGGCAACACTTTACCACGCAAGGTGATCTCACCAGTCATTGCCACATCCGCTTTAACAGGGTTCCCCGTCAAGCAAGAAACTAATGCTGTACACATCGCAATCCCCGCACTTGGTCCATCTTTAGGCGTTGCTCCCTCTGGCACATGAATATGGATATCGCGTTTTTCATGGAAGTCAGACGCAATTCCCAATTTCTCTGCTCGCGAACGCACTACAGTCATCGCCGCTTGAATCGATTCTTTCATCACATCGCCTAGAGAGCCCGTATAAGTTAATTTGCCCTTACCCAAGACTGACGCGGTTTCAATGGTTAGTAAATCACCACCCACTTCGGTCCAGGCTAAGCCTGTGACTTCACCAACACGGTTTTGCGTATCCGCACGACCAAATTCAAAGCGTTTCACGCCTAAGTAATCGTGTAAATTTGCCGAATTCACTTTCAACGATTTCACTTTTTTATCGAGTAATAAGTTTTTCACTGCTTTACGACAGATTTTAGAAATTTCACGTTCAAGGCTACGCACGCCGGCTTCACGGGTGTAGTAACGGATAATATCTAAAATCGCACTGTCTTCAATGGTCAACTCACCCGCTTTTAAGCCATTACGCTCCATTTGTTTTGCAATCAAATGACGTGTAGCAATATTGAGTTTTTCATCTTCGGTATAACCTGACAGACGAATCACTTCCATACGATCCAATAATGGCGCAGGAATACGCATTGAGTTTGAGGTGGCCACAAACATCACATCAGACAGATCGTAGTCGACTTCTAAATAATGATCGTTAAATGAGGTATTTTGCTCAGGATCCAGCACTTCTAATAACGCTGATGCCGGATCTCCACGCATATCTGAACTCATTTTGTCGATTTCATCAAGCAAGAATAACGGGTTTTTTACCCCTACTTTTGCCATTTTCTGAATCAATTTACCCGGCAATGCTCCAATATAGGTTTTACGGTGACCACGAATTTCCGCTTCATCACGCACGCCACCTAATGCCATCCGCACATATTTACGTCCCGTTGCTTGGGCAATCGACTGACCTAACGAGGTTTTTCCCACTCCCGGTGGACCAACTAGACACAGGATAGGTCCTTTGATTTGATTCAAACGGGTTTGTACCGCTAAATACTCTAAAATACGCTCTTTTACGCGCTCAAGTCCGTAATGATCTGCATCCAACACTTGTTGTGCTTTGGTCAGATCTTTCTTCACTTTGGTGCGTTTATGCCAAGGCACTTGAATCATCCAATCAATGTAACTACGTACGACTGTGGCTTCCGCCGACATCGGCGACATCATTTTTAATTTTTGTAATTCTGCTTCGGCTTTACTTTTCGCCTCTGCAGGCATTTTCGCCTCTTCAATTTTTTGGCGGAGTTGCTCAATTTCATCCGCACTATCCCCTTCGCCTAACTCTTTTTGAATGGCTTTGATTTGCTCATTTAAATAATAATCGCGCTGTGTTTTTTCCATTTGCTCTTTGACACGTCCACGAATGCGTTTTTCAATTTGCAATAAATCCGTTTCTGATTCCATTAAACCGAGCAAATATTCAAAACGGGCGACCACTTTGGCAACTTCAAGGACTTTTTGTTTGTGTTTGACTGCCACAGGCATATGCGCAGCTAAGGTATCACTTAAACGATCAAATTCTTCAATACGTTCAAGAGCTGCATGCACATCTGGTTGCACTTTCTTATTTAATTTTGCGTATTTTTCAAATTCTGCAAGGGTCGCTTTTTTGACGACTTCAAGTTCTTTATCATCACCAAATTCTGTTTCAATTAAGCGAATTTGGGCAGAAAAATACTCACCATTATCGTCTAACTGCTCAATAGTGGCACGTTGTTGCCCTTCGACGAGGACTTTTACTGTCCCATCGGGCAATTTTAATAATTGAATAATATTAGCGACCGTACCAACGCGATACACATCATCCACTGTTGGTTCTTCTAAATCAGCTTGTTTTTGAGACACTAATAATAGCTGTTTACCAGTTTCCATTGCTTCATCGAGACTACGAATTGACTTCGGTCTCCCTACAAATAATGGCATCACCATATAAGGAAATACGACGACATCACGCAATGGTAATACTGGAATGCTCTGTTGCTGTGTTTTTTTTGCGCTCATTCCGTTCTCTCTTAGTTAAAAATTAGGCTACTTCGCTCAAATATGAGGGTAAATAATCATAAATCAAGCTTGAGGGCAAAAAAGTGCGGTAAAAAATACCGCACTTTTAGATGACATGCAGAAATTATGCTTTATACACGAGTGTTGGCGGTTGATTGTCTGTAATGGTGCTGGCTTCTACAATCACTTTTTCAAGATGCTGTAATGAAGGCAAGTCATACATCGTATCCAATAAAATGGCTTCCACAATCGAACGTAAACCACGCGCACCGGTTTTACGCGCTAAGGCTTTCTTCGCCATCGCAGTAAGCGCCTCTGGGCTAAATTCCAAGGCAACATCTTCTAAGCTAAATAACGCTTGATATTGTTTAATCAGCGCATTTTTTGGTTCAGTTAAAATTTTAACTAACGCTTCTTCATCGAGTTCAGCCAGTGGTGCTACCACAGGTAAACGACCAATAAATTCTGGAATTAAACCAAATTTCATTAAATCATCTGGTTCGACTTGTTCAAATAATTGGCTCAGAGTGGCTTTATCTTGCTTACTCTTCACTTCCGCACTAAAACCAATACCTGATCCCACATGCACACGTTTTTCGATCACTTTATCTAAGCCGGCAAATGCACCACCACAAATAAACAGAATTTTCGAGGTATCAACACGTAACATTTCTTGTTGTGGATGTTTGCGTCCACCTTGTGGTGGAATTGAGGCAACCGTCCCTTCAATTAATTTAAGTAACGCTTGTTGTACCCCTTCGCCAGAAACATCGCGAGTAATCGACGGATTTTCAGACTTACGGGTAATTTTATCGATCTCATCAATATAAATAATCCCTTGCTCTGCACGTTCTACATCATAGTCGCAACTTTGCACTAATTTTTGTAGTACATTCTCTACATCTTCCCCCACGTAACCGGCTTCAGTCAACGTAGTGGCATCAGCCATAGCAAAGGGCACATTCAACATACGTGCCATGGTTTCCGCTAATAACGTTTTCCCGCTTCCTGTTGGACCAATAAGCAAAATATTACTTTTACCTAATTCCACATCGGTAATCTGTTTATCAGAACGTAAACGTTTATAGTGATTATAAACGGCGACAGACAACACTTTCTTCGCATAATCTTGCCCGATAACATAATCATCTAAATGTGCACGAATTTCATGTGGTGTGGGTAATTTTTGTTGTTCTGTACTTTCGACTTCTGGCGTTTCTACGGCATCCGATAACAACATATCATGACATAATTCGATACATTCATTACAAATATAACCTGATGTGCCCGCAATTAACTTGCTGACGTGTTTCTGTTCTTTACCACAAAAAGAACAATGTAATTCAGTGTCTTTTTCCATTTCTTATCCTAATACTTATCGACTTGCTAACACTTCATCGACCAAGCCATAAGCTTTTGCCTCTTCTGCAGACATAAAATTATCCCGATCCGTGTCACGCTCAATGCGTTCGATAGTTTGACCGGTATGGAACGCTAAACGTTCATTTAAAGTTTGCTTAATTTTTAAGATTTCCTGAGCGTGAATTTGAATATCAGAGGCTTGACCACGGAAGCCACCCAAGGGTTGGTGAATCATCACACGTGCACTCGGTAACGCAATGCGTTTACCCGCGGTTCCTCCCGCTAATAAAAATGCCCCCATTGAACAAGCTTGTCCTACGCAAAGGGTGCGAATATCCGGTTTCACAAATTGCATCGTATCGTAAATCGCCATTCCCGCCGTTACTGAACCGCCCGGTGAATTAATGTAAATGTTAATGTCTTTTTCAGGATCTTCAGATTCTAAAAATAATAATTGCGCAACGATCAAATTTGCCATACGGTCTTCCACTTCACCGCCTAAGAAGATCACGCGCTCTTTTAATAAACGTGAATAAATATCATAAGAACGTTCCCCTCTTGCGGTTTGCTCAACAACCATAGGAATTACACTCATCTCTACCTCTCTCAATCCATTAATCATCCGTTTTTAAATCGTTTTGTTATTCTACCTGAAAATTCCGATTTCACTAAATTGAATATTTACACAAGATAAAAAAGTGCGGTCAAAATATTCAACATTTTGACCGCACTTAAAAGGGATATGACGCTTAAAGCAAATTACGCTTGTGGATTCATCACATCATCAAAAGAGGCTGCTTTTTCCGTCACTTGTGCTTTTGCAAGAACCGCATCAACAGCTTGTTCTTCCAACACAACATTGCGAATATTATTCATTAACTCTTTGTTCTTGCTGTAATATTCAACCACTTCAGCCGGTTGCTCATACGCAGAAGCAATCTCTTCGATCATGGTTTTTGCACGTGCTTCATCGACTTTTAACTCATGAGATGCAATCACTTCCGCTAATAATAAGCCAACTTGAACACGGCGTTTTGCTTGTTCTTCAAACAATTCACGTGGTAATTGTGCAGCTTGCTCTTTGTTGCCGCCGAAACGTTGTGCAGCTTGACCACGCAATACTTCGATTTCTTGTTCTACTGCGGAAGCAGGTACATCAATCGCATTTTGTGCAAGTAAACCATCAATCACTTGACCTTTTACTTTTGCGGTCAACGCATTTTTCAATTCACGTTGCATGTTTTTACGAATTTCGTTACGTAAATCATCTACTGTTTTGGTGTTTGGACCGAATTTCGCCACAAACTCATCAGTTAATTCTGGTAATACCATTACTTCGACTTTTTTCAAGGTAATCGCAAATTTTGCCGCTTTACCTTTTAAGTTTTCTGCGTGATATTCTTCAGGGAAAGTCACGTCAATATCAAATTGCTCACCGGCTTTATGCCCCACAATCCCCTCTTCAAAACCAGGGATCATTCGACCTTGCCCCATGAATAACGTGAAGTCTTCAGCTTTACCACCTTCAAATACTTCGCCATCTACAGAACCCACAAAATCAATCACAACACGGTCTTCTGCGCTTGCGGCTTCTTCTGTTTCCGCCCAAGTTGCTTGCTGTTTACGTAATACATCGATCATTTTATCAATGTCAGCTTCGCTAATTTCAACAACTGGCTTTTCCACTTTAATTTGGTCTAAACCTTGTAAAGCTACTTCTGGATAAACTTCAAAAGTTGCAGTAAATACTAAATCTTTACCTGCTTCAAATTGTTCTACAGCAAAAGCTGGACGACCCGCTAAATTGACTTTTTGCTCCATCACAACGTTAAAGAAGTGGCTTTGTAATACATCACCTAGCACATCGTGACGCACAGAGGCACCAAAACGTTTTTCAATGATATGCGGTGGAACTTTACCTTTACGGAAACCGTCAACACGTGCGGTTTTTGCAACACGTTTTAATTCTTCACGTACGGCACCTTCAACAGTGTCAGCTGGAACGGTGATTTGAACACGACGCTCAAGACCTTGAGTTGTTTCAATAGTAAATGACATTATGTTACCTCAAAATGAATTTGCACTCGGCGAATGCACGCACCGAACACGTTAGTAAAAATTAAAGTTAAAAATAACCGACGAATTATAGCGGTTTAAAACACAGCCGTCGAGAAAATGCCACCTAAAAACGCATATTTGTTTATTTTTTAACCCAAACAAAAAAGGAAGCTGGCTTTGCTTCCTTTTTGTAAAAATAAAATCAATGCCTCTTAAAGCACTTTCGGCAAACGAATTTTCTGACCTGGGAAAATTTTATCCGCGTCTTTAATCACTTCTTTATTTGCTTCAACGATCGCCGTATATTTACTGCCGTTGCCATAAGTTTTCTCAGCAATTTTCCACAAAGTATCGCCTTTTTGGATCACATAGAACTCATCTTCACCACTTAAGCTTTCGCCACTGACGATCACCACTTTATCCACTTTTACTTTAGTAATCCCAGCGACATTTCCCGCCATTAAGACTGCCTTCTCGAGCGCACTTGCTGATTTTGCCGTCCCTTCAATGCTGGCAACGCCATCCTCTACTTTCACATTGAGGTCTTCAATTCCTGGATTATCCTCTTTAATATGCTTAGCGAGTGCCTCTGCGGCGTCTTCTTGTTTAGAAAAAAGCTTACGCCCAATATCACTGACAAAATCAAATAAGCCCATAATACATTCCTCTTTTGTTAAAAAATCAACTAGACCATAACGGAATCATGCGATGAAGTCCACGACTAAGGCAAATCTTTACATAACTTGAAAATTTTTGCATAAATTTGACCGCACTTTGAACAATCTAGGCTAAAATACGCTTTTGATGACAACAAGTGAGAACATATTATGCGTTGGCGTGGTCGTAGAGAAAGCACAAATGTAGAAGATCGTCGTGCCTCAAGCGGTGGTTTAGGTGGCGGTAAGAAAACAGGCATCTTAGGCATCATTATTTTACTCATTGGTGCCTATTACGGTGTGGACTTATCCAGTTTAGTCGGCACTCCCGATTTTGGCATGCAGCAATCCAGTCCATTGGCGAGTGAAGAAGAACAAGAGCTCAACAGTTTATCTAGAGTGGTGCTTGCGGATACAGAAACCGTATGGGGCAATTATTTTGCTAGACAGCAACAACGCTATCAAGCCCCTGTGATGGTGCTCTATAACCGCGTGACTCACACCGCTTGTGGTACAGGGCAATCGGCTATGGGACCGTTTTATTGCCCAAATGATCGCAAAGTGTATCTGGATTTATCCTTTTATCAGGACATGAAAACGAAACTTGGTGCTGACGGCGAAGCGGCATTTGCTTATGTAATTGCACATGAAGTGGGGCATCATATCCAAAACCTTCTTGGTATCTTACCGAAAGTACATCAACTGCAAGGACAAACAAGCCGAACCCAAGCCAATCAACTTTCCGTTAAAGTAGAACTCCAAGCAGATTGCTTTGCCGGTGTTTGGGCATATCAAGCGTCAAAAACGGGCTTATTTGAAACTGGTGATATTGAAAAAGCTTTCAATGCCGCTGAGGCGGTAGGAGATGATCGCCTACAAAAACGCAGTCAAGGCTATGTCGTTCCCGATAGCTTTACCCATGGCACCTCAGCACAACGCTTACATTGGTTCAAACGTGGCTTAAACAGCGGCGACCCTAATCAATGTAATACATTCTGATCTTTTTTAGCAAAGTGCGCTATTCATTGAAAACATGTTTATCGCACTTTTTTGTTCTTATTCCCTTCCTTACTATCTTCTTTCTGCATTACCTTGCGTTCCATATCCTGTGACCTTTTTATATTTCAAATTGAATATCCATTTCTCTTACCAAGAAATAAAATGAAAAATAAAAAACTTAAAATGAAATATTTTTATTTCATTTTGATAAATTTATTTTCAAATTGTGATCTAACTCACTTTTTTCAAAACAGAAATGATCTATGATCAAACACGTTGTCGTTCTACAGCAACACAATATCAACTCTTCATATAGGAGGTCGTATGATCGAATACATTACACATGGTGCCGAGTGGTTTATTGGATTATTTCAAAAGGGAGGGGAAGTTTTAGTGAGTATGATGACAGGCATCCTACCTTTATTAATTTCTCTCTTAGTTGTCATGAACGCTTTAATTAATTTTATTGGACAAGAACGTATTGAACGTCTTGCCCAACGTAGTGCCGGCAATCCAATCTCTCGCTATTTCATTCTACCTGTCATTGGTACGTTTATTTTTTGTAATCCCATGACATTAAGTTTGGGTCGCTTTTTACCTGAGCGTTACAAACCGAGCTATTATGCCGCGGCTTCGTATAGTTGCCATTCAATGAACGGTTTATTCCCACATATTAATCCGGGTGAACTCTTTGTTTACTTAGGCATCGCAAGTGGCTTAACCACTTTAGGTTTACCACTCGGTCCATTAGCAATCAGTTACTTGTTAGTCGGTATGGTAACTAACTTTTTCCGTGGTTGGATTACTGACTTTACGACTGCGCTTTTCGAAAAAAGAATGGGCATCAAACTAGATAGAGAGGTCAGAATCGCGAATTAATTACCTTGCGAAAATAAGGAGCAACAGAGTATGAATAAAGCAATTTATATTGAAAAAGGAAACGGTGGTTGGGGAGGCCCTTTAACCTTGCCATTAGTTGAAGGAAAAAAGATCCTGTATATGACAGGCGGTACTCGTCCTGCTATTGTTGATAGATTAATTGAGCTGACTGGTTGGGAAGCCGTAGATGGTTTTAAAGAGGGTGAACCTGCAACAGAAGAAATTGGTATTGCGATTGTTGATTGTGGTGGCACACTACGTTGCGGTCTTTATCCCAAACGCCGTATTCCAACAATTAACGTACATGCAACAGGGAAATCTGGTCCACTTGCCGCATATATTGTGGAAGATATTTATGTATCAGCGGTTAAGCCACAACATATACAGTTAATTGATGCCGATCTGAGCGTAACAGAAAGCGTGACAGAAACCCCTACGCCAGCTCAACAATATAAAGAATATGATGCTAATAAAAAAATTACTGAACAAAGTGATGGCTTACTCGCGAGAATTGGTATTGGTATGGGCGCTATTGTTGCTGTTTTTTTCCAAGCTGGACGAGATACTATCGATACTGTCTTAAAAACAATTCTGCCATTCATGGCGTTCGTTTCCGCCTTAATTGGTATTATCATTGCTTCAGGTTTAGGTGATGTAATTGCACATGGCTTAACGCCTTTAGCAAATAGCCCTATAGGTCTCATCACGCTTGCCTTGATCTGTTCTTTCCCGCTCCTCTCGCCATTCTTAGGACCTGGTGCAGTAATCGCCCAAGTGATTGGTGTTTTAGTCGGAACACAGATAGGTTTAGGCAATATTCCACCACACTTAGCACTACCCGCATTATTCGCTATCAACGCTCAGGCAGCTTGTGATTTCATCCCTGTAGGCTTATCTATGGCAGAAGCCAAGCAAGATACTGTACGCGTTGGCGTACCCGCTGTATTAGTTGGACGTTTCTTAACTGGAGCACCAACAGTATTAGTCGCGTGGTTAGTTTCTGCTTTTATCTATCACTAAACTTAACGTAATGGACGTTGCCTAGACGTCCATTACCCCCATTTAACTTCAATATTGATACAGATAAGGATTGTAGTTATGAAAACTCTTTATCAAAGCAGATTTATTCAAATTGGTAATTTTGCAGCAGAAGCCTTAGATGACGGCATGCTGATCACCTTTAAACGAGGTGTGCCGGAGGAAATAGCTGATTACTGTTATATTCACACCCATGGCGAATTGCACGAAAATTTACAGCTTGGTGATCAGGTGAATTTTAATGAAGAACCTTATTACATTACTGCGATAGGGGATGTCGCAAATCTAAACTTCAAAGAACTTGGACACGTCACTTGGCGCTTTGATGGTGCAGTCGTTGCTGAATTTCCAGGGAGCATTCATCTACAAGGTCCTCCACCTGAAAGTGTGGCAATCAATAGTTTATTCACGATCAAACGTGATGAAAAATAATTTATTTTAGTTTTAAAGAAGGAAAAAATTATGTCAAAAGTTGCAGTCGTTATTGGTGGAGGACAAACATTAGGTGCCTTCTTATCCGAAGGGCTTGCTGAGGCAGGATACCGTGTTGTCGTGGCTGATCTTAATGGCGAAAATGCGAAGCAAGTGGCTACTCGTATCAATACACAACAAGGGATAGGACATGCAATTGGGTTGCAAGTTGATGCCGCAGATGAAACGAGCGTAGAAACTCTTGTGCATGCTACAGATCAAGCTTTTGGAAAAATTGATCTCTTGGTTTATAGCGCCGGCACCACCAAAGCTTCACCAATTTATGATTTCGATTTGAAAGATTTTGATTTATCCGTAAAAGTCAATTTAACAGGTTACTTCCTTTGTGCGAAGCATTTTTCTCGTTTAATGATCAGAGACGGTATCAAAGGTCGTATTATTCAAATCAACTCAAAATCTGGTAAAGTCGGTAGTAAACATAATTCGGGTTATAGTGCCGCAAAATTTGGTGGTGTAGGTCTAACTCAATCTCTTGCATTAGATCTTGCAGATTACGGCATTACAGTACATTCATTAATGTTAGGTAACTTACTCAAATCACCTATGTTCCAATCTTTAATTCCCCAATATGCGAAGAAATTAGGTATTCCTGAAGAAGAAGTAGAGCAAGTTTACATTGATAAAGTGCCACTTAAACGTGGATGTGATTATCAAGATGTCCTAAATGTCTTGAAATTTTATGCCAGTGAAGAAGCATCTTATTGTACTGGTCAGTCAATTAATATCACTGGCGGACAAGTGATGTTCTAAATGAACAAAAGTGCGGTGACTTTTAGCCTAGTTGAGAAAATGTGCATTCTTCTTAGAAATGAACGAGATACAAAACTGGGCTAAAAGTTATTTCAATTCTCGGAGGAACCATGGATACCACAACAATATTGATTTTCTTTGCCGCTTTTATGTGGCTTATACAGATTATCCTTGGCTGGCAACAAGTTTCCGCATTTAATCGCGCGTTTATGTCGATCAGTCAAAAGGGCAAAATTTTAACCGGTAGAAACAGTGGACGTTTTAATCCAAAGTCAATCATTGTACTCGCAATAGACGATAATGAAACCGTTATTGATAGCTTACAAATGAAAGGATTTTCTGTATTTGCTCGCCCACAAACATGTGAACAAGTCATTGGCTTAAAAGTAGACCAAATTCAACCAGAACGCATTTTTCCAAAAGATAAAAAATCGCAATTTGCTTTAAAAATTGCAATTTCATCGTTATATAGAAACTAAATACTTAACAATGAAAATTTTTTCTTTCAATTGATACACTTTTAATCACAAAATATTTATAATACGGCTGAGAAATAAATGAAAATAAGTAGCGTGATTTTTGATATGGACGGTGTCATGATTGACTCTGAACCACACTGGGCAAAAGCACAAATTCATGCCTTAGCAAACGTTGATATTCACATTACTATACAAACCTGTGAACAATTAACAGGTGGTAAACGTATTGACGAAATGGCGAGTATTTGAATCCAACATTTTAATTTACCAACTACCACACAAAGATTAGCGGATACGATTTTAAATCATGCGTATCACGCTATTTTGCAAGAAGGCAAGCCGATGTTGGGATTATATGAATTACTGCATTTCCTGAAAGCAAGACATATCAAAATGGCAGTCGCTACCTCATCTTTCCCCAAAATAATTCAGGCAGTATTTGATAAATTAAAATTATGGGGTTACTTTATACTACAATGTAGTGCAGATGATGAGCAATTCGGTAAACCACATCCCGCGGTATACTTGAAAACAATCCAAAAATTAGGTATTTCATCCAAGGAATGTCTTGTCATTGAAGACAGTGTTGTCGGTCTGATTGCTGCGAAAGCAGCAAATTTACGTACATTTATTGTGAATACTCATTACCAAAATGCTCAGTTTGCTATTGCAGATGCACGATTACCCACACGACTAGATGTGATCAAAAAACTGGAAGACGATTAGCAAGATAACACAAAAATATGCTTGCTAAGATATAGGAACAAAACATGAAACCTTTTGAAAGACAGCAGCATATTTTTAATTATTTAATGACAAATGGAAAAACCAAAGTCGATGAATTAGCGAGTCATTTTCATCTCACTGGTGCAACAATTCGTAAAGATCTCACTGCGTTGGAAAAACAAAATAAAGTCTTAAGAACCTATGGTAGTGTCGTCGTTACCCAAAAAGATCTTGAACAAGACCCGCCTATTGATTTTAAAACCAATGTCAACCTCAGCCAAAAACAACGAATTGGAAAAAAAGCCGCCACCCTCATCAACGAAGGAGATTCTATTATCTTTGATGCCGGCAGTACTGTCCTACAAATTATCCCCAATTTAACCACATTTGATAACTTGTCTATCATGACAAATAGCTTAACGATCTTTAATGCTGTTCTACAACTCAATAAATCCTATAACTTATTAATGTCTGGCGGATCATTCCGTGAAAAATCAGCGTCGTTTCATGGTTATTTTGCAGAATCTGTTTTCATTGGTTCAACTTTTGATACGTTATTTATTGGTACTGATGGTCTTGATCTTGACGTTGGATTAACGACGTTTAATGAAGTTTATCGCGTCAGTTCATTAATGTGTAACGCCGCCAAAAAAATCATTGTCCTTGCTGATTCAAGTAAATTTGGACGAAAAACGCCAAATATCGTCTGTGGCTTAGAAAAAATCCATACTATTGTTACTGATGATAAGTTACCGACAGAAATGAAAGACAAACTCATCGAAAAAGGTATTGAGGTTTTAATTGTTTAGTTTAGCTTAGCTAAACCTTTATCACAGGCATGTGTGATAACACGCGTCTTACTCAAGACGTGCTCAAACATCTCACTTATGCAATAAAAAGTGGTATTTCATATACATGATAGAAAATACAGGATAAAAATACCCCTTCACGTAATAACACAGAGTCAGAAACCAAAAAGAACAATAAAAATAGCTTTTTATACTTATACCTTTCTAAAAATCCTCCACAAAAACAAATTAAACACCAAAATTTTATTTGACAGCCTTATATTAATCGGTAATATGAAAACCGTTACAGTTTCAAAACAAGGATTTTTTTACTTATGTTTACCATGTGTTCTTTATCTCTCAACCTTCTGCTCACACAGTCATTGTGCGGCTAGGTTGTGGATAAAAAACAGTAAAATATCCCACAAATTAGACCCGCACATGTAAGCGGGTCTTTTTTTTATGAAAACGAAAAAAGACGACTGTACTTAAATACTCGAAATAGCACAACACGAACAACAATAAGGATCCTAATATGGCAGACAATATCATTATTTTTGACACCACATTACGTGATGGCGAACAGGCATTAAAAGCCAGCTTAACGGTAAAAGAAAAATTACAAATTGCCTTCGCCTTGGAACGTTTAGGCGTGGATGTCATGGAAGTGGGGTTCCCCATTTCGTCTGCTGGGGATTTTGAATCGGTGCAAACCATTGCCCGCCATATTAAGAATAGCCGCGTTTGTGCTTTATCTCGCGCTGTGGATAAAGATATTGATGCTGCAGCAGAAGCGTTGAAAGTAGCGGAGGCATTCCGTATTCACACGTTTATTGCCACGTCTGCTTTACATGTGGAAGCCAAATTACGTCGTACCTTTGAAGATGTGGTCGATATGGCGATCAATGCCGTGAAACGCGCGAGAAACTACACCGATGATGTGGAGTTTTCTTGTGAAGATGCAGGGCGTACTGGTGTGGATAATATCTGCCGTATTGTAGAAGCCGCAATTAAAGCCGGTGCCACGACTGTCAATATTCCCGATACTGTCGGCTACTGTTTGCCATATCAATACGGCGATATTATTGCGAATGTGATGAATCGTGTACCAAACATTGATAAAGCGATTATTTCTGTGCATTGCCACAATGATTTAGGGATGGCAACTGCCAATTCATTAACAGCGGTTCAAAATGGCGCACGACAAATTGAATGTACTATTAACGGGATCGGTGAACGTGCCGGTAATACCGCATTAGAAGAAGTAGTGATGGCAATTAAAACACGCCAAGATATGTTCAATGGTTTAGATACTCGCATTAACACACAAGAAATTCACCGTGTCAGCCAAATGGTGAGCCAACTTTGTAATATGCCAATCCAACCGAATAAAGCGATTGTGGGATCCAATGCCTTTGCCCATTCTTCAGGTATCCACCAAGATGGTATGGTAAAACATAAAAATACGTATGAAATTATGTCGCCTGAAAGCATTGGCTTGAAAAAAGAAAAATTGAACTTAACCGCGCGTTCAGGTCGTGCCGCGGTGAAAAACCATATGAGCGAGATGGGCTACCAAGAAAGTGATTACGATTTAGATAAACTCTATGAAGCATTCTTGAAATTGGCGGACAAAAAAGGGCAAGTGTTCGACTATGATTTAGAAGCGCTTGCGTTTATTGATATGCAACAAGGCGATGAAGATCGCTTAACCTTAGACGTGATCACTTCACAATGTATCAGCCACTTACCCGCATCTGCCTTTGTGCAAGTGGAATTAGACGGCAAAAAAATGAGCCAAGTGTCTAACGGTGGTAATGGACCTGTTGATGCGGTTTACAATGCGATTTTAGCGATCACCGGCTTAGAGATGAAAATGCTTAACTACAACTTGACGGCTAAAGGTGAAGGTGCCGAAGCTTTGGGGCAAGTAGATATTGTGGTGGAACATGAAGGCAGACGTTTCCACGGCGTGGGACTTGCGACTGACATTGTGGAATCCTCTGCCAGAGCCTTGATTCATGCGATTAATGCCATTTACCGTTCGCAAAAAGTGGCAGATTTGAAATTACATAAAATTGCTGGCGTGTAAAAAAACGGATTCAAAACACACCGCACTTTAAACAGTCATGATGCCAACATGTGATAAGAAGAAATTCATCCAAGACAAACTTCATTAAAAGATCAAAAGGAAAAACCAAATGCAAACATTCAACATCGCGGTATTAAGTGGCGACGGTATCGGACCAGAAATCATGGCAGAAGCCATTAAAGTCTTAGACGTGGTACAACAAAAATACGCATTCAAATTAAACTATCGTACTTTTGATGTGGGTGGCATTGCCATCGACAACCACGGTACACCACTACCTGAAGCGACCTTAAAAGGCTGTGAAGAAAGCGATGCGATTTTATTTGGCTCGGTAGGCGGACCAAAATGGGAACATTTGCCACCAGCGCAGCAACCCGAACGAGGCGCCTTATTGCCACTACGCAAACACTTTGCCTTATTCTGTAACTTACGTCCAGCCACCCTTTACAAAGGGTTAGAGAAATTCTGTCCATTGCGTGCCGATATCTCTGCCAAAGGCTTTGATATGGTCACTGTGCGTGAATTAACCGGTGGCATTTATTTTGGTCAACCGAAAGGACGTGAAGGCGAAGGTGCTAATGAAAAAGCCTTTGATACGGAAGTGTATCATCGTTATGAAATTGAACGTATTGCTCGCGTTGCTTTTGACACTGCAATGAAACGTAGCAAACACGTGACGTCCGTAGATAAAGCCAATGTGTTGATCAGTTCTGTCTTATGGCGTGAAGTGGTATGTGATGTGGCGAAAGATTACCCAGAGGTAACATTAGATCATATCTACATTGATAACGCTACTATGCAATTAATCAAACAACCTGAATTTTTCGATGTGTTACTCTGTTCGAATATTTTCGGCGATATTATTTCCGATGAATGTGCGATGATCACGGGTTCAATGGGGATGTTGCCTTCTGCCAGCCTGAACGAAAAAGGCTTTGGTTTATACGAACCTGCGGGTGGCTCCGCGCCTGATATCGCAGGCAAAGGTATCGCTAACCCGATTGCACAAATTTTATCGGCTGCCATGATGCTACGCCACAGTTTCAACTTAAACGACGCCGCGACAGCCATTGAAAACGCTGTGAAAAACGTCCTCGCAGAAGGACACCGCACCGCCGATTTAGCCGATGAAAGCCAACCACTTTCAACCAAACAAATGGGCGACCTCATCGCCCAAGCGGTAGAATAAAACTTTAAAAAAATTATACGTAATCGTTCTTAACGATTACTATGGCTTCGCCACCGTTGGCAAAGCCAACGTTCAAAAACTAAAGTTTTTGTCACCGCACTTTTTTATCAATATTAACATTGTCCCCGTGTAAACTGCCCGAGTGTAGTGGGGATTTTTAGGAAAATAACGTTGCGTAGCAAGGCGAAGACAACTTATTTTCCGTGAAAAAATCCACACGGAAATCGGATAAGCAGTTTAGTCGGGGTGTGTTTTTTGCTCCTTTTTTGCACAAGCAAAAAGGAGAGAAAGGCTCAGAATAAAATAATTAAAGCTCAAACATCATTAGGAATAACACAATGTCCAAAACCCTATACGAAAAACTCTTCGACGCACATGTCGTCCACGAAGCCAATGGCGAAACGCCATTGATTTACATCAACCGCCATTTAGTGCATGAAGTGACCTCCCCACAAGCCTTTGATGGTTTGCGCGCCATGGGACGTTCCGTTCGTCAACCGAGTAAAACCGTTGCTACCATGGATCACAATGTCCCAACTGATAGTCGTGATCTAGCAGGCTCAGGCGAAATGGGACGAGTGCAAATGGTAGAGTTAGCCAAAAATACTGAACAATTTGGCATCACACTCTACGATATTAACCACATCAATCAAGGTATTGTGCATGTCATGGGACCAGAACAAGGTTTAACTCTACCGGGTATGACCATTGTCTGTGGCGACTCACATACCGCTACCCATGGCGCCTTTGGGGCATTAGCCTTTGGGATCGGCACCTCCGAAGTTGAGCATGTGCTTGCTACTCAAACCATTAAACAAGCACGCGCGAAAAAAATGAAAATTGAAGTGCGTGGCAAAGTACGTGACGGGATTAGCGCGAAAGATATCGTGTTAGCCATCATCGGTAAAACAACCATGGGCGGTGGCACAGGACACGTTGTGGAATTCTGTGGTGAAGCGATCCGCGATCTTTCCATGGAAGGACGCATGACCGTCTGTAATATGGCTATCGAGTTAGGTGCGAAATCCGGTATTATTGCACCCGATGAAACGACGTTTGCTTACTTAAAAGACAAACCTTACGCGCCGAAAGGCAAAGATTGGGACGAGGCTGTTGCCTATTGGCAAACATTGCATAGCGATGAAGCGGCTGAATTTGATACCGTTGTCACGCTAGAAGCCAGTGAAATCGAACCACAAGTGACTTGGGGTACCAACCCAGGACAAGTGATTGGTATTAATCAGCCGATCCCAAATCCAGCGGAAATGTCAGATCCGATTGAGCGTCAATCTGCTGAAAAAGCCTTAGCCTACATGGATTTACCGCACAGCATTAAATTGACCGATGTCACCATTGATAAAGTCTTTATTGGTTCTTGCACAAACTCTCGTATTGAAGATTTGCGTGCAGCAGCAGCGATCGCCAAAGGACGCAAAGTGGCAGACGGCGTACAAGCCTTGGTCGTACCGGGTTCAGGTTTAGTGCGAGAACAAGCCGAGAAAGAAGGCTTAGATAAAATCTTTATTGAAGCCGGTTTTGAATGGCGTTTACCGGGTTGTTCTATGTGTTTAGCCATGAATAACGACCGCTTAGCCCCAGGTGAACGTTGCGCCTCCACCAGTAACCGTAACTTTGAGGGGCGTCAAGGTCGTGGTGGACGCACCCATTTAGTCAGTCCTGCGATGGCCGCCGCCGCTGCCGTTTATGGCAAATTTGTCGACATCCGTAACTTGGAATTACATTAACCACATTCCCCTCTTAAACCCAGAGGGGAAAACAGAAAAACTGTTTTAAAACTAACCGCACTTTATTGATAATGCTCAGACAAAGCGCCCCTTCGATTTTGCCTGAGTGTAAGAAAATTTTCTTTAAACGAAGAAAAGCAAAATCGCAGGTACGGTACATAACAGAATCAACATGTAAGAGAGAAATCACATGCCTAAAGAATTTAAACAACACACGGGTATCGCCGTTCCCCTTGATGCCTCAAACGTGGATACCGATGCTATTATCCCAAAACAGTTCTTACAAAAAGTCACTCGTATTGGTTTTGGTCAACACTTATTCCATGAATGGCGCTTTTTAGATGATGAAGGAAAACAACCCAACCCAGACTTCGTGTTAAACTACCCACGTTATCAAGGTGCCAGTATTTTATTAGCCCGTGAGAATTTTGGTTGTGGTTCCTCTCGCGAACACGCGCCTTGGGCGCTCGATGATTATGGTATTCGTGTGATTATTGCACCCAGTTTTGCTGATATTTTTTATGGCAATAGCTTAAATAATCAGATGTTACCAATTCGCCTTAGCGATGAAGAAGTGGAAGAATTGTTCCAGTTTGTCAATGCTAACGAAGGTGCAACCATTACGGTGGATCTAGAAACACAAAAAGTCAGCGCGAATAACAAAGTCTATTCCTTTGAAATCGACCCTTTTCGTCGCCATTGTTTGTTAAATGGGTTAGACAATATCGGACTAACCTTGCAACATGAAGCAAAAATCGCAGAATACGAAAGCAACATCCCTGCTTTCTTACGCTAAATATGTTCAAGAGATGAAACAATCATCTCTTGAGCTTTTTCCCACCCATTCATATTATTTTTCCTTGTTATTTTATGTACAAAATAAATACCTAAAGGTTTTGCTATTTTCAATAACCAGGAAGATGTTTTTTCACGTAAAAAACATGTCCTCTTCTCAATAAAAAGCAAAATAGACCAAAAAAACGAACATAATAGCACCATTTATACAATGGATATGTTGTTGTATTTATTATGAATAAGCTATTTACTCTCTGTACAAAATTGTGTCAAAATAAAAATGGTTTTTAACATTTTTCGTAAAAAATAATAATGAGAAAAATATATGCATAAGCGAGTAGTCGATTTTATTAAGAAACAATACTTATTTACTCTTGCCTGTACAGAAAATAATCTCCCTTGGGCAAATGCCTTTTATTATGTTTTCGACGAAAAAGAAAATAGATTAATTTATATTACAGGTGATCAAACTCATCATGCGAAAGTGCTTCGCAATAACTCGCGTGTTGCAGGTACCATTTTTGTTCCCACAAAATTTGTCCCCTCTCTACAAGGTGTACAATTTACAGGTCGCTCGAGTCAATTATTTTCAACACAAGCAGAACAAGCCCGTGCTTTATATAAAACTGAATATTCACATCACTTAATTGATCAACTCACGGTTTGGCAAGTTGAACTGGAGTATGTTCGTTTAGTGGATAATTCACTCGGCTTATTTAGTACGATAGAATGGCGTAAAGGGCAAGTAGCGGAAGAAACAGACCACTATGCCTAAAACGTGCAATACAAATAGGTTAATGTAGCTGTAATTGGCGACGAATTTTGCGTAAAAGTAAAAAGACCCACGGCCATAACAGCCCGCTCGCCAATGCGCCATAACTTTCTTGCCAATTAAATGATGCGCTATGCAAAAGTAATTCAATGAGAAAAATACTGAAGCGAATCGAGAAAACAAAGATAATGACCAACAAGCTTTGCATCCAGAGCGATAGATTACGTAGGACTAAATGATTAAGCGCGACTAAATAGGTAAAAAGCGATAAGACTAACGCATGTACCCCTAAAATAGAACCAAGCACTAAGTCCCAAATCACCCCAAGCACAAACGCCGATCCTATACTCACTTTATTTGGCAGCGCAAGTGTCCAATAGAGCAAAACCAGTACTAACCACGCCGGCTTAAAATTTTGGAAGTCCGTTGGCCAAGGGGCAATTTCCATCACTAACGCCACAATAAAAGTACAAATCAAAATTAGCCATTGTAGGATAAAACGCTTTTGCATTACGGTTCCTCTCTCGACGGTGATTCTGTTACCGTCGGTAATGGATGATTTTCAGCAGGATTTTCCAATACTGGACTCGGCTCGTCTGCTTCCACAGGATTGTTGTCGTTTTCTTCTTTAACCAACGTTTTTGTTACCTTACCTGCTTCTACGCCCTGATTTTCCAAACGTTGTTGTACAGTACGTCGAATATCTGCAGGTGAAATAGACTGGACTTTGCGCATCTCTTCATTCGTCGGCCATAAAAGCAAAACATAGCGTAAACGTTCAATCGAAGCTAATGGCTTTGCTGTTACAGTAGCAAAATAATTTTGCCCATCACGTGATACGGATTCCACAATGGCAACAGGATAACCTTCTAAAAAACGCCCACCTAATCCAGAAGTGACTAATAAATCCCCTTTGACAATATCGACCGAACGCGGCACATGATCTAAACTCAGTTCATCATTCCGTCCTGTTCCACTAGCAATCAAACGGACATCATTACGTAGTACTTGTACTGGAATAGAATGAGTCACATCTGTCAATAGAAGAACGCGACTCGTATTTTCACCAACGGAGATAAGTTGCCCAACAATACCCTTTTCATCAATAATCGGCTGCCCGACATAAGCACCGTCACGTTGTCCTTGGTTAATCACGACTTGCTTACGATACACATCAGTTTCTGCCGTTAAAACTTCAGCAATTTTTTTATACTCATCTGTACGTAGAGGGGAATTAAGCAATAAGCGCAGGCGTTGATTTTCTACTTTGAGTTGATCTAACAACAATAAATCTGCATTTTTTTCACGCAGTTGATCACGCAAAACTCGGTTTTCAATTTGCAATTTATTGGTATCAACCAAATTATCTGAAACCCCATCCAATACCGTTCTCGGTGTATTGGCAAGATAATACAGCCCGCCTACTGCGGTTTCCATAATACTGCGTGCTTTAATCATCGCATTGGATTGACCGTCCGAAACAATCAATGCAATGGATGCTAAAATCGCCAGAATTAAGCGAAGACCTAAAGGAGGTGCTTTTCCAAAAATAGGTTTCATATACGAATTAGGCTAGCCTTGTCAGCAATAAAAGAGAAGTAAAAGTGCGGTCTAATATCACCGCACTTTTAAATCATATTAGATATCGTCACTAAAAATATCACCACCGTGCATATCGATCATCTCTAATGCCTCGCCACCACCACGGGCAACACAGGTTAAAGGATCATCGGCGATGATAACCGGCACACCGGTTTCTTTTGACAGTAAAACATCAATATTACGAATAAGGGCACCGCCACCAGTTAAGACCATGCCACGTTCAAAAATATCCGCAGCATGTTCTGGTTGACACTCTTCCAAGGCCGTGCGCACTGCCGCAACAATGCCATTTAACGGGGCTTGAATAGCTTCTAACACATCACGTGAGGTGAGTTTGAAAGAACGCGGCGCACCTTCTGCTAAGTTATGACCATGCACTTCAATTTCACGGACTTCATCGCCTTCTTGAATAAACGCACTACCAATCTCTTGTTTGATACGCTCTGCTGTCGGTTCCCCAATAATTGAACCGAACGTCTTGCGTACATAAGAAATAATCGCCTCATCAAAACGATCACCACCAATGCGGACTGAAGAGGAATACACAATGCCATTTAAAGAAATCACCGCAACTTCCGTCGTACCACCACCGATATCGATCACCATCGAACCTGTGGCAGTCGAAACAGGTAATTTAGCACCAATCGCTGCCGCCATCGGTTCCTCAATCAAGTACACCTCGCGTGCCCCAGCACCAATGGCAGATTCTTTGATTGCACGTCGTTCGACTTGCGTAGCTCCCGCAGGTACACAAACTAAGACACGTGGACTTGGACGCATAAAATTGCTGCTGTGCACTTGTTTAATAAAATATTGCAACATTTTTTCTGTCACAAAGAAATCTGCGATCACCCCATCTTTCATAGGACGAATCGCTGCAATGCTTTTCGGTGTACGGCCTAACATTAATTTGGCATCACGACCAACCGCAGCAATGCTTTTTAATGCACCTGAACGTTCTTGGCGAATCGCCACAACAGAAGGTTCATCTAAAACAATCCCTTGTCCTTTGACATAAATTAAGGTATTCGCTGTGCCAAGATCGATGGACAGATCATTTGAAAATAAGCCTCGAATTTTTTTAAATAACATAAGAATTCCGCTGAACTAAATTAAATAATGGACACTCTGATTTGAGTATTGAAAAATTGTGCTAAATGTATCAAAAAATGTACCTTTATAACAGAGAATTTTCTGTAAATTGTCGAAATTTGCTTTGTCTTTACGCTTTCATGCACGACAAATCCCGCGAGTACAGATTGTTTCAGTCACGAACAGGTTTTTTACTTGCTTTCAACAAATCAGAGTGTCAAACTTGAGGTCATTAAACGAATGCGTATTTCCATTCTCAAAGGGAGTCATTATGGCAAAAATCAAAAACAATCCACATTTGCAAGATCCAAACTATCAAGAAGAACTCGCAAAATATGAGAACCCGATCCCAAGTCGCGAATTTATTCTTGATACAATTCGTCAACATAATGCACCTATCTCAAAAGAAGAATTACTGACCACATTTGCTATTCAAAATGAAGAACAACAAGAAGCCATGCGCCGTCGCTTAAGAGCGATGGAAAATGACGGACAATTGGTTTTCACTAAACGTAAACGCTACGCTTTACCGGAAAAACTGGATTTATTAAAAGGGACCGTATTAGGTCATCGTGATGGTTATGGTTTTTTACAAGTCGAAGGTAAAGACAGCGATTGGTTTATACCCAACAGCCAAATGCAGCGAGTAATGCACGGTGACTATGTCCTCGCCCAACCTAGCGGTTTTGACCGTCGTGGTCGCCAAGAAGTGCGGATTGTCCGCGTCTTACAACAGCGTAAAAAACAGATTGTTGGTCGTTTTTTCTTAGAAGATGGTATTGGTTATGTAGTACCTGACGATAGTCGAATTAATCGCGACATTTTAATTCCGAATGAACACCGCCAAGGCGCTCGTATGGGACAAGTGGTTGTAGTTGAATTAAAACCACGTACCGCAACATTTAGCCAACCTGTTGGAATGATTAGCGAAATTCTCGGTGAAAATATGGCAAAAGGGATGGAGGTGGAAATTGCTATCCGTAATCATGATATTCCCCATGTTTTTCCAGACGCGGTCCTCAAACAAGTTTCTAAACTGAGTGAAGAAGTACCGGAAGAAGCCAAATCAGGACGTATTGATTTACGCCATCTTCCGTTAGTCACCATTGATGGTGAAGATGCTCGCGATTTTGACGATGCGGTTTTTTGCCAGAAAAAACGTGGAGGCGGTTGGAAACTGTGGGTTGCCATTGCCGATGTCAGCTACTATGTTCGTTTACGTACTGCCCTTGATACCGAAGCACATGCGCGTGGAAACTCGGTATATTTCCCAAATCGCGTTGTTCCTATGCTACCGGAAATCCTCTCCAATGGACTTTGTTCATTAAACCCACAAGTCGATCGCTTATGTATGGTCTGTGAGCTGAATGTTTCAGCAAAAGGTAAAATCACAGGCTATGAATTTTATGAAGCGGTCATGAACTCTCATGCTCGCTTAACCTATACCAAAGTTGCTCGTATTTTAGAGGACGATGAAGAACTTTGTACTCGTTATCAAGCACTGGTTCCCCATTTAAAAGAACTCCATGTAATGTACCAAGCCTTAGTGGAAGCCCGTCATCAACGTGGCGCCATTGACTTTGAAACCATTGAAAGTAAGTTTGTGTTTAATGAAATGGGGCGAATCGAACGGATTGAGCCTGTTATTCGTAATGATGCGCATAAAATCATTGAAGAATGTATGATCCTCGCCAATATTGCGGCGGCAAACTTTATGGAAAAACATCAAGAGCCAGCCCTTTTCCGTATTCATGCGGGTCCAAGCGAAGAAAAAGTGACGGGCTTCCGCCAATTCCTCAGTGAATGTGGTTTAAGCCTTGAAGGTGGCAGTAAACCAAGTACCGCAGACTACGCTAAATTATTGGAGCAAATTCGCGAACGTCCAGATCATGAGTTATTGCAAACCATGTTATTACGTTCGTTAAGTCAAGCCGTTTATCATCCTGACAATATTGGGCACTTTGGGCTTGCACTCGAAGAATATGCGCATTTTACTTCGCCAATTCGCCGTTATCCTGATTTGACTTTGCATCGTGGGATTAAATACTTGTTAGCCAAACTAAAAGGCTCGAAACGGAGAACCACTGATACGGGAGGGTATCACTATACACTTGATGACATGGATGTATTAGGCGACCACTGCTCCATGACAGAACGACGGGCCGATGATGCCACTCGTGATGTTGCAGACTGGCTAAAATGCGAATATATGCAAGATCATGTAGGCGAAGAATTTACAGGTGTGATTTCATCTGTGACAGGTTTTGGCTTATTTGTCCGCTTAGATGACCTCTTTATTGATGGCTTAGTCCACATTTCTACCTTAGATAACGACTACTACCAATTTGATCTCGCTCGACAACGTTTAATCGGTGAAAATAGTGGTATGATCTACCGCATTGGCGATAAGGTAAAAATCCGTGTGGAAGCAGTTAGCCTTGAACAACGCCAAGTGGATTTTTCTTTAGTGTCGAGTGAGCGTAAACCATTACGAGAAGGCAAAACAGCCAAAGACAAGCTCAAGAAAAATGCACGCTACGCTGAAAGTCTCGAAAAACAACGCCATAAACGTAAACCAAGCACCAGTAAAAGTGCGGTAAGAAAAACAAGCGTTGTTAAACCATCAACAACCACGAAAAAAGCCAGTAAGAAATCAGCTAAAAAGAGAAAGTAGATGAGTGAAAATATTTATGGCATTCATGCAGTAAGTGCCTTTTTAAACAACGCGCCAGAGCGTTTAATTGAAGTTTATGCACTCAAAGGGCGCGACGATAAACGTTTACAACCTTTGCTCAATGAACTTCATCGGTTGGGTATTACTATCCAATTTGTTAATCGCCAAACCCTTGATAAAAAAGCAGAGGGCGAAGTACACCAAGGCATCATGGCACGTGTTCAGCCAGCGAAAGAATTGAATGAAGCAGATTTAGATACGCTTTTACAAAATCAGTCCAATCCGTTGCTATTAGTGTTAGATGGTGTGACTGATCCACATAACTTAGGTGCTTGTTTGCGTACTGCGGATGCAGCGGGCGTGTGTGCTGTGATAGTACCAAAAGATAAATCTGCCCAATTAACCGCTATCGCACGTAAAGTAGCTTGTGGTGCCGCTGAAGTCGTGCCATTAATCCGTGTAACCAACCTCGCGCGCACTTTGCGTGAATTACAGCAGAAGCACAACATTTGGGTGGTTGGTACTGCAGGTGAAGCCACAAATACGCTCTATCAAACGCAATTAACAGGGGGCTTAGCCCTTGTAATGGGAGCGGAAGGTGAAGGGATGCGTCGTTTAACGCGTGAGCATTGTGATCAACTGATTAGTATTCCAATGGCGGGTTCAGTCTCTTCGCTGAATGTTTCTGTGGCGACAGGGGTTTGCTTATTTGAAATTGTCAGACAGCGTTTAGCTTAAACTGAGAGTAAAACTGAGCGCACTTTATTGCCATAAAAAAGCGTAATGAAATTTTTCATTACGCTTTTTGTTCATTAATACGCTTTATTTGATCACACCGCAAGCCATACGTGGACCGCCACCACCTAATGGTGCTGGGTGATCATCATGGTTATCACCGCCCTCATGAATCATTAATGAACGCCCTTTCACGTCGTCCAAATGTTTCAAACGTGGCGCTAACACTGGGTTATTTGCAGTACCATCTTGGTTCACGACTAACGCAGGTAAATCACCTAAATGGGCATCATCCGACCACGGGTAACCATGTTTACCTGCATTTTTAGGATCCCAATGTCCACCAGCTGCCAACCCCGCTACTAACTTGCCGTCTTTTTCTTTGGCATCGCAGCTTGGGTTTTGATGAATATGGAAACCATGCAAACCCGCCGTTAAATTTTTCAATTCTGGCGTAAAGACCAAACCATAAGCAGATTCAGTAATCACGACTTTACCGATTTCTTGATTACCTTTAACCGGATCCAGCAACTCTACTTTCACTTCTAGCATTTCGCCGGTATGTTTATGTTCCACCGCATGATTATGCGCAAATGCAGAAGCCACCATACCACAAGAAAACATCAGGGCTAATACTGTTTTTTTCATATTAATCTCCTTGTTGAGTGTAAAATAATGCTAAATCGCCGGGTTATTTTACTGCAATGATGGTGGCTTTTTAGCGCTTTTGTAAAAGCGTTTTTAAGAAGCGTGCGGTATGTGAACCTTTCACTTCAGCGACCTGTTCTGGTGTGCCTGTGGCAATAATTTGTCCACCGCCATTCCCCCCTTCAGGACCTAAATCAATAATCCAATCGGCTGTTTTGATCACATCTAAATTGTGCTCAATCACCACTATCGTATTGCCTTGATCACGTAAACGATGCAAGACTGTTAATAGCTGTTTAATATCAGCAAAATGTAAACCTGTCGTCGGTTCATCTAATACATACAAAGTTTTCCCTGTATCACGTTTTGAAAGCTCCGTTGCTAATTTCACTCGTTGCGCTTCCCCACCCGATAACGTGGTCGAAGATTGTCCTAAACGAATATAGGATAAACCAACATCCATTAAAGTTTGTAATTTACGGGCGATCTGCGGAATCGCATCAAAAAACTCGCGCGCTTCTTCTACCGTCATTTCTAACACTTGATGAATCGTTTTACCTTTGTAACGGATCTCTAAGGTTTCTCGATTATAACGTTTTCCCTTACATTGCTCACAAGGCACATACACATCGGGCAAAAAGTGCATCTCTACTTTAATCACACCATCGCCTTGACAGGCCTCACAGCGTCCACCGCGTACATTAAAACTAAAACGTCCGGGATTATAACCCCGGGCTCTCGACTCAGGCACGCCCGCAAATAATTCTCGAATCGGCGTAAATAAGCCAGTATAAGTGGCAGGATTCGAACGCGGTGTACGACCAATTGGACTTTGGTCAATATCAATTACTTTATCAAAAAATTCTAAACCCGAAATGGATTGATAAGGCGCAAATTGCGTATTTTCCGCACGATTCAAGGCATTTTGTGCTAATGGGAACAACGTATCATTAATCAAGGTCGATTTCCCTGACCCCGAAACACCTGTCACACAGGTAAACAATCCTACTGGAATGGCTAAATTCACTGATTTCAGATTATTCCCCGTTGCCCCTTCTAATTTCAGCATTTTTTTCTTATCAAGTGCGGTCCGTTTTGCGGGAATTTCGATTTTCTCGACCCCAGATAAAAATTTCCCCGTAATTGAGTGTGGATTAGCCATAATCGCCTTTGCCGAACCTTCTGCCACAATTTGCCCACCATGAACTCCTGCCCCGGGACCAATATCAATAATATGATCTGCCGCCATAATGGCATCTTCATCATGTTCTACCACAATCACGGTGTTCCCTAAGTTACGTAAGTGAAGCAATGTATTCAGTAATCGCTCATTATCACGTTGATGCAAACCAATAGACGGCTCATCTAGCACATACATCACCCCCACTAAACCCGCACCAATTTGACTGGCTAAACGAATTCGCTGTGCTTCCCCACCAGACAAGGTTTCTGCTGAACGAGAAAGTGAAAGATAATCCAACCCTACATTGACTAAAAATTGTAAGCGCTCTTTAATTTCTTTTAAGATTTTCTCAGCAATTTGAGCTCTTTGCCCGCTTAAATGCAATTCACTAAAGAAATGCAACGTTTCGCCAATACTCTTTTCTGCCACATCAGGTAAAGTGGTGGTGCCAATATACACATGACGTGCCTCTTGACGTAAACGTGAACCCCCACAATCATGGCAAGGACAGGTACTGATATTTTTCGCTAATTCTTCACGCACAGACAGCGATTCCGTTTCTTTATAACGGCGCGCCATATTATTTAGAATGCCTTCAAATGCATGATGACGCACGACTACATCGCCGCGATCATTCATGTATTGAAACTCAATTTCTTCCTTACCTGAACCATTTAAAATAATCTGCTGGATTTTTTTCGGCAGTGCCTCAAAAGGTGATTCAATATCAAATTCATAATGCTTCGCTAAGGAGGTGAGCATTTGGTAGTAATAGAAGTTACGACGATCCCAGCCTTTTACTGCGCCACTGGCTAACGAAATACTCGGGTTTTGCACCACGCGTTTTTCATCAAAATATTGTTGCACACCTAAGCCATCGCAAGTCGGACACGCCCCGGCGGGATTATTAAAAGAAAATAAACGAGGTTCTAATTCTGGCACGGAATACCCACAATGTGGACAAGCAAAATTAGCCGAAAAGACCAATTCTTCCGTTTCAGGCTCATCCATGGAAGCAACTACAGCGGTGCCACCAGATAATTCCAATGCTGTTTCAAAGGATTCTGCTAATCTTGTGGCTAAATCAGACCGCACCTTAAAACGGTCCACAACCACTTCAATAGTATGTTTTTTATGTAATTCTAATTTAGGTGCATCAGATAAATCACAAATTTCACCGTCAATTCTGGCTCGAATATAACCTTGGGCGGCAATTTGCTCTAATAATTTAACATGTTCACCCTTACGTTCTTTCACCACTGGAGCCAGCAACATCATTTTGCTTTCTTCAGGCAAACTCAATACCTTATCCACCATCTGGCTAATGGTTTGTGCCGCTAAAGGCACATCATGATTCGGACAACGCGGTTCCCCTACTCGAGCAAAAAGAAGACGTAAGTAATCATGAATTTCGGTGACCGTACCCACCGTTGAACGCGGATTATGTGAGGTAGATTTTTGTTCAATAGAAATCGCCGGCGATAATCCTTCAATATGATCCACATCCGGCTTTTCCATTAGGGATAAGAATTGACGTGCATATGCCGACAAGGATTCTACATAACGGCGTTGTCCCTCAGCATACAGGGTATCAAAGGCTAAAGAAGATTTACCTGATCCCGATAATCCCGTAATCACAATTAATTTATCACGAGGAATAGTTAAATTAATATTTTTTAAATTATGGGTTCTCGCCCCACGTACCTCAATCTTATCCATAAATACAAAAAGCCATCAAAAATTGTCCAAATTGCGTTCATTATCGCACATTCTGAAATAACTGTGCAAATATCCAGTTAATCTTATTTTTTAACATAGATCTTTTTCTCATTTTAGGGCAAAATAGTCAAAATGATCAGCACAATTTGAAAGAAAACGTAAGAGGACTATATGGCTGGAGTAAATAAAGTAATTATTGTAGGAAACTTAGGTAACGATCCTGAAATCCGCACAATGCCAAATGGTGAAGCCGTAGCCAATATCAGCGTCGCGACCAGTGAAAGCTGGATCGACAAAAATACTAACGAACGTCGTGAAGTCACCGAATGGCATCGCATCGTATTCTACCGTCGCCAAGCTGAAGTGGCTGGGGAATATCTGCGTAAAGGTTCAAAAGTGTATGTAGAAGGGCGCCTAAAAACCCGTAAATGGCAAGACCAAAATGGGCAAGACCGCTACACTACCGAGATCCAAGGCGACGTGTTGCAAATGCTCGACAGCCGTAACGAACGTCAACAAACCGGCGGCTATGCCCCACAAACCGCTTCGCCACAATATAATGCCCCAACAGGTGGCTACGGCGCACAACCTTCTCGTCCAGCGACAAAACCCGCTCCACAAAACGAACCTCCAATGGACATGGGCTTTGAGGAAGATAATATTCCGTTTTAACCATAAAAAAACAACCCCTAGCAATGTTAGGGGTTGTTTTAATTATAGCTAGACAAAGTCTAGCTATAAAAACCATACGCTTTGCGTATGGAACAGAAAAGCTTAAGCGGTGAGCAGAACAAAACATCCTCCTATAATGAACAAGGCTGACAACCAAAATTCAACATATAGGAGGATAAGTCATGGCAAGTAAATCCAATGACGATTCAAGTCTATCACACACAAGATGGAACTGTAAGTACCACATAGTCTTTATCCCTAAGTATAGGAGAAAAGCAATTTATGGAAAATTGCGAGTTGATATAGGAGGGATACTAAGACAATTATGTCACTACAAGAATGTAGAGATAATAGAGGCATATGCAATGAAAGAGCATATCCATATGCTGTTAAGGATACCTCCGAAACTGGCCGTTTCAAGTTTTATGGGGTATTTAAAAGGTAAGTCATCGCTAATGATATTTGAAAGACATGCAAATTTGAAATATAAGTATGGGAATCGAAATTTTTGGGCGAAAGGCTATTATGTAAGTACAGTAGGTTTAAATACAAAAATTGTAGAGGAATATATCCGAAATCAGGAAAAGGAAGATATGATTCAGGATAATTTATCGAAGAAAGAATATATGGACCCCTTTAAGGGGTAGGCAACAGAGTTATTGAACGGTTGTCAGAATTCACATGCCCCTTGAGGGGCATGTGAAGTACTAGGCCCTTATAGGGTGGCCTAAAAACCGCCCGTTTTACGGGCGGATTGTTATTCATCCTCCAGATGGCTCAAACACACATGCAATCTCTTCCTTTCATGACAAAATCGTGCGTATGACATGATTAAAAATATCCATATCCAATTTATCTGAATCTAGGTTCCCATCTGTAATAAAAAGCGGTGAACTGGCAGCAAAAACAACTAGAAGCGTATCCTCACTGAGTTTTGCTTTCTTCTTGTTGTGTAATATCAAACAGGTCTTCCAACCCTAAATAATTGTAAATATCGCCATCATAAAGAGATAACGACTTATGTTTCAAGGTGATTTTCTGTGCTATTTCAGGCAGTTGATAGCACTTATGTTTATACCAAGTAAATTTTTGGCTGTCGATTACTAAGGGTTAATCCCCTTACTCAAAAAGGCACGCGCAATCTTTAAGAACAAAAGAACAATCCACTTATAAAAGTGCGGTGAATTTTTACTTAAAGTCAACCGCACTTTGCTACACCAATTCTAAGAGGCTATTTTCATTTCATACGCTGACAAGGTATTAAACATTAACATTGCCACCGTCATGGGACCTACACCACCAGGAACGGGTGTAATGTATCCTGCTTTTTCAAGTGCCACATCGTATTCCACATCGCCGACTAATTTCCCTTCCTGACGGTTAATCCCGACATCAATCACAATTGCCCCCGCTTTGATCCAATCGCCCGGAATAAACTTCGGTTTGCCCACCGCAACCACAAGAATATCCGCTTGACGAACGTGATGTGCGAGATCTTTGGTAAAACGATGCGTTACGGTGACAGTACAGCCTGCCAATAACAACTCAAGTGCCATCGGGCGTCCCACTATATTTGATGCACCGACAATCACTGCATGCTTACCGTGTAAATCAATCCCCGTGGTTTCGAGCAATTTCATCACGCCATAAGGCGTGCAAGCACGTAAAGTCGGAATACGTTGACATAAACGCCCCACATTATAAGGATGAAAACCATCTACATCTTTTTCAGGCGTAATACGTTCAATCACTTTTGTGCTATCAATATGTTTAGGAAGTGGTAATTGTACTAAAATCCCATCTACCGTCGTATCTGCATTTAATTCATCAATTAATGCCAATAATTCACTTTCTTGCGTGGTTTCAGGTAAATCATAGGATTTTGACTGGATCCCAATTTCTGCACAACTTTTACGCTTACTTCCTACATAGACTTGAGAAGCCGGATCCGCCCCCACGAGAATCACCGCTAAACCCGGTGAGCGTTTGCCCTGCTGAGTATAGGTTTCGATTTTTTGTGCTACTTGGGATTTAATTGTTTTCGAGAGTTCTGTGCCAGAAATCACTTGTGCAGTCATGACTTTATCCTTTATTTACGTGAAAGAAAACGTTTGCTATTCTCGCAAAAAACGCCTGTAAATGTAAGTCAAATTGAGATAAATTTAAGCGTTTGATTGAAAAATAGAAAAAAGTCATTGACTGGAATTAAAAGAAAACTATAATGCTACACATTCGTCGGCGAGTAGCGCAGCTTGGTAGCGCAACTGGTTTGGGACCAGTGGGTCGTAGGTTCAAATCCTATCTCGCCGACCACTTCTTTTCTTCCCCGTATCCATTTGAAATGCGCCCTTAGCTCAGCTGGATAGAGCAACGGCCTTCTAAGCCGTAGGTCATTGGTTCGAATCCAATAGGGCGTGCCATTAATTTTCTTATTCTCAACAAGTTCAATTCAAGTAATAAGCTTAGACCCTCATATTTATCCAATATCACTAATATCACTAATATCACTAATATCACTAATATCACTAATATCACTAATATCACTAATATCACTAATATCACTAATATCACTAATATCACTAATATCACTAATATCACTAATATCACTAATATCACTAATATCACTAATATCACACACAATCATAATTTCATTATTTCATTATTTCATTATTTCATTATTTCATTATTTCATTATTTCATTATTTCATTATTTCATTATTTCATTATTTCATCAAGTTAAATATCTACGCCATACTATTGTATAAAAGAAAGGTATTTTTAACACTCATCGGCATAATATTGCATTTTTCCCTACCTTACAGGAACCTATACAACAATTTTACTCATCTGCATTATTATCAATAAGACACTCATCAGACCACACAAGAAAATGTAATTCATTGAAAAGTAAAGTAAAGTAAAGTAAATCAATTGTAATGAAAGATATGCAAATATATATTTCTGTATGGTTAAATTTACAATTTTGTATATAATATATGCGCAATTTGCTTAAACTGCAAACAGCATATAGAAATATACAATAACTTTTCATTTTTATTCATCTTCTTAATTTAAGGATATTATATGTTAAAAAAACACAACATTTTTATGTTAGGTATTTTTGCACTCATTAGCTCAGCTAATTATGCTGCTGTCGATAGTGATGGAAATATCAAAGAAGGCAGAAATGCTGGAACTAATACAGTAGGCAAAAATAATGTTGCTATTTCTACAAATGCTGGACGTAATGTAACAGGAGATACCAATGTTGCTATTTCTGCTGATGCAGGTCAACAGGTCAAAGGTAATAATAATATTTCTATTTCATACAAAGCTGGAAATAATGTGGATGGAAGTAATAATATAGCTATGGGACGTGCATCTGGTTCTGAAGTTAATGGATCCTTTAATTCATCACTTGGCTATATGGCGGGGCGTGATATTGGTAAAAGCGGTAAATCCCATGCTAATCAAAGTTCAGGTATCTTTAGTGGAAACAACGTTCAAGGAAATGCAAATATTGCTAATGGAGCTTATGCAGGTCGAAATGTGACTGGAAACGGTAATATTGCTAATGGTGCAGGAGCAGGTATTGGTGTGAAGGGTGATAGCAATATTGCAATTGGTAATGCCGCTGGGACAAAAACAAAAACTAGCCATATGATAAATAAACGAGTTACCGCCAGCCTCGACCCTAATAAAGAAATCACTGTTGTTGAACATCAGGTTAGCAATACTGTAAGCTTAGGTACTTCTGCAGTTTCTATGGAAACTGATGCAGTTGCATTAGGTAGTTCTTCAGTCTCAGATATAGCTAAGGGTGAAGTAGGCTTTTTAGCAGAAAATGAGCAAAATGCAACATGGAAATCAACACGTGCTGGGGTATCCGTAGGTAAAGATAGCCATAATGAGGATGAAAAAATAACTCGTCAAATCCATAATCTTTCAGCAGGTTCAAAAGATACTGATGCAGTCAACGTAGCACAACTTAAGAAAGTCAATACCACTGTCGACCAAAATACAAAAAATGTGGCTAACCTCAGAGTGGATTTCCATCATTTAGAAAATAAACTTAATACTATTAACTCTGACTTGAAAGCAGGTATTGCCGGTTCAACCGCTATCGCAAACTTACCACAAGCGTTCCGTAATGGTCAATCCATGGTATCTGTTGCCGTAGGCTCTTATAGAGGTCAATCTGCAGCGGCATTTGGTATTAGTCGTATGGCGGAAAATTCACCTATCGTCTTCAAAGCATCCGGTAGTGCTAATACACAAGGTCATTTCAACGTCGGAGCCGGTATTGGTTGGGGATGGTAATTTTATTATCATTTGTCAATGCAATGAATACGGTAAGCTAAAGCTTACCGTATTTTATGTATTTTCTATTCTCTTATATCCTCTTTTTTTATCCTTATTTTTTCTTTTATCTACTTTCTCCTGTAAGAGATAACTATCCTTTCCGTCTAATACATGACAAATTTATAAGATAAAATATAAAGGAAATAACATGCTATTATATTGTAAAAAACTTCAACAGTCTGATCTTGATATGATCGTACTTCGACTTGTCGTTATTCTGCTCTTTTTTATTTTTGCTAATACTAAATGGTTTGAATTTGAAGTAGAAGCTCTGAAACCAATTATTTCCGCTAGCTGGTTAAGCTTTCTTTACGACTTATTTGGTGTATATAAAACAAGTTATTTATTAGGGATTATCGAAACTCTGGCTTATCTCGGCTTAATTATCGGATTTAGACAGCCTAAAGCAGGGTTATTGGGTAGTGGCTTAGTCCTTATCACAGCACTGGTCACAGTAAGTCTATTACCGCAATTAGGGTTTAATGGGTTTATTTTTAAAGATATTTTATTAATTGGCATCGCACTCGTTTTATTTAAATATGATTTAAATCGTGCTTACCCTCTTTGAGAACATGTACAATCTGGTAAGAAAAAATGGAAAGTTAAACCCTTTCCATTTTTTATTTTTCAAGTTTTATCAAGGCATTATTTCACAATTTCGCCTTTGGCTTGCAAGTCTGCATGATAAGAAGAACGCACAAACGGACCGCAAGCAGCGTGTTCAAAGCCCATAGCTTGTGCTTTATCACGGAACTCATCAAACTCTGCGGGTGGTACATAACGCGCAACAGGTAAATGATGGCGACTTGGTTGTAAATATTGCCCTAAGGTTAACATAGTCACACCATGATCGCGTAGATCTTGCATCACTTGCAGAATCTCTTCATTAGTTTCACCTAACCCCACCATTAAACCTGATTTGGTCGGAATATGTGGAAACATCGCTTTAAAATCTTTAAGCAATTTCAAAGACCATTGATAATCTGCTCCTGGACGAATTTCACGGTATAAACGTGGTACATTTTCTAAATTATGGTTAAACACATCTGGTGGATTGTCTTTCAATTTATCCAACGCTTGCTCAATTCGCCCACGAAAATCAGGAACCAAAATCTCAATTTTGATATTTGGATTGAGCTGACGAATTTCTTTTACACATTCCGCAAAGTGACCCGCACCACGATCAGGCAAGTCATCACGATCCACCGAAGTAATCACCACATAACGCAATTTCATGTCTTGGATTGTCTCCGCTAACTTACGTGGTTCTTCAGGATCCGGCGGTAAAGGCTTACCATGCGCCACATCACAGAAAGGACAACGGCGAGTACAAATTGCCCCTAAAATCATGAAGGTTGCTGTTCCGTGATTAAAACATTCATGTAAATTCGGGCACGATGCTTCTTCACACACTGAGTGTAAACCATGACGACGCATGCCGTTTTTAATGCTATCAATTTTGGCAGAATTCGCAGGGAGTTTGATTTTCATCCATTCCGGTTTTTTTAATAATTCCTGATTTGGATCGATATTTTTTACCGGGATAATGGACGTTTTAGCAGCATCACGGTATTTGACACCACGTTCCATTTTAAAAGGTGTACCCATCTTGGTTCCTTAACTTCTAATGACGTTTGAAAGTGCGGTCGGTTTTCAACAACTTTCAGAAATGTTAAAAATTTGTTGCATTATATCCTAATAATTGTGCAAAGTGTGCAACTAATTTCGGTGCGACTTTTTCACAGCTTGCTTGTTGAGGATCAATGAAATCCGCTAACTGGCACATTTCTAAACCGGCATAACCACAAGGATTAATAAAATGGAATGGCGATAAATCCATATTAATATTCAACGCCAGACCATGAAAAGAGCAACCCTTACGAATTCGTAAGCCTAAAGAACAAATCTTCTTCTCATCAATATACACACCGGGCGCATCCGCTTTGGGATAAGCGTGAATGCCATAATCTGCTAAGGTATTCACCACCGCTTGTTCAAGCGCGCTCACTAATTGGCGTACATTAAATTCATTACCTAAGGCTTTTTGGCGTTTAATATCAATCAACACATACATCACTTGTTGTCCTAAGCCATGATAGGTGATTTGTCCACCCCGATCAGATTGCACCACTGGAATAGTCGTTTGTTGCAATAAATGTTCTGCTTTACCTGCTTGCCCTTGAGTAAAAACCGCAGGGTGTTGAACGAGCCAGATTTCATCTTGTGTATCCACATCGCGTGAATCAGTAAAGGTTTGCATTTGTTGCCAAACCGTTTGGTAATCTTGTATGCCAAGTTGGCGAACAAGTAGTGGGGATAGATTAGGCATTTTTCGTTATAGCACCATTCTTACGCCATCAATTTTGGCAAGCTCAACATAAAGCACTTCGACTTGTTCAATGTGCTCTGCAATGATATCAATAGACACCGAATTGTAGGTACCTTTGCTACTTAATTGCTGACGCGGATTGTAATCCCCTTTTGCATATTTTTGTACCACAACCACAACATCATCTATCAGATCCGCACGATTCGCTCCAACAACTTTAAAGGTAAAAGCGCACGGGAATTCCAGTAGATCTTTTAATTTCGCTTGTGGCATCTCATTGAGTTTTATGATTTTTTCTGTCATTGTTCCATCCTACTCTTTATCAAAGATGAACCGCACTTTTCGCTAAAAAGTGCGGTCATCAAATTGCGGTTTCTTGCTTTTCAATATGGGGTGAGTTTTTGATTAATCAAACAAACTTTTTACAGTTAGGACTAACCAATCCCAAGCCTTACCAAAAATACCGCCTTCTTGGACTTCTTGCATCACTTGTAAATCAATTTTCGCGATGTCTTTACCCTCTAATTGATAAACGACTTGACCCACCACTTCACCTTTCGCTAACGGTGCTTGCAAGTATTTTTTATTGAGTTCATAACGGGCTTTTAACTCAGTTTGTTTGCCTTTCGGGATCGTAATAAATCCATCTTGTAATACCCCTAAAGACACTTTCCCCATGTCACCATAATAAACAGATTGCTCAGAAATCGCTTTACCGGCTTCAAGGGTTTTAAAAGTATCAAAATTCGCGAATCCCCACTGCAATAATTTTTTACTTTCGACTTCACGTCCTTTAATCGTTGGTACACCCATCACCACCGAAATCAAACGCATATTGTTTGCATTGGTCGCTGAAGCAACTAAGTTATAACCTGCTTTATCCGTATGCCCCGTTTTAATGCCATCCACTTGAATGCTTTTATCCCATAACAAGCCATTACGGTTATTCTGTTTAATCTTATTAAAAGTAAAATCCTTTTCCGCGTAAATTTTATATTCTTCCGGTAAATCACGGATTAAATGCGCACCAATAATCGCCATATCGCGGGCAGAGGAATATTGATTATCCTCATCTAAACCATGTACCGTGGTAAAATGCGTATTTTTTAAGCCAAATTGTTGCGCATATTTATTCATAGCGTCAACAAAGGCAGGTACAGAACCAGCAACATGCTCTGCAATGGCCACAGAGGCATCATTACCTGACACAATAATCACACCGCGGTTTAAATCAGACACAGACACTTGCTGATTTAAATTTAAGAACATTTTTGACGAGCCAGGAAAATTCTTTCCCCATGCACTTTCGCCAATCGTCACTCTATCCGCATTATTGATTTTACCTTGTTTTAAAGCATCGCCAACGACATAACTGGTCATCATTTTTGTTAATGAGGCAGGATATTGGCGTTGGTCAGGATTCAATGCAGCAATAACCGCACCCGAATTATAATCCATTAAAATAAAGGTTTGCGCATTCAATTGTGGCACCGCAATCCCATAATCAATATCTTGCGCCAACAAACTTGGGGCAATACATAAGCCCGTTATCAATGCGATTTTACTTTTCGTTACAACTGTTTTAAACATACTCTCCGTATCCATCTTAAATAAGGTTAATCGTCAAAGGTGTACACAATTAATGGTTTCGAGTAATTCAATTTTCTTAATTGTGCTTTGACGTCATTGACTTGAGATTTATCGCTAAACGGTCCAAAGTAAATATCAAATTTATCCTGATTTACTGTGATGTCCGCACGAATATCCTCACGTCCCAATTTACTAATTAATTTTTCAGCTTGTTTTTTTGAATCTAAATTAAGTATACGGATTTTATAAACCGTTGTATATTTTTCAGGCTTAGTGGTCGCTGCTTTTACTGTTTTTTCTTCAGTATGTTGTGTTAATTCGACCGTATCCTCTCCTTGCAGTAACATATTGACTGCCTCTTGGTTCTTGGCTAATTTTGCCAACGTCGCACTGGCTGCGCCTGAAATTCGCCCTTGTCTATCTAACTGTATCAGTTCCACACGCACATGACCAACACCACTACCAATTAAGCCGATTTCTCGTGCAGCAGCACGTGATAAATCAATAATTCGACCTTTTACAAAAGGTCCTCGGTCATTAATACGCACGATCACTTTACGTTGATTACGTAAATTCGTAACCAACACATAGCTGTTCAAGGGGAGCGTTTTATGCGCAGCCGTATATAAATTTTCGTTGTAAATTTGACCACTCGCCGTTTTTCGTCCATTAAATTTTTTATGGTAAAAGCTGGCAATACCATCTCTCGCATAGCCACTGGCCTCTTTGGACGTTTGTGTGCGATAACTCACCCCTTTCACCACATAATGATGTGATTTGGTTACGGGTGCTTGATAGATCAACTTCGGGCCTTGTAAACCATAAAGCTTCTTTGCATCTATTGCTTGAGCACTCATCACATAGAATATGCAACAAAGTGCGGTCAATATTTGAAAAATTTTTTGTTTCATCATCGTTCAGTTCAATTATTAAGAATCACTATCTAAGATAATAAATCGTTTAATTAGTTCCCTTTAAAAAATGTTCTTTATGGGTATGAATGGACATAATCAGCCCAAATCCTGCCATTAAGGTAACAAAAGATGTGCCACCATAACTGACTAAAGGTAAAGGCACACCAACTACAGGCAAGATCCCGCTAACCATGCCAATATTCACAAACACATAAATGAAGAAAATCAGCGTAATCGCGCCCACTAAAATTCGTCCAAAGGCGGTTTGAGCGTTGACTCCGATCATCAATCCGCGCCCCACAATAAATAAATAAATGGCCATTAAAATCAGAAAGCCGATCATGCCATATTCTTCACTTAATACCGCAAAAATAAAATCCGTATGCGGTTCAGGTAAAAACTCTAACTGCGACTGTGTTCCTTCCATCCAGCCTTTACCACTTAATCCGCCCGAGCCAATCGCAATTTTTGACTGTAAAATATGAAATCCTGCCCCTAATGGATCTTTTTCTGGATCGAAGAGTGTTAATACACGCGTTCGTTGGTAATCATGCATTAAATAGAACCACATAATCGGAATAAAGCAAGCCACCCCAACAACCGCAATCAGAATCAACCACCAGCTCATTCCTGCTAGAAAGACGACAAATAGCCCCGATGCGCTCACCAAAATCGATGTGCCTAAATCCGGCTGAATTGCCACTAACAATGTCGGAACGAGGATTAAAATCAGTGCAATAAAGGTCTGACCTAACGTTGGTGGCAATGGTCGTTTCCCAAGGTAAACCGCCACCATCAAAGGCACTGCCAGTTTTACAATTTCTGAGGGTTGGAAACGAAATAACCCCAGATCTAACCAGCGTTGTGCCCCTTTACTCGTCGTCCCAATCACATCCACTAAAATTAATAAAATAATACCGACACCAAAAAGCAGAGGAGCAATGCGCTGATAAAACTTCGGCGGGAATTGTGCCATCACCAACATGACCGCAAAGCCTAAGGCAACTTGGATCAAGCGGTTACGAAACATCGCTTCATTCCCCCCTGACGCACTATATAAGACCAGTAAGCCATAACCGGAAATTACAATCAATCCGATCAACAGCCATAAATCAATGTGCAATTTGCGCCATAAAGACAGCCAAATATTCTTTTTATGCATTATTCTGAGTCCTCAGTTGCTAACGAGTCAGCAGGAGATAAACGCGATATTTGAGGCAATCGTTGCGTTAAATAATAATCCATAATTTGACGCACCACAGGCGCTGCCACACTGGATCCCCCTCCCGCATTTTCTAAAATAATCGCCACCACCATTTTAGGATCATCATAAGGCGCATAAGCAGTAAACCAAGCATGATCATGCAATTCTTTTTTCAATCCACTCGCATCATAAGTTTGGTTTTCTTTCAAACTAAAGACTTGCGCGGTCCCTGATTTGCCCGCAACACGATAACTGGTTCCAATGAAGGCTTTACGTCCCGTGCCATTCGCAGCATTGACCACGTTATACATACCTCGCTTAGCCGCGTCCCAGTAGGCCGCTTTAGGCTCAGTAATATCTTCATATAACAGTGGATCTTGGTAAGGTTCAACTGTACTGCCCTCCACACTTTTCATTAAATGTGGTGTATGAACTTTCCCTTCATTGATTAAAATACTGGTGGCTTTTGCCACTTGTAAGGGGGTGGCAATCCAATAACCCTGCCCAATCCCAACGGAAATCGTATCGCCTTGTACCCATGGGCGTTTATGGCGCTTTTGTTTCCACTCACGACTTGGCATAATCCCTGCCGTTTCTTCCTGAATATCAATACCTGTCGGCACACCGAAACCAAAGCGTTTCATCCAATCGGATAAACGATCAATGCCCATGTTATAAGCGGTTTGGTAAAAATATGTATCAGACGATTCCACAATCGCTTTATTCAAGTCCGTATGCCCATGCCCCGTTTTTTTCCAATCCCGGAAACGCTTGGTAGTATTTGGTAGAACCCAATAGCCAGGATCAAAAATGGTCATGTTTTGTGTAATCACATTTTCATGTAATGCTGCAACACCAATAAACGGTTTGACAGTCGAAGCTGGCGGATAAGCACCTTGTGTTACGCGACTATATAAAGGACGGTTTGGATCATTTAATAACCGTTTATAATCTGCACTGGATATACCATCAACAAATAAATTGTTGTCATAACTTGGTGTGGAAACCATCGCGAGAATGCTATTATCTTTTGGATCTAACACTACAACCGCCCCTTTTTGCCCACTAAGCAAATCAGTAATATAACGTTGCAATTCTAAATCAATAGTCAAATGAATGCTTTTTCCTGCAATCGCTGGCTGTTCGCGTAATTTACGGATCACTTTACCGCGGTTATTGACTTCCACTTCTTCAAAGCCTGTACTCCCGTGTAATTGTGTTTCGTAATAACGTTCAATGCCCAATTTACCAATATCATGTGTGCCTGCGTAATTTGCAAACTTCCCTTCTTTTTTTAGGCGTTCAACATCTTTATCATTAATTTTCGCGACATAACCCAGAATATGCGTTAAGGGTTCTCCGTATAAATAATGGCGTTTAAAATACGGCTTCACTTCTAGACTGGTAAAACGGTATTGATTGACCGAAAAACGGGCTATCTGCTCCTCAGTTAAGTGTGGTTTCAGTAAAATAGAGGTGTAACGCGAAGCGCGACGGCGCTCCTTTTTGAAATTTTCAATATCCTCTTCCGTCAGTCCCACAATCGCTTTCAATTCTTCAAAAGTGCGCTCTAAATTTTCCACTTTTTCAGGCACAATATAGAGACCAAAAAAGGTTAAATTTTCCGCTAACAATTTGCCATAACGATCATAGATAAGCCCACGAGTAGGCGGAAGAGGTAACAATTTAATGCGGTTACCATTTGAACGAGTCTGATAACTGTCGTAATTGACGATTTGTAAATGGTATAAATTGGTTGCCAAAATTGCCGTCAGCACCCACACAAAAATAAATGAAACTAATGCTCGGCGGGCAAATAAATTGCGCTCCGATTTTTTATCTCTAATCAATTCTTGTTGTGGTTTAGCCAACAATTTTTTTAACTTTTTCATTGAATCACAGCATTATTCACGATGATATGGATGATTCATGGTCACAGACCAAGCACGATACAAACTCTCGGCGACCACAACACGCACGAGCGGATGCGGTAGCGTAAGCGGTGATAATGACCAACTTTGTTCTGCTGCTGCTTTACATTCGGCAGACAGCCCTTCTGGACCACCAATCAGTAAACTGAGATCACGCCCATCGTTTTTCCAGACCTCTAGCTGCGTAGCCAATTGCTCCGTAGTCCAAGGTTTACCGGGAATATCTAACGTGACGATACGGCTTTTTCCACACACGGCTAACATCGCTTTGCCTTCTTGTTCTAAAATACGTTTAATGTCCGCATTTTTACCGCGTTTTCCGGCTGGAATTTCAATAAGCTCAAAAGGCATCTCTTTGGGAAAACGACGTTGATATTCTTCAAATCCCGTCGTCACCCAGTTCGGCATTTTGGTACCCACGGCAATCAGTTGAATCTTCACTGATTAGCCCCATAGTTTCTCAAGCTGATACATCTCTCGACTGTCTGCTTGCATAATATGCACAATCGCTTGCCCTAAATCAACGACGATCCAATCTGCCGTTTCTTGTCCTTCATCGCCAAAGGTTTCAAATCCTGCTTGTTTACATTCCGTAATCAAATTTTGTGCCAGCGAAGACACATGACGACTCGAGTTGCCAGTACAAATTACCATATCATCAGTAATCGGCGATTTGCCACGCACATCTAAGCGTAAAATATCCGTGGCTTTTAAATCATCTAACTTATCAATAATAAAATCGACTAAGGTATTCAAAATAGGTTTTCCTTCATGATAAAAAAGTCGCAAATTCTATCACGACTTCAATGGGCTTAAAAGTTTCGTTTTAGACTGCGCTTTTTCTGAAAAGTGCGGTTTGAATTTGCACTATTTTTGCTGTTGTTATTGCCACGCTTGATCCGATACGGTTTTGGCAAGGTCAATAACGCCGCCACATCATATTGACTGACAGGAATACTATGTGAGATATATTCTTCAATTGCGGGCAAATTCATCGCATATTCTTCACACGCAAAACTAATCGACACTCCACTCTCCCCCGCCCGCCCAGTACGACCGATACGGTGTACATAGTCCTCGCGATCATCTGGCAAGTCATAATTAAACACATGCGACACATCAGAGATATGTAAACCACGTGCAGCCACATCGGTCGCCACGAGAATATCCAAATGCCCTTCGGTAAATTGCTTCAACAGTGAAAGGCGTTTTTTCTGTGCGACATCACCAGTGAGTAGCCCCACACGGTGACCATCTGCCGCCAGATAGCCCCAGATGTCTTCACAACGATGTTTCGTGTTAGCAAAAATAATGCAACGTTCTGGCCATTCTTCTTCTAACAACGTGAGCAACAACGCCATCTTATCTTGGTTTGAAGGATAAAAAAGTTCTTCTTTAATACGATGTCCCGTTTTTTGTAAGGGTTCAATTTCTACATATTCCGGATCATTCATATCCTCAAACGCCAATTCGCGCACTTTATAGGATAAGGTCGCAGAAAATAGCATGGTCAAACGGTGTTGTGGCGCTGGGCATTTACGCAATAAATAACGAATATCTTTAATAAAGCCAAGATCAAACATCCGATCCGCTTCATCTAACACGACCACTTGAATTTTGTCTAAACGCACAATGCCTTGTTTCACATAGTCAATCACACGTCCAGTGGTACCAATTAAAATATCAACACCTTGCTCAATGGCTTTGAGTTGTTTCTCATAGCCATCACCGCCATAGGCAAGTCCTGTTTTTAATCCTGTGGCTTTCGTAAGTAACGCTGCATCATTATTGATTTGAACAGCAAGCTCACGCGTTGGTGCAAGAATCAAGGCGCGCGGCTGACGTCCCCCTTTATCGCCTTGTTGAGTTAATAAATGATGAAAAGTCGCTGTTAAAAACGCCATCGTTTTGCCTGTACCGGTTTGTGCTTGTCCAGCCACATCTTTTCCCGCCAAACTCATCGGCAAAGAAAGTGCTTGAATCGGGGTACAGTAATCAAAGCCTTTTTCTTGTAACGCAGCAAGCACCTGATGGTGCAAGGGTAAATCAGAAAAACGAAGTTGCGATAAATAATTATTTTGCATAAAAGAATAAATCTGTGAGAAAAATTGCGTTAAGAATAGCACGAAGTGATAAAATCCCCAAAAAATGACCGCACTTTTTCACTTTTTTAGTAAAAACACCGTACTAAAACTAGACACCCATAGGTTTTAGTGATAATTTACGCACATTCTAAAAAATCACATATTCACCTTTTTTATTCTTTATAATCAAATCAATAACAACCCTCAAATATTATGCATCTTACAGAACTTAAAAATAGACCCGTTTCTGAATTAGTGGAACTCGGTGAAGGTCAAATGGGCTTAGAAAATCTAGCTCGCCTACGCAAACAAGACATTGTCTTCGCAATCTTAAAACAACACGCTAAAAGCGGTGAGGACATCTTTGGTGGTGGTGTGTTAGAAATTCTACCCGATGGTTTCGGTTTCTTACGCTCCGCTGACAGTTCCTACCTTGCCGGCCCTGATGATATCTATGTTTCACCAAGTCAAATCCGTCGTTTCAACTTACAAACAGGTGATAAAATTGAAGGTAAAATTCGTCCACCTAAAGAAGGTGAACGTTATTTTGCGTTATTAAAAGTCGATCAAGTCAATGACGACCGACCTGAAGTGTCCCGTAGCAAGATTTTATTCGAAAACTTAACCCCTTTACATGCGAACTCTCGTCTCAGAATGGAGCGAGGTAACGGCTCAACGGAAGATCTAACTGCCCGCATTTTGGATTTAGCCTCCCCGATTGGTAAAGGGCAACGTGGTTTGATTGTGGCGCCACCCAAAGCCGGTAAAACAATGTTGTTACAAAACATCGCACAAAGCATTACTTACAATTACCCTGAATGTGAATTGATCGTGTTATTAATTGACGAACGTCCAGAAGAAGTGACTGAAATGCAACGTTCGGTTAAAGGTGAGGTGATTGCTTCGACCTTTGATGAACCCGCAACTCGCCACGTACAAGTCGCTGAAATGGTGATTGAGAAAGCAAAACGTTCTGTTGAGCATAAAAAAGACGTGGTGATCCTCCTTGACTCAATTACACGTTTGGCACGTGCTTATAACACCGTCACTCCGGCATCAGGCAAAATTCTTTCTGGTGGTGTGGATGCTAATGCGTTACACCGTCCAAAACGTTTCTTCGGTGCAGCACGTAATGTCGAAGAAGGTGGTAGCTTAACCATTATCGCCACAGCACTCGTAGATACGGGCTCAAAAATGGACGAAGTTATCTTTGAAGAGTTCAAAGGAACCGGTAATATGGAATTGCATCTTTCGCGCAAAATTGCCGAAAAACGCGTTTTCCCAGCCATTGACTTCAACCGTTCAGGCACCCGTAAAGAAGATTTACTCACAAGCCCAGATGAACTACAAAAAATGTGGATCCTACGTAAAATCTTACATCCAATGGGCGAAGTGGAAGCGATGGAATTCCTCATTGATAAACTCATGGTCGCCAAAACCAATGATGAGTTTTTTGAAATGATGAAACGTTCATAACCTCATCACAAAATAAAAGCCTCAAAATCAATTTTGAGGCTTTTTCTTTATTCGACAATCTGCTTATTTGCTTCTTTTTTTGCTTTGTTACGCCAAAGCCCTTTCAAGACAAATCCGAGCGCCAACAACACAACCACCAGTATTTTCCAAAATTTCGCCACAAAAGCCGTTATCACAGCAAATAAACCAAGTTTTGTGGCTAAAGTAATACCACCAATTAAGCTCGTTAAGCCATGTTCATAGACTGCATCTGTAGCTGGATCAAAATCAGCATAGCGCTTTCCTGTATTAAAACGAATCCGTGATAGTAAATCTTGCGCAATATGTTGTTCCGCTTTAATCCGATCCTCGCCTGTAATAAACCCTAATTCAATATAGCCTTCACGACCTAACACATAAGTATTGTAATTAATGGTATTATCCAACTCAGGATTGGCATAAGGTCCTACTTCTTTTAAATTAACCGCCCAAATCAAACGGTTATTTTTCTCATCATAGGTCGGTTTTTGAATCCAATCTACCATTTCAATTTCTGCGATACCTCTCTCGCGACGAATTTTATTTTGTTCTTCATCTCCTTCACGCAAAGCAGTAAAAAGTGCTTGAGCATCCCACTTACGCGCCTCTTTATCAGATACATAGCCCACATCATCGAACAGAATATCTGCTATCCATTCGGAATCCTCATTATCTTCCATCACAATACCAAGACGTCCCAAGATCTGATTATTGCCGATTAATTCCATATATTGATTAGCTTCTTCCGCTGGTAGAAAAATCATCCCTGCCGGCAAAGCGAAAGTGGCTTGATCCGCTAAAGGAATAGTTGCAGGACCTTCAATGGCTTGTGAAAAGAGTTGCTCATAAAGCCAATCTTCTTCTACGCTGTTCTCTGCATTCACATGCCAGCTCAATCCTAATAGTAAAAGTGCGGTCAATTTGATAAGTATTTTCATGAGTTGTCGATTCCTAAGTGCCTACTGAATATCAAGGTATTGATTATGCTCAAGTAAAAAAATGCGGTCAATAAATTACTTTATGACCGCATGGGAAAACAGAAAGGAATACTTAAATCAGAATTTGTGCCAAGGTATATCCTACACAACAGGCTGTCACCACACCAATTAATCCCGGCACCATGAAACTGTGGTTAAAGTAATATTTACCAATTTTGGTTGTGCCTGTCACATCAAAGTTCACGGTGGCAATATCAGATGGATAGTTCGGGATAAAGAAATAACCATAGGTTGCCGGCATTAATCCAACAAGTAATGGTGCTGGTAATCCCATCGCAATCCCTACTGGTAATAACATCCGTGCGGTTGCTGCTTGGCTGTTAATCACCACAGATACCGCAAACAAGGCAAAGGCAAATGTCCATGGATAGGTTTGTACCATTTCTGTAATACCCGCTTTAAACGACGGCATTGCATATTGGAAATAAGTATCACTCATCCAGGCGATACCGAAAATCGCAATGGCTGCAACCATACCCGATTTAAAGACCACCCCATTTGGTACAGTTTCGACATTGGTTTTGGTCACCAACAAAATAATCCCGCCGAAACCAAGCATCATCATTTGAATAATTAATGACATAGAAATCGGTTTTTTCGCTTCACCAATAGTACGAATCTCAGGGAACATCGCGATAATTACAATAGTAATTAAGGCTAATAAGAATAAATAAACCGCATGTCTTGCCGCTGGTGGTAATGTTTCGTTTAAAGATGTACTCGTGGTATTTAAAATACGATCACGCCAAACTGGATCTTCTAAACGACGTTGATACTCAGGATCAGCCTCGAGTTCTTTACCACGACGTAAGCTATATAAAGACAATGCAATCGTGCCGATTAAAGTCGCCGGTACAGTCACAGAAATGATGCTTAACAAGGTGACATGTTCAAAACCCGGCAGGGCAACGATTTGTGCTAAATAATACACCACTGCCGCAGAAATTGGGCTCGACGTAATCGCAAGTTGTGAAGCCACAGAAGCCGCAGCCATCGGGCGTTCTGGACGAATTTTATTTTTTAATGCCACATCACCAATGATTGGCATAATCGAATAAACGGCATGACCCGTACCGAGCATAAAGGTCATCGTATATGTCACTAAAGGTCCCAAAATGGTGACACGTTTTGGATTACTGCGTAACACTCGCTCTGCGATCTGCAACATGAATTTTAGCCCGCCCGCGGCTTCTAAAATGGAAGCACAAGTCACGACGGCTAAAATAATTAACATCACTTCAATCGGTGGTGAAGTTGGAGGCATGCGGAAAATAAAGACTTCAATTAATAAACCAATACCAGATACCACACCAAGCCCGATCCCGCCAAAACGGCTACCCAAATAAAGGGCGACCAGCAGGAATAAAAACTCTAAATAAAGCATAAATATACCTCTAAAATGTTATAAAAAATTCTAGAAACAATCATACTTGATTTCTCTTTGCACACAATCGTTTTCATTCTCTTTGATGTAATTTTTTATAAGAATTAAACAATTTTTTGGTTTAAATCAAAGAAATGAAATTGGCTAAAAAAGGAGGGATAAGAAAAGGCATAATCAGAAGAGAAAAGAGAAAAAATTTAGGCGGTGATAACACCGCCTAAATACGAATTATTGATTGTTTTGAACGTAATCGATCGCAGATTGAACTGTCGTGATTTTCTCAGCTTCTTCGTCTGGAATTTCGATATCGAACTCTTCTTCTAAAGCCATGACTAATTCAACAGTATCTAAAGAATCCGCACCTAAATCTTCAACGAAAGACGCTTCAGGTTTAACTTCGTCTTCTTTAACGCCTAATTGTTCAACGATGATTTTTTTTACGCGTTCTTCAATGCTCATTTGTTTCTTCCTATGTTTAGTTTTTCGCTCACTGCGATGAGTTAGTAGTGTATATATTTTTTGTAAAGTTACAATGATTTTTGTCGGTGGTCAAACCTTAAAAGCATTTTTCAAAAAACACATACAGTGAAAATATAGTTACGTTACTTCATATACGCTTAAAGTGGCGTAACCAAGTTACATGCGAGGGGAATTTTAACATTAAGCAAAAAATTTGGCTATGCTTTTATCCCCTAAAATCTGTAATTGCATTATGACTATTAGTTGGTATACATCCCACCATTCACATGTAATGTAGTACCTGTAATATAACCCGCATCATCCGAAGCTAAAAAGGCGACCGCTTTGGCAATATCTTTTGGATCACCTAAACGCCCTGCTGGAACTTGAGATAAAATACCGGCTTTTTGCTCTTCTGTTAACACATCTGTCATATCGGTTGCGATAAAACCAGGCGCTACTACATTCACAGTAATACCACGCGAAGCCACTTCTTTTGCAAGCGCTTTACTAAAACCAATCAAGCCTGCTTTCGCAGCACAATAGTTAGTTTGACCAGGATTACCCATCGATCCGACTACCGAACCAATCGTAATAATGCGACCAAAACGCTTTTTCATCATAGAACGCAACATGGCTTTTGATAAGTGATACACCGAAGTTAAATTAGTTTGCATGATATCAAACCATTCTTCATCTTTCATGCGCATTAACAGATTATCACGTGTAATGCCTGCATTATTGACTAAAATATCAATCTCACCGAAATCTGCTTTGATTTTCTCTAGCGTTGTTTCAATCGAGGCAAGATCAGACACGTTCAGCACAAGCCCTTTACCTTTCTCGCCTAAATAGGCAGAAATACTTTCTGCGCCTTTTTCAGACGTTGCCGTACCGATAACAAATGCGCCTTTTGCACTTAATTCTTCTGCAATCGCACGACCAATACCACGCGTTGCGCCTGTTACTAATGCAATTTTACCCTGCATTGAATCTCCCCTTTTTTAATGAGTTAAGCGAATAGTTCATCAACCGCATTTAATGATGTCAGATCATTAACCGCAGTAGCTTGTAAATCAGCGACGATACGTTTTGTTAAACCCGTCAAGACTTTGTTTGGACCGACTTCAACTAAAACCTGCACACCATCTTTTGCCATACGTTCAACGGTTTCTGTCCAACGCACTGGACTATATAATTGACGAACAAGTGCGTGACGAATTTCACTATTTTCCGTTTCACACGCGACATCCACATTATTGATAACCGCTGTAGTTGGTGTTCTAATCGCAATATTATCTAAAGACACGGCTAATTGATCTGCTGCTGGTTTCATTAACGCACAATGAGAAGGCACACTTACCGCTAAAGGCAGGGCACGTTTTGCCCCGGCGTCTTTACAAGCAGCTGCAGCACGTTCAACCGCTGCTTTTGCTCCCGCGATCACCACTTGCCCCGGCGAGTTAAAATTCACCGCAGACACCACCTCGCCTTGCGCTGCGTCGGCACAGGCACTGATGATGGCTTCATTATCTAAACCAATAATCGCATACATCGCGCCGGTCCCTTCGGGAACCGCTTGTTGCATTAATTTACCACGCAGCTCCACTAATTTGACTGCATCTTGGAAATCAAGTGCGCCCGCGCATACTAAAGCAGAATATTCACCTAAACTATGTCCAGCCATCACGTCTGGCTTCAAATGAGGATATTTCTCTTGCCATACACGATAAATAGCAACAGATGCGGCTAACAGTGCTGGTTGTGTTTGCCAAGTTTTATTCAGTTCTTCCGCAGGTCCTTGTTGCACAAGTTGCCACAAGTCATAACCTAACACATCTGAAGCTTGTTTAAAGGTCTCTTCCACCACAGGATATTCTGTAGCTAATTCCGCTAACATTCCTACAGCTTGAGAGCCTTGTCCTGGAAAAACCATTGCAAATTTTTTCATGTTATTTTCCTTATTTTTAAAAATACTGAAAACTGACCGCACTTTAAGTCAATTCCGGCTATTAAAACCTAACTAACGCCGATCCCCAAGTCAGACCACCGCCGAATGCTTCTAATAACAACAATTGTCCACGCTGAATACGTCCATCACGCACCGCCTCATCAAGCGCACTTGGAATACTGCCTGCAGACGTATTGCCATGGCGATCAAGTGTAACCACGACTTGCGACATATCCATATCTAATTTTTTTGCGGTAGCGGAAATAATCCGCAAGTTCGCCTGATGTGGAACTAACCAATCAATATCTTTCTTATCTAACTGGTTGGCTTCTAAGGTTTCTTCCACCACATTTGCTAATTCACGTACTGCAATTTTAAAGGTTGCGTTGCCCTGCATTTCTAAATAGGCAGGATCGGATTCAATACCGCGCGTCTGATTAGCTAAGGTTAAGACTTCAGCACTTTCGCCTGTTGCATGTAAATGCGTTGAAATGATCCCCGCTTGCTCACTTGCTTCTAAAATCACAGCACCGGCACCATCACCAAATAAAATAATCGTGCCTCGATCCTCTGGATTTAACGCGCGGGAAAAGAGATCCGCCCCAATCACGAGGGCTTTTTTTACTTTTCCGGTACGGATAAATTGATCGGCAACGGTTAAGGCGTAAACAAAGCCCGAACAGGCTGCTGCGACATCAAACGCAATCGCGTCTTTTATGCCGAGCATTTTCTGAATTTGACATGCCGTACTTGGAAAAGCATGTGTTGCGCTAGTCGTCGCGACGACAATAAGATCAATCTCATTGACATCCATAGGCGATACCGCTAAGCAATTCTGGGCAGCTTCAAATCCCATGGTTGCCACAGTTTCGCTTTCTTCTGCAATGCGACGTTCTTTGATGCCAGTACGTTCCGAAATCCATTCATCAGAGGTGTCCACCATTTTTTCTAAATCGGCATTCGTACGGATATGTTTGGGTAAATAACTCCCGGTGGATAAGATTTTACTATACATAAGAAATCTCGTTAAAAATCGTAGCCAAATGGGCTAATTGAAGTTGCTCTAACCTATTATTTTTTTAATATTGATACAGCTAGTACTTTTCTAAACCAGCCAGAATTTTTGTTGGGATTTGCTGACGTGTTTGAAACGCCGCATCAGCAATCGCATAAGCAAACGCATCGCTATTTGCACTACCATGACTTTTGACAACAACTGCCGTTAATCCAATCAAGGAAGCACCATTGTATTCATCAGGATTAATTCGCTTTAAACGTTGATAACTCTCTTTAAAAATATGGGTGAGTAACCAAGAAAATAGCGGTTTTAACAGACTATTTTTCGATTTCCCTTTAATCAAGGCGATCACATTTTTTGCCGCACCTTCAAGGGTTTTCAATGCCACATTTCCTACAAAACCATCACTGACAATCACATCGGCGTGACCATTTAGTAGAAAGTTACCCTCAATAAACCCCGTGTAATTCAACGCGGGATCTTTTTCTAATAACATCGCCGCATCACGAATCGACTTATGTCCTTTAATATCTTCACTACCGATATTCAATAAGGCAATTCTAGGATAGACTAAGTTTAAGGTATTTTCAGCAAAAATACTGCCCATTAATGCAAATTGATACAAGTTTTCTGCGTCACAATCAATATTGGCACCCAGATCAAGCATCACACTTTTTCCACCATCCACGGTGGGAATCACGGAAATCAAAGCGGGACGCTGAATCCCTTTTAAAGGTTGCAATAAGATCTTCGACAATCCCATTAACGCTGCGGTATTCCCCGCACTCACACAACCTTGCGCATCCCCTTTCTGCACCGCTTCAATTGCTAAACGCATTGAGGTGCCTTTACTATGACGTAAGGCATAGGAAATACCATGTTCATTATCAATCGTACGTGAACAATGACAGACTGTCAGACGTTCTTTCATTGACGCAGGAATATTTTCAAGCAGAGGAAGGATTTGTTGGCTATCACCAAACAATAATAAAGAAAGCATTGGATCTTTTTCCAACGCAATGAGGGATGCGGGGATAGTAATACGGGGACCAATGTCCCCGCCCATCACATCTAACGCAAGGGTTAGACGACTCAAGTGATTACCTTTTCTAAATAAACTAGAAATTATTTGTTAATCACTTTACGACCACGATAGTAACCATCAGCAGTTACATGGTGACGTAAATGCTTTTCACCACTTGCTTTATCAACAGATATTGCAGCAGTGGTTAAGGCATCGTGTGAACGACGCATATCACGACGTGAACGAGATTTTTTGTTTTGTTGAACAGCCATTGGCTATACTCCTAAATTTACTTTTGCTTTAAACTAGCTAATACAGCGAACGGGTTCGGTTTTTTTGCCAGCGCTTCGGGCAATTCGCCAAAAACCTGTTCAGCCACGGACACTTCACAGTGTTCAGATGAATGCATTGGCACTATTGGCAGACTTAAAATTAATTCATCTTCAATCGCACCAACTAAATCTATTTCCCCAAACGCGTTAAATTCGATTGGTTCATAAATTTCGGGCAATACATCGGCTTGATCCAAATTAGCCACTGGACTGTAACAAAAAGTACAGTCAATCATTTGCACGAAGGGCTTTTCACAACGTTGGCAGATTAACTCTACTTCTACACTTGCTTGCCCCTTCATGACCACTAATTTTTGTGGATCAATAAAAAACGATAATCTAACCTGTGCATCGCTGAGCACTTTACTTACTGACTCATTAAGGCGCGTCAACTGATTAATAGCGTAATAGCCGTCATAATCTAAGCGTCGCTGCGCATCTTTTACTGGGTCAACAGTTAGGGGTAATTTTACCTTTTGCATAGGGCGTGAATATTACCGTTTGAGAACAAAATAGTCAAAGGAAATTATTACTTTTTACGTGAACCTCATGAGAAAGTATAAGAAAAATGATTTTCTCCACTTTTCAATACAAAAGCCTTATGGCGAATTGTTAATAAAACGTAGCAAAAATGCAAGATAACAGGAAAAAAGAGAGTGTTGATTCAAATTTTATCAAAAATAGCTCACAAATAACACGTTCGGCACTTTACAGTCTGATTTTTTTGCTTTATTAATAGAATTTCTTTTTACTCATAAAATAAAGGGAAAACTATGACAAACACAATGAAAAAAACAGGACTTAATGTGGCATTAGCAAGTATCTTTACGCTTTTTGCTACACAAACAACCTTCGCAGCAGAAGTACCCGCGGGCACCGAATTAGCCGCCAAACAAGAATTACGTTGGAATATTGGCTCCAACCCTGCTTCATTAGATCCACATAAAATTGAAGGAACACCAGAAGGCTTTACCTCCCGTCAATTATTCGAAACCCTAGTGATCTCTGATGCAGAAGGACATATTATCCCAGGTGCAGCGATCAAATGGGAACATAGCCCAGACTTTAAAAAATGGACATTCCATCTTCGTCCAGACGCAAAATGGTCAAATGGTGAACCTGTCACTGCTGAAGATTTCGTTTTCTCTTTCCAACGTTTAGCCGATCCAAACACGGCATCACCTTATTCTAGCTATCTAAAATACCTCAAATTATTGAATGCAGAAGATGTCGTAGCGGGTAAAAAACCAATTACAGAACTCGGTGTTAAAGCACTTGATGCGCATACGTTAGAACTGACCTTATCGGCAAGCGTGCCTTATGCAGATAAATTAACCGAGCATTATGTCTTAGCACCAGTCAACAAAAAATTAGTTGAACAATTCGGTGACAAATGGACAGATGTAAAAAATATCGTAGGTAATGGCGCATTTACGGTCAAAAATTGGACAATTAATGAAAAATTAGAATTAGTACCAAACCCACATTATTGGGATCATGCGAAAACCGTTTTAACAAGTGTAACACTGTACCCAATTGAATCAGAAAATACTGACGTGGCGCGTTATCGTGCAGGGGATTTAGACATCACCAACCACGCCTTACCAGTCGAGCTGTTTAGTAAACTAAAACAAGAATACCCAAATGAAGTTTATACTCCTGCGTCACTTTGTACTTATTTGTATGAAATTAACCACAAGAAACCACCATTTGATGATGTACGTGTCAGAAAAGCCCTTGCGATGGCACTCGATCGCGACATCATTACAGAAAAAGTGACAGCACAAGGTCAAGTACCGGCGTATAGCTTTACACCGCCATATATTAACGGTGGTGAAAAAATCGAAAAACCAGACTGGGTCGCACTCCCGCAAGCTGAGCGTAATAAACAAGCTGTAGCCTTGTTAAAAGAAGCAGGCTTTGATAAGAGCAATCCATTGAATTTCACATTGCTATACAACACTTCTGAAAACCACAAAAAAATTGCTTTAGCCGCCTCTTCATTGTGGCAAAAAAACCTCGCAGGTGCCGTGAAAGTGACGTTAGAAAACAAAGAGTGGAAAACTTACTTAGATACACGTCATCAAGGTAACTATCAAGTAACACGTGCGGGTTGGTGTGCGGACTATAATGAAGCAAGTACGTTCTTAAATTACTTCTTATCAACCAGTAGTAATAACACGGCCTTCTATAAGAGTGCTGAATTTGACAAACTGCTTTCAGAAACGTACTTAGCTGAAACAGATGCTCAACGCGCAGAGATTTATGCCAAACTCGAAGCGCAACTTGCTAAAGATGCAGCATTGGTTCCAGTCTATTACTATGTTGATCCACGTATGGTGAAACCTTATGTGAAAGGATTCCCAATCAATCATCCTGGTAAGAACTTCTATCTAAAAGATGTTTATTTAGTCAAATAATCATTTTGATATATTTTAGTGCGGTCACGACTTGGGTCACACCGACCGCACTTTTTTAGTTTTCGCACCTTGCGATCTATGGATTGGATTATCTTGTATGTTTAAATTAATTCTTCGCCGTCTTTTACAGGCAATTCCAACGCTTTTTATTTTAATTACGATTTCATTTTTCATGATGCGCTTAGCGCCAGGTAGCCCCTTTACCAGTGAAAAAAATTACCCAGCGGAAGTGATCGCCAATATTGAAGCCAAATATCATTTAAATGAGCCACTTTATAAACAATACCTGATCTATTTAAAAGATCTTGCGCATGGTGATTTTGGTCCTTCTTTTAAATACAAAGACTATACCGTCAATCAGCTCGTGTCAGCCGCCTTTCCTGTGTCATTCAAACTCGGCATTTCCGCGTTCTTTGTCGCACTTATCCTTGGCGTCAGCGCAGGTACTATTGCCGCACTGAAACAGAATAAATGGCTTGATTATGTGATCATGACCTTTGCTATGACTGGGGTGGTCATCCCCAGCTTTGTTGTTGCCCCATTGTTAGTTTTAATTTTCTCTATTTCATTAAAATGGTTACCGTCTGGCGGTTGGGAAGGCGGTGCATTTAAATTCATGCTGATGCCCATGATTGCTCTGTGCCTTTCTTATATTGCAAGTATTGCACGTATTACCCGTGGTTCCATGATTGAAGTCCTACATTCCAACTTCATTCGTACAGCTAAAGCAAAAGGCTTACCGATGCGTCGTATCCTACTCAAACACGCTTTACGTCCGGCTATGCTGCCCGTCATTTCTTATATGGGACCCGCTTTCGTGGGGATTATTACTGGCTCCATGGTGATCGAAAGTATTTTTGGTATTCCCGGGATTGGTCAACTGTTTGTGAATGGCGCACTGAATCGTGATTACTCACTTGTCCTAAGCCTCACTATTTTAGTCGGCGCCTTAACCATCGCATTCAATGCGATCGTCGATATTCTTTATGCGGTGATTGATCCCAAAATCCGTTATTAATTGGCAATTGTTGTAGGAAGTCAACTCATGTTAAACAATCAAAAAGATACTGAATTGCTAGAAGCGGTGACAGAAAAATTAGACACGCTTGAAGGTCGTAGCTTATGGCAAGATGCACGTCGTCGTTTTTTTCACAATAAAGCCGCCTTAACCAGCTTATTTGTGTTATTTTGCATTAGCTTGTTCGTCATTTTTGCGCCAATGCTCATGCCTTACCCTTATGACGAACTTGATTTTGGTGCAATTTCGATTCCACCTGAGTGGGAAACCATGCACTATTTTGGTACAGATGCCTCGGGGCGTGATTTATTAGTACGTGTGGCAATCGGAGGACGTATTTCTCTGTTAGTCGGCATTGCTGGTGCCTTAATTGCAGTCTTAGTCGGAACCTTATATGGTGCTACATCTGGCTATATTGGTGGCAAAGTCGATACCTTTATGATGCGCTTTTTGGAAATTCTTAACTCCTTTCCTTTCATGTTCTTTGTTATCCTTTTAGTCACTTTCTTTGGACGGAACATTTTCTTAATCTTCGTCGCAATTGGCATGGTGTCTTGGCTCGATATGGCAAGGATTGTACGTGGACAAACCTTGAGTTTGAAACAAAAAGAATTTATTGAAGCTGCGATTGTGTGCGGTGTATCTTCACGTCAAATTGTTTGGCGTCATATTGTGCCAAACGTACTTGGTGTCGTAGTCGTTTATGCCTCTTTACTTGTACCAGGCATGATCTTATTTGAATCCTTTTTAAGTTTCTTAGGTCTCGGCACACAGGAGCCTTTAAGTAGCTGGGGCGGTCTTCTCAATGACGGTGCAAAATCCATGGAGGCTGCGCCTTGGCTCTTAATCTTCCCCGCACTCTTTTTAGTCATTACCCTATTTTGTTTTAACTTTATCGGTGACGGGTTACGTGATGCGCTTGACCCGAAAGACCGTTAATACCCGCGCTTGGAGAGAAAAATGACAACTCACAATTTATTACTCGATGTACAAGATTTGCGCGTAACCTTTAAGACCCCAGATGGCGATGTTACTGCCGTCAATGATCTGACTTTTTCTTTAAATGCCGGTGAAACCCTCGGCATTGTCGGCGAATCTGGCTCAGGAAAATCGCAAACCGCCTTTGCTCTAATGGGGCTATTAGCAGATAACGGGCGAATTTCAGGATCAGCAAAATTTAATGGACAAGAGATTCTCAACTTGCCTGAAACACAACTTAACCGCTTGCGTGCTGAACAAATTGCGATGATCTTCCAAGATCCAATGACCTCGCTGAACCCTTATATGAAAATCGGCGAACAGCTAATGGAAGTACTGATGTTGCATAAAGGCATGGATCATAAAACTGCGTTTGAAGAATCGGTACGGATGTTAGATGCGGTGAAAATGCCGGAGTCACGTAAACGTATGAATATGTATCCGCATGAATTTTCCGGCGGTATGCGTCAGCGTGTGATGATTGCGATGGCATTACTTTGCCGTCCGAAACTCCTCATTGCGGATGAACCCACAACTGCGCTCGATGTGACGGTGCAAGCTCAAATCATGACTTTATTAAACGAATTAAAAAGTGAGTTTAATACCGCCATTATCATGATTACTCACGATCTCGGTGTGGTCGCAGGAATTTGCGATAATGTGTTGGTGATGTATGCAGGCAGAACCATGGAATACGGCACCGCTGAGCAAATTTTCTATACCCCAAGCCACCCTTATTCTATCGGCTTAATTGGTGCAGTGCCTCGCGTTGACGGACAGGAAGAAGAACTCATTACTATTCCGGGTAATCCACCTAACTTATTACGCTTACCGAGTGGCTGTCCTTTCCAACCACGTTGCGTTCATGCAACTAAACAATGCCTCAAAGCACCGGCGTTAACCTTGTTAAATGATCAACGTTTACGCGCTTGTTTTGTCCCTGCCGAGCAATTAATCCGAGGTAACGCATCATGAACACAGAGAAAAAAGTGATCCTAGAAGTGAAGGATTTAAGCGTTCATTTCAACATTAAAGATACGAAATCTTTATTCTTTGCTAAACACCAAACTTTAAAGGCCGTCAATCATGTCTCTTTTCAGTTATACGAAGGCGAAACCTTAGGTGTGGTCGGTGAATCGGGCTGTGGAAAATCAACTCTCGCACGCGCGATTATTGGCTTAGTGGAAAGCTCTGGCGGTAATATTTTATGGCTAGGTAAGGAGTTAACTCAGCAAAGTGCGAAAGAATGGAAAGCGATCCGTAGCGATATTCAAATGATTTTCCAAGATCCTTTAGCCTCCCTGAATCCACGGATGACCATTGGCAGTATCATTGCCGAACCATTAAAAATTTACCAACCCCATTTAACCGCGGAAGAAGTGAAAGAAAAAGTACGCGCGATGATGATGAAAGTGGGCTTATTACCTAACTTAATCAATCGCTATCCACATGAATTTTCGGGTGGACAATGTCAGCGTATCGGGATTGCGCGCGCCTTGATTGTGGAACCCAAACTCATTATTTGCGATGAGCCAGTGTCCGCCTTAGATGTTTCAATCCAAGCACAAGTAGTGAATTTATTGAAATCTTTACAACGCGAAATGGGGCTATCATTGATTTTCATTGCACACGACCTTGCTGTGGTGAAACACATTTCCGATCGTGTTTTGGTAATGTATCTTGGTAACGCGGTGGAATTAGGTGACTATGAACAAGTCTATCACGATACTAAGCATCCTTATACTAAAGCTTTGATGTCTGCGGTACCGATTCCTGATCCCCAATTAGAACGCAATAAACAAATTCAATTGCTTGAAGGCGATCTCCCTTCTCCAATTAATCCGCCGTCGGGCTGTGTGTTCCGCACCCGTTGCCCACTGGCAGATCAACACTGTATTGCAGACAAACCGCTCCTCAAAGGACGAGATAATCACGTTGTTGCTTGTTTTAAAGCCGAGTAATACACACAACCGCACAAAAAAGTGCGGTTGTTTTTTTGCGAATATTCACAGTCAAACTTTCGTGATACTTTCGCTCTGAGATAGGGATTACGATACAGAGAAGTTATTCAACAATCACACGTGCATTGATCGGTTGTACTGGACGATTATTGTGTCCTTTCATCAAAGTCGCAAACGCCTCAACTTGAGATTGGCTAATGTTGTCATAGTGTTTTAACACTAACCAATTTACACCTTCAGAACAAGGTGGTGTGGTTAATGACCCGCTGAAACGATAGTAATCGCGTTTTTTCGGAATTAATGTTGCTGGGTCAAAAGCGGTACTAAGCGTATATTTCTCCCCTGCTTTTTGCGGGAAGTTTTGCCAAATTGGGGCTAACCGTTGGTTTTCACTTGATAATACATAGAGCACACCAAGCACAGCAAGATTCCCTTCATTATCTGCGTGTACAAAATGTGCTTCCATCGGGAAGGATTTACCTCGAATTACGTTTTCACTCGGCACATGGAAATGGAATTGTTTAAGGGTAAAGGTCTTTCCATTAAGCTGCATGCGATTACTTGCCTCTTTGAAATCCACTTGAATAGTATGCCCATTATTGACAATCTCCACATTGGAAGGTCGATAATCCAGCTTAATCGGCGCTAACTTACCATCAATCGTATGCTTGATATCTATTGGTGTTTGGTTTTTACCTTCGCCACAAATACGGAATTTGGGTGAAAGTTCAGCCCAATGTTCTGGCGATTCGTGTCCGGTGTATCCCCAATGCGTGTGCGTTTCTTCTTTCTTAAGGGGGCTTGTACACGCTGTCAATGCTAATGCACCTAACGTAAGCACAAAAAGGTTTGATTTTTTCATAGCCTAGCTCCTGATTAAAAGAGATGAATTGATGAGACAACCTAAACTCAATAATGTCTTAATCCGAGACGCTTTCATCTTAGGCAAAACAACACTCCATTTCAAGTATAACTTGCTCAAGAATATATCTTAGACCGAAATCAAATCCATTATTTCAAATAAGGTATTAGGCGAGTATTTCTCTAAATAACGGCGTAAAAAATGTTGTGTTTCTTGGCTAATGACTTGATCTGTTTCCGGATACAAGTTGTATATCACAGCATGCACACTTACTCTTTTGGAGTTGAGTACTTGTAAACTCAATAAGGTATGATTAATACTACCTAGCTTGCCAGAGGTGACTAAAATCACGGGGTATTGATGCTGACAAAGATAATCAAGGGTGGTTTCTTCCTCATTATAAGGTACACACAAGCCGCCCGCCCCTTCCAATAATACATAATCATATTTTTCACACAAAAGTGCGGTGCAGGTTTCAATTTTTTTACGTTCGATCGTGCGCTGTTCTAATTTCGCGGCTAAATGCGGTGAGCAAGGATAATCAAACACGTAAGGACAAGTGATACCTTGCTTATCTTCTTCTGTAAGCTCAATACCTTGTATTTTTCGGTGTATGAGTAAATCTTCGGCAATTCCTCGGCAGCCTGTTTGGATCATCTTTTGCGTGATGACACTTGCGCCTTGTTGCATCAGTTTCTTGGCGTACCAACCTGTGGCGATGGTTTTGCCAATATCGGTGTCGATGCCAGTGATAAAAAAAACCTTTGCCATACTTTTTCCTTCTAAGATTAAGTTAAACGCGCCAGCACATACATCGGCGTGTAAGTGAGTTCTACTTTGTGTTGTGCGTTACGGTAATGTTGTTGATATTGTTGGCAAAAGGCGTGCAATTGCCCTTTTGTCCACCCTTGCTGCTGTGTGGCAGTAACGCCTGTTTGTTTCAAATGTTTTAACACCGCTAAGGGATCATCAAAGTGCAACACAATCTCCTCGTGTTCGAGGACTAAAATCTCAAATTCAGGCACTAGCCACTTTTGCCAGTCCTCAAGACGTGGATAAGTTAACCCCACACCGGTGAGGTGTTTGATCTGTGTTAAATTCTCGGGCGTGAAAGTACTGAATAACAAAAATCCGTGCTTTTTTAAGCGCACTTTACAACGCGCAATAAAACCCGCTTTATCTTCAAACCATTGCACCACGGAAGCACTGGCAATCAAATCATACTGCTGCGGAAAGGGAAGTTGTTCCGCATCGCCACAATGGAAGTGAAAAGGTTGGGGCAACACTGATTGCAGATGCTCTCGCATATCGCAAAGGTCATTCAGCTCCCAGTGTTCAACCTGCAACTGTGACATTAATTGCTTCGTTAATCCACCAGTACCACATCCAATCTCTAATGCACGTTGGAATGCTTGTCTGTCGATATACGACAATAAACTAAGCAAACGTTGGTGAATCTGCTGTTGTGCTCTCGCTTGCTGATCATAGTTCGATACAGCGGCAGAAAAACGCTGTTTAATGCGTCCTTTATCAATACGATCCATGTGCTACAACCAACAAGTTTCCCAATGGGTGAAGTGAGGAAACAACAAATGCTCCCCTGCGATTTCTGTTATTGCACAACGATCCTGCCAATAAGCCCGCTGATTTTGTGCAGGGAAAATTTTATCTTTTGAGCCGACAATCGCCTTGCTCCACGAGATTAAATCTGTACGGTGATCTTGTTGTAAAAAGGTATAAAGTGCGGTCAGTTCAGCATGAATTTCCTGTAATGTGGGACGCATGGAATAGTGCTGATAATCTCTTAACAGCGTTTTTGAACCACAAATACGACGTTCAAATTTAGTCCGATTATCTTCATTTAAACCAGATAACGTGCCAGCAAAAATGGCTTCGGGAATACCATATTGGTCATCACAAGGTAAGCCCGTGCCATTGATCGCCGTAGCAGATAGCAGTGGATAACCTTGCATCACACGCTCCGCTACCCACACGCCCATTGACCATGCCACCACGCGAATATGTTGATAAGCGGAAAAATCAACATCGCAATGCAGATCTCGATAATCATAGCAAAGGCATAAATCATAATTTTCCGGCAGAATCAGGTGCTCGACCACGCTCGGCGGTGTGCCCCACCCTGCAAAATAGACGATCAGATTGTCGCCTTGCTGTGAAATATGTTGTGTTTTCATTCAGCAAGCTCCTGTAAACAAGCAATAAATTGTTCCACTTCCGCCACTTGCATATCTGCAGTCAGTGAAAAACGAATACGAGAGGTACCTTTTGGGACTGTCGGCGGGCGAATCGGTAAGCAATAATAGCCTTGTTGTTGCAAACGTTGCGCTGTTCTTACTGTCAGTTCGTTGTCGCCCAAAATATAAGGTACGATACAACTTTCACTTGGCATCGGGACTTGAAAAATGCCGACAATCGCTTGGCGTAAATGTTGACTAAGCTGAGCAAGATGTGCGCGTTCGGCTTGCAAATGTGGTAATTGTTGAAAGACAAAATGCGTCCATGCCACATTAAACGGCGGAAGTGCCGTGGAAAAAATCAATGGGCGCATTTTATTAACCAAATAATCTCGGATCATTTGATCGCAAATCACATAAGCCCCCATAGAGCCCAACGCCTTGCCAAACGTACCGACTAAAATATCAATTTGGTTGATACAGCCTCGTTGTTCTGCTAACCCTAGCCCCTTCTCCCCCAATACGCCTATCGCATGGGCTTCATCTACATATATCATCACTTGCGGATAGTGCTGTTTTAATGCGACCAGCTGGGTGAGGTCTGCACAGTCACCATCCATACTAAACACGGATTCCGTAACCACGATAATCCGCTCAAAAGTGCGGTCATTTTTTTGCAAAATTTGTTCAAGGTGGGCGTAATCATGATGACGAAAACGCACAAACTCACATTGTGCCAAGCGAATGCCATCAATCATACTGGCATGTACCAGTTTATCCGCCACAATCAGCGTTTTTTTGTCCGCTAAAGCAGGCAAAATCCCAATATTAGCATGATAACCGCTATTAAATAGCAAGGCAGTTTCTCGTCCAAATGCCTGCGCCATTAAGCTTTCTAGCTCATCATAAATCGGAAAAGAGCCTGTTAATAAACGGGAGGAAGAAGAAGTCAATGCCGGGAGTTGATCTTGGTATTGCGTGAAAAACGCCTGACGCAAGGCTTCGTTATTGGCTAAACCTAAATAATCATTGGAGGACATATTCAGCATCGTATTGTCCTCACGTTGAATAAAACGCCCTCGGTGAATGAGTTGGGGCAGTTGGCGAAATTGATTCTGCGCCTTTAAATCAGCTAACTGCTGCTGATAATACCTGATCATAGAGATTCCTTATGTGCATACTCTTCTTGAAGGGTGCGAATTGTGCCATGAATTAATTGAGACAATTGATCCGATGAGATGATATACGGTGGCATCAAATACACTAATTTGCCAAATGGACGCACCCAAACGCCATTTTGCACAAAGCGTGGTGGTAAACTTGCCATATTGACAGGCGCCTTCATTTCAATCACCCCAATCGCCCCAAGTACTCTCACTTCAGCAACACAATCTAAGGCTTCCGCTTGGCGCAATTCTTGACGTAATTGCTGTTCAATCTGTTGAATACGTTGTTGCCAAGGGCTTGCCAATAACAATTTGATACTTTCTGCTGCTACCGCACACGCCAGTGGATTTGCCATAAACGTCGGACCGTGCATAAAACATTTTGCCTCGCCAGAACAAATCACGTCTGCTACTGTTTGGTTGGTAATGGTAGCGGATAGGGTTAAATACCCCCCTGTTAAAGCTTTACCGATACACATCACATCTGGTACGACATTGGCATGTTCACAAGCAAATAATTTGCCTGTACGCCCAAATCCTGTGGCAATTTCATCAAAAATCAGCAAAATGCCGTACTGTTCGCACAAGGCTTTTGCTTGCACCAAATACTCAGGGGAATAAAAATACATACCGCCCGCCCCTTGCACTACCGGTTCTAAAATTAAGCCCGCAATCTCATCACCATGTTGTGCCAATAAATCCTGTAACGGTTGCATCGCTTCGGGTTGCCAAGCTTGCCCAAATTTTACCGGGGGTTGCGGTAAAAAATATTGCACGGGTAGCCCTTTGGCAAACAAGCTGTGCATGCCGGTCACGGGATCACACACGGACATCGCATGCCAAGTATCACCATGATAGCCCGAACGAATCGTAGCAAATTTATAGCGCTGTGTTTCGCCTTTAGCATGTTGATATTGCACTGCCATTTTCATCGCCACTTCCACGGCGACCGAACCACTATCGGCAAAGAAAATTTTATCCAAACTTTCCGGCAAGATGTTGACCAGTTGCTTCGCCAGTTCTACCGCTGGTTGGTGCGTTAATCCACCAAACATCACATGACTCATTTGACTCAGTTGTTGCGTGACAGCGTGGTTTAAACGGGGGTGATTATAGCCATGAATCGCTGACCACCACGATGACATGCCATCAATCAATTGCTGACCGTTTTTTAACTGGATATACACGCCTTCGGCACGTTCTACTGCAAATAAGGGAAAATCCGCATTTAACGCCGCATAAGGGTGCCAAATATGTTGTCGATCACATTCTAAAAGTTGCTGCTCATTCATCGTTTCACCTCGGTTGTGAATCGCCCTTTCAACTGGCGTAAATTCACGCAAATACTTACATAAACGGAATAACTTGTTATAATCGCCAAGCATTCGGCTTTTCAAGCCCATTATTCTAACTTAAAAAGATGATTTATCACTATGAATATATTAGAAAAAAAAGCACAACTGAGTTACTGGCAACGGATTAAAATTGCCTTTCAATATGTGATGCCACAACTTTATTTAACACGTCTCGCAGGCTGGTTTGCAAAACAGCAATGGGGTGCTGTCACACATTTTGTGATTAAATTATTCGCGAAAAAATACCATGTGGATATGAGTGAAGCTGCAAAACCAAATTTCAGCGACTATGCGAGCTTTAATGAATTTTTTATCCGTCCATTAGCGGACAATGCCCGTCCAATTAATCAAAATCCTACCGCACTTTGTTTACCGGCAGATGGTCGTATTAGTCAGTTAGGACACATTGAGCAGGATTTATTGCTACAAGCCAAAGGACATTATTTCAGCTTGAACGATTTGTTAGCTGGCGACGAGGCGCTCGCTCATCATTTTAAAGATGGCGAATTTGCCACCACCTACCTCTCACCACGCGATTACCACCGTGTGCATATGCCTTGTGATGCCACTTTATGCAAAATGATTTATGTGCCTGGTGACTTATTCTCAGTCAATCCATTTTTAGCCGAACACGTGCCAAACTTATTTGCACGTAATGAGCGCGTGATCTGCGTATTCGATACCGAATTTGGTAAAATGGTCCAAATTTTAGTCGGCGCAACCATTACCGCGAGTATGAGCACCGTGTGGGCAGGCGTGATCAACCCGCCTCGTCCAGAAAAAATCACCACCTGGACCTATGAAGGAGAAAGTGCAGTCAAATTACTGAAAGGACAAGAAATGGGCGCCTTTCAATTGGGCTCGACGGTGATCAATTTATTTGAAAAAGATCGTGTGCAACTGGCATCTCATTTACAAGTGGATAGCCCAGTACGTATGGGTGAAATTCTTGCCCACCAAAAATAATTTTTAACCACAATAGGAAAAACAATGAGTCAACAATTTTTCGACCAAGTGTCATTAGAAAGCCTTTCAGCGAAAGGAAGCTACGGTATCGGTTTACAAATCGGTCAACAATTATTAGAAAGCCAACTTGAAGTGAGCGCCGAAGCCGTCGCGAAAGGGATCTTTGATGTGTTAAATCAAAATCCACCAGCACTTGAGTTAAATGAAGTGAGTCATGCCCTACAGACTTTGCAACAACAAGCCACTGAAGCACAACAAGCGAAATTCAAAGAAATTGAAGCCGTTGGTGCACAATTCTTAGCTGAAAACGCGCAAAAAGCGGGGGTAAATACTACGGAATCTGGTTTACAGTATGAAGTGTTAGTGGCTGGTGAAGGGCAAATTCCGGCACGCGAAGACAAAGTGCGTGTGCATTACACTGGGACATTAATCGACGGTACCGTCTTTGACAGCTCAGTAAAACGTGGTCAACCTGCAGAATTCCCAGTAAATGGCGTGATCGCTGGTTGGATTGAAGCCTTGTCCATGATGCCAGTGGGTTCAAAATGGCGTTTAACCATTCCTCACAACCTCGCTTATGGCGAACGTGGTGCCGGTGCCTCCATTCCGCCATTCAGTACCTTAGTGTTTGAAGTCGAATTATTAGCCATTCTTTAAAGCTAAACGCTAGACATAAAAAAAGTGCGGTCATTTTCCGCACTTTTTTCTTTTCTATTGTTTATCGTTTCAAGCCTTGCTGATAGCCACTGTTCCACGAATGGCGGAACTTGTCCAGCACAGCCTTGCCCGTTTGTTCTTCACAGTAAGCCGTTCGTTGACTCAACATTTTTTGTTGATGTTCTCGAAACGATTTTCCCACACGATAGCCGTCCAAATACCAATCATCATTATCTTGACATGCCATGGTATTAATCCGTTTTGTATTCCCTGTCACTGCAAAAGATTTGCCTGCCTCAATACGTTGCACCGCATGTTCAGAGTATGAAGTACAGCTCACCAGCGAACCTAGTACACTGAATATCAATACTGCTTTCCAATTCATCTTGTTACCTTTCTTTTTCTGATTTATAACACAATCATATCGTCGCGGTGTACCGCAACCGCCCCATATTCATAACCGAGAACCTGTTCAATATCTTGCGAATGTTTGCCTTGAATTAAATGGAGTGCATCGCTGTTATAACGTGGCATCCCTAAGGCGACATCCTTGCCTTGCTGAGTACGAATTTTTACCACTTCACCGCGTGAAAAGCGTCCTTCCACGTTCACAATCCCAGCAGGCAATAACGATTTATGTTGCATTAACATCGCGTTTTCCGCCCCTGCATCAATGGTAATAATACCGGCTGACGGCGCCGCATATAGCCATTGTTTACGACTTTCTAAGCGATCTGCTTGCACACTAAATTTGGTGCCAATGGCTTGCCCATAAGCTAAGTCCACAATCACATTCGGGCGATTACCCGGTGCAATAATGGTTTCAATGCCGGAGCGGGTTGCCACATCCGCGGCACTGATTTTGGTGGACATGCCACCTGTGCCTAACGAGGTGCCACTTCCGCCCGCAATCGCGCGAATATGATCGGTAATTTTGTCCACGTCGGCGATCAATTTGGCGTCTGGATGTTTGCGCGGATCACGATCAAACAAACCTTGCTGATCAGTAAGCAAATACAACTGTTCTGCTTGCACTAAAATCGCCACTAACGCGGATAAATTATCGTTATCGCCTACTTTAATTTCTGACGTAGCGACAGCGTCATTTTCATTAATCACTGGAATAATCTGATTATCTAATAAGGCGCGCAAAGTATCTCTGGCATTTAAAAAACGTTCACGATCTTCAATGTCGGCACGGGTCAATAAAATCTGTCCAATATGAATATCATAAATGGCAAACAATTTTTCCCACGTTTGAATGAGCTGACTTTGTCCTACCGCAGCCAATAATTGTTTCGAGGCAATCGTCGGTGGCAATTTCGGGTGATTTAAATAATGACGACCTGCCGCAATCGCCCCTGAGGTGACAATCACTAAACGAAAGCCCGCTTGATGAAGCTGTGCGAGCTGACGCACAATATCCATCATATGAGGTAAATTTAACTTCGCCGATCCTTGCGTAAGCGTACTGGTTCCAAATTTCACAACGAGTGTTTTGTCGATTTTCATCTTCTCTATCTTCTTATTTTTGTCGCACAAAATTGAAGCTAACTTACCATTAATCATCAGAAAAATCATCTCGTTTACTTGCTATTTTCTATGATTTAGCACAAATTTTTTCTCACTAAAAGGCATATAATAAAGCCTCTTGATTTTTCAGCTAGGAACCCGATTATGACCTCAACCTCTTCACAAGAAACGGAGCGGCAACGAGAAATCACTCGCCTTTGTGTTCAAGTTGCCCAACTCTTATTACAACATGGTGCAGAAAGTGCCATCGTTGTGCAAATGGCACATCGCTTAGGCTTAGCCCTCGGTGTAGATAGCGTAGAATGTGCCCTCACGCCAAATGCCATTATTCTTACTACATTAGCCCAAGACCATTGCATCACGACAGTCCGTAAAAACCAAGACAAAGGAATTAATATGCAAGTGGTTACTGAAGTGCAACGTATTGTGATTACAGCAGAACGTAAAATCTATGATATGCAACAAGTGCATGCCAAACTGGCTCGCATTAAACCGCTTAAATACAATCGCTATTTTGTGATGTTGATGATTGGCTTATCCTGTGCCAGTTTTGCTCATTTATCTGGTGGGGATGCACTAGTTTCATTGGTTACATTTCTCGCCGCAACACTCGCCATGTATGTTCGCCAATCACTTGCCGCAAGACACTATAACCCCTTAATTGTATTTGCGGTGACCGCCTTTGTCGCCTCGCTAATTGCGGGTATCGCGTTGAAATATAACATCGGCAATCAGCCCCAAATTGCCTTGGCATCCAGCGTATTATTGCTCGTTCCTGGCTTTCCACTGATTAATGCACTCGCCGATATTTTAAAAGGGCATATCAATATGGGGATTGCCCGTTGGGCACTCGCGACGATCCTCACATTTGGGGCATGCTTAGGCATTGTATTTGCGCTGAGTTTATTGGGTATCACGGCATGGGGGAAATAAAATGTTAATGTTAAATTTACTGGATGATATGTTTTTTGCTGCGATTCCCGCAGTCGGCTTTGCCTTAGTCTTTAATGTGCCCCCAAAAGCCTTGAAATACTGTGCGGGCTTAGGCGCGTTAGGACATGGACTTCGCACTTTATTAGTCCATTATGAACTCCCCTTAGTGTTTGCCACTTTCTGCGGTGCCGCCTTAATTGGGTTTATCGGTGTGCATTTATCCCATCGTTATTTAGCCCACCCGAAAGTGTTTACTGTTGCAGCCATTATTCCCATGATCCCCGGTGTCTATGCCTATAAAGCCATGATTGCGGTAGTGCAATTACATAATCAAGGTTGGTCCCATGCGCTCACTGCACAAATGATCGATTATTTTATTAAAACGGGATTTATTCTCGGTGCATTAGTTTTCGGACTCGCATTGCCGGGCTTACTGTTCTATCGGCAAAAACCTGTGGTATAGTAAACACACCTTTAGTTTGCCTGTCAGGAACTCACTATGATCTTTAGCCTTATCGTCGCTATGACGAAAAACCATGTCATTGGTAAAGACAATCAAATGCCTTGGCATCTGCCTGCCGATTTAGCGTGGTTTCGCCAGAATACCACGGGTAAACCGGTGATTATGGGACGAAAAACCTTTGAAAGCATTGGGCGTCCATTACCAAAACGCACTAATTTAGTGCTTTCTCGTCAGCCATATCTACATGAGGGCGTGATTTGGCAAAACAGCCTTGAAAGTGCGGTGGATTTTGTCAAAGATTCACCTGAAATCCTGTTGATTGGCGGGGGCGAATTATTTAAGCAATATTTACATAAAGCCGACAAGCTCTATCTCACTGAAATCCAAACAGAATTAGAAGGCGATACCTTCTTTCCTGAAATTGTATGGCAAGACTGGCAAATTGAATATGAAGCATGGCGCCAAGCCGATGAAAAAAATCCTTATGACTGTCGCTTTTTAATTTTATCGCGTAACACTAAAAATGAATGACATAACACATTAAATAAGAACGATGTAAAGGGCGCAAACATTAAGCAAGCGCCCTTTTCTTCATTTATCCAGCGGATCCTCACAAAAAAATCTCAGCAAAGTGCGGTCAATGGTAAAAAAATGTTATCCCCCACATTCATTGTAATGTCATGACATGTCACGATTGAATTTTACTTGTTTCAAACGTAATGCATTCATTAATACTGACACGGAGCTCAATGCCATCGCTGCCCCCGCAATAATCGGATTTAATAACCCCCATGCTGCAATAGGAATACCTAACACATTATAAATAAAGGCAAAAAACAAATTTTGTTTAATATTTTTTAAAGTTGCCTGCGCGAGAAGTAAACCGTCCACCATTTGATTAACAGATTGTTGCATTAATGTCGCAGACGCCGTATGTTCTGCCACATCTGCCCCATTTTTCATGGCAAAACTCACGTTAGCACGGGCTAATGCTGGGGCGTCATTAATACCATCTCCGACCATGGCGACGACGTTGCCTTCTGCTTGTAATTGCGCAATTTTGCTCGCTTTATCTCGTGGTGAAAGGTTACCATAGGCATGCTTAATCCCAAGCTGATCAGCAAGATATTGCACAGCACTTTGCTGATCACCACTCATGATATATACCTCAATCTGCGCGGCTTGCAGACGCTTGATTCCCTCAATAGAATCAGGCTTTAGCTTATCCGCAATCGCAAATGCCCCAATGGGCTGATCATTGACCGCGACTGCCACAATACTTGCCAGCTGCCAAATCGGATCGGCTAAAGCCGGTAACGTGAAATGACAATAATCAGCTTTGCCGACTTTCACGCGCCCAATCCCTTCCACTTCGGCTTGTATCCCAGCACCAAGTGCGGTTTGAATTTGCTCTGCATGCAACAAATCAATTCCCTTCTCTTGCGCGTGCTGAACAATCGCTTTGGCTAAAGGGTGGCTGGCATGTTGCTCGACAGAGGCCGCCAAACGATAAACATCTTGCTCGGTATAAGGACTATTTTCCACCAACCAACAAGCAGCAATTTGCGGTTTTCCTTGCGTTAACGTTCCCGTTTTATCTAACACCACTGTATTCACACGAGCCGATTCTTCCATCGCTGCCGCATCTTTAAACCAGATCCCATGTTTGATCGCATTGCCCATGCCCACCATAATTGCAGCGGGCGTAGCTAAACCTAACGCACAAGGACACGCAATCACTAACACCGCGACAGCATGCATTAATGCACTCACCCAATCTTGTTTAATCCAATAAGTAAAGGCAAAGGTCAGTAAGGCAATAACCACCACTGTTGGTACAAATACTGCTGCCACTTTATCCGCAAAACGCGCAATTGGCGCTTTCGTCCCCTGTGCTTCAGATAACGCATTCATCATATCGCCCAATAACGTCTGGCTACCGAGTTGCTGTGCTTGGTAAACTAATGACCCGTCACTCAGCATGGCGCCCGCTAGCACTTGGCTACCAACTTTTTTCATTTCAGGCTTAAACTCGCCGGTTAAATGGCTTTCATCGCTCCAACCTGTACCACTTTGCACGATACCATCCGCCGCGATTCGCTCCCCTTGCTTCACTCGTAACAGATCACCGATTTGAACCTGATCCAAAGGCAACGTCTGCCATTGTCCATCACGCTGTACATTCACTTGTTGCGGAGTAAGTTTAACCAGTAATCCTAAACTATTAAGGCTGTGTTTTTTGGTGCGTTCTTCTAAGAATTTGCCTAAACTGACAAAACCAAGCACCATGACACTGGCTTCAAAATACACATGTGGCATGCCCTCATGAGTATGTCCATAGGCTGTAAACAGCATAAATACGGAATAAAAGTAGATACTGAGCGTCCCCAAACTCACCAACACATCCATATTGGCTAAGCCACCTTTTAAGCTGCCCCATGCACTTTTATAAAAAGGGATCGCTAAGCCAAACTGCACAATGCTAGCAAGGACAAATTGCCACTCTGGCGCGAGCATCCAGTAGTGCTGCCCTAGCAACATACCGATCATACCAAACATAAACGGAAGATTAATCAGTAATAACAGCCATAAACGCCACGAAGGTAAGCGAGGTTCCACAAGAGGAGGCGCTTGTTCTGATTGCAAGCTCCCTGTAAAACCTACGTTTTCAATAAGCTGCAAAATATCTTGTGGAGAATGTTCACTGTTATCAAAACTGATTTGTGCTTGCTCACTAGCAAAATTGACTGCAGCTTGTTGAATATAAGGTTTTTTATTTAAGACTTTTTCAATACGGCTAGCACAAGCCTGACAGGTCATGCCCTGAATGTGCAGGGTGATTTTTTGTTGCATATCCGCTCCTCTAACAGTGCGGTCGTTTTTCAATAAGAATAATAAAAAGGACCGAGTAAAACGTTCACTTGCGTGCTCTCATGCAACGCAAATAGCAAAGGTGAGCTAAGCTCACCCTGAAACGCCATCACATCAATGGTTAAATAGGTTGTACATCAAAACCTGCATTTTCCACCACATCAATTAACTGAGCAATGGACACGCGATTGGTGTCATATTGAATTGTGACACAAGCGTGCTCTAAATTCACGTCCACTTGTGTTACGCCGTCTAACCCATTCAATACACGCTCTACGGTTTTGACACAACCACCACAGTGCATCCCCTCAATATTCAGTGTCACAGTTTGCATGAGGTCTTCCTCCTTGTTTTTATGTTAGCAAATTGAATAACAAAACGGCTTTAACAATGACCACACTGTGCTTACACAGCAATGTTATTGAAAAAGTTTCATGAATTTATCACCAAAGAAAAAAATAATTAACCCAATACCAACAATCACTATCCCAATAAACTTGAACAAGTTCACTTCGCGCACTGGCATATGAATCAGACCATAATGGTCAATCACCATCGCCGCAATTAATTGACCCACAATAATAAAAAACAACATATTGGTAATGCCCATTTTGGGAGAAAGTAAAATCGTGGTAAAGACGACTAATGCGCCTAACGCACCGCCAATATATTTCCACCAAGCATGTTGTGTTGCGCTAGAAAGATGACCAATTAAATCCGTTTTTAATAACGAAATCACCAGCAATAATAAGGTACCTGTCCCAAAAGAAATAAAAGTAGCAACCAAAGGCTCATTGCCCATGGCTTTGGCAAGCTGTGAATTTATCGCCGCTTGAGAAGCTAAGGCAACCCCCGCTACCAGTGCAATAATAGTATAAAAAACAAACATAACTCACCTAAAAAATCAAAATGTGTCTTATTGTAACGAGATTATAGGGGAGTGCAAACGTTTAATCAGTAAACAAACTTGCATTCTGCTGTGAAATCCGTATGATCAGCCCCTCGCCAATGGCGAAAGACAATCAATTTTCTGTATTGGGTTCCCTCACCCCAAATTTCAATTAAAAAGGTGCAACAATGAAAAATACATTTTCGATCTTTAATGATCAACAAACACGTCGTGCGTTAATCCTCTTGAGCTTTTTTCATATTCTGACTATCGCCGCCAGTAACTATTTGGTACAGATTCCCTTTGAAATCACGCTTCCACTGAGTCAGCTCGGTACACGTGAAGATTTTAGTTTTCACAGTACTTGGGGCACATTGACCTTTCCTTTTATTTTCTTAGCCACTGATTTAACTGTACGTATTTTTGGTGCAAAAGAAGCACGCTGGATTATTTTTGTGGTCATGATCCCCGCATTAGTGATAAGTTATGTGATTTCTACCCTGTTCCAAGATACACAATATCAAGGTCTAAATGCATTAGCGCATTTTAATACTTTTGTCTTCCGTATTGCGGTTGCCAGTTTCTTTGCTTATGTTTTTGGTCAACTCTTAGACGTGTTAGTCTTTAACCGTTTACGCCAATTAAAAACTTGGTGGATTGCTCCAAGTAGTTCCATGATTTTTGGTTCCATGGCAGACACATTCCTCTTCTTTGCAATCGCATTTTATGCCAGCAGTGACCCGTTTATGGCGGAGCATTGGGCGGCATTAGGCTTTGTGGATTATTTATTTAAACTGTTTGTTGGCATCATCTTATTTGTACCGGCTTACGGTGTGGTGCTCAATTTTATTTTACGTAAAATCCAAGCGCTCAATGCACAGCCACAAGTTGCTTAACTTGGAGTATAAAAAATGCCACAACGATTGTGGCATTTTTCTAACACGCTAAATTTAACTGGTAATCCAAAGCGGAATACATAAAGTGACACAAAGTCCCCCAAGCTGACTAGCATTTGCCCACACCGCACCGTGATGCTCTTTAACGACGTTAGCAACAATGGCTAAACCTAATCCCGTTCCTCCGGTTTCGCGGGTTCTGGTTTCATCTACACGGTAAAACGGTTGGAAAATTTTCTCGTATTCTGCCTCATCTAAGCCGTGACCATTATCATCAATCACAATCATCAATTCTTGACGTTTTAAGAAAATCGACACCCTGATTTCACTTTGGGTATATTTCAATGCATTTCGAACAATATTTTCGATCGCACTGACCAAAAGTGCTTTATTACCATTCACATAGTATCGAGCAGGCTGAGTAATATTCTGTCTTACAACAAAATTCAATTTACGGTGTTTTGCCTCAAATATTGCATCATCAAGCACCTCTTCCCATAATTCATTAATCGGAAAAATCTCACGTGAAACATGACTATGCAACTGCTGTCTTGATAACAATAAAAGATCGTTAATCATTTTATCTAAACGGCGTGCCTCAATTTCAATACGATGAATTTCGGTATTATCTTCTCCAAACCTACGGCGTAATAACCCCAAGGCTAATTGCAAACGGGTCAGTGGTGTACGTAATTCGTGAGAAATCGAAGACAGTAACACTTGTTGGCTCGAGAGTAATTCTTCCAAAGACTCCGTCATTTGGTTAAAACTTTGCCCTACTTGACGTAATTCTAACGAGCCTTTGGTTTCAAGATCTTTATTAATTTTAAAGTCCCCTAAAGCGACTGCCTTTGCCGACATTTGCAAGTTTCGAATAGGTTTACCAATACTGCGCGCAAGCCACCACAATAACGGGGTTGACACCAAAATAATCAAACCGACTAATAAAGCGGGGTTAGCAAAGACAAAGCTCATAATTTCCTTCTGCGCATTCACTCTATCAATAAAATAAAGTGTATAAGATTTATTGGCTTCCCCGCCTAAATGTATTGAAAAAGGACCAACGATACGAACATCCCCAAACACTTTTTTCAAAGGTCTTGTGGGATCTGAAGAAGAAAACATAAATTGAGTTAATAAAGGGATTTCTGTCGCCGTCGCCCCTAAAATACTGCTGTCATCGACATCATCGACTAACACAGGGCGAATACCGTCAAACCGTTCTGCGTGAGAGAGAGGCACACCAGCTAAAATACGTGCAATTTGGTTATGACGAATAGAAGTGATAATTTCTTGCTGATAAGCAGATAGCTCTTTCTCGCTTAATTCAGAATAAATGCGAGAATCAAAATAAGGGATAGAAAAAATCAGAATGGAAAGTAGCGAAAACGTTAACCAGAAAAAAGCAAAAATTCGGAATGAAATAGTATTAAAAAAACTTTCTTTCGCAAATGGCATAGTTGCCCTCAAACACAAGGCTATTATGCATGATAATAGCCTTTATCATCACTGTTATTTTTCTGACACTAACAAATAACCTCGTCCACGTAAGGTTTTAAACCAAGGAGACCCATCCGTACGCGGTGGAAGTTTCTTACGTAAATTTGACATATGCATATCAATAGCACGGTCAAATGGGGTTAATTGTTTACCTAAAATTTCAATACTTAACGACTCTCTGGAAAGAATTTGACCGGGATTTAAGACCAATTTTTGTAATAGTGCAAATTCTGTTCCTGTTAATTCTAAATCTTTATCATGGTGAAATGCCTGTTGTCGACCGGGATAAAGTGTAATATCGCAAAATACAAATTCGCTACGATTTTCTTTCACTTCTGTATTTAATGTGGCTGCCGGCTGTGTACGACGTAAAATCGCTTTAATACGCGCTACAAGCTCGCGATCATTAAACGGTTTTGGAATGTAATCATCTGCCCCAAGTTCGAGACCGAGAATACGATCAATATCATCACCACGTGCAGTTAACATGATCACGGGTACAGAAAATTCCTGACGAATTTTCTTTAACGTCTCAACCCCATTGAGGACAGGCATCATAATATCCAACAAAACTAAATCATAACTCAGATCTAATTTTTGTAATGCTTGTAAGCCATTATTTGCCATATCAATCTCAAAGCCTTCCAATGTTAATAACTCAGCAAGAAGCTCTATTAATTCAACATCATCATCAACTAATAAAATCTTAGGCATACAGACTCTCCTCACATTTGATTAAAAAGAAAACGCGATAAACAACAGCGCGACAAATTATTTGCTATTGCCAAAATTTCCACCAGCTTTTTGAGGCACTCTTCTCCGCATGAATCACTGCATTGTTAATTGCAGGCTTACTTTCATCTGGTAAAGGTTTATCTAGGTCAAAACTGGTGACAATGCCGCGCTGATCAAAATTGACGACTAACGTATGTTGTTCTGGTTTTTGATAGGCTTTTTGTTGTAAGAACACATAATACCATTTGCTTTGATCAAAAGGTTCAACTAATACCGGAGTGCCAAGTAAATATTGGACTTGCGCCGCATTCATACCAACTTGTAATTGCTTAACTGTCGCTGCTTCAAGATAGTTGCCTTGCGGGACATCAATACGATACACAAGCTTATCTACAGTTGAACAAGCGGTTACACTTAAAGCAAGAACAATGGCACTGATCATGGATTTTAATTGCATAATTTTTACCTTTTTATACACTGCAAATGATTGATGATGATACAGAAACTTTGCCCGATTGCCAAATCAATTCTGACCTTTCAATTGTCGTTGTAATTGATCACGCAAGTTAGGTGGCAATCCCTGAATGGTTAAGCTATCCGTCGCTTCATCCCAAAAAACGCGTTGATTGATGAGCTCCGCATCAAAGCTCAAGGTGATACCTTTCCCTGAACCCGAAAACTTGGTTAAGGTTTTTAATGCTGAACGTACAGGAGGAATATGTTCTGCTAACCCATACGCTTGTTCTGCTGCGAAGCTCGCAAACGCCTGCTCGTTTAGAGTTGGCATCGTGGCAGAAAGTTCCGTTAATGCAATTTCTTCCCCTACATTCATTTGTCCTTTACAGTATTCAAACACTTGTTTTTTCACGGCTTGTGATTGTTCTTTGCTTAAATCGGCTTGCGCACAATAATCACTGACCGCTTGCAATAAGCATTGATTTTGGACTTGTGGATTGAGCCCTTCCTCTGCCCCTAAAAAATCCATGAAGAAATCCCCAATTTTACGCCCAACACGCCCCTTCACGAAGGTTAAATACCGATCCGATTTAGCATCTAAACTTAATTCCGTCAAATTCAGACGTGCTGCAATATCAAACTGACTGATCTCCAAATATTTGGTGCGATGAATCTCTAACTGTTCATCCACTAACATACTGGCACGACTGTCTAGTAATGCAATAAATAAATAGTCAGTAGCAAGAAAGTTATAACGACATAGCACTAAAGTACCTTCGTCGGCAAAAGGATATCGGCTTAGTTCATTAACTAAAAGTGCGGTCGCTTTTTGGCTAAAATCGAGGAATTCACTTTCGTGCTCTAAAAAACGGTTTAAATCTTGTGCAAAAAGGGAGTTTTCGTTAAACACGGCATAGGCTTTACTCTTATTTTGATAAGCTTGATGTAATTGCAACATCATTTGCTCAACTTCTGGGGTAATCGTCAGCAAACGCTCACGCAACATCGTGTTTAATTTCATCGCATCGCCTTCAATCGATTTCGTAATTTGATGAAGGACAATCTCATTCACATTGATACTCATGTTTAATCCGTTATTTTATTTAAAAAAATGTGCTCCATTATACCCCTACTTTTTTAATGATAAATAAGAAAAAATGCTGGGATATCCAAAATTATCGGTTATGATATAGCACAAATGTTCATTTCCCTATCTCAATAACCATGGCAAAAAACTCAAAATATCAAGATAAACAAGTCGATGCGATCTTAAATGACATGATCGCTGTATTAGAAAAACACCAAGCACCAGTTGACTTATCATTGGTTGTGCTCGGCAATATGGTCACCAATTTATTGGTCAGTAGCGTCGGAACCAATCAGCGTATTGCCTTGGCGAATGCCTTTTCAGAGGCGTTATTAAACTCCGTTAACAAGCAAAAATCGTAAGATGTGGATAAAGACAAGCAAACAATATCGAGAAGAAACCTCACGCAAAATTTCGTGGGGGCACTGGTTTGCGTTTTTTAATATTTTATGGGCGATTATCCTTGGCGCGCGCTATGCCTTTATTATGGATTGGCCCGATACGCTCTTTGGTAAACTGTATTTTTTCATTAGCCTTCTCGGTCACTTCAGCTTTGTTGTCTTTGCACTTTATCTGCTGTTTATTTTTCCGTTGAGTTTTCTCATCAAAAATGACCGCACTTTTCGTGGCATCACCGTCATCCTCACCACAATTGGTGCCACACTCTTACTGGTCGATAGCGAAGTGTTTTCTCGCTTCAACTTGCACTTATCTACCGTTGTTTGGAATTTATTGGTCAATCCTGAGAATGGTGAGTTGTCACGGACTTGGCAAATTTTCTTTGCCCCAATGCCACTGATTTTATTAGTACAAATGGTGTTTTCACGCTGGTCATGGCAAAAATTACGTAGCTTAGAACGTCAAAAATGGCTCAAAGGTGTGGGTGTTTTCTTTGTCTGTACTTTCATTGCAACGCATTTAATTTATGCTTGGGCAGACGCGTTTATTTACCGCCCGATTACAATGCAACGCTCTAACTTCCCACTGTCTTATCCAATGACGGCGCGTTCCTTCTTAGAAAAACATGGTTTCTTAGATAAACAAGAATATGATCAAATTATTGAGCAACAAGGGCGCCTAGATGCGTTAAAAATCAATTACCCAAAACAAAAGCTCACCTTTGCGACAAGCCAAACACCTAATATGGTACTGATTACTGTATCGGGTTTACGTCACGATGCCATTGATGAAAAACATATGCCGCACTTAACCGCTTTTGCTAACCAATCGACGCAATTTACGAATCATTATAGTAGTGGCAATGATAATAACACTGGCTTAACTGGACTCTTTTATGGCTTAAGTGCACATTATGTGGACAGCTTATTAAGTAATAAAACTGCTTCGATTTTGGTGGAAAAACTCAAACAAGAACACTACGAACTGGGTTTGTTTTCCAGCACGCAATTTCACTCTAGCCTATTCCGCCAAGCGCTGTTCCCGACGCTCAGCCTTGCCACACGAAACACCAGTAACCAATTGGAAACCGCGCGCTTTAAAACTTGGTTTGCACAAATTAAAGACAAAAATACCCCCTTTGCAGCTTATTTAAGTTTAAATATCCGTCCAAACTTGGCGAAAGCGGACTATCAGTTGGAACTGGCTGAAATTGATCGGCTATTAGGGACGATTTTGCCTGAAATTGAATTAAATAAGACATTAGTGGTAATTACCGCGGAACATGGCTATCACTTCAAACCGCTAAACGCCAAAGCCTTATTGCATTACTTTGGGCGTGATGAAATTCAAGTACCAATGGTTATTCATTGGAAAGATTTACCTGCGGGAAAAGTCAGTAACCTAACCAGTCACATGGATTTACTACCCGCAGTGATGAAACATATTTTTCATGCACAAAATCCGATTTCTGACTACTCCCAAGGTCGCGATTTATTCCAACTGACACAGCCTGCTGATTGGGTGTTAGTATCGAACTATCGCTGGAATGTCATCATTACGCCTGATGGGACACAGTACCATATCGATAAGCGCGGGACTTATCAGAAATACAATCAAGAGAATCAAAAAGAATCCTCTGATCAACCGCCACTTGGCTTGTTCTTAGAGGTCTTTAATCAAGAACGTTCATTTATTGAAAAATAACGAAAAATTGCACTAAAACCAATAGCCAAAACCAATTATATTTTTTAGGTTGAAGCCTTTATACTAGCCAGCAATTTTTTAGGATAGAAACATAATGTTATTAATTAAAAATCAGAGAATTTTTCATAACATTGTTACCCCCCTCATCAATCGTCTTAACGCATTGAGCCCATATCTGTTTTTAATGAATAACCGATCCTCATTTATTGGGGATTTTTTTATGTCTCGCCTTCCTCACTTACCTCTCACTTTTACGTCCTCACGGAGCGATTATGAAAAACCACGTTCGTAGTTTTAAAACCTATATTCGAGATGAAATCATTAAAAAAGGCGGTTGGGTCAATGCACATGCGCATGCCGATCGCGCCTTTACCATGACCCCGGAAAAAATCAGCATTTACCATACAAGTAATCTGCAACAAAAATGGGATTTAGTGGATGAAGTCAAGCGAACGTCCAGTGTAGATGACTATTATGCGCGTTTTTGCCAGTCCATTGAATTAATGATTTCGCAAGGTGTCACTGCTTTCGGCACTTTTGTAGATATCGATCCGATCTGTGAAGACCGTGCAATTATTGCGGCACACAAAGCACGAGAAGTGTACAAACACGATATCACGTTAAAATTTGCTAACCAAACGTTAAAAGGTGTAATTGAGCCCACCGCACGAAAATGGTTCGATATTGGTTCAGAAATGGTGGATATGATTGGTGGTTTACCGTATCGCGATGAACTGGATTATGGTCGTGGCTTAGAAGCAATGGATATCTTATTGGATACCGCCAAATCGCGTGGCATTATGTGTCATGTACACGTGGATCAATTTAATACCCCAAAAGAAAAAGAAACCGAACAGCTCTGTGATAAAACCATTGAACATGGCATGCAGGGGCGTGTTGTTGCTATCCATGGTATTTCTATCGGTGCCCATTCAAAAGATTACCGCTACCGTTTATACGAAAAAATGCGCCAAGCACAAATGATGATGATTGCCTGCCCAATGGCGTGGATTGACAGTAATCGTAAAGAAGATTTAATGCCATTCCACAACGCCCTCACCCCTGCCGATGAAATGATTCCTGAAGGTATTACTGTCGCGATTGGTACCGATAATATCTGCGATTACATGGTGCCATTATGTGAAGGGGATATGTGGCAAGAACTCAGTTTATTAGCCGCGGGTTGTCGCTTCCCTGACTTAGAGGCGATGGTGAATATTGCGAGTATCAATGGCAGGAAAGTACTTGGTTTAGAAGTATAATCCTCAACAAAAAGCGAACAAAAGATCCGCTTTTGACATGTCAATATTGATAAAACACACCGCACTTTTAGACTTCGCCATCAAAGCATGCTCTTGCAAAAAGTGCGGTTATTTTTTTAAAAATTTTTGGATAACAATACACTCAACACTAGGCTGACACAATTTCCAATAATTGATCAAAACGATCAATACTGTACGTTGGCTGAATATCACTGTGATTTTCACGATCATAATGCAACCAACAGGTATCTAAATTCGCATTATGCCCGCCTAAAATATCCGAATCTAAATTATCCCCCACCATTAACACTTGGCGACGATCTGTCACTTTTGCTAAGGCTAAACTGTGTTCAAAAATCCGAGGATCCGGTTTTGCGATCCCCACTTCTTCCGAAATGGTGACAAATTGAAACCAATCACTTAAGCCTGTTTTTTCTAAACGCAATTTCTGTAATGTCGTAAACCCATTGGTGATGATGCCTAAATTCACTTGTTCTTTTAACACGGTTAAGGTTTCCACTACGTTTTCCAACGGTTTACAAATGTCTGCCATTGCGATTAAGTAATGATCGTTCAGCTCTACTGGATTTTTATTTAAACGCTTCGCCCAACTAGCAAAACGGGTGACCTGTAATTGTTCTGCGCTAATTTCAGCCTGTTGATATTGTACCCAAAGTGGCTTATTCACACGTTGAAATTCTGTAAAATCACTTTGTTGAAAATCAACACCATAATCTGAAAACAATTTCTGCAATCCTGCAAAAGCATCAAATGAAAACAAGGTTTCATCTGCATCAAAAAAAATCCATTGATATTTCATTAGTTCATAACTCCGTCTATTTTCATGCGTAACGCCTGTCCATCATGACAGGTTTTAATGAGCTGAAAGAGCGCATCGGCTTGTGGGTATGCTTTTTTAAGATAACCTAGCCATTGTTTTATACGCGCGACATGATAAAACCCCGTATCAAATTGGTTTTCCGTATGCGCATATTGATGTAACAGGATAAGCACCTCAGCCCACGGCATTTTTGCTTGATTGAATTTCACCACTTGGCTTAAATTCGGAATATTCAAAGCGCCGCGCCCAATCATCAAATCTTGGCACCCCGTTTCAGCTAAACAGGCTTGCCCTGATTGCCAGTCCCAGATCTCACCATTGGCAATCACTGGAATAGATAAGCCTTGACGTACGTCATTAATTTTTGCCCAATTAATCCGATCAGCACGATAACCATCCATTTTGGTTCGTCCATGGATAGTAATCTCTGTCGCACCACCTTGTTGTACCGCATCAGCGATCTCAAACGCTTGTTCTGAATTATCCCAACCTAAACGCACTTTTACACTAACTGGCAAGTCCTTCGGTACTGCAGCACGTAGGGCTTTGGTGGCGTGATAAATCAGTTCGGGTTGTTTTAAGAGAGACGCGCCGCCATTGCTGCCATTCACCGTTTTTGACGGACAACCACAATTGAGATCAATACCATGCGAACCTAATTCAATCGCGCGCTGCGCATTTTCCGCTAACCATTGAGGATGTTGCCCCAATAGTTGCACACGCACTGGCGTTCCCGAAGCGGTCAATCCTTGTTGATATAATTCAGGGCACAGACGATAGAATACTTTCGTGGGAAGAAGTTGATCGACCACCCGCACAAATTCAGAAACACACAAATCATACTGATTGACCTGTGTGAGAAGTTGACGAACAAAGGGGTCTAATACCCCTTGCATCGGAGCAAGAATTACGCGCATGTTTTATCCGTTCTCACGAGATAAAACAATGCCAACGCGCTTAACGCCCCGAATGTATCTGCCAAAATATCTTTTTGCGCATCCCACTGATCGCCCTGCGATCCTAAAAAGGCAATTCCCTCTTCACCACCAGCAATCACCGCATATTGCCACTCAATCAACTCATAGCCCGCCGCAATACTCATAATAAAAAATAGGGCAAAAAAGCCCGCTAAGATCGGACCACATAATCGACGTCGTAACAACCATTCCGCCATAGGAAAACTGTAAAAACCAATAACATAATGTGCTACGCGATCAAAATGATTACGTCCTTCGCCTAACCAAGGGGCGAGTAGTCGATTTGCCCACTCAAAAGGCACCTGTTCAAACGTATAGTGAGCACCAATAAGATGTAAAACCATCCATAAGCTCATTAAGAAATATGCAAGGTTGCTGAACTGAAAACGAGAATAGCTCACGACTAAAGCCAAAAAGACCAAAAAAATGGGTAATACTTCAGCATACCACACCGCCCGAGAAACAGGTTCAATGCTCGACCAAATCGCGATGACAAGCACAACGAGTGCTAACAGCCAAGGAAATACCTGTTTGGTGGTCAAGGACATTATTTCCACCCTTTGGTTTTACAAATTAAATCATACGCAGATTGAATTTGCTGCGTTTTCTCTTTTGCCATCTCTAACATTTCTTTTGGTAAGCCTTTCGCCACTAATTTATCAGGATGATTTTCATTCATCAGACGGCGATAAGCCCGCTTCACGGTTTGTTGATCATCCGTAGCAGATACACCGAGCACCTTATACGCGTCGTCAACTGTTGGACCTGACTGTTGTTGATAACCACCATATTGTTGCTGATGCTGTTGATAGCCATAATCACGTTGATAACGATTTTGCTGTTGGTAACCTGCACGAGAAAACTGGCGTGCTGCAAATTCCATCGCTAACATTTGTTCAAATTGAAAACGAGAAAGTCCTAATTCTTCTCCCACAATATACAGTACGTCTTTTTCGCTTTGATCGAGTTGAGCATCGGCGAAAGCCGCTTGAACTTGAACATGTAAAAACATCCGTAACAAATCAGCGCGTTGTCCACAGCCTAAACGAAACTCGCGAATCACTTGGCGCAAAGGGAAATCCGCTGCCTTACCGCGTGTAAAGGCTTCTTGTGCCAAACGGCGATTGGCGTCATCTAACTGCATTTGTTGCATTAAATGACTGGCTAATTGAATATCATCTTCAGTGACTCGCCCTTTCGCTTTGCTTAAATGTCCAAGCACCGCAAAAGTGGTTTGCATAAATAGCGATTGACGGGTGATTTTACTTTTAAAGAAACTGGAATTGACCGTCCCTAATTCATACAGCTTTTTATCACCAAGGTGCCCTAAAATCACACCACAAATCGCGCCAAAAAAGCCACCTAACTTCCAACCAATAATCAAGCCTAAAAACTTACCAATAAAATTCATTCTTCCCCTCCGAAAGCGCCAAAGTGCGGTTGTTCATTATACAATATCGTCCTATTCTGAATATTTTCTTAAAACCCACCGCACTTTTATCTTACTTCACGCCATATTGCTCACGATAAGCACGCATTGCTGGTAAATATTGTTGATATTCTGGTGCTTGCTCAATGAAAGTCATCAAATCATCAAAATTCACAATCGACAACACTTGGCATTGATAATCACGTTCCACTTCTTGAATCGCAGACAATTCACCTTTGCCTTTTTCTTGACGATTTAACGCGATCATCACGGCACTGAGTTCCGCTTGATTTTGTGCAATTAAGGTCATGGATTCACGAATGGCGGTCCCCGCAGTAATCACATCATCGACCAATAAAATTTTTCCACTTAAACCATAGCCAATGAGCTGCCCCCCTTCACCGTGATCTTTGGCTTCTTTACGGTTAAAGCAAACGGGTTTATCAATTTGAAAATGATTAAATAATGCCACAGAAACCGTCGTGGCAATCGGCAGCCCTTTATAAGCCGGACCAAAAATCACATCATATTCAACACCACTGGCTTGAATCGCTTTGGCATAGAATTCCCCTAAACGAGCGAGATCTGCTCCCGTATTAAATAACCCTGCATTAAAAAAGTACGGGCTGATACGACCGGATTTCAGGGTGAATTCACCAAATTTTAACACCTGACGGCTCAGGGCAAATTGAATAAATTCCGATTTATAGGCTTCCATGATCCGCTCTCCTTCCTACTTGGCTAGCGCCTGACGTTGCACATCGAAAATAAGCTGACAACCTTCTTTAGCTAAGGCTAACAAAGTCAATAATTCTTCATGACTGAATGGTTCTCCTTCTGCTGTCCCCTGTACTTCAATCATTCGCCCATCTTCCATCATCACGACATTCATATCCGTTTCTGCCGCAGAATCTTCGACATATTCCAAATCACAAACCGGCACGCCCTCAACAATCCCGACGGAAATCGCCGCCACTAAACTTTTAATAGGATTTACTTTTAAGGTGCCATTTTCCACTAAACCATGAATCGCATCACATAAGGCTACGCAAGCACCAGTAATCGATGCTGTGCGTGTTCCCCCATCTGCTTGAATCACATCACAATCCAATGTAATCGAGCGTTCGCCTAAGGCTTCTAAATCGACCATTGCCCGCAATGAGCGCGCAATTAAACGCTGAATTTCAAGTGTGCGTCCGCCTTGTTTACCCTTTGCCGCCTCACGTTGCATACGGCTATGAGTTGAACGTGGCAACATCCCATATTCCGCCGTTACCCACCCTTGATTTTGACCTTTCAAAAAGCGAGGCACCGACTCTTCCACCGTCGCTGTACAGAGTACTTTCGTGTCTCCAAACTCAACCAACACTGAGCCTTCCGCATGTTTTGTATAATGACGAGTAATTTTGATCGGGCGGGGCTGATTATTTGCACGTTCATTTGGACGCATAGTTTATTCCTTATTGTTCTTTCTTCATGATAAAAAAATTCGCAGTATTTTAGCACGCAAACTGACAGAAACGAAATTTACCAGTACAATAGTTCTGTTAAACACGACCTCTTTTTATCACATTAAGGAACTCACATGATTTATAGTATGACCGCTTTTGCACGCCTCGAAATCAAACAGGATTGGGGTGATGCCGTGTGGGAAATTCGCTCAGTTAACCAGCGCTATTTAGAAACCTTTTTCCGCTTGCCTGAGCAATTTCGTGGTTTAGAAAATACCTTGCGAGAAAAACTGCGTCAAAAACTGACGCGTGGCAAAATTGAATGCACATTGCGTATTGATAATAAAAAACAAGCTGCCACAGAAATCCATTTAAACAAAGCCTTTGCATTACAAGTGATACAGTCATTACAGTGGATCAAACAACAAGCCGGGGAAGGCGAGATTCACTTAAATGACGTGTTGCGCTATCCGGGCGTCGTTGAAGTACCAGAACAAGATCTGGATTTGATTAGCCAACAATTACTCAGCGCGTTTGACAGCTTATTAACCGAGTTTATTGCAATGCGAGCAAGAGAGGGCGAAAAACTCAACACACTCCTTCAACAACGTTTAGATGCCGTTGAAGTTGAAGCCAATAAAGTGCGGTCAAAAATGCCGGAAATTTTACAATGGCAACGAGATCGTTTATTACAGCGCTTTGACGAAATCCATTTACAAGTGGATCCCCAACGTGTTGAGCAGGAAATGGTGTTATTAGCTCAACGGGTTGATGTCGCTGAAGAACTCGATCGTCTGCAATTACACGTCAAAGAAACCAAAGCCATTTTACAAAAAGGCGGTGCGGTTGGCAGAAAATTGGATTTTATGATGCAAGAACTTAACCGTGAATCAAATACGCTCGCGTCCAAATCTATCAGTACTGAAGTCACCAATTCTGCGGTTGAACTGAAAGTCCTTATCGAACAAATGCGTGAGCAAATTCAAAACTTAGAGTAAGGGAAAAGGACATGACTTATTCATTATTAACGGAAACCCAAGCACATGTGGTTTGCGATCTACAACAATACACGCTACTTGAAATCCAAGGCGAAGATGCCGAAAAATATTTACAAGGTCAGCTCACTTGTGACGTTAACAAATTAGCGGTAGGAGAATCTACTCTTGCAGCCCATTGTGATGCAAAAGGAAAAATCAATTCGCTTTTTCGCTTAATTCGTACGGCTCCGCAGACGTTCTACTTATTGGTCAAAAAAGGGTTGTTGCCAACGGCGCTTGACCAATTGAAAAAATATGCGGTTTTTTCTAAAGTGACTTTTACCCCATGTGATTGGCAAATTATTGGCTTAGCTGGAGAGAAAATCATCAATGCCTGCGATGAAATCGACGCACAAATACGTGTAACCTTATCCAGTCAACAACCACGTGTCATTTTAATCCACCCAACAGCATTAGATTTGCAAGCCAATGCTAGCCATGTGGTATGGGATTTATTGGACATTCAAGATGGCATCCCTTTATTAAGCCCTGAAACGCAAGCGGAGTTTATTCCACAAGCATTAAACTTACAATGTTTAGAACACGCTATTTCATTCCAAAAAGGTTGTTATATTGGACAAGAAATTGTCGCCAGAGCAAAATACCGTGGTGCGAATAAACGCGCGATGTTTACTTTTGTAGCTCAAAGTCAAGAAATGCCAAATATCAAAAGTGAAGTTGAAATGCAATTGGAAAACCATTGGCGTAAAACGGGTAATATCATTAGCGCAGTGAATTTTGAGGGCACATTATGGTTACAAGTGGTGTTAAACAATCAGCTTGAAGAAGACGTCCAATTTCGTTTATCAGAACATACAGCTTTAACCCGGTTTCCTTTGCCTTATACATTAAGTTAGTTAACATTCAGGCACAAAAAAGCAGATCATATGATCTGCTTTTTTAATACCCACAATAAACTTAATGTGCTTTCACTTTCATTTGCGCTTGTGCTTTTACAATGATTAAGCCGATGAAACAACCAAATAATGCCACCGGTAACCATTCCATTGAGTATGCTTTAAATGGTAAGCCTGCTACAACCTCAGCGCCCATGACGGATAAGATGGACACAATCGCCACCAACACTAATGGGATGCCTTTTGCTAATTTTGGTAATGGCATGACCAAATTAACTAACAATAATAACATCGCTGTCATTGAGATTGGATAAAGGACTAATAACACAGGCACAGACTTACTAATCACGGCATTTAACCCTTGGTTCGCCAAACCAAATCCAATCAAGGTAAATAAAATGGCATAGTTACGATAAGAAATGACAGGGAAAATACTGTTAAAGTAAGAAGAGGTTGCCACCACTAAACCAATCGCTGTTGTTAAACAAGCTAATGTCACAATTAAGCCCAGTAAGCTACGTCCTAACTCACCAAACGATTGTGTCGTCGCATCATTTAAAATAAATACGCCTAAATTTTGACCTTTGCTCGCAACATCTGCAACAGTTTCCGCACTCAACGGGATATTGTTGCCAATCCAACCAATCGCAATATAAATAAAGGCTAAAGCAATTGCCGCAATCAGACTTGCTACAGTGGCTTGTTTAATAAAGCTGGTTTTTTTGTCACTTTTCGCACGAATTGCGTTCATGACCACGACAGAGAAAGCAAAAGAGGCAAGCACATCCATGGTTTGATAGCCTTCGATAAAGCCAACAATTAATGGGGTTTCCATACCTGCTGAGGTATTATTGTACTCTCCGCTAATTAAAATACTCGCCATACGCACGACTAACGCAATAATTGCAACTAATAGAACAGGGGTTAAAATCGCCCCGATACGATCCACCATTTTAGTCGGGTTTAAACTGACCCATAATGTGATCGCAAAATAAACAAAGGTAAAAGCAAATAAAGAAACGGGATCGCTGCTCCCAATAAAAGGAATCACAGCCATATCAAAAGCTGTCGCCGCGGTACGTGGAATCGCAAAAAACGGTCCAATCGTTAAATAAATCGCACCTAACAAGAGCACAGAAATCCACGGATGAATATCTTCTAATGCTTTCTTATAGCCACCTTCATAACGAGTCGCCACTAAAATCCCTAAAAGAGGCAAACCAACGCCTGTCGTGACAAACCCAAGAATAGCTGGCCAAAAACCGACGCCACTTTCAAAACCTAATTTGGGTGGAAAAATTAAATTCCCTGCCCCAAAAAAGATGGCAAATAGCATAAAGCCAACAACAAATGTGTTTTTGTTCATAGAAAACCTCAAATATTAAAAAACAGAATTTTTTAGGATATTAAAAATAGAAAAACGCGACATTCTACTATAAAAAATCATCAACACCTACAAAAGTGAGGTAAATTATGTCCAATTTTGCGTTTATCATCGTCATTCCAGCACATTTAATGAAAAATCGTTAAAAATGCACACTTATTTTTCACATTTCGATAAAATACAGCACAATGATTGAGTTAAACGCGCCTTTGCTGTAAACTACTCTCCCGTCTTGATAATTTCATTCAATCCATTTTTTCATATCAATAGTTAGGTTTCATATGGCAACAAATTATATTTTTGTGACGGGCGGTGTTGTATCTTCCCTGGGTAAAGGTATTGCTGCAGCATCATTAGCAGCAATTTTAGAAGCACGTGGTTTAAAGGTCACCATGTTAAAACTTGATCCTTATATCAACGTGGACCCGGGCACCATGAGTCCAACTCAACATGGTGAAGTCTTTGTCACCCAAGATGGCGCTGAAACCGACTTAGACTTAGGGCATTATGAGCGTTTTATTCGCACCAAAATGACCAAACGTAACAATTTCACCACAGGTAAAATCTATTCTGAAGTCTTACGCAAAGAGCGTCGTGGTGATTATTTAGGCGCAACAATTCAAGTCATTCCTCACATCACAAACGAAATTAAATCTCGCGTCATTGATGGCGCAGCTGGGCATGATGTCGCAATTGTCGAAGTAGGGGGAACAGTAGGTGATATTGAATCTTTACCTTTCCTTGAAGCCTTACGTCAACTGGCAGTGCAAGTCGGTCGTGAACGTACCTTGTTTATGCACTTAACCCTCGTACCTTATATTCCAACGGCAGGTGAAGTGAAAACGAAACCAACACAACATTCAGTGAAAGAATTATTATCCATTGGGATTCAACCTGATGTCTTAATTTGTCGCTCTGATCGCATGGTCCCACCAAATGAGCGAGCAAAAATCGCATTATTCTGTAATGTGCCAGAAAGAGCGGTCATTTCACTGAAAGATGTCAGCTCGATTTACCAAATTCCAGCCTTATTAAAATCACAAGGTTTGGATGATTTCATTTGTCAACGTTTCCACTTAGATTGCCCAGAAGCCGATCTGTCTGAATGGGAACAAGTGTTATACCAAGAAGCGAATCCAACAGGTGAAGTGGTGATCGGTATGGTGGGTAAATACACTGAATTACCGGATGCCTACAAATCGGTTAATGAAGCCTTGAAACACGCAGGCTTAAAAAACCGTCTTAGCGTGCAAATCAAATATATTGATTCACAAGATGTGGAAACCAAAGGCACAGAAGTGTTAGAAGGCGTTGACGGTATTTTAGTGCCGGGTGGATTTGGTAATCGTGGTGTAGAAGGTAAAATTCTCACCGCCAAATATGCACGTGAAAATCACATTCCTTATTTAGGGATCTGCTTAGGGATGCAAGTAGCTTATATTGAATATGCTCGCAATGTTGCTGGTTTAACTAATGCAAATTCTACTGAATTTGACCGCACTTGTGACTATCCTGTCGTGGGCTTAATTACCGAATGGCAAGACGCCGAAGGGAATATTGAAACACGTACCGATGCCTCTGATTTAGGTGGCACCATGCGTTTAGGTGCACAACAATGCCATTTAATGGAAGGTAGCAAAGCACGTGAACTTTATGGTGCTGAAACCATCGAAGAACGTCATCGTCATCGTTATGAAGTCAATAACGTCTTACGTCCACAAGTGGAAAAAGCGGGCTTAAAAGTCACGGGCTTATCCGCAGATAAAAAATTAGTGGAAATTATTGAAGTACCAAATCACCCTTGGTTTGTGGCGTGTCAATTCCACCCAGAATTCACCTCCACCCCACGTGATGGGCACCCACTCTTTGCTGGTTTTGTCAAAGCGGCAAAAGACAATCAAAAGAAATAATTTTACCTATCAAGAAACTCAGCCCTACAACAACTTTGTAGGGCTTTTTTAGTCAAAAAATATCATGTTGTTCCATTCACACTCTCCGTTTTTGATTCCATTTTTGCAAAAAAGCGACTGCTATTTCGCTCCCTCATCACTGCCAATACTATGCAAGTTCGAGCGAAACGTGTGAGGGGCTTTTTGATGCTTTCGTTTACCAAGAAAAAACTAGATGTAAATCAATTAATCGACATTTTTCACAAGACAAAGCAGATGAATTATTTTAAGATACGAACCATTCGTTTTAGGTTAATTTTCATTTAAAGAGGAAAACAAAAATGGCAAAAATCGTTAAAGTGATCGGCCGTGAAATCATCGATTCTCGTGGTAACCCAACTGTTGAAGCAGAAGTCCATTTAGAAGGTGGCTTCGTGGGTCTAGCCGCCGCACCATCAGGCGCATCAACTGGTTCACGCGAAGCATTAGAATTACGTGACGGTGACAAAGCACGTTTCTTAGGTAAAGGTGTGTTAAAAGCTGTTGCTGCAGTGAACAACGAAATTGCACAAGCTCTCGTTGGTAAAGATGCGACAAACCAAGCTGAAATCGACCAAATCATGATCGATTTAGATGGCACAGAAAACAAATCTAAATTCGGTGCAAACGCCATTTTAGCGGTTTCTTTAGCTAACGCAAAAGCAGCGGCGGCGGCAAAAAGTATGCCATTATTTGCTTGGATTGCAGAACTTAACGGTACGCCAGGTCAATACTCTATGCCATTACCAATGATGAACATCATCAACGGTGGTGAGCACGCAGACAACAACGTTGATATCCAAGAATTTATGATTCAACCAGTGGGTGCGAAAACCTTAAAAGAAGCCCTTCGTATCGGTGCTGAAGTATTCCACAACCTTGCGAAAGTATTAAAAGGCAAAGGCTTAAGCACAGCAGTCGGTGACGAAGGTGGTTTTGCACCTAACTTAGAATCTAACGCAGCAGCGCTTGCTTGTATCAAAGAAGCCGTAGAAAAAGCGGGTTATGTGTTAGGTAAAGATGTCACATTAGCGATGGACTGTGCATCATCTGAGTTCTATAACAAAGAAAATGGTATGTACGAAATGAAAGGTGAAGGTAAATCATTCACTTCTCAAGAGTTCACACACTACTTAGAAGAATTATGCAAAGAATACCCAATCGTGTCTATTGAAGATGGTCAAGATGAGTCAGACTGGGAAGGTTTCGCCTACCAAACTAAAGTATTAGGCGACAAAGTTCAATTAGTTGGTGATGACTTATTCGTAACGAATACCAAAATCTTAAAAGAAGGTATCGAAAAAGGTATCGCGAACTCGATCTTAATCAAATTCAACCAAATCGGTTCATTAACTGAAACGTTAGCGGCAATCAAAATGGCGAAAGACGCGGGTTACACGGCGGTGATTTCACACCGTTCTGGTGAAACAGAAGATGCCACTATTGCAGATTTAGCCGTTGGTACCGCAGCAGGTCAAATCAAAACGGGTTCAATGAGCCGTTCTGACCGTATCGCGAAATACAACCAATTAATCCGTATCGAAGAAGCATTAGGTGATAAAGCACCATTCTTAGGTTTAAAAGCGGTTAAAGGTCAAGCATAATTTGCTGAGATAAAATAGTAAAAAAAAAGCACCGCACTTTTAACAAGTGCGGTGTTTTTTTATGAATTTCTTGAAAATGATGATTTTTCTTACTTAACCTGTTGATTTTCAAACCAACTTTCTAAAATCAAACACGCAGATATCCCATCTACTTTACTTTTGTTTAACGCTTTATAACCACCACGTCCAAAGATTTCAGCTCGCGCTTCTGTCGTGGTCAAACGTTCATCTTGTAATTCAACTGCCACGCCAAAACGCCCATGTAAACGATGAGCAAATTTTCTTGCCCTTACTGTGAGATCTTGCTCGGTACCATCCATATTTAACGGTAAACCGACCACTACTCGATCTGGTTGCCATTCTGCCAAACACTTGCCGATCGCATCCCAGTTTGGGATGCCATCTTGTGCTTTAAACGCTGGCAATGCCTGAGCCGTGCCCGTAATACTTTGCCCTACCGCACAACCAATGCTTTTTGTACCAAAATCAAATGCGAGAACAGTCATCCCCATTAGCAATGTCCCGCTTGGTGTGCAAAATTATGATGTTGAATCCCCAACAATAAATTGGCTTCTAACCAACGATCTTCATAAGGCACATCAAATAAAATACGATTATTCGCTGGCACCACTAACCAATCATTATTGGCAATCTCGCTTTCTAATTGGTTGACAGTCCAACTTGCACAACCTAACGCCACCAAATATTTTTCAGGTGCTTGTGCCGTGCCAAACGTATCGATAATATCTGCCGAAGTCGTCAAACTGAGCTGATCAGTCACTTTGTAGCTATGTTTAAATGTTTGTGCTGTTTTAGTATGTAAAATAAAGCCTCGCTCAATATTCACCGGTCCGCCGGCTAACACTAAATCATTGCCATAAGTGCGGTCAGTTTTCATCATAAAATTCATTTTGGCGCACAACTCTGCAATACTTAAATCCGTGGGTTGATTCAACACCAATCCCATTGTGCCTTGATCGTTGTGCTCACAAATATAAACCACCGAATGGGCAAAATAATCATCTTCCATTTGAGGCATCGCAATTAAAAAATGATCTTGTAATTCCATCATATCTCTTCCTCAACCTAAATCACCGAAACAGATCTGCAATGCTGTAATTGCAGCTAACGAAGCTGTTTCCGTACGCAATACACGCTTTCCTAATAATACTTCAATAAAATCTTGTTGTTCTGTTTGAGCAATCTCTTGTGCGGATAAGCCCCCTTCAGAACCAATTAATAAACGTACCCCTGCGGCAGGGATGTCAGGTAGGGTACGTATTGAATATTGGGCCCTTGGATGTAAATTCAACTTCAACGCCCCGTCTTTTTCCGCACACCAATCTTGTAATTTCATCATCGGACGTATTTCTGGCACCACATTACGCCCACATTGTTCACAGGCGGCAATGGCAATTTTCTGCCATTGCTGGATTTTTTTCTCCAGACGATCTGCATCTAACTTCACCCCACAACGCTCTGACCAAAGAGGTGTAATCACATGTACTCCCAATTCAACGGATTTCTGAATGGTGAATTCCATTCTTTCTCCTCGTGAAATCACTTGCCCAAGGTGAATTTTTAATGGACTTTCTCGATCATCCCATTGGTGTTGCAAAATATCTACTTCAACACGTTTTTTGCTGATCTGCGTAATCTGCGCGTCATACACATGATTTGAGCCATCGAAAAGCACGAGTTTATCCCCGGCTTGCATACGTAACACACGTCCAACATGGTTAGCCGCATCTTCACTTAATTCACAATGTTTCACGCCTTGTAATAGGACTGGGTGGTAAATTCGAGGTATTCTCATAACTGCAATGATTATTTTATCTTACGCGATTTGTCATATTCCTATCATAACAGAAAGGCAAGCGCTTGGTTAAACAAAAGTATGAGCTATTTTGTTTTCATTTTAAGCAAGAAAAAACAGAAATCCCCAAATATCCAGTGAAAATCTGCTAAAATAACAGGCGATTTAGTTAGCAAAAGTTGAGGCAAGTTATCGAAAATTGGCAACGGGGTTTTGTCTTACATCGCAAAGCCTATAGTGAAACAAGCTTATTAGTTGAGTTATTCACCGAAGAAACAGGGCGTCTAACTGTACTTGCCAAAGGTGCGCGAGCAAAACGTTCCGCATTAAAAGGCATCTTACAGCCTTTTACCCCTTTGCTATTGCGTTGGAGCGGGCGCAGTGAATTGAAAACATTGACGAAAGTAGAACCTGCTGCCATTGCATTACCGTTACAACAGACCGCACTTTATAGCGGATTCTATGTTAATGAATTGCTCTGTCGCGTCCTTGAACCCGAAACTGGTTATCCCCATCTGTTCCAAGACTATTTACGTTGCCTAACTGGCTTGGCAAGCGCTGAACATCTGATTGAGCCTAGTCTGCGTCACTTTGAATTTCAATTATTACAAACTTTAGGCTACGGCGTCGATTTTTGCCATTGTGCTGGCTCAGGCGAGCTGGTTGATGAAAATATGACTTATCGTTATCGTGAAGAAAAAGGCTTTATTGCATCGCTCATTAAGGATAATTTAACTTTTTATGGTCGTGAATTACTGGCTTTTGACGCAAGACAATTTCACGACAGCGCCACTTTACAGGCGGCTAAACGTTTCACTCGCATCGCGCTTAAACAGTATTTAGGGAATAAGCCCTTAAAAAGCCGAGAATTATTTACTCAATATATGTTGTATCAAAAATAAACTATGGTATTACACTATACCCCTCATCAATCCACCCCACGTAACACAACATTCGTTGCGGAAATTCTTGATCTTGATTATCAAGGACGTGGTGTAGCCAAAGTACAAGGCAAAACGTGGTTCATTGAAAATGCACTGCCACAAGAAAAAGTGGAAGTGCGCATTGTCGATGAAAAACGCCATTATGGTCATGGAATCAGCTGCAAAATTCTCACTCCACATCCAGAACGCCAGTCAGCAAAATGTGCTTACTATGCCCAGTGCGGTGGTTGCCAAAGTCAACATATTCCAATTGACATGCAACGTCAGGCTAAACAACAAGCCTTATTCCAACACTTACAACAATTACAACCTCAAGCGACCTTCATGCCCATGATCGTCGCAGCGCCTTGGCATTATCGCCGTCGTGTGCGTTTAAGCGTGCGGTTTCATCCCAAAAGCAAACAACTTGCGATGGGTTTGCGTCAGAGAAATACTCAACAAATCGTGAATCTGCAGCATTGTGATGTGCTTGAAATCCCCTTAAGTCAACTCTTACCTAAATTACATTTGTTGTTTTCAACATGGTCCCTGCCTAAAAACTTAGGGCATGTGGAGTTAGTGCATGCGGATAATGGAATTGCGATGTTATTACGCCATACAGGAAATTTAGCGCAAACTGACCGCACTTTATTAACCAATTTTGCGCAACAAGAAAACTTAATGTTGTTTGTACAAGATGATCAACAGATCACCCAACTACATGGCGAGGCACCTTACTACATACTACGCGATGGCACCAAATTACAGTTTGATATCCGTGACTTTATCCAAGTGAATGCTGTTGTAAATCAGAAAATGATTGATACCACTCTTGAGTGGTTGGAACTCACATCGAACGATAACGTATTAGATTTGTTTTGTGGTATGGGAAACTTCACCCTCCCAATCAGTCGTCAGGTCAATCAGGTTGTGGGCATTGAAGGCGTAGGAGAAATGGTGGAGAAAGCAAAACGAAATGCGGAACAAAATCAATGTGATAATGTCCAATTCTATCAGGCGAATTTAGATCAACCTTTTGTGCAACAACATTGGGCGAGCCAACATTTTAATAAAATTTTACTGGACCCTCCACGTACAGGCGCGGCATTTGCCTTACATGCCTTATGTGAATTGGGCGCAGAAAAAATCTTATATGTTTCCTGCAATCCTGCTACATTAGTACGTGATACAGCGATTTTATTACAATTTAACTACCGACTTAAAAAAGTCGCAATGATCGATATGTTCCCCAATACAGGACATTTAGAATCCATCAGTTTATTTGAAAAAGAATAGGATAGATTATGGTTGCAGTGCGAGGATCACACTTACTCAATCCAAAAGATTTTGTTATTGAAACCTGGTGTGCCAGTTTAGAGGTTTCACCAGAAGTACGAGAAAATCTGGTCAACGCTTGGTATTACTCGCAAAAGTACATACCGCAACACCACGACGCCTCTTCTTGCTCATTGCACTCTGGCGTAGAAATGGTCGAAATTCTACACAGTCTGAATATGGATGCAGATAGCTTACTCACGGCAATGCTCTATCCGACGATTCATCACAAGCTTGTCGAACTCAGCCAAATTAACGAAGATTTTGGGGCAAATATCTATAAATTGGCAAAAGGCGTGATGGAAATGGATAATATTCGCCAATTAAATGCCAGCCAATCCGCCAATAACGCACAAGTGGATAATATCCGCCGCATGTTACTCGCGATGGTAGATGATTTCCGTTGTGTGATTATCAAACTGGCAGAACGCATTACTTTTTTAAGGGATGCCGAACAAACCTGCTCTGAAGAAGATAAAGTCCTAGCCGCCAAAGAATGTGCCAATATTTATGCCCCACTGGCAAATCGTTTAGGTATCGGGCAACTAAAATGGGAGTTAGAAGATTACTGTTTCCGTTATCTCCACCCTGAGCAATATCGTAGCATTGCCAACTTATTGAAAGAAAGACGCCTTGATCGAGAACAATACATTGCAGATTTTGTCTCCGAAGTAAGCGACTATTTACGCCATAACATTGATAAAGTGGAAGTGTATGGTCGTCCGAAACACATCTATAGCATTTGGCGCAAAATGCAGAAAAAACATCTTGAATTTAGCGATCTCTACGATGTTCGTGCAGTGCGAATTATCGTCCCTAAATTGCAAGATTGTTATACCGCACTTGGCATTGTGCATACCCACTTCAAACATATTCCGAAAGAATTTGATGATTACGTGGCGAACCCGAAACCTAATGGTTACCAATCTATCCATACTGTTGTCCTCGGCAAAGGCGGTAAACCGGTGGAAGTGCAAATTCGCACTCAACAAATGCATGATGATGCCGAGCTTGGGGTAGCCGCCCACTGGAAATATAAAGAAGGCGCGACTGGCGGTCGTTCTGGCTATGAAGAAAAAATCACCTGGTTACGCAAATTGCTTGCTTGGCAAGATGATATTACGGACTCGGGCGAAATTATGGCAGAAATGCGTAGCCAGGTCTTTGACGATCGCGTTTATGTGTTTACCCCCAAAGGTGAGGTTATCGATTTACCGACAGGTTCCACCCCATTAGATTTTGCCTATGCTATTCATAGTGAAATTGGTCATCGCTGTATTGGTGCCAAAGTCAGTGGTCGTATTGTTCCGTTCACCTATCAGCTACAAATGGGTGATCAAATTGACATCATTACACAGAAAAATGCCAACCCAAGTCGCGACTGGTTAAATCCTAACTTAGGCTTTACACATACCGCCAAAGCACGGGCTAAAATCCATGCTTGGTTTAAAAAACAAGATCGTGAGAAAAATATTCCGGCAGGTAAAGAAATGCTGGAAAATGAACTTACACGCTTAAACATCGGCTTAAAACAAATCGAACCACACGCCTTAGCGCGTTACAACCTAAAAAATTTAGAGGATTTATACGCGGGTATCGGTGGCGGTGATATTCGCCTCAATCACCTCATCAACTTCTTACAAAACAAGTTAATTAAAACGACGGCTCAAGAAGTTGATGAAGAAATCTTACGTCATGTGGCAAATAAAAGTGCAGCGAATAATCAACAAAAAGAAAAGCCTCGGGGTTATGTGATCGTAGAAGGTGTCGGGAATTTAATGCATCACATTGCCCGTTGTTGTCAACCAATTCCGGGCGATCATATTATGGGTTATATCACAATGGGACGGGGGATTTCCATTCACCGCAGTGATTGCGAACAATTCCTCGAACTACAACAAGCTCATCCCGAACGAGTGGTAGAGTCCATTTGGGGTGATAACTATGCCAGTGGATTTAAAATCAGTATCCGTATTATCGCCAGTGATCGCAGTGGCTTATTACGTGATATCACGACGGTTTTAGCCAACGATAAAATTAGTGTCTTAGGTGTATCGAGTCGTACTGATACTAAAAAACAATTAGCGACAATTGATATGGAAATTGAGCTGAATAATGTTCAAATTTTGAGTAAAATTCTAGCTCGTCTTTCAAAACTCGACGATGTCATTGAAGCAAAACGACTGTAATTCAGCCATTAAGGATAATAAAAATGTATAAAACAACAGGACTTACTCATCTGATTAAAGCCACTGGTTATTCACTCAAAGGATTAAAAAGTGCGGTTAAATTTGAAACTGCGTTTCGCCATGAACTGCTCGCCGCCCTTTTTTTGGTGCCTTTAGCCTTTTGGCTCGGTGAAAATGGGATTGAAATTGCCTTAATGCTTGGCTCTCTTTTGTTAGTTCTTGCCTTTGAACTGATTAATAGTGCGATTGAAGCGGTCGTTGATCGCATCAGCTTGGACCATCATGAACTCTCTGGGCGCGCTAAAGATTTCGGCTCCGCTTCCGTTTTTATTGCCATGGTCAATGTGGTTGTTGTGTGGGCACTGGTGCTCTTTTATTGAGCAGACAAATCATATTATGTGTTATTCCTTTTCACTGTGTTTTAAACAGCCATAGAAAATAAAAACCGATAAGAAATAAAAAATATTACCGGAATTATGGTTTAAAAAGGCTTGAGTTAAGGAATAGCACATCACTGAAATAATATGAAGCATACCTAATGTTGCCACTAATTTTTCCTCACTCTTTATGGCATGTCGTTTTCGATAAAAATAACAAAATGGCACACTAAAAATCGCCAGTAATGCAACTAACCCTACAAGACCATATTTTGACAGGTTATCCAAATATTGATTATGTGCATGGGTAAAATTGGCGGCATATTCACTTATCACCCCTTCTTGTTGCTGCACTTGACGTTTCTCCATCGCTCCCGCATTTCCCCAACCTAATAGTGGTTTTTCTTTTGCCATAAGCAATGCACTTTTCCATAACGCAAAACGCGCGCCAATCGAGGTCGATTGTTCTGCTTGTGCGTCAAAATATTGTTGTGTTTCGGTGTATGCTTCTGTCACACGAGAAATCAACTTTGTTTTAGGGGCGAATGCAACAGCTGCCAACAGAAACACAAAAAACAAACTCACAAAAAAGAGAATTTTTTTCGATAAATACTGACGATAAGCAAACAACGCAAAACATAACAGCAGCGGTAAGCCAATCCAGCCACCCCGAGCCGTCGATAACACACTACCAAGTATCCCGAATAACGTCGCAATAATCGCCCACAACATCTGACGATATTGCTGTCGACTAAACGAATGCAAACCAATCACAAACGAAAACAGACCTAAAGACATGGCAATATCGCCCGCTTGAATCTGTAACATACGCGGTGAATACGCCGCATAAACATTTAAGATAAAGCGATCATAAATCGCCACACCGCCTGCAATTATCGCACCGAATAAAATTCCCTTAAGTAGCCAATTGATATGAGGTCGATAACGTTCAAATAAATATAACAATGGGATAAACAGGCACAACTTAGCAATATGTTCGAGTTCCCTTAGCTTTTCAGCATGCCAAAAGAAAGACAATAAAAACGTTGCGCTATAAAAAAGAAGACATAACATCCAGATTTTTTCTGCACGAGGCAATGAGTCAAGCTCTTCCCTGTTAAGCAGACGAGAAATCAGGTAAATGAGTGCGATGCCACATAACCCGACAGAGGCAATATTATGCCCACCTTTTACAAGAAAAAGCGTGGGAAAGAAGATAAAAATAATAAAATTTATACTCAATACGTATAAAGAAGATTTTTTTAAGCTTTGCATAATATCTAACAACTTAATAAAGAAACAAAAAAAAACCGCACATCAACGTGCGGCTTCATTGTAACTGAATTGAGTTGCTTATAGAACATCAATACAATTCAAATCTTCGAAAGATTGTTCTAAACGTTTAGACATGGATTCTTCCATTTTACGTAACCAAACACGTGGATCATAGTATTTTTTGTTTGGTGCATCAGGACCTTCTGGGTTACCTAATTGACCTTGAAGATAATCTTGATTTGCGTTGTAGAATTTCAAAATCCCTTCCCAAGATGCCCATTGTGTGTCGGTATCGATATTCATTTTGATCGCACCGTAACTGATCGCTTCGCGGATCTCTTCACGGCTTGAGCCTGAGCCACCATGGAAGACAAAGTCGATTGATTTCGCTGGCAAACCACGTTCTTTAGAAACAAATTCTTGTGATGCACCTAAGATAGACGGTTTTAATTTCACATTACCCGGCTTATAAACACCATGTACGTTACCGAATGCCGCAGCGACTGTGAAACGCGGGCTCACTGGGTTTAATTGATCATAAACATAAAGTACATCTTCTGGTTGCGTATAAAGTTTAGATTCTTCTACATCAGAGTTATCAACTCCATCTTCTTCACCACCCGTGATACCGATTTCGATTTCTAACGTCATCCCCATTTTGTCCATACGCGCGAGGTATTCACGGCAAATAGCCATGTTTTCTTCCATAGGTTCTTCAGAAAGATCAATCATGTGAGAAGAGAATAATGGTTTGCCTGTTTCAGCAAAATGTTTTTCACCCGCCTCTAATAAACCGTCAATCCATGGAAGAAGTTTTTTCGCTGCATGGTCAGTATGTAAAATCACCGGTACACCATATTCTTCTGCCAACGCGTGAACATGTTTTGCCCCTGCAATGGCACCCAGTACATCAGTACGTGCACCACTTGCTGGTTTTAAGCCTTTACCAGCATAAAATTGTGCACCACCATTTGAGAATTGAATAATCACAGGTGCTTTGACACGTGCTGCGGTTTCTAATACGGCATTTACAGAGTCTGAACCCACACAGTTTACCGCTGGAATCGCAAAATTGTTTGCTTTTGCATATGCAAATACTTTCTGAACATCATCACCAGTAACAACGCCGGGTTTTACAATATCTAATAATTTAGCCATTTTCTGCTTCCTTTATTTATTTGATTAGAGTGAAATTTCGTTTCTTGATAAGCCTAATGCTTATTCTCATTCAAAATAGAGAGGGGCGACTACACAAGCCTGCCCCCACCCAATTAACCATTTGCACGTTTTTCTAAGATTTCTACTGCTGGTAATACTTTACCTTCAACGAATTCTAAGAACGCACCACCACCTGTTGAAATATAAGAAATTTTATCTTTGATACCGAATAGGTCAATCGCCGCTAATGTGTCACCACCACCTGCAATTGAGAAACCTTCGCTATTAGCAATTGCGTGAGAAATGATTTCAGTCCCTTTACGGAAATTCGGGAACTCAAACACGCCCACTGGACCATTCCAAAGAATCGTTTTCGCATTTTTGATAATTTCCGCGAGTTGTTCTGCTGATTTATCACCAATATCAAAAATGGATTCATCATCTTTCACTTCATTGACGGCTTTTTCTGTTGCTGCTGCAGTTTCAGAGAATTCTAACCCTACGCGCACATCAACGGGTACAGGAATATCTGTGCTTGCCGCTAAGTTTTTCGCCACTGGAATTAAATCTTCTTCATATAAGGATTTACCGACGTTATGACCTGCTGCAGCAATGAAGGTATTGGCGATACCCCCGCCCACAATAATTTGGTCCGCAATTTTAGATAAGGAATTTAACACTTCTAATTTGGTTGAGACTTTCGACCCCCCTACAATCGCCACCATTGGACGCGCAGGTTCTTTTAAGGCTTTACCTAAAGCATCTAATTCAGCCGCTAATAATGGACCCGCACAAGCCACTGGCGCATATTCAGCCACACCGTAAGTCGAGGCTTGCGCACGGTGTGCAGTACCAAAGGCATCCATCACAAAGACATCGCAAAGTGCGGCATATTTTTTGCCTAATTCAGGATCGTTTTTCTTCTCACCTTTGTTAATGCGCACGTTTTCTAATACCACGATTTCGCCTTGGTTAACGTCCACACCGTCTAAATAATCGCGTACTAAACGAACAGGCACATCTAAATTTGCATTTAAGTAATCAACTACAGGTTTCAGTGAGTTTGCTTCATCAAATTCGCCTTCTGTTGGGCGACCTAAGTGTGAAGTCACCATCACTTTTGCGCCTTTTTCAAGCGCAAGTTTCAAGGTAGGGATGGTCGCACGGATACGTGCATCAGAAGTCACTTTGCCATCTTTGACTGGCACATTTAAATCAGCACGAATAAACACACGTTTGCCGCTCAAATCCAAGTCTGTCATTTTGATTACTGACATATTTTATCCTCTTACTGGTTAAATTAAAAAATGAGAAAACTAAACGCATTATACCCCTTTCTAACTAGGCTGTACTGCGTTAGATCAAATAATTTTTATTATTTAATAAATAAAAATTAATATCCTGTACGACTTCTTGGACAATCGATCACCTGCCATTTTAAGTCATAACAAATAAAGAGTTCATTACGACTTGCCCCTAAATATGCCTCTTTTAGGTGCTTATTATTTTTACGCAACCACTGGAAAAGTTCATTCCGACTTAATTCATAATTTGGTAATTTTAAGGTGCGATACAGTTCACGTTGTTTGTCAAAATACGCTTTTGCATCATCAAAAGCACAAGCACCGTGTTTTTCCCACTCACCTTGTAATAAACTGGCACTTGGCGATTCTGGTAAATATTGCTCAATGATCTCTTGCGGTACCATTGGTAAATCCCCTCGGCAAAAACGCGGTTGATCTGAGACGCGACGCGCACGCTCATTTTGAGGCCATAAACCATGAATCACCCAGCCAAATTGCTGAGTTAAACCACATTGATATTGCAATGAATTAGGTAAGTCATCACCATAACGATTACGCTGCTTCTCACAAAATGCCGGCGACCAAGATAATACAAACGTATAATAATCCGTCGGCGCATTGGCGTTTTGACCGATCGGATCATTTTTCATAATATAGTCGTAATTACGATCCACGATAATTTCAACAGCTTGTTTTTGCTTAGAAAAGAAATACCAGCCTGACAACAAAAACATTAGAAAACAAACCACAAAGATAGACAGCTGAAGTGTTTTTTTCTCGTTCATAAAATTCCTATTTCACTTTTGGAGCGGATTGATTATAATTCGTCGCTTTCACTGTAACACAGCAAAGGACAAACACCATGGCGCTTTTAATCACAGACAAATGCACAAATTGCGATATGTGTGAGCCGGAATGTCCAAATCAAGCAATTTCAATGGGAGAGGAAATTTACGTCATTGATCCCGCCCTTTGCACAGAATGCGTGGGGCATTATGACATCCCAACCTGTCAAAAAGTCTGCCCCATTAATCACTGTATTATTACCGATCCCGACCACATTGAAACCAATGAGCAACTGTGGGAACGGTTTGTTCTGATTCATCACGCAGATAAATTATAGCCTGTATCGAGTGTAACAATTCTTAGCCGCCTTGAAAATGCCTGAAAACGAGCCTCAATCGCAGGCATACGTTTTTCTTTTCCTGCCTCAGGTTACATCCCACACCTTTTTCCCTGCACATGATGAAAAATCGGGCAAATGCCCGATTCTGTTAACCTCAACGATAGTCCCACTGTGCTAATAAAATGCCCGTTGCCACCGCAATATTTAATTCTGCTTTTAATGGATTACCAAGAGACAACACCACCTGTTCATCTTCGGCTTGTGCAAGAGAAGCATCGCCTTGTTCATTTAGAACAAACACCACTTTCTCAGTAAAGTGTAATTTCGATAGCGGCTTAGCTTGTTTATTCGCCGTCACATGAATAAGTTGATAACCTGCTTGACGCAATTGCGCTAATGCCTTTGGCACATCGGTTGTTTCCAACACCCGAACATATTCCATTCCCCCTTCTACCACACGCATTGCCGCAGGCGCGTTTAAATTATCCGCTAACGCTTGTTCAATCACCACACCTTTCACACCAAACACCGCACAAGTACGCACAACACCGCCTAAATTATGTGGATTTTGCACGCCATCTATCAACACAAGACAATCTTGTTTACGTGGAATGTCCAAGTATCCGGCTAAAGTAAAAGGACGGGCTTTTTTCACTAACATACAAATGCCGCCATGATGCGCGGTACCGCTCACTAAAGCGAGTTCCGCACTGTCCACCACATGATAGGCTTTTTTCTGCTCTGCTAAATAACTGAAAAGTTCACCGCTCTTTTTCGCCATCTCTACCGTTGCCCAAATACGCACAATGCTTTCCGGACGTTGTGCAAACAATGCCTGACAAGCATTCTCGCCATAGACTTCATTTCTTCTGCACGGTTTTTCTTAATTTTTTCGGGTGCGCGTGGCGAAAGTGCCCCAGTTTTTTTCTCACGAGGTTTATCGCTGGCACCCGTACTTTTCACCACAACTTTCACTTTGCCTTCTTCGCCAGATGCTGTACGCATGGAGGTTTCAGAAATATGCTGTTCGACTTGCTGTGGACGACGCACAGGTTTACTTCTCGCCGAAAATTTATTGCCCGTCAACTTTTCGCGAGTCTTCGCCTCGCCACGTCCGTCAAATTTTTCTTTAAAGTGCGGTGCAGTTTTGACAGATTTTTCGCCAACGCTGCGTTCATGAAATTGCTTATTACTGGTTTGTTGAAAGACAGGCGCTTTCGCTTTACTATTCATTTCGATATGCCTATTTGATGAGTTGAGGAGGCAAAGCTGGGCAAAAAATCACCTAGCGTTGCAAGAAAGTGTGAGCATTATAACGAAAAAACCGCATTTTTCTACCAAGTCGCGAGGTAAATATTGTAAACTACAGAGCTAATCAAACTATAGAGAATGATTTTTATGCTGATAAACAAAACCAAACGAGCAAAACAAAATATCAATCGTTTATTCTGTTTACCCTTACAAGCTGAACACGTTGAATTTATTTATAGCGCTGCCGCATTCAAACAGCAAATCCTTCAGCTCATTAAACAAGCAAAATCACGCATTTATGTGACCGCACTTTATTGGCAACATGACGAAGCGGGTCAAGAAATTTTAGATGAAATCTACCGTGCCAAACAAAACAACCCGTCATTAGAAATCAAGATTTTAATTGACTGGCACCGTGCACAACGCAATTTACTGGGTGCGGAAAAAAGTATGACTAATGCTGACTGGTATTGTGAACAACGTGCAAAATATCAAGCAGAGCAAGATTCACCTCTCTTTTTTGGGGTGCCAGTGAACACTCGAGAAGTCTTTGGTGTGTTACATATTAAAGGCTTTGTGTTTGATGATACGGTCTTATACAGTGGTGCAAGTATTAACAATGTTTACTTAAATCAATTTAATAAATACCGTTACGATCGCTACCATAAAATCACTCATCCTGAATTAGCCAACAGCATGGTGAACTTTATCAACGACTATTTGTTGGATCCGTTAGCTGTTCACCCATTAGATCAGAACACTCGTCCAACAACCAAAGAAATACGCCCCGCGATTAAAGAATTTCGTAAAACACTCGCTTTTGATGCCCGTTATACGTTAAAAGGCGCGCGTTTCTTGGAGGAAACACCTGAACAACTCAGTATTTCTGCGCTCTTTGGCTTGAGTAAATACAGTAACCAATTAAACCAAGTGATCGAGGATCTCTTCCAAATTGTGGAAGAGGAATTAGTGATTTGTACTCCTTATTTTAATTTTCCGCGTACACTACAACAAAAAATCCGCCGCTTGCTGAATAAAGGGAAAAAAGTGGAAATTATTGTCGGTGACAAAACTGCAAATGACTTCTATATCCCGCCTTCAGAACCCTTTAAAATGGCGGGTGCCTTGCCTTATCTATACGAAAGCAATTTACGCCGTTTTAGCAAAAAGTTTGAATATGAGATTAACCAAGGTTTGTTAGTGATTCGGACTTGGAAAGATGGGGATAATTCATACCACTTGAAAGGGGTTTGGGTCGATAACAATTATGTGCTCCTCACTGGCAATAATCTAAATCCTCGAGCATGGCGCTTGGATGCGGAGAATGGTTTATTTATCTACGATCCAAAACAAGAGCTACGCGCACAATTTGAACAAGAACTGGATTACATTCGCCAACATACACAAGTGTTGCGCCATTATTCTGAACTTGACGAAATGAAACAGTATCCGGCCCCCGTACAAAAGTTATTGAAAAAATTTGCCCGTGTAAAAGCGGATAAGCTCGTGAAGATGATCTTATAATAGTCAATCACTCTGTCGTGGTGATATTTTCTCATTCAAAAAAACATAAAAAAAAGACCGCACTTTCGCGGTCTTTTTTAAACGACACAGTCAGTTAAGAAACCGAAACGTTTTTTGTATCATCAATAATTAAATAGGCTTTCGCCACCGGTCCATGTACACCAACCACTTTGATTAATTCAATATCCGCTGTTGAACTGGGTCCCGCAATTAAGTTAATGCAAGATGGCATACGCTCACCTTGCTTCGCTTTTTGATGAAGAATTTCAGAAAGCTGTGCCACACGTGGCAAAATCGTACTTTTGTTTAATACAACAATCGACACTTTTGGTAATAAGCTCACTGAACGTCCACGCTGTGCATCAGAAAATAACACAATTCCACCGGATTCGGTTAAACCGTATTCTGCAAACACAATTCCAATATTCGCAGTATTCGCAAAAGTGCGGTTAATTTCTGCTGCATTTTCTGACCAAATATGAGTTTCATATTTCGCTTGTACTGCCGGCGTAATCCCCGCTTCGACTAAACGAGAATCATCATTTAAAATCACTGGACCGCCACCATATTTTTCACACATTGCCAACAAATCAGCAGTAGCTTGTTCTGGTGTGGTCACTTGGCAATTGACTAACATGGTTTGCGACGCAAATTCCACGAACGCATCACAACGCTGGTCAAGACTTAACTCGGTTAAACGAGTCACTGGATAATCATTTAGCGGATGATATTCAGTGACGACTTGCGTACGAGGCTCACGTCCTAATTGTTTGGCAAGGTGATCTAAAAACTGTTGTCTATTATTTTGATCTAACATCGAAATTCCTCACTTAATTAACGGTTTTTAAACCAAGAACGGAAGCTTTCGCCTTCAGCGTCTGGTAAATCACGGGCTTTTGTCCATTCAGCAATCGCACCGACTTGGATCGGCATTTTGCCATCACGAATCGCCAATTTCGCCACTTTCGCCCCTACATTCATACCAATTTTCCACAGACTTGGGTGACTATTTGCTAACGTGAACGCTTTGACAGAAAGCCGTTCTGCTAATGGATTCATACCTGATTCGGCAATATGACGGCGGTGTTTTAATAACAAATTGGCGAGTGGAATTTTCACAGGACAAACTTGGTTACACGCCGTACATAAGGAACATGCTGAAGGTAAGTCTTTAAACTCCTCATAACCCCCTAAAATAGGTGAAATCACTGAACCGATTGGACCCGGATAAATCGAACCATAACCATGACCACCAATTTGACGATAGGCTGGACAAGTATTTAAACAAGCGCCACAACGAATACAACGTAAAACCTCACGAAACTCTGAACCGAGCATTTTTGAACGACCGTTATCGACGATCACTAAGTGGAACTCTTCAGGTCCATCAGTTTCCCCAGCTAGACGTGGTCCGGTTAACCAAGTGTTATAGCCTGTTAAACGTGCCCCTACCGCACTGCGTGCAAGCAAAGTAATTAGCACATCCACTTCTTTAAAGGTTGGCGCTAAACGCTCCATACCCATCACTGCAATATGTGTTTTTGGCAAGGATGTGGCTAAACGTAAGTTCCCTTCATTAGTGACTAAACATACGCTGCCCGTTTCTGCCACCGCAAAGTTACAACCGCTTACGCCGATATCCGCTTCTAAGAAATCATTACGGATCGTTTCACGAATAAATAGGGTCATTTCTTCTGGTGTATCGGAACCGGTATAACCTAATTTTTCAGCCAGTACTTTACGGATTTGATGACGGTCTTTATGAATGGCAGGTACCACAATATGTGAAGGCTTATCTTCTGCTACTTGTAAAATATATTCACCTAAGTCAGTTTCAACGACTTTGATCCCCTCAGCTTCTAACACATAATTCATGCCAATTTCTTCCGTCACCATGGATTTCGATTTGACAATTTTCTTGGCATTTTTCTGCTTGGCGACGTCTTTAATGTAATTTGTGGCTTCTTCTGCTGTTGCCGCAAAATACACATGACCACCATTTTGGGTCACTTTCTCTGAAAGCTGATACAAATAAGCATCTAAATTTTCAATGACATGGTTACGAATCTCTTTGGCATGCTCTCGCCATTCTTCCCAATGCCCTAATTCCTCCACCATTTTCTGGCGGTTTGCACCGATACGCTCTTGTGCCATCACCACAGCTTTACGCATAATGTCATTTTGAATTTCTTCATTGATGCGTGGTTTAAATTTAAGGTGGCTCGTTTTAATAGACATCATTCTCCCCCTTAGCGACTCATTAACACTTCAGCAATATGCATCACTTTGACATGATGCCCTTCACGTTTGAGACGTCCGCCAATATTAAGTAAACAACTGACATCTGCACCGATTAAATACAACGGCTTCACCGCCATAATATGCTGTACTTTTTCTTTCACCATTTCGCCTGAAATTTCCGCCATTTTGACGGAGAATGTGCCACCAAAACCACAACAAGTTTCTTGATTATGGATCGGCAATAAATTTAATCCTTCCACCTGCTGTAATAATTTCACTGGCTCTTCTTTCACGCCAAGTTTACGGAATAAGCTACAAGAAGGGTGATATACCGCGTTACCCGCGAGTTTCGCCCCCACATTGACAACCTTTAACTGATTCACAATAAAATCGGTTAAATCGTAAAAACGATCCGCCACTTTTTGAGCGCGCGCAGCCCATTCGGGTTCCTCTTTCAAGTATTCTGCATAAGTTTTAATGGCATACACGCAAGAACCAGCAGGGGCAACGATGGGATAATCATTGACTTCAAAAGTTTCAATCAATTTTTTCATGCCGGGGATAGCAGATAAAACATAACCGCTGTTAAGCGCAGGTTGCCCACAACAACCTTGTTGTTCAAGAAAGGTAATTTTACATCCGAGTTGTTCTAAAAGGAGAACAGACTGTTTAGCGACATTGGATTTTAAGGCATCACCAATGCACGTCACATAAAAATTGACATTCATTTTCATCACTCCAATAAATGCGGATATAGCTAACTCGGGCAAGTTAGCTATATTTAAAAAAAGACATCAAAAATAAATTAGTAAATAACAACTGCAACCAACGCTGCGATAACACCATAGAGGAACATTGGAACCACCGTCCGTTTTAAAATCGAACCTTCTTGGTTACTGACATTTAATACAGTACATACGGCAATAATGTTATTCAAACACACCATGTTACCCATTGCACCGCCCACAGATTGTAGTGCAAGGATTAATGGTACAGACATGCCTGTGGTTTCAGCGATAGAGAGTTGGATCCCACCAAAAGTTAAATTTGAAACAGTATTAGATCCTGAGAAAAATGCACCGATAGCACCAAGATAAGAGGAGAAATACACCCATTTATCTCCAGTAACATCAGCGAAGGTTTTACCAATAGTAATCACCATAGAATCATAATTCTCATTGCCAACTAACATTAATTTTACCATAACTAAGGCGCCTAATAACGCAAAGAATGGTTTTTTCGTTTGTTGATAGGTGCTCACCGCAATGGTTTTGGCTTTTGTCCCATTGAGTTTAAACACAAAAATCGAAATGATCACCGTGACAATAAATGGAATCAGTGAAGGCACATATAAAGTTTTATAGCTTTCGTTAATACCTTGACCCAAGATATTGTTTAAAGACAAGATTAACGCTTGACTCACTTTGAATTCACCGAAGGCACCTAAAGATACAGAGAACCAGGTGGTCGCATCATTTAATAATTGCTTAATCCCTAATTGGTGAATACGTGTCACAATTAAGATCGCAATCAACATCATGGTTGGGAATAAGGCTTTAACCAGTACACCAAATTCCACTTTTTCGAGCTGTATTTCTGCCTGCGCTGTTTTACTCACCCCAATCCCTTTATTCGCCACGAGAATTGAGATAAATAAACCGATGGCTCCCCCCACTAAAGCAGGGAACTCATAGTTCACTTGCGCTAATAAGAAATAAGGAATAGTACAAGCTAAAATGCTGATATAAATGAAAACAAGATTCTGTTTGATTTGTTGCCAGCTGACTAAGAAACGTAACGCTAAGACGGGAATCACAAAGGCTGCAATGAAGTGAATAAATGCCGTTTTCTGCCCCACTTCAAGTACTACGTCTTCGCTTAATCCTAATGGTCCGAAACCAAACCAAGTTGGTGTACCAACCGCACCGAAAGAAACCGGTACAGAGTTCATCACTAACGCTAGCATTGCCACTTGTAGCGGTTTAAAACCTAAACCCATCAAGATTGGCGCGGCAATCGCTGCTGGCGTTCCAAAGCCACTCGCGCCTTCAATCATAAAGGCAAATGCCCAACCAATGATCATAATTTGCGCCACAGGATTCGGATTGATATTGGCTAACCATTTACGTAATACATCGGTGCTGCCTGATACTTCCATCATGCGGTTAAATAAAATTGCACCAAAAATAATTGTAATCGGTGTTTGTGTCGCAATTAATCCCGCAATAACATTAGCATTTAAACGGGTTAAATCTGTCCCAAAATAAAATGCTTGTAAGAGATAAGTTAAAACAGCAATCAAAGGAAGTGCGATATAAGACGGTAAGCTATTACGTTTTACCATTAAATAAATCAATAAGACAATAGGAAGAATACTTAAAAAGAAAACCATAAAAAACCCTACATAAAAATTAAATTTGAGATAACATCAAAATATCAACGCCAAAGAATAACTATTTATGAGTATGTATTTTCATGAAAAATAAAACTACACAAATAATATACCACTTAAAATGTTAATAAGTTGTTATATTAAAGTAATTTTAAAAAAATGCTTTAAAAATCAGATTTTTTTCTGTGACAAAACTCACACATCTTATATTTTACGAACCGTTTGATTAATTTATATACGAATATAAGCCAATTTCTTATTTTTATATCAGAAATAATTTAATTTATTAGTTAAAATAAATAAGGCTGTATGACATATCACACAGCCTTATTTTTTGACTCACTCTATTTATTTTATGTTACAGTTTTTCCACTAATTCCACTGCGGCACCAATATAGGTTGCAGGCGTCATTTGTTGTAAACGGATTTTTTCTTGCGCTGGAATATCTAATGTTTCGATAAATTCACGCATCGCTTCTGCATCCACACGCTTACCACGGGTTAACGCTTTTAATTTCTCATACGGCTTTTCAATACCATAACGACGCATCACTGTTTGGATAGGTTCGGCAAGGACTTCCCAGTTTTGATCCAATTCATCACGTAAATGCTGCTCGTTCACTTCTAATTTACTGATACCTTTACGTGTCGCCGCGTACGCAATTAAACAATAGCCTAATCCCACACCTAAGTTACGTAATACGGTGGAATCCGTTAAATCACGTTGCCAGCGAGAAACCGGTAATTTTGCGCCTAAATGCGCCATGACTGCATTGGCTAAACCAAGATTTCCCTCTGAATTTTCAAAGTCGATTGGATTGACTTTATGTGGCATGGTTGAAGATCCAATTTCACCGGCAATGGTACGTTGTTTGAAATGATTTAACGCAATATATCCCCATAAGTCACGGTCAAAATCGATAATAATAGTATTAAAGCGCGCCACATTATCGAAAAACTCAGCAATGTAGTCATGTGGTTCAATTTGTGTGGTATATGGGTTCCAAGTTAAACCTAATGACGTCACAAACTCTTCACTGAATTGATGCCAATCAATATCAGGATACGCTGATAAATGGGCATTATAGTTACCTACCGCACCATTGATTTTACCTAAAATGTCAATCTGCTGTAATTGTTTAAACTGGCGTTGTAAGCGATACACCACGTTTGCCATTTCTTTCCCAATAGTAGAAGGTGATGCAGGTTGACCATGTGTACGAGACAGTAACGGAATGGTTTTATATTCATTAGCAAGTGCGCTGATATCCGCAATTAAGTTTTGCCATTCTGGAAGAATCACCTCTTCACGTGCCGTTTTTAGCATTAATGCATGCGAAAGATTGTTAATGTCTTCTGAGGTACAAGCGAAGTGAATAAATTCACTGATTTTGGCTAATTCTGGTAAAGCTTCACTTTTTTCTTTTAAGAAATATTCCACCGCTTTCACATCGTGGTTCGTCGTGCGTTCAATTTCTTTAATACGTTCGGCATCTTGCACACTGAAATTTTCAACGATGTGATTCAAGTAATCGTTTGCCTCTTGAGATAATAAAGAAACTTCTTGAATTTGATCGGTGGCAGCTAATTTTTGTAACCAGCGCACTTCCACTGTCACACGAAATTTTAACAAGCCAAATTCACTAAAAATTGAACGTAGTGAACTCACTTTGTCTTGATAACGACCATCAATCGGGGAAAGTGCAGTTAATGCATTAAGTTGCATAGCGGTTTGCTCCATAAAATAAAATGATTAAAGTGAAGAATAAATCTGTTTTGCCATAGCGATAATTTTGCGACGAGAGAATAACACTTGCCATTTTGTTCCCCCCACTTGGCGCCATAATACCGCAGAACGAATGCCCGCTAATAAGCAGGCGCGAATACGATGATGCATAGCTAATTGCTGTAAATAAAGCGTGGAACCTGTCACTTGAATTTTTTTACCTAATGGACTGATGACATCCACATAAATGCTGGCTAAAGTGGACAACATTTGTTCATCAAGTAAATCATCATGTTCAAGTTGCGTTGGTAAATATTGAATACGACGTGCAAGTTCTGCTTTTGCATGGGGATCTTTATTCAGCTTACTCTCTAACGCCAGTAAGCTAATCCAATATCGGCTTAAATCCGACCCTGTCCCATGCATTTGTTCTAACAAGGTTTCAAGCCCCAATTTTAAATTCTGCGCTTTACCACCAAAGACGGCCAAAGTGTCTTCTGGGTAAATTTGTAACAAAGTATTCAGACTGGTTTCAAACGCTGCCTGATCCGCTTGCCCTTCATGAGCAAATTGTTGTACCAATTTTGCGGCTTGACACACACCTGCCAGAGCTAAAGTAATATCGTAGTAATTCGCCATAGGATTGGAAATAGGATGATGAAAAATCGGGGGACAATATAGCACTTTTTAACATTTTTTTAAAGCAAACGATGTCACCGCTGAAAACTTGATCTAGATCGCAAAAATAGAAATCCAGCTTGTAAAACTAAAACGTTTTAGTTAGGATTAAAATGATGAAAATCCAATCTGTGGGAGAAAGCAAAATGGGCAAAATCTGGGTATTAGGCGATGCGGTGGTTGATTTAATTCCGGAAGGGGAAAACACTTATTTACGTTGTGCTGGCGGAGCCCCCGCGAATGTGGCAGTGGGCATTGCGCGTTTAGGCGCCACAACTGGCTTTATTGGACGAGTGGGAGATGATCCATTAGGACGCTTTATGTTAAACAAATTACAACAAGAAAATGTCTGTACCCAATATATGCACCTCGATCCCAAACAACTGACTTCCACCGTGATTGTTGACTTAAAAGAAGGTGAACGCAGTTTTACTTTTATGGTGAATCCAAGTGCGGATCAATTTTTAGAACTTTCTGATCTGCCACATTTTAACCCAAATGATTGGTTACATTGTTGCTCTATTGCGCTTATCAATGAACCTTCACGTTCCAGTACATTTGCCGCGATTCATCGAATTAAAGCAGAAGGGGGATTCTTCTCTTTCGATCCGAATTTACGAGAATCGTTATGGAATAGCCCAGCAGAAATGAAAACCGTTGTAAATCAAGTGGTCGCCTTGGCTGATGTATTAAAATTTTCCGAAGAAGAATTATTGTTCTTAACCGACAGCGATACGCTATCAGACGCTACCGCTAAACTGACCCAACACTATCCCGATAAGCTCATTATTGTGACATTGGGTAAATTAGGCGCAACCTATTACTTACAAGGCAAAAGCCAATTGATTTCCAGTAAAAAAGCGTTAATCCCCGTTGATACGACAGGGGCGGGAGATGCTTTCGTCAGTGGACTCTTATTTGGTATCTCACAAGTAAAAAATTGGCAAAATCCAACCGCACTTGTCGAGATCATCAAACAAGCCAATGCATGCGGCGCATTAGCGACAACGGCAAAGGGCGCCATGTCTGCGTTACCCAATAAACAGCAATTAGATGCCTTTCTCGCTGAGTAAAGTGCGGTCATTTTTCTGCCATTTTTGGACAACACCTATGTATATTTTTAATCAAGGCAAATACAAAAGTTTGCACGCACAGGAAGTCGGGGAACTTGCACAGATTCGACAACATGTACTACGCGATACACAATTTCGCCCGACTTATCATCTTGCGCCAGAAACAGGCTTATTAAATGATCCTAATGGTTTAGTGTTTGATGGCGAAAAATATCATATTTTTTATCAATGGTTCCCGTACGCCGCAATACACGGAATGAAACATTGGAAACATTTTATTACGTATGATTTTCACCATTTTCAAGCTGCGGATCCATTGATTCCAGATGAACTATTTGAATCACACGGTTGCTATTCGGGTGGCGCACTGTTATGGCAAGATCAGATTGTTGCTTTTTATACTGGCAACACGCGCAACGCAGAAAATCAACGTATTCCGCACCAAAACATCGCGATTTTTAAGAAAGACGGCACACTCTTAAAAAAACGTTGCTTGTTAAATCAAGCCCCAACAGGTTATACCGAGCATGTCAGAGATCCCAAACCATTTATAACGGAAGAAGGCAAAATTCGCTTTATTCTCGGTGCACAACGTGAAGATCTTTCTGGCACAGCGTTAATCTATGAAATGACCGATCTTGATGCCACACCACAACTTATCGGTGAATTCAAACTCCCTGATTTTGATAACCAGCAGGTATTTATGTGGGAATGCCCTGATTTGCTCAAGCTTCAAGAACAAGATCTGTTTCTTTGGTCCCCTCAAGGCAAAGCACAAAAAACCTACTGTTTCCAAAATCACTACCATGCCACTTATGCGCTGGGTCAATATGCCAATTTGCACTTTTCCGCACAGCATATCGAAGAACTGGATTATGGCTTTGACTTTTATGCGCCACAAAGTATTCAGGGATCGGAAGGTATCTATTATGCTTGGGTTGGCTTACCAGACTTAACCTATCCAACGGATGAATACCAATGGCATTCTATGCTAAGTTTGCCACGTCAATTTTCAATTCAGCAGGGAATACTTTATCAGCGCCCAATTCCACAAGTGTATGCCCAGTGTCTACCTGCGCATAAATATTGGGTGGAGGGCAAGCAACAAATTCCACATTTAGATCGTAGCTATGTTGCTTTTGATGCTGAAAATCAGCCTTTCACACTGCGTTTTTTCACAAACCAGCGAGGACAACAACTGATTTTACGCTATCAAAATGGCATACTGACGCTAGATAGAACATACACAACACAGACCGCCTTGATGCAACAATTTGGTGAACAACGCCATTGTATTTTGCCTCAATTAAACCATGTGGAAATATTCTTTGATCGTTCTGTCGTGGAAATTTTTTTAAATCAAGGTGAGAAAGTGATGACTTCACGTTTCTTTATTGCAGATCGAGAAAATGCGTTAGATAGCTCTCGCCCGCTCTGTGTTTCTGTGGCAGAATTAAAACCCATTATCTTAACACCCTAAGTTTTCATTTATTTCTCTTTACAGCATGAGCATTACCAATAAAAAACGTATCACCCTCAGCGATATTGCGAAATGTTGTGGTTTATCCACCACTACCGTCAGTATGATTTTAAATAATCGAGGTGAGGAATTTAAAATTAAAGCGGAGACGTGTCAACGCGTAAAAGCCATTGCGGAACAACAAGGTTATCGAGCAAATGTCTACGCCAAATCACTCAAAATGCAACGCTCTAATGTAATAGGTTTCGTGATTCCAGATCTGACGAACTACGGCTTTGCCTGTACAGCTAAAATATTAGAAAAGCAGTGTCGTGAAAATGGTTTACAACTTATTATTGCCTGTTCAGATGACAATCCACAGCAAGAAAAATTAGCGATTGAGCGTTTATTGGATCGTCAAATTGATTTTTTAATTACTGCCCCTACTCATCAAGATCCGAGTTACTACCAGAAAATCGGTCAACACACTCCTATTTTACAATTGGATCGTTATGTACCAGACTTGGCGCTGAACTATGTCATCAGTAATGATAGTGAACACATTACGGCTTTAATTTGCCGTCTATGTGACCAGTATCAGCTAACAGAATTCATGTACTTTGGCGGACAGCGTACCCTTTCTCCTAGCGAATCACGCTTAGCGGGCTTTTTACAAGGGCTTAAACAAGCCAATCTTAACCTAAAAAAAGAATGGATATTACACCGCACCTATCAACCAGAATCAGGTTATCAAATGTTAGCGGAGACAGAAGCTAAACTAGGTCGCTTACCTCAAGCGATCTTCACCGCTTCCTATACTTTGTTAGAGGGCGTGTTACGTTACTTAACAGAACAAAAAAAAATGGATTTATTACTTAATCGTCAGTTACATTTAGCCACTTTCGATGATCACGATATCTTAAATGCCTTGCCATTCCACATACATTCTATTAAACAAAATCACCCCCAGCTTGCTCAGCAGATTTTCCAACATATTATGCGTTACTTTGCAGGTAAAAAAAGCCCTAACCAAAAAATCGACTGTGACGTCATTTATCGTGATTAAGCTATCGCAACGCTGAAGACAAGGAGAATAACGTTATTCTCCTTTGTTTTATTAAACGACACTTTCTTCTTGTTCCATTCAAACAATACATCGTTTCTTTGCAAAAAATGTGATCTAGCGCATAAAACTAAAACGTTTTAGTTAAATACATCTTTACAACTAAAACGTTTTAGTTAAAATAAAATTACACATTTTTTCTACATCAACACAACTTTATAGGTGGTGACCATGAACTTCTCGCAAATCGCCCAACAAGTGATTGACAAACTCGGTGGTAAAGACAATATCTCTGCTGCGGCACATTGTGCTACCCGATTGAGAATCGTTGTAAAAAATGAAAACTTGATTGATAAAAAAGGCATTGAGAATATTGAAGGTGTCAAAGGTCAATTTGCCGTAGCAGGACAATACCAAATTATTTTTGGTTCTGGCACAGTCAATAAAGTCTATGCAGAGTTAAGCAAGTTGTTAGGTATCGGTGATATGACGACTTCTGAAGTCGCTGCCGCTGGTACAGAAAAACAAGGGTTATTACAACGCTTAGTGAAAGGTCTAGCTGATATTTTCGTCCCAATTATTCCTGCCATCGTTGCCGGTGGTTTGTTAATGGGTATTCACAGTATGTTGACAGCAAAAGGTTTCTTCGTTGAAGAAAAAAATGTTGTCGATCTGTATCCCGCAATAGCTGATTTAGTGGATTTTATTAATACCATTGCAAATGCACCTTTTGTCTTCTTACCTGTATTACTTGGTTTTTCCGCCACTCGAAAATTTGGCGGTAATCCATTCTTAGGAGCGGCACTTGGCATGCTATTAGTGCACCCAGCACTTTCTGATGGCTGGAATTATGCACTGACACTCACTAAAGGCAATATTCAATATTGGCATATCTTTGGTTTAGAAATTGAACGTGTCGGCTACCAAGGTACAGTTATCCCCGTTCTTGTCGCCTCTTGGGTCTTAGCAACCTTGGAGAAAAACCTACGTAAAGTCGTTCCGTCATTTCTTGATAACTTAATTACCCCACTTTTTGCATTATTTATAACGGGCTTACTCGCTTTTACCGTAATAGGTCCTATCGGGCGTGAAGCGGGGTCTTTAATTAGTACAGGCTTGACCTGGTTGTATGACACATTAGGATTCGTGGGGGGGGCCATTTTCGGTACACTTTACGCCCCCATTGTTATCACAGGTATGCACCAAACATTTATCGCCGTCGAAACACAATTGCTTGCTGAGGTGGCTCGCACTGGAGGTACCTTTATCTTCCCAATCGCCGCAATGTCAAATATTGCTCAAGGTGCAGCTTGTTTGGGCGCCGCTTATGTGATGAAAGATGCCAAAGTAAGAGGGATCGGCGTACCTTCTGGCATCTCAGCCTTGTTAGGGATTACTGAGCCCGCCATGTTCGGTGTCAACTTACGCTATCGCTATCCTTTCATATCTGCCATGATCGGTGCTGGCATTTCCAGTGCGGTCATTGCCTTGTTTAATGTTAAAGCCATTGCTTTAGGCGCTGCGGGCTTGCCGGGCATCCCCTCAATTAAGCCGGATAGTTTAGCAATGTATTGTGTCGGTATGCTTATTTCCGCATCGATTGCATTTACTCTCACCGTCATTTTAGGTAAAAGAGCACAACTAAAAGCAGAATAAGACGATTGTTGCGTGTATAAAAATGCCGTGATAGAAAAAAATCACGGCATTTTTCTTTTTAAAAGCGTATGATATCCGCATATTGGATGCTCATTTTTATTGTCTAGGATCTTTTATGAAATCGTTAACTCAACTTCTCTTCATCCTTACCGCACTTTTACCTACCTCGCTTTTTGCTCACATCCATGTCGAGCAAGCCCAGATGTTCAGTGCCAAAGCCGGTGAGCCAAGTGCCATATTCATGAATATTCATAATACGGGAAATGAAGATGTGAGTTTAGCGCTAGTACAAAGTGATATCCGTGCCGATATCGTCTTACACGGCACACAACATGGCAAGATGATTGAAGTCACTGGTATTAACCTACCTGCACATCAAATGACGGCGCTCAAACGGGGTGGATTGCATATCATGGTGTTTAATGTCGAACAAGATCTCAACGCGGGTGATTCCTTCCCACTGCGTTTACTCTTTGACAACGGTGAAATCATGCATATTGAGGCAAAAATTATTCAATACTAATAAATCACCTCAGAAATCGTCTAAAATACGCGATATGATTTGTTATTTTCAACATGGATAGAATAAGTATGCATATTTTAATTATTGGACCCTCTTGGGTTGGCGATATGATGATGTCGCATAGCCTGTATCAAACACTCAAACAACAATATCCCCAGTGTGAAATTGATGTCATGGCACCCAATTGGTGTAAACCTCTCTTAGAACGTATGCCTGAAGTGCGACAAGCCATTACAATGCCATTAGGACATGGGGCATTTGCCTTGGGTGATCGTTATCGCTTAGGCAAAGCATTACGCCACCAATATGATATGGCGATTGTTCTACCTAATTCACTCAAATCCGCATTCATTCCTTTTTTTGCCAAGATTCCGCTTCGCCGTGGTTGGAAAGGCGAAAGTCGCTATCTCTTTTTAAATGATTTACGCAGTAATAAAAAAGACTATCCGATGATGGTGCAACGCTATATTGCTTTAGCTTTTGAAAAAGGTGCTGTGCCGAAAGCAGAGGATTTGCCACGACCCGTCCCTTATTTAACGGTCGATCCCATCACACAACAACATACCTTAAAAAAATTTGAAAAACAGACCGCACTTATTTCCCCACGCCCGAGTATTGGCTTTTGCCCGGGAGCAGAATTTGGTCCAGCAAAACGCTGGCCTCATTATCATTATGCTAAATTGGCAGAAATGCTGATTCAACAAGGCTATGCCATTCGTTTGTTTGGTTCTGCCAAAGATGAAGCCGTAGGCGAAGAAATCCGCCAAGCGCTACCTGAAACAATGCGTCACTTTTGCATAAATCTGGCAGGGCAAACCAGTTTGAATGAGGCAGTGGATTTAATCGCTGATTGTACCGCTATCGTCACCAATGACAGTGGACTCATGCATATCGCAGCCGCAGTTCAGCGCCCTTTAGTGGCACTTTATGGACCAACGAGCCCCACTTATACGCCTCCACTTTCTGAAAAAGCCGTGATTATTCGTTTAATTGAAGATGGCTTAATCAAAGTACGTAAAGGCAAAGACAGTGACGAAGGTTACCATCAAAGTTTAATTGATATTCAACCGGAATTGGTATTCGATAAACTCACAGGATTACTTGCTAACACATGAAAATTTGTTTAATCAAAACCTCATCAATGGGCGACATTCTGCACAGTTTACCTGCGCTCACCGATGCCCAACGCGCCCTCCCCAATTTACAAGTTGATTGGGTGGTCGAAGAAAGTTTCGCTGAAATTCCCCATTGGCATAGCGCCGTCCGACAGGTTATCCCCATTGCTCTGCGACGTTGGCGTAAAACCCCATTTACCGCCCTAACTCGAAAACAGTGGAAAACTTACCGCACTTTATTACAATCAGAACAATATGATGCGGTCATTGATGCACAAGGCTTACTTAAAAGTGCCCTTTTTGCCACTCGATTAGCGCGAGGCACACGCCATGGTTACGATCGTCATTCGATTCGTGAACCGATTGCCGCCTGTTTCTACGATAAAAAATACGCCATTAGCTATCAACAACATGCTGTCGAACGTATTCGCCAGCTGTTTGCACAAAGCCTAAATTATCCCTTACCCCATACACAAGGCGATTACGGCATAGCACGCCATTTCCCACAACACGCACAAACGATGCCTTATGTCCTCTTTTTCCATGGCACCACACGCCAAGATAAATTTCTACCGGACAAACAATGGCGGACATTAGCAGAAAAACTGACCGCACAGGGTATCCAAATTCACGTACCTTGGTCAAATCCTCAAGAAAAACAGCGTGCAGAGAGGATCGCCCAAGGGCTTGATCTTGTGACGATTTTGCCAAAATCCACATTATCCGAGTTAGCACAGCAGATTGTGAATGCCAGCGCTGTTGTTTCTGTTGACACCGGATTGGCACATTTAAGTGCCGCACTCGATAAAACCAACTTGACTCTCTATGGTGCTACGGATCCCAAACTGATCGGCTCCTACGGCAAAAACCAGCATTATCTCGTTGCTGAGAGTATGGATAAGATTGAAGCTGATGAAATTTTCCAAAAATTGACCGCACTTTTATCGTTAAACACGATATAAGCTAACAGACCGATCCCCATATCCAACTGTTTTAGTAATATACCAACAGTCAATTGAAACTGCCTATACGGCAGTTAACACCAATCTGATAATCGAGCCAAGATCGCTTTATTTCTAAGCTGCCTACACGGCAGTTAACAAGAGCAGAAAACAGAAGAATTGGAAGATGACTTTCTAAGCTACCTACACGGCAGTTAACAGTGTAATTCCGCTCCGTTGCTTAAAATAATCTTTCTAAGCTGCCTACACGGCAGTTAACGTATGAGTTCGGCATTTGCAGAGCTTAAAGCTTTTCTAAGCTGCCTATACGGCAGTTAACCGGGTGCGCAAATGGTTTGCGACAAAAGGCGATTTCTAAGCTGCCTATACGGCAGTTAACAACTATAATAAAAAAGGCTGTTGCCATTGCTATTTCTAAGCTGCCTATACGGCAGTTAACATGACTTTTGGGGAGCTATCGGCATAGTGCTTTTTCTAAGCTGCCTATACGGCAGTTAACACGTGATGACGTGCTCATCTGCGCTGTGGCTTTTTCTAAGCTGCCTATACGGCAGTTAACGCTTACGGGGATTAACGTGAGCGCGGACACTTTTTCTAAGCTGCCTATACGGCAGTTAACCGTTTCTTCATTTCGCTTACGCTCCCGTTGATTTTCTAAGCTGCCTATACGGCAGTTAACTTTGATCCATCAAGAAGTGATCATGTGTTCATTTTCTAAGCTGCCTATACGGCAGTTAACGAATACGCGGGGACAGCTTACAACCTTGCAACTTTCTAAGCTGCCTATACGGCAGTTAACAAAGGCAATATGCGACAAATTCCAGAGATTTTTTTCTAAGCTGCCTATACGGCAGTTAACGCTCGCGGAAATCTACCCCGATTTAGACACATTTTCTAAGCTGCCTATACGGCAGTTAACCTCGGGATAATCATCCACTGCTCACCTGAAATTTTCTAAGCTGCCTATACGGCAGTTAACTACGCCATTATGACGACTGACTTCCGCGATAATTTCTAAGCTGCCTATACGGCAGTTAACTTGGTTATATTCTACACACAATAAACACTTTTTTTCTAAGCTGCCTATACGGCAGTTAACTAAAACAGTCTAATCGACATCCCTTTATTCAGCAAGTATGGCGCCTATCAAACTGTTAAAAACCCTTTTTCTAGACATAGAAATAACCCTTTGATCTTATTAGATAAATAATCTAGCCAGAAAAAAGGGTTAGCAATTTAGATGTGATTATTCTGCGTTAGCAGGAGGTGTATTGGATTTGCGACGTTTACCAATATTTTTCGTATCTTTATGACGTAGTTTCACTTTTTTCTTTTGCTCTTGTTTTTGCTTCTCTTCACGTTTTGCTTTAATGCGGGCTTTTTGTTTTTTACTGACCGTTTTAACTTCTCCCTCTTTCGGTGCTTTGGTGCGAGGAGCTAAACCTTCGATAATACGTGCTTTCAGTAATTCTTGGGTGTAACGTTTGATTTTACCCAACAATTTATAATCATGGGCTTCCACAAAAGACACCGCTACGCCTTTTTTACCTGCGCGTGCAGTACGTCCAATACGGTGCAAATAGGTATCTGCGCTGTATGGTAAGTCGAAGTTCATGACATGGCTGACATCTTCGATATCAATCCCACGTGCGGCGACATCAGTTGCTACCAAGACCGTCACAATACCATTTTTAAGTTTATCAATAGCGTTATTGCGTTGAGTTTGTGCCATTTCACCTTCTAAATAGGTGGAACGAATACCGCGTTTACGCAAAGTTTCGGACAGTTCACGCACATCTTCACGTCGACGCACAAAAACAATACCTCGGCTCACTTGTTCTTCATCAATAAAACGTGCCAATAATTTGATTTTGTGTTCATTGCTGTCAGCATGATAGTACCATTGCTGAATTTTTTTACGCTCACGACGACTTGGTTCAGCGTCAATTTGCACGGGGTCTGTTAATAAGCGACTGGCGAAATCCACCAGCAATTCGCCCTCTAATGTGGCGGAAAATAGCAAGGTTTGTTTACGCCAGCGAGTTTCGGCGGCAATTTTTTCGGCATCTTGTCCAAACCCCATTTGAAGCATACGATCCGCTTCATCAAAGATGAGAATTTCGACTGAACGACAGTCAAAGTTTTCTTCTTTAATGTATTGCAATAAACGTCCTGGGGTTGCCACTACGATATCTTGATTGCTGTTAAAAATTTCCCCGTGGTTTTGGTAAGCCACTCCACCGGTAATGGTCGCGATACTCAAGTTCGTGAATTCCGCAAAGCTTTCTGCCTGCTCTGCCACTTGCATAGCGAGTTCACGAGTTGGCGTTAAAATTAAAATACGTGGGGCACCCGGTTTGCGACGTGGGTAATCAAGTAAGTGCTGAATGGCTGGCAGTAAAAAGGCGGCTGTTTTACCGGTACCTGTTGGTGCAGAGCCTAGCACGTCACGTTGTTCCATAGCGGCGGGAATCGTTTCTTGCTGAATCGCTGTTGGACGAGTGTAGCCTTTTTTAGCGAGTGCTTTCAGTAAGGCAGGAGCGAGATCAAAATCTTGAAAAGTGGCTAATGTCATGAGTATGGGTTTCTATCATTGTAAAATTGTGGCAGATTATAGCGCACTTTGTCCGTGTTGCGAAATGAAGACGCTATTTGTACCAAAAGGCGGTCAATATTAAGGAAAAATATGTCAGCAAAACAAAACGGTTTTACCTTTAAACAATTTCATATTGAGCACCATCGTTGTGCGATGAAAGTAGGCACTGACGGGATTTTATTAGGTGCGTGGGCGGATGTCAGTCAAGCTGAACGGATTCTCGATTTGGGAACTGGCACAGGTTTAATCGCCTTGATGTTAGCACAACGTAGCACCAAAGAAAGCGAAATTCATGCCGTCGAATTAGATCAGGCTGCTTATTTACAAGCACAGGCAAATATTCACGCTTCGCCATGGGCACAGCGTGTGCATGTCTATCAACAAGATGCCGCCGAATTTTGCCGAAACGCTGTGAATAAGTTTGATTTAATTGTGGCAAATCCCCCTTATTTTCCACAGGGTGTGGACTGTGCTACGCCACAACGTGATCTCGCACGTTATACTGCCACGCATCGTCATGTTGATTGGCTAAATTGGGCATCTCATTGTCTTAGCGAGCAAGGCAAAATCAGCATGGTGTTGCCTTTTGAGGCGGGTGAAACGTTGTTAAAACAGACCGCACTTTATTGTATTGCCCGTTGTGAAGTGATCACTAAAAAAGGCAAAGCTCCACAACGTTTACTGCTCACATTTTCTTTGCAAGCCCAACCGTTGCAGCCAAGCCAATTGATTATTTATGATGAAAGCAATCGCTATCATCCGGATTTTATTGGCTTAACCAAAGATTTTTATTTAGCGTTTTAAGCACACAAAAAGGGAGCGAATATCGCTCCCATATCAATTGATAAAGTTTATTGTACTGACTGACGATGGGCTTTTTCCAATTTTGTCCAGTTGTAATAGCCATACAGTGAGTTGAGTAAATAAGCAGAATACATGGTCACCATCGCAAGCGATCCTTCTTTGGCCTGTGTCCACAACACAATGGAAATCACATTCAGTGCAATCCACAAAAGCCATTGTTCACGGTAACGCAAAATCATGAGAAGCTGTGCTACGACCACGATAACTGTGGTTAGCCCATCTAGCCCTGTTGAACTTCCGCCTGCGGCATTCAATGCTTGCACGAACAATAAAGTACCTATCGTGATAGTACCCAGTACGATTGCCCAGCCTTTTAAGGTTAAGGATTTGGCAATCACACTTTCTGCGCCTTCACTGCCTTTCTGTAAATTCTCACGCCATAAGAAATAACCAATAAATTGTGCGGGAATATACACATACAATACCGTATTCATCTCGCCGAGATAATTGGCTTGCCAAGCCACATAAAAGTAAGTGTAGGCAAAAATCAGCCCAAAGAAGTAGTTACTCACTTTTCCTTTACTGACAAACACCACACATAAAATGCCAGAAATACCTGAAATCATGCCCAAAATCGAATCTGGGTTTTGGATATAAATGACAATCTGCGCAATTAAAAACAGACTTAACCACGCCACTTCAAAAGGCTTCCAGCCTCCAAGAAATTCATTTTTTACGGCTTGTAAATTCATGCTGCTCTTCTCCTACAATGAAATTTAGGTTGATTTTTACATCGCTGATTACAAATGTCAATGATAAGCTACATTATCAATTATGAATCCATAATCAAGATATTTTTTGTTATATACAGATATAATACAAGGTTATTTTTTCTTCCCTCACATCCAAACAGAGATTTCGTTTTATTTTTGAGTGCAAGATCGCTAAAATAGCCGGCTATTTTTTAATGAAAGAACACGTCTTATATTTTTTATCAAGTCATCAAAACAAAGAGAATTATAACATTATGACATTTGCAGTCGGTCAACGTTGGATGAGTGAAAGTGAGAATAATCTCGGCTTAGGTTTAATTGTCGCCATAGATATGCGCACTGTCACCATTCTATTTCCTGCTTCTGAAGAGCAACGTATTTATGCTTTAAACTCTGCGCCTTTAACGCGCGTCTTATTTCAAATTGGCGATGAAATTGTGCATCATGAAGGCTGGAAAGGTAATGTCTTGGACATTCTTGAGAATAACGGTGTGGCGTTTTATTTACTCAAACGACAAGATAACGGCGAAGAAATCACGATTCAAGAAAGGGATATTGCTCATCAAATGACCTTTAGTAAGCCACAAGATCGCTTATTTACCACCCAAATTGACCGTAATGAACATTTCACCCTACGTTACCAAGCTCTGACTCACCAACAAGCCCAATTCCAATCGCCTTTACGTGGCTTACGCGGCATTCGTGCCGGCTTGATTCCACACCAGTTACATATTGCCAGAGAAGTAGGACAGCGTACCGCCCCTCGTGTGTTGCTCGCTGATGAAGTGGGATTAGGCAAAACCATTGAAGCAGGTATGATTTTACAGCAACAATTGTTTGCTGAAAAAGTGGAACGGGTTTTAATCATTGTGCCGGAAACCTTGCAACATCAATGGCTCGTGGAAATGCTACGCCGTTTTAACTTGCACTTTGCTTTATTTGATGAGGAACGCTGTGCCGATTTTGAAGATCCTGCTTCTGCTTTATGGATTAACCCATTTAGCACGGAATCACAGATTATTTGTGCCTTAGATTGGCTATGTGAAAAACCAAAACGTGTCGAACAGCTCCTCGAAGCGGGCTTTGATATGCTGATTGTGGATGAAGCTCACCACCTTGGCTGGTCAGAACATAACCCAAGTTTGGAATATCAATTAGTCGAACAGCTTGCACGTCAAATTCCCGCGGTGCTCTTGCTGACCGCCACGCCAGAACAGCTCGGACAAGAAAGTCATTTTGCCCGTTTAAGTTTGCTGGACCCCGATCGTTTCTATGATTATCAAGCCTTTGTACAAGAACAGCAACAGTACCAACCTGTTGCCGATGCGGTGCAAAGTTTATTGGCGGATAAACCCTTAAGTACGGTGGAAAAAAACCATATTGCTGATTTGTTATCCGAGCAAGATGTCGAACCAATGTTAAAAGTGATCGACTCACAAGCTCACGACGAACAAAAAGCCCTGGCGCGTCAAGAGCTTATCGACAACCTGATTGATCGCCATGGCACAAGCCGTGTGTTATTCCGCAATACCAGACAAGGGGTGAAAAGTTTCCCACATCGTACTTACAACCAAATTACCCTTGAGTTGCCAAAACAATACAATAATGCGGCGAATGTGTTAGCGATGTTAGGAGAAAAAAGCGAAAACGATTCTTTTTACCCGGAACAGATGTTCCAAAAACTCAATCCTGATGCTCGCTGGTGGGAATTTGATCCTCGTCTAGCATGGTTAATTACCTTCTTAAAAAATCACCGAGAAGAAAAAGTGTTGGTGATTTGCCGACATGCGAATACCGCCATTCAATTAGAACAAGCCTTGCGTGAAAAAGAAGCTATTCGTGCGGCGGTTTTCCATGAAAAACTCAGCATTGTGGAGCGTGATCGCGCAGCAGCCTATTTTGCTCAACAAGAAGACGGGGCACAGGTATTACTCAGCTCAAGCATTGGTTCGGAAGGGCGCAACTTCCAATTTGCGAGTCATTTAGTGCTGTTTAACTTGCCTGATGATCCGGATCTCTTAGAACAATGTATCGGTCGTTTGGATCGTATTGGTCAAAGTCGTGATATTCAAATTCATGTGCCTTGCTTTGCTGACACCGCCCAAGTGGTACTTGCGCGTTGGTATCATGAGGGCTTAAATGCCTTTGAAGAAACTTGCCCAATGGGTATGACCTTGTTTGAAACACATCAAACACAGCTCAATAAATTTTTACAAAAACCGACCGCACTTGAAGGCTTTGCAGAATTTGTTAGCCTCACACGCAAACAGCAACATGAACTAAAACAGGCTTTAGAAAAAGGACGTGATCGCTTATTAGAACTGAACTCCAACGGGGGCGAACAAGCGCAACAGTTGGCAACAGATATTGCTGAACAAGATAGTACGACAGAACTGGTGAACTTCACTTTAAATCTGTTTGATATTATTGGCGTTGATCAAGAAGATTTGGGCGAAAAATCCATTGTGATCACACCAGCAAGTAATATGCTTGTGCCCGATTTTCCGGGCTTAAAAGAAGAAGGCGCAACTGTCACCTTTGACCGTCAACTTTCACTGGCACGCGAAGATGTCGAGTTTATGAGCTGGGATCACCCACTCATTCGTCACGGTATTGATCTGATCACTTCAGGTGATATCGGCAAAAGTGCGGTCAGTTTATTAATTAATAAAGCCTTGCCAGCAGGGACGTTACTGTTGGAAATGATTTATGTGGTGGAAGCACAAGCACCGAAAGGCTTACAGCTTACCCGTTTCTTACCACCTACACCAATCCGTTTATTATTGGATCAAAAAGGCAATAACTTAGCGGAACAGGTGTCGTTCAATGCATTACAAAAACAGTTAAAGCCGATTGGCAAAAATATGGCAAATAAAGTGGTGAAAATGGTGCGTCCGAACATTGAGCAGTTAGTCAAACTCAGTGAGCAAAAAATCGTTGCACAAGCACAACAAATTATCCACAATACACAACAGCTTGCAGATCAGACATTAAGTGCAGAATTAAACCGTTTAACGGCGTTACAAGCAGTGAATAAAAACATTCGCCAAGATGAAGTCGATGCACTCGAAAACATTCGCAGCCAGTCCCTCGCCCAGCTACAACAAGCAACCTGGCGTTTAGACAGCTTGCGTGTGATTGTGAGTAACAAAGAATAAAACAGAGTAAAAACCTAGCGCACTTTTCAAGTAAAACGGCACAGGCACAATGCGTGTGCCAAGAACATTGAGCAAACAAAATGGCATTAATCAGTTACACCCCACCGACCGATCCTTACCTTGATATCGTGCATTACGATGATCATTTTGTGGTGATCAACAAACCGAGCGGCTTGCTCTCCGTGCCGGGTAACCAGCCCCAATATTACGACAGCGCCATGTCGCGCGTGAAAGAAAAGTACGGTTTCTGTGAACCCGCCCATCGTTTAGATATGTCCACTAGCGGTTTGATTTTGTTTGCCTTGAGCAAAGCGGCCGATCGGGAACTGAAACGCCAGTTTCGTGAACGTGAACCGAAAAAACATTATCAAGCATTGGTGTGGGGACATCTGGAGGAAGACCAAGGGGAAGTCAACTTGCCATTAATTTGTGACTGGGAAAACCGCCCTCGCCAAAAAATTTGCTTTGAGCGGGGTAAACCAGCGCTCACGTTATATGAGGTGCTAGCCCGCTATCCTAACAACACAACAAGAGTGAAACTCACACCAATTACAGGACGTTCTCACCAATTGAGATTGCATATGCTTGCCCTTGGACACCCAATCTTAGGTGATAAATTCTATGCCCCACCACAAGCCAAAGCCCTCTCGCCTCGCTTGTGTTTACACGCAGAACAGCTAGCATTTCGCCACCCAATTACGCAAGAATGGCTAAGCTTTAGTGCGCCACCTGCGTTTTAATTAAGTAAAACCGATTTTAAATGGTACAATCTACCATCAACGATGAATGAAAGAGAAAAGATTATGGCTCGTAAGAAGAAAACACGCCGCGTCAGCGATATTATGCCGGCTCGTAAAGTCGATAAAAAAGTCGAATTGCCAAAGGGAAAACCTGGTAAGAAATTAACACGCTATGAATTAGATGCCAAAGCGCGTGAAGACAAAAAGAAAAAGAAACGCAAAGGCTTAGCCTCTGGCTCTCGTCATAGTGCCACAGAAAACAATAATAAACATCAAGCGTTGGAGAAAAAAGATCCGCGTATTGGTAGCCGTAAAAAAGTGCCGTTAGTTGTGGAATTTGTGAATAAGCCAGAAAAAGGCATGACTATTCCACCGATGAAATTAGAGGAAAAACTGCCAAAACAAGATCCAATGCTAGAGTTGGAGTTACTCGAAAGTAACGAATGTTTAAACCAGCTGTTAGACGATTTGGAAGCGGGCAAAACCTTAAGTGCAGAAGATCAACAATTTGTCGATGACTGTTTAGATCGTATTGCAGAATTAATGGACGAGCTAGGCATTTCAGAAGATGACGATCCTGAAGAAGATCTCTTACGCACCTTTGAAAAAATCGATATTAACCAATTTAGATAAGTATGATGTGGACGAACATTTTATTGATTCTTGCCGTGCTGGTTATTGTGGCAATGGCGAGCTATGCGGGCTACTTATTATTGGCATTGCAAAAGCAGAAAAAAGCCATTGCCAATATGCGTACTGCCCGTAGTCAGCGCTTAACCGAAAGTATTGTGATTATTGCGAAAGCCATGCAAAATGGCGATTGTAATCATTCGGAAGGCGTCATTCGCTTAAAAATGTTGCTTGATCCCTTGGGTAAAAAGCTCAAAAATTATCAAGCCATGTATCAGCTGTATGAAGTGGTAATGGAAATGCCGACTCATGAAAAGCGTCGCGAGTTAAAGAAAAATGAACGTATGCGTTTAGACTTACAACGTGAAAGCGCCGAAGCGGAATTAGAGCAGAAAATTCGCTTAGAATTACAGCAATTATTAATTGATATGAAGTAAATGGAATCTTGTTGGGGGAAATCATGTCCGATATTGTTTGGGATTTGGCGCTTATTCAAAAATATAACCAGTCTGGTCCACGTTATACGTCCTATCCAACGGCGTTGGAATTTAATGAAAATTATACCAACCAAGATTTTATTCAGGCGACAAAACGCTATCCAAATCGTCCCCTTTCACTTTATGTCCATATCCCATTTTGCCATAAGCTGTGCTATTTCTGTGCCTGTAATAAAACCATTACTCGTCACCAACACAAAGCGGATATTTATCTCGACTTTTTAGAACGTGAAATAGAAAACCGTGCATCGCTATTTAAAAATCGTATCGCAACCCAAGTACATTGGGGCGGGGGGACGCCAACTTATTTAACAGAGCAACAGTCCGCACGTTTAATGGCGATGCTACGCAAACATTTTACCATTGCCCCTGATGCGGAAATCAGCATTGAAATGGATCCGCGTGAAATTGAACTCAATATGCTCGATCATTTACGTCGCATTGGTTTTAATCGCATGAGTATGGGTGTGCAAGATTTCAATAAAGACGTGCAAAAAGCCATTAACCGTGTACAAGATGAAGACTTTATTGAAGCGCTATTAAAACGTGCGCGTGAGTTGGGTTTCCAATCCACTAACCTCGATTTAATTTATGGTCTGCCACTTCAAAACGTCGATAGTTTTATGTTCACTTTGCAAAAAGTCATTGCATTAAACCCCGATCGTTTAAGTGTGTTCAATTACGCCCACTTACCAAGCCGTTTCGCTGGGCAAGCGAAGATTAAAAATGAACAATTGCCGGCACCAGAAACCAAATTAACCATTTTGCAAAAAATGATAGAAACCTTAGGTGATGCAGGTTACAAATTTATTGGCATGGATCATTTCGCCAAACCAGATGATGAACTGGCGATCGCCCAAAAACAAGGTGTATTGCACCGCAATTTCCAAGGCTACACTACACAAGAAGAATGTGATTTACTCGGCTTAGGTGTCTCGGCGATCAGCTTGTTAGGCGACACTTACGCACAAAATCAAAAAGAATTAAAACATTATTATACGGCGATTGATAACACCGGTATTGCACTGCACAAAGGTTTTGCCATGAGCGAAGAGGATTGCTTACGCCGTGATGTGATCAAACAATTAATCTGTAACTTCAAATTAGATTATCAACCGATTGAACAGCAATACGGCATTCAATTTACTTCGCACTTTGCCGAAGATTTAAAACTGCTTGCGCCATTATCTGAAGACGGTCTATTAACGATTGGAGAGAAAGATATTCAGGTATCGGCGAAGGGGCGTTTATTGATTCGCAATATTTGCCTTTGTTTTGATACTTATTCCAGAGAACAGGCGAAACGCCAACAGTTCTCCCGAATTATTTAAACAAACTTTTTGAAAAACCACCGCACTTTGGGAGAAAACCATGTCCATTTCAAAAACAGATATCCTAAATGCCTTTCATTTTCGTCACGCTTGCAAAGCCTATGATCCAAGTAAGAAAATCAGTGAAGAGGATTTCCGTTTTATTTTAGAAACAGGTCGCCTTTCGCCGAGCTCATTTGGTTTCGAACCTTGGAAGTTCTTAGTGATTGAAAACCCCGACATCAAAGCATTAATTCGTGATACGGCTTGGGGTGCGAAAGATAAAGTGATGGATTGCAGCCATTTTGTGGTGGTGTTAGTGCGCCAACCAGAGACCTTACTTGCTGATGGTGAATATGTGCAACATATGATGCGAGATATCCATCATATCCCTGAAGAAATGCGCAAAATCCGTCAAAATTTCTATCGTACGTTTAGCGAACAGGATTTTGCCTTAACTGAGAATCCAAAAGCCTTTTACGATTGGGCATGTCGCCAAAGCTATATTGCCCTGGCAAATATGCTGACCAGTGCAGCGATGATCGGCATCGACTCAACCCCAATTGAAGGTTTCCCATTGGAAAAAATGGATCATATTTTTGTGGAACAAGGGCTTTATGATCCGAAAACCTATAAACTGAGTGTGATGATCGCCTTTGGTTACCGTTTAAACGAGCCAAAAGCCAAAACACGCCAAGCCTTTGATGACGTGGTGGAGTGGGTAAGATAACTCCACCAATTTTGTCATCGGAAGACATAAAAATGGCGAATCCGCTTGACTTGAGAGAAGCCTGATTCGCCCATTTTTATGTGAGCTTGGTCACATTAAGCTGTCGAAAAAAGTTCCTTTAATAATGCCTTAGAAACAGGTACCAAGCCGAGTTCCAGACCAAAGGGTTTAAACACTTTATTAATCGTTTCTACACTATAATTACCCTTATCATTCTCAATATTCGATAGGGTCTGGCGTGATACCTTTACTAACTGAATATAGTGTTGTTGATTAATACCGAACATTTCAATACGCAATTTACGCAATGCTTCACCTTGGCTCAATTCCCCCATTAGCATCGCTTGAATGATTTCATTACGTACTTTCTTACGATCAATTTCCGCAACACTTGCCCCTTTGGTAGAGGCATTTCTTCGAGTGATTTGCATCCTAAATAAGCCCCCATTTTTTTAATTTTTCAGGTAAATAATCAAAACCAATCGCAGGGAAATCTAAAATAGATTGAGGTAGATTACGTTGTACTAATCGGGATTTTAAATCCACTAAACTGCCAGCTAACCGGCGTAACTCTTGCATTAATAACGTTGGTTCAACTAAATCAGCTAATACTTCTGCGATGCGCTCAAAGTGATACTCGCCAGCAAATTCCTGTGGATACTCCCCTTTAGTTTGCCAAGTAGTCGTACGAATAATGCCTTCTGGATCAGCACGCATCGGCGCAAAATCATAAATTGGGGCGAGCCAAATACGTTGTTCATCACGTAAAAACGCCATATTACGACCATGATTGTCGCTATTGCCAAAGGCAATATTTAACAAATCTCGCTTTACCCATTCAATCACGAAGTCTGTTTGTGCAAACTGCAAACGAGCCGTCGAGATTCTCTCAATTAACTGGCGAAGTGTCGTTTCATGATCAAGTACACCACCTTGTTTCTGTAATAGCGAATACACTGATTCAAAAGCAAGACGATGTGTTTTTCCTTCTCGTTGCACAATATCAAAACGAGGCAACCATAGGGAAGGATAACGTTTTCCTTCTTCTAACCTCATTCTAGTCGTATCTATTGTGTCAAAACCCAGTTGAGCAAGTTCCTGATAATAATGATATTCTGCACGTAAAATATCACAATCAATGGGTGAGTAATTGCCACGTGGGTACTTCACTAAATAACTCACATCCTGATCCTGCCCTTGCTGTTGGTTATCAATCCAAACTTGATTCTCTCGCCGTTTAAGAAGCAATTTTGGTGCTTCGCCGCCAGCCCCTGTCGCACCTCCTACCATCGCACCACTTTGGTTCACATACTCTAAAAAATCACTCTGTCTATCTTTCGCCTTGTCTAGATCAAATAAGCGAACTTCAACTTGTTCTGGCACAGCATCTTTGATACGTAAATTGCCAATTGGGGAAATCGCAGCATGTTTCAGTAAAAGAAACTGTTGTTTTTCCTCTGATTCTTGTTTAATGTCTAACGCTTCTAACCAATAACGACGACTTGCTCCCGCAGGCGCGATATCACTGAGCCAGCTCCACAGCGACGTCGTGTCATCAATGAAAACATTCACTGGATAATTAAGCGACACAGCATGTTCACCCGTTTTTCCATAGTGCTGAACCACGTAATCTGTTAAGTATTCGAAATTACACAGTTGATAGGTTTCTGAATCAAAATACAAGAAAGCTAAATCGCACCAAGCTTGTTCAAGATAAATTTGCAGTGTAAGTTTTTCCATTCTTTGATTGATATAAGTGACAAAACAGACTAAAAGAAGCGATATATGTATGATATAGCAATCAATCTATCTTTCCAATAAAAAATTCACTTAGTAGCAAAAGATCCTGTTAAATGCGCCTGTGAGTTTTCCTCACAACCTCGCTTAGGCGTGGCACTTCTTATTCACTCACCTTTTGCTGATTTTTCCGATTACTTCTATAATACACAACATATCAGCTGAAAAAGGAGGCAACTATGTATTATATCGGGGTCATGTCAGGCACCAGTTTAGACGGAGTGGATCTGGCATTAATGGACTTTTCCTGTACGCAACCACAACTTATCCATTCGGATTTTTACCCAATGCCACCCGCAATACGGCAACAGATTTCAGCATTATGTAACTCCGGCGCAACCACTTTACAAGCCTTAGGTGAGTTAGATCACCAACTGGGTTTACTCTATACCGAGTGCATTCAGCAATTCTTACAAAAATATCAGCTTTCCCCAGAACAGATCACGGCGATTGGTTGCCACGGACAAACTGTTTGGCATTCCCCAAACAGCCACTATCCATTTACTATGCAAATTGGCGATGCTAACCTGATCGCAGCGAAAACGGGCATTACCACTGTGGCGGATTTTCGCCGTAAAGATATGGCATTTGGTGGACAAGGTGCGCCACTGGTGCCGGCTTTTCATCAAGCCTTATTTCGGAAACCGAATCAAGCGACCGTAGTGTTAAATGTCGGTGGTATCAGCAATATTTCTCGCTTACTACCAAATGAAGAGGTCATTGGCTATGACACAGGTCCGGGCAATACGTTGCTCGACGCGTGGATCGAAAAACATCAAGGCAAAGCCTATGATAAAAATGCAGAATGGGCGAAATCAGGTAAAGTGAATATGGACTTACTTGCTGATTTACTCGATGAACCGTTCTTCGCCCTTCCCGCACCAAAAAGCACAGGGCGCGAATTATTCAATCTGGCTTGGCTAAACAAAAAATTGCAAAAACACACCGCACTTTCGCCACAAGATGTCCAAGCAACCTTAGTAGAACTCACTGCACAAAGTATTGTGGATCAGCTTAACCAAATTGAAACGGAATTAGATCGCCATTTACTAGTGTGTGGAGGCGGGGTGAAAAATTGTCTCTTAATGGCACGCCTCACCACCTTATTGCCACAATGGCAAGTGCAAACCACCAATGACTACGGCTTAGATGCCGATTATGTGGAAGCGGCGGCTTTTGCGTGGCTTGCCTATCAACGCCTCAATGACCTCCCGGGCAATTTACCGAGCGTAACAGGGGCAAAAAGTGCGGTCAGTTTAGGGGCAATTTATCCGAAGGAAAAGGATGTGGCAGCATAAAATCAAGCCTCGTTACCACTTCAATGATAGAAAAGCGGGCTGAATACCCGCTTTTATTGTATAGATCAAACCAACTTCTTCAACTGATACAAATACGCTAGCGCTTGTTTTGGGCTGAGTTCGTCAGGATCGAGTTTTTCTAACATTTCCCAAACGGCTGTTTTGCTGTCATCTTCTTCCATTAACGCCAATTCACCTTGTGTTTGATTGAGCTGGCGCAAATCTTGGATACGTTGATCGGCATTTTGTTGTGACAGTTTTTCTAATTGCGCTAATTTTTGTTTCGCCAGTTTAATCACCGATTGTGGCACGCCCGCCAATGCCGCCACGGCTAAACCGTAACTTTTGCTGGCGGCGCCCTCTTGCACTGCGTGCATAAAAGCAATGGTGTCATTATGCTCGATGGCATCTAAATGCACGTTGGCACTACCCGCCAGTTGTTCAGGTAACACCGTCAGCTCAAAATAATGAGTGGCAAATAAAGTAAGTGAGCGTAATTTTTTCGCCAACCATTCCGCACAAGCCCACGCTAAAGAAAGCCCATCATAAGTCGATGTTCCCCGTCCAATTTCATCAATTAACACCAAACTGTTTGCCGTGGCTTGATGCAAAATATTTGCCATTTCGGTCATCTCCACCATAAAGGTCGAACGCCCTGACGCCAAATCGTCTGACGCACCAATACGGGTGAAAATACGATCAATCGGACCAATCACCGCACTTTCCGCAGGCACAAAACTGCCCATATACGCCATTAATGTAATCAAGGCAGTTTGGCGCATATAGGTACTTTTCCCGCCCATATTCGGTCCTGTGATAATCAATAAATGACGTTGCGGGTGAAGCTCAACCGGGTTGGCAATAAACGGCGCATTGAGCACCTGTTCCACCACAGGATGACGACCTTGCTGAATATGCACCCCGATATCATCGCTAAATTGCGGTGCCACATAATTGAGGGTTTCTGCTCGTTCGGCTAAATTGGTGAGCACGTCCAGTTCCGCTAAAGTTAAACTGGCAAGTTGTAACGCCCCTAAATGTGGCAATAACTCATCAAATAATTGTTCGTAAAGCTGTTTTTCTAACGCTAATGCAGCGCCTTTGGCTTTCAGCACTTTATCTTCGTACGTTTTCAGCTCTGGAATAATATAACGTTCTGCATTTTTCAGGGTTTGGCGGCGCACATAGTGCATCGGTGCCTTATGGGCTTGCCCTTGGCTAATTTGAATATAGTAGCCATGCACCGCATTAAAGCCGATTTTTAACGTATCAATCCCGGTACTTTCTCGCTCACGCTGTTCGAGATCTTCTAAATAACGCGTTGCACCATCCGACAAACTGCGCCATTCATCTAACTCCGCATTGTAGCCTTCAGCAATCACGCCACCATCACGAATTAACATTGGGGGATTATCAATGATAGCACGCTGTAATAAATCTAACTGCGCTGAAAATTCACCGATTGGCTGCAAAAGTGCGGTCAAATCTGACGAAGTTTGTTGTGCCAGAATATCGCGCAAATACGGAATTTGTTCCAGGGCAGTACGCAAACGAGTTAAATCACGGGGACGTGCCGAGCGCAAAGCGACACGGGCTAAAATCCGTTCCATATCGCCGATTTGCTGTAAATAAGGCTGAATCGCTGCTACCAAATCCTGTTGCAAAAGGGCAGTAATCCGATTTTGGCGCACCATGAGTTTTTCATGCTGACGAATGGGCTGATGCATCCAACGTTTCAATAAACGGCTTCCCATTGGGGTGACACATTTATCGAGCACCGAGGCGAGGGTATTTTCGCTGCCACCGGCAAGATTTTGGGTTAACTCTAAATTACGGCGCGTGGCGGCATCTAATTGTATATGTTCTGAATGTTGTAATAAGGTTAGGCTTTGAATATGCGGTAATGCCGTACGTTGAGTATCTTTGGCATATTGTAACAAACAGCCTGCCGCACAGAGTCCCAAAATGGCTTTTTCCACCCCAAAACCACGCAGATCTTTGGTGTGAAACTGACGATTGAGTAATTGAATTGCCGTACCGAGTTCAAATTCCCAAATAGGACGCCGGCGTAACCCTTTAAACGGCTCAAGCAATGCCATGTCCACAAAGTCTTCACAATACAATAACTCTACAGGCGAAATGCGCTGTAACTCCGCTTGTAAGCTCGCGCGATCCTCGGGCTCACTGATTTGAAAACGCCCCGAGGTGATGTCTAACACTGCCAAACCAAAGCGATCTTTTTCTTGGTAAACCGTGGCGATCAAGTTGTCTTGCCGTTCAGGTAAGAGGCTTTCATCGCTCACGGTACCGGGGGTGACAATCCGCACGACTTGGCGCTCAACGGGACCTTTTGAAGTCGCCGGATCACCCACTTGCTCACAAATCGCCACCGACTCCCCTAATTGCACCAATTTGGCTAAATAACCTTCTACTGCATGATAAGGCACGCCCGCCATTGGGATAGGTTGCCCAGCGGACTGTCCACGTTTAGTCAAGGAAATATCTAGCAACGCCGCCGCTTTCTTGGCATCGTCATAAAAAAGCTCATAAAAATCACCCATCCGATAAAACAACAAAATATCGGGATTTTCGGCTTTGAGCGCCAAATATTGGCGCATCATGGGCGTGTGCAAGTCTAAATTATCCATGTCTTATCTCTAAAAAATCATCAGAAAGTGCGCTCTATTTTCGCATAAAATCACAAGACAAAATACCGCTTTCTGCTCGCAAAAAAATCAGGCGACCGCCTGATCGCCTGAAGAATAGGAATGGAAAAGCGCTATTCGCAAATTTCTTCCGTTTGGACCGACTTCACTGCTTGGTTAATGAGTTCGGTGAGTTGTAATTCACTTTTCACCTCACTATTAAAGATCTGTCCCCCGCTGAGCGAGGCTAAACAGTCTGTGGCATTCCATGGTGAATTAATACTGACAATATTCACTTTCAATTTCGGTCTGCGTTGGATTTCTTGTTGAATCAGCTGACAAGGATCACGGAAAGTACAATCGCCATTACCTTCCGTAATCAATAGGATCAAGGCATCGCGTTCAATTCCATCCACCATTGTTAGGGCTTTTTCCAATCCTTCATAAATTGGGGTGCCCGGTACTTGATTCTCACGCACTTTCATTTGATTGATTTTTTGTTTCAAAGACTCCCGTTGTTGCGCAGAAAATACTCCGTGTGCAACAGCGGCAGAAGCCTTTGTTTTTTTAGTCAAACAACTTTTCAGTTCCACTAAACCGATATCAATATGCGGGTCAATCGACGCTAAGATGTTATTGACCGCGACTTTCGATGCGGTCGATCTATTCGGCTTACGATACATATAATCAATCTCTTTACGCGGGACAGCTTCACGCTCTAAGCGTCGATCAAAATCATCAATTTTTTTAATGCCTTCTTTAATGGTATAACGCATCCCAGAAGCATTATTAAAGATAATCACCATTTGTGGCGCTTGCGCGGGAATAATTTTCTGGCGACACACTTTTTCAGGTGCTGCCTCAATTTTAGGTGCCTCAACTTTAGGTGGCTCAACTTTAGGTGGCTCAACTTTAGGTGGCTCAACTTTAGGAGGTTCCACTTTTGGTAATTCGACAGGTGGCGCTTCTTTGATCGGCTGCGTTTCCGGTGGCGGTTCTGGTTTTGGCTGCGTTTTTACCGTTTCGACTACTGGTGTCCGCCAAAAGAACCACCAAAGTAATACACCTAACAGAAATAGCAATAATGGCAGTAACCACCAGTACCACCGCGTTGGTTTGGACGGTGCAGGGGCGACAGGCATAGGTTCAGGTTTCCGCTCACCAAGTCCCCAACCTGTGATAACCGGTGTCTTATTGACCATATACACTTGTATCGTATTGTGTTCAGCCCCTTCGACAAACTGCGTTAACAAGGTACACTGTTCGGGAGTCAGCTGCCCCTTTGCCGTTAAATCTTGATTCAAATGACGAATCACCTTTAAACATTGCTGAATAAAGGGCTGAACTTGCGCTAATTGTTGCTGATCAGCTTGACTACTGCCCAGTAAATGAGGCTGTCCTTGCAACTCGGTGTACCATTCCACCCTTGTTGCGTCGGCGTTGATGTCTGGTCGTGCAAACAAATCCACTGTGCTTGGGGGTAAATGGCGACGTAATATACGCTCAATTTCATCATAACGAGAAAGTAAATTAATCCCGTCCTGATGAGTATTCTGAAGAGTAAAAAAGGCTAAACGTTGCATACTTTCCTCTGATTACTTACACACTTCCACTTCTGTAATCGGTTTTACCGCTTGATTAATCATATTCACTAATTGTTTTTGACTATTGGCAGTAAACACTTTTCCCTTCGTGGCTTTTGCCACACAGTTTGCCGCTTTGGCCCCCCCAATATCCACCACATTGATTTTTAGACGGGGCTGCCGTTTGGCAATTTGTTGCGCTAATGCACAAACATCGCCCGTTTCGCACGAATCTTCACCATCGCTAATCAGTAAAATAAATCCATCGCGCTTCTTACCATCCACCATTGCAGCGGCTTGTTTTAGTCCGCTATATAATGGGGTACCGCCACTGTTTTCATCGCTATCTGGTGCCGGCTGCATCGCATTAATTTTGGCACGTAGCTGTTTGCGCTTCGCGGGTGAATAATAACCATGATTATTCGCTGTCGGACAACCTTTCAATTCCACCAGTCCAATGTCGACGGTTTTCGCAATGCTATTAATAATACTGGCAGAAGACTGCTTCGCCACTTCTAACCGATTCGGTGAGCGACGGATATGGGCAGTTTCTTCTGCGGAGGTTAAATAACGAACCCAACGATACTCAAAATCGGCGAGCGTTTGTTTACTTTCAAGCAAGGAATACAACATGGAGCGTGAATTATCAAACACAATCACCATTTGTGGATTCTCGCCTGGTTTTGTTGAGATAGAACAGACTTTTTCCGGTGGCGCTGGCGTTTTCTCCGTCACCTTAGGCGGGTCATCCACTTTTTCTGGTGCAACCGGCTCAGGCTTCGGTGGCGGCACAACCTCCAAGGGTTTCGTCTCCTCCACTTTAGGTTCGTTAGGTTTCACCACTTCAACTGGCTCAGGGACTTTAGGTTGTGTCAGCACGGGTGGCGAATTCACTGCCTCAGGCGTTTTTGCTGGTTGCTTAGTATTCAGCCACCACCAAAGCAATAAGCCCAATAACAATAAAAGAAACAAGAAAGGCCATAGCCAACGAGAACGACTTGCCGGATTGATTGGTGCCACAGGCGGGGAGGCTGGTGGCATCACTTTCTGACCCATGCCCCATCCGGTTATCACGGGTTCATTATTGATCACATAGATTTGCTTTGTGTCATGACTTGCGCCCTCGACCAATAACCTCAGTCGCTCAGATTGTGTGGGACTGATCAGCCCTTTTTTTAACAGATCTGCATTTAACTGCTCAATGGCTGTCAGTCGTTGGGTAATCCGTGTCAGCACGCTATCGCGTTGTTGCTTTTCAACCTGATTCGCATGAAATAAATCGGCTTGTCCTTCTAATTCACTATACCATTCGATGATCTTGCCATCGGATTGCACTTCAGGACGAGCAAATAACGTAGCAGTACTCGGCGGCAAATAGCGCACGATAATCTGCATCAGTTCATCATAATGCGATAGTAGCGCGACTGCGGCTTGATTCTCTTGCTGAAGGGGAACTCGAGCTAAACGTTGCATATTTCTTTCCAATAAACATGATAAAAAATAGGCAGCCCTGTGACTGCCTATTTAAAAGGTGTTAAATACCACTTGCCGCCTGTAATGCTTCAAGCTTACGCTTCAATGCTTTAATTTCAGCCTGTTTGGCTTCTTCACTCGCGGCAGAACCATTCACTTGCTTTAATTGCTGCTCGACTTTTCTCACTTCAGCAAGGACATCCTCTTTGCCTTTGGCTTTTTGCTTCAATTGCGCTGCATAATCGGTGACCGATTTATTCAATGTAGCAAGTTCAGCTTTCTTCTTCGCTAAAGCGCGCTCAGTGGCTTTGGCTTTTTTCTGTGTGTCTGCATAAGTTTTATTCAAGGCAGTTTGCTTGTCTTTTTCACTTTGCAACGTCCGTTCTTTTTCTTTGACACGATGATCATAACTGCCTGATGTCGTACATGCCATTTTATTCCATACACTCGACTCAACACTTGGGTCGCACTGTTCTGGCGTAACGGAACACGCTGTTAATACCGTCAAGCTCGCCACCAATAATGATAATTTTAATCCTTTCATAGTTTATCCTATTTGAATTGCAGAACGCTGTTTAGACGAAGCATCGACTAAACGCTCATAAGTCGCGATTTGTTTATTAAGACTTGCAATTTCGGCTTCAAATCGACTGACATTCAAGCCACTGGATTTTTCTTTACTCGCCACCTCGCGCAATGTTTGTGCACGTTTTTTCATGGAGGCTAAATTGTTTTGTGCCGCTTTAATATCCGCATCAATTTGTGCAAGTTGTTTTTTCGCATCTGCTTGCTGAATCGCACCCGATTTTAATTGCTTGTTTAAATTCACGAGTGTTTTATTGTTTCTATCTAGCTGCGTTTTCGCTTTTGCAGTGGCTTTTCTCACCATGTCCGAATTTTTACGCGTTTCAGCAATATAGGCATTCAAACGATCTTCTTTTTTAGCGTAGGCTTTGCGCTGTTTTTCCAGATAATAGTTCGTTCCCATTAATGCCCCACAGCCCGCTGCCGCACCTGCAACACCGACCGCTGCCGCCGTGCCTGCATCTTTACCCGATAACAGTGCAACACCTGCACCTAATACCGCACCACCTGCGGCCCCCCATGCACAAGCATTCCAACCTGAATCACTAAAGAACTCGGCTTCTTCGCCAGTAGAGAGGCTACTTTGCGAGCCAAAATAACTGCCCCCGGTATTTTGACAACCGGCGAGCACTACGGCAGTTGAAAGCGTGAGTACACCTAAAATAGATTTACGTGATTGTTTCATTTTCATCATATTAGTTCCCCTGTTTGACTTGAGTACATTTCTCTAACCATGCTTGACGGCTGATCTTGTTATCTTGATAATATTGCTCAAGATGTCGCCAGTAAAGATTAACATATTGTGTTAAGTTTGCTTTTCCACTACTGCTAACGATAGCATTCGTACGTGAAACCTGTGTTTCAATTGTTTGTTTATTATACGTTGTTGAGCTTGCCACGATTGTATCAGCATAATACTTCAACACAAAATCCCGTGCGTTTTCTGATTCTGCTAACCGATTTTTGGCATTCGTTTCTTTTTCACTGTTGGGATAAAGTGCGGTCATTGCCTCGAGAATTTTCTTATTTTGCTCCACTTCGCCTTGTAAATCTGACACGTTGGCACACAAAAATGCCCCCAATTGTAAGGCAGAACGCACGGCAGAATCCCGTTGTTCATCACGTTCTAAATTCGCCGCACGCAATTGCTCTTTAGTGTTATTGAGCTCTTGTTTTAATTTTTCATCTACCGTGTTATTTGCCAGTTCTTCTAGCTTATCCACAATCTTGCTATTTTCCCCTTTTTCAGGTTGTTGATGATCTTTGCCCAATGCCTCCCACGCTTTTTCAACGGATTTAATACGCTCACTGGACGTGAGTAACGGTGCGGCAATCACCACACGGAAGCCCACATCTTTGGCTTTTTTTGCGCCTTGTTGGTCATAAAAAGGCATTTCTAAGCGTAAGACATTATTCACATCAGCTTCTGATTTTAAATAGCTGCCCCCCCGAACAATTACGCCCCCTTCTTGACCATGGTAGCGGCTTAATTTATTCATTTTGAAACTGTCAAACATCATTTCACTGGCATTGCCTAAAGTATCAAATAGCCCTAATGGATTCGGTTTTAAACGCCCAATCACTTGCAGGCGACCATTCGCCGATTTGGCATTATTAAACCAAGCATAATTGACTAAGCCGTCTTGCATTGGGAAAGTATTTTCACGAAATTCCGATGGTGTCACGGCAACACCACCACGAGAAGCAAATTCCCATTCCACGTTGGTCGGTAAACGCACAAAGCCTGCGACCCCATCTTCTGTCGGTAACGCGCCTTTCGCCTGTTTCAGTAACCATTCATTGTATTTCTGCGTAAACGTCATGGCATCAAACCAAGTGATATTGGTCATCGGCAACAATCCCTTTAGTGTGGGCGTATTACATTTTTCCGTCATCACCGCTTGATACTGTGCTTCGGTCACTTCATATTTCGCCATCAAAAAGAAACGCTCTTTGTCTTTATCGGCAAATCCACCCGCAATATAGTTTGGGGTGGCATATTCTGCATAACCATCTTGTTCACGATTTCCCCCTAATGTCACTAAGGTGTCTTCTAAAGGTTGTTGCGTATTGGTTCTCACCACGCGAAACACCATATTTCCCTCACAGGGCAACGGCAAAATGACATCATTCTCTAACGGCTGAGGGTTATAAAATTTCTCTTCCCAAGCGGCTTGTGTTGCACTACTCACCACACACAAGCTCAATAAGGTATATACATATTTACACATCTCGTAAACTCTCCGCGGGCTGAATCCGAATGGCTCGTATTGCACCAATAGCAGCGACGATCGCCGATAAAATAAAAGCAATCATAAACGCAAACACTAAATGCAATGGCTGCAAATGACTAATAAAAGGCGTATCCGCCAAATTGTTGGTTAAAATATGGTTAAACAATTGGCTTCCCACAACAAAAAATAAGTAAGACATCAAAAAAGCCACACTGCTTAAAATCACTGCTTGTAAAATCAAAAAGCCCATCACGCCAATTGATTGAAATCCGAGCAAGCGTAGGACGGCAATTTCTTTTCTTTTGCGATCAATATTGGCTAAAAATGCCCCCACCAAAGACAGAATACAGCCCATAATCGAGGTGACGGCAATAACAAGAAAAATCACATTTAAAACGGCATCAATCGCTTTGACATTTTCAATGGCTTTAGCTTCTGTGCGTGTATCGATATTTTTCGCACGTAATTTCAACGCCAACAACGCCACATCATCTAACTGTTTGGCATAAATACGCGCTCTCGCAAAGGTCTCTCTTGCCTGCTCTCTCACTTGCCCTGACATAGCAGGAAAGACGTCTGTTTGAAAACCATCACGAAAATCCTCAATGCCCACTACAGTTTCCAAATCCACAAAGGCAGCCGGGCGTGAGAAACGAGTTTCTGGTAGGATATTTTCCACAATCAGTTCGAGGTGCCCTTTTTCCGTCAACCCCGCATAGTTTCGCGTTGCCAGTAAGGTAATCTTATCTCCCGATCTCACTTGTAATTTTTCAGCCGCTAAGGCCGTTAATACCGCCGCTTTTTTTTGTTGAAGCTGAAGCGGGGCTAAAATAGGGTCATTGGGTGCGGTAGGTAAGAGTTCCACATCAGACACAAAATGGCGAGTATCACTACGCAAGTCAACAATCGTATTCAGTGAACGGGTTAAGGGGATCACGAACTGCGTTTCAGGTTGCTGTTGTAGCCAAGCAAACCATTCTGAAGATAAATTCAAATTACCCACGATTTTGATTTCTAAGTGGCGGGGATCATTCATCAGCTGTGCACGTAATTGGGAAACCACGCCATATTTTAAGCTGAATAAAAGCAACAAGGGCGCAATCACGGCAATCAAGGAAGCAATAATACAAAACGACACATTGCGATCATAGCGGAGATCACGCCATGCTAATTGGCTTAATAAGTGGATTTTTTTCCCAAAAGAGATTGCTTGCATATTCATTCTCTCAGCCGATGTCGGTAAAAATTGCGTGTTGTGGGGACAGTAAATTGGCACTTAAGGCTCGCAGCTGCTTACGTTTCACCAATTCCCAGTCATGAGTAACCAATAACACAGAAATATTCTGTTGTGCTACCAGATCTAAAATCAAACTAAACAACACGTCAGCATGATGAGGATCTAACGCAGAAGTAGGTTCATCTGCCAATAAAACTAAGGGTTTATGTGCAACCGCGCGAATAAAAGCGACACGTTGACGCTCCCCAATCGACAGTTGTTTCGGGTACTTTGTTAAAAGATGTCCAATATTCAATTCTTGGCACAAGAAGGCAACCCATTGCTGATCGACGTAGCTCTGCAATAACGCGTTCGGCAATTCAATATTTTGTGCAACAGTTAAAAAGGGCAGTAATCCGCCATTTTGTAGCATAAACCCGAGTTTCTCTGCGCGAATTTGAGCCAACGCGGGTTGGTTTTGCTGTTGAATCAGACGATGAATGTCCAACAGTGCTCCTTGCTTGCCCAATTGAAAACCGCTTAGCTGCTCAGGCTGAAGAATCAGACCGATCATTTCCAATAGGGTGCTTTTGCCACAACCACTTGTGCCTTGAATCGCCAAGACGTCTCCATCCGCGAGATGCAGTGTCGGTAAAGACACGGTGAAACGTTGTTCCCCTTTTCCTCGTGTCACAGACATATTTTCAATACAAAGCACAATCTCACCCTTTGTTTGTTATGGTAAGGCTTCTAAAGGCACGGGATAAACAAAATCACGTGGATCACTGCCTTCTGATAAAGAGATCCAACGACTTTGATCTTCATTAAAGACACGATAATGACGTAATTTACTGTGTAGTTCACGAATGAACTTTTCTTGTTCCTGTACGCTCATGCCTTTCCAAGTGTCCTCATCAATAGATGTCACTTGGCTTTTATAAGGAATATTGTCAAGATACTCCCCTAATAAGCCTAAATCCGCGATCTTAGTTGCACTTTCTGCCTTAATTTTACTTGGATCTTGTCCCATTGCCGCAGCCACAGAACGTAGCTGTGCAAACATATCATTGGGTGAAATTAAGCCTTCATTGGCGGCATCAGCGATCTTTTTCACCACATCACTCAAGTCACTTAATTGTGATTTGGTCAATAACACACGTGCTTCAGCCGTCGGGACAGTTGGTTTGGCAAAATCTTTATCACTGATCCACGCTTTAAACACTGGTGGCGCTTTTGTTCCTTTCTCGCCGCCTAAATAGGCAAGTTGCATTGCACGCCCTAACAACATGGCATCTTGCTCAATTTCAGAGGTCGGCGCTGGCGCAGATTTTTTCTCTTTTTCGACCGCACTTAATGCACTGCCTGCCGCCATTTCACCACGATAAGCCAATTTCACTTGTGCCGTGAGGGCTTTCGCTAAGGTGCTAATTTTCTCACCAAACTCATTTACATCACCGGCATTCACTGGATAATACAGCGCTTTATTTAAATAATGATTAAAGGCTAAATCGGTATATTGTGCTTGCGCTTGTTCGTGATTCTTCGCGCCAGAAGGCGTTTTTAAATGTAAGGCATAAATCGCCACACCACGATGTTGGGCTTCTAAGCGTAATTGTTTAGCATCTAATCCTGTGGTGGAAATCGGATTATCGCCTTCAATCGCCCCCGCATCAGTAATCAAGACCATATAACGTGCGCCAAACTGGTTCCATTGAATTTCATTCAGTGCTTGGTTAATCCCCGCATACGCATCTTCACTAAATTCTTTACTCGACACTTTGGCTTGTTTTAATGAGGCGACTTTTTGCATAAAGTCTTTCCCGTCTTTCACGGTAGTCGGATCTACAAACATTTTTGAAGTATATTCCAACCCTTTAACCGCTTTAGTACTGGAACGGAATGCCACCAAGCCGAACTTCACTTGTTCGCCTAAATTCTCTTTTTCAATTTGATCGTACACTTGTTTGATCGCTTCTCGCGTCCGATTAATATAAGGATCCATCGAAATCGTCGAGTCAATCACAAACACCACTGCGGCACGAAAACCCGTCACTTCTTGTGGATTATCCGCCGTCGCCGTTTTTTTCGCATCCGATGACACGGTCTTTGTGCTGGTATCAGTACGCGTCGGCGATGTGGTTAATGTTCCTTCTTGTTTACTAACTGAGGCGACTTCTAAAGCACGCTCATAAAACCCTTTGGCATTCATCACTTCTTCGCCTTGTAAAATCGGTAGCAAATAGAAGTTTTTCTGAAAATCAACAAATTCACTTGGCTCTTGTGCTAACACCGCAGGATGCGCTTTATTTGCAGTCAATGCCTGACGTATTGGATTGACCACTTGTACAGGATCTTCGGCATTAATCACTTGATCTAACGCGCTTCGGTCTTTAAAAAAGAGTAAAGGATCACGTTCTGCGGGATTAGTAAACACCAGTGTCATTTGCATCTGCCAAGGCACTGCACAGCTTTCATCAAGCCAGCCCACTGTTTTACCAAACGTATCGGGACCCACTTGCACCAAGCTTTTCCCCGCCTGATTTTCACGTTTATACACGTAGTAACGAGAAAACGCGGGAATTTTTTTCCCCGATGTTGCCTGTTGATTGTCTAACAGCTCACAACTGGGTGTACTCAATACACGTTGATAAAGGGTGGTTTTCCCTTCTTGCAATAGCGGCTTTTGCTCCGCCTGTGCATGCAAACTCAAAGGCAGTAAGCCACATAACACATAAAGGGGCAGCAAATTCAATCTTGTCATACGTTCCTCTCAATATTCAGCACTCAGTCTGCCAGTCGATCTATTTTTTTAATTCCGCTAAGGCTTTTTTCGCGGCGTCATTATTCGGATCAATCGACAATGCGGTTTCATACCAATAGATCGCATTCTCTTTATCTAATGCAAAACAAGGACTGCCTGTCACATATTCTTTGGCATAAGCAACTGCCAATTCCACATTGCCACTTTGCGCTTGATGTGCGTATAAACGTTGTGCAATGCTACATTTATTGGCTGCTTTTGCCTCCGCAATAGTGTCTAACAAGCGTTGATTATTTGGTTTTGTTTTTAAGCAAGATTGAATAAACGCCAGTTCATCGCTACTGTTTGCGATACTGCATTCCGCCGTGACTGGTGGTGCCGTTTTATCAGATTGATGAGCAAAGAAGAAATACGCGACTGCCGCCCCAATCCCTAAGAGTAACACCAATAAGCCAATGAGTAGTCCTGTCTTACTTTTTTTCGGTTCTACCGGTGTTGGCGCCATGTCCACTGTTGGTTCATGACTTAACGGTATTTCTGGGACATCTTCAATCGGCGTTTCCACCGTTGGTGTTTCAACAACTTCAACCGCTTCAACCAGAGAAGGTGCCTCTTCCACTTGTACCGGAGGTGTCATTTCTCTCACATCACTTTCACGTGATGAATCACCACCAGCAGAAGAGGCTAAGATATTACCAATTAAACTCAATGGACCACTGTCTTCCACTTGACCATCGCGTACTTGTAATAAAAAGCGGACATTGCCACTTTGGCGGATTAATCCGTCAACAAGCCAAGGACCAATTCGTCCTTGTAACGCATCGCCCACTACATTCAGTTCGGTAGTTTTATGCCAAACCGGTTCCGGCGTCCATTTATCCTCACCCGCAAAATAATGACTATCTTGATTACGTTGAACGGCAAGTTCCACTTCATGACTGCCTTTCCATTTACGTGCACTCAATTGTGCATAGCCCGGGCTATCTTCTCTTAATTCAATTCGTAACACCGTCAATTCCTCTTCTTGTTATTCTGTCAGTTGTGCGGCACGGAAAGCGCGTAACACATTCCCTAACTGTGCATTTTGTGCCGCATTTATTTCACGTCCAGCACTATGTCCTGCATTATTTACGGCAAAATGCCCAAATGCCACAAGCCAATCTAGACGATAATTATCATCATAATTGCTGGTATGATCATTCAATTTTGGTAAGCCGTTATGTTGCTCAACGGGACGTTGTTCAAAAATCATTTGCCCCGCCAACACTCTGCTGGCTGGACGTTGTTCTAGTGCTATGTCTGAATAGCCTAACCAAGCAATAAAATCAGCAATAGCGGTATTCATAGTAAAGACTTGTCGCTCAGCCAATTGATCACGTTTGCTCCCGCTACGTTCATTACGTAACGCGATTTTTGACAATTGCTCTTGCAATTTTAATCTTGTCGCACCTGTCACCAATTCATTGACAACATTTTCGACATTATCTACTGACACGCCCAAATATTGCATTAAACGGTGATCAGCGGTTAAATTGCGTAAATGGCTGACCCACGCCTTGAACACGGCTTGCGCAAAGCGTGATTCTTCCACTTTTTCAATACGTTGTGGCGTGGTCGTGGTAACTGGGGCTGGATCACTAAATAAATCGAACTCTTCTGCCGGTGAATAGGTTTGTTCAACCTCTTCTTCGCCTAATATGTCATCTAAATCAGAGAAATACAGCGAGCGTATTGTTTCTTCCGGTAACTGCAGATGACGCAATAATTCGCCCATACAAAGAGAACGTGGATTTTGTGGATGTAATTCTTTTGCGAGCGCATTGGCTAATTGTCGTTTTTTCGCCACTTCTTCTTCGCCATCACTTTGATACCAGCTCGCAAAACGATTCTCGACAAAGTGGTGAATCCGTTCGTTCAATTGCTCGGTTAAACGATGGGCTTTCACTTCAGGTAGGGCGATGGTTTCTAAATACTGGCTAATGCGTTTCATCCCACCATCATTCAGTAATAACATCGCATCCCAAGCTTCTTCTGGTTGAGCAATATGTTTGCGAATATCGGGATCTTGACAAAACGTGCGTTTTAACAAGGAAAGTTGTGCAGTTTCACTCTGATTGATACTGACTTCGTTTTCCCCTTCGACATTTAAGAAAGGGACTTTAAAGCCGGGTTTACGTACCAAGAAAACATTATCAAACGGGTTGCCATTTGCCCAATTATTAAACCAGTCATAATTGCCAAAACGTTCTAAAATAGTTTGTTTTAATAAACCACCCGAACCCCAAGAAATTTTTAATAATTCTTCCTCTTTGGTTAAATCCTGACTAATACGCATATCAAACATCGTAATCGCCTATAATAAGCCCGGTTTACGTTCCGCGCGTTGTTCTGGACTCTCGCCTTGTGTTTTATGGATCCAACGCTCAAGCACAGGACCGACACTATTGACATCAGATTGTTTGGTTGATGGCGTACACACAATCAAGATGTTCATTTCTTGACTGTCTGTATAACGTTCAAATAAATACGCCACTTTACCGCGCAAGATCAACTGAGATACTGGATTACCCTCTTTCACTTCTGCTAAGGACGTAATTGCCAAGCGTCCACGATACCCCGGGAAATCCAATAAATCGACACGCTCAACCGCAGGCACACGCGTTGGATTCATCAAGGGGAAAACTAACTCCGCGGTCAGTGCGGTTAATTCCGCTAACGAAATTGTAACCGCTCCTCCGACCTCTTCACCCTGTGCGGGACGCACATCAATTTGCTCATCACGCGCGGTACCTAAGCGCTCTAGCATATCCACGTTCATAATACTGTCCGCTTGAGATAAGCCCCCTTCAGGAGTTTCTTTCACTACGGCACTAAGCGGCGCATACACACGTTCAGGGTGACCTAAACGTGCTAAAGAATGAGCGAATTGAATATAAATATCGGTCAGCTCTTGAATTTCACCCCAAAGAATCGAGAATAACGTGGCACGTTCTTGGATCGCTAAATAAGGTGCAAGTGCGGTCGCATTTGCCCAATAATTGCCTTGTAACACTGATAACGACTTGCCAAAACTGTCTTGGGCGTAATCTTGCAAATCGACTACATCATCTTGATTAACACCTGACACTAAATTCGCCGAAACTCGCCCACTTAAGCTTTTCACTAATTGATTAATACGCGATTGCGTAATTTCGTATTCCACCCGTTCTTTATCAAAGTCATTGAAATAGGCATTCACCAGAATTTTTGCCACTTCAATTTCACTGAATAAACGCAGTTCTAAAGGATAGCCTGCTACCCCTTTGGTTTCTTTACGGGTAAAACGGGTCACTAGCCCTGTTGCTTCTTTTCCGCCACCCGGTGGGTTGATATGTTTAATAAAATCCAGTTTTTGCCCATCAAATAAGGTTTCCAATTTACCCCGTTCATCCGCCGCCAAGGCAGAAATTAAAAAGGATTTACCCGCTTGGGATAAGCCAAAGAAACCCGCTGTAATCGGCTTATCCGACACCGCGCCTAAACGTTTTGCGGTGTTACGCAAACGGCGCAGTTCTAAAATTAAACTGTCGGCTTCATTATTTAACCGGACAACATTCGGGCGCACATCATCAATCCAATCAATTGCTGATTGTGATGCAGTAAAGACCTCATTCCATGATTGCACTAATTGTTTTGCTGTATTACTCATTATATCTCCCGTTTAATGCTGCCCGTATCTAACCAGTAAAGGCTGTCTTTTAAGCCGGCATCTGTCATGGTATTCAAACTCAATTTGATTTGTGGCTCACCCAGATCATTACGTCTTAAGCGGATTTTTTTCACTTTGCCATCTAAGGTTTTTAACTCGGCATTGGCGATTTCAAAATGTTCAATGCGTTCTTTTTGTTTTGACGCTAAACCTAATGCTTTCTTAATACGCAAAGTGATATCCAACACCCCACCATTTGCTAACTCACGATTTAGCGCGTCATCTTCAATCGTCAAAATATACAGTGGTGTGGCGCTCCAACGCTCTACATTCAATTGACGGAAGCCTAAACGGGCTAACCCACGCGCTTCAAAATGGGTATCAGGTAATTCATAATCCGGGTTATCCAGATCAATATCACGATAGTAAATATTACTGTCTTTAATCACGTTATTGTTATCCAGTAACCCAATGTATTTGACGGTTGAATAGGCGACCAATGCCGTGGCACGCAAATAGAAGTTCGGTAGGCGCTGATGAGTACTTAAAAAACACAGCATTGCACCGACAGACGCTGTGGTTTTAGGATCATCAATACGACCCTGTTTGTGGAAAGGATACCAGTTACCGGTACGGTAATTATGTAAAGGCAAAATACGCCCTACCGGCAGTGGTAAACGCGAGCGGAAAAAGGCTTGTACACCAGGTAAACGCGAAGGACGTCCCGTCAATAACAGGACATCACATTGATAGCAATTAATCACTTCGCATAACGCGTTAAAGGTTTTACAAATATCGTAATAATCGCCACGCACAAAGCGGTTATGAATCTCACGTAAATTCACCTCAAGCGGTAAATCTAAAATACTAAAATGCGGATCATTTAATTCTCGTCTAATCGGTTCATTAATGTAATCTAAGACGTTTTCTGTTGGTGCTTCCACCTCACTTAACAAACTCGAAAAGCGCAGATCCGTTAAACTGGCTTCGCTGTAATAAGGATCAAAATTCTCATACTCTTTTAAAACACGTAACCCAATAGGCATAAAGACTTGAAGGGTTAATTGCTGACGCAATAATTTATCCTGTACTGAGCGCTCTTCTGAACCAATTAATTTAGATAAAATGGAATCAGGCTCACGCATGCCTTTTTCTTTTAAACCTTTGGCAAGAGAATTCACCACCACATCGCGAATCATATCAAGTAAAATATCATCCCCCGCCACTTTGAAACCATCACGGAAACGTTGGGTCGGGACGATATGTGCGTTACTGCCGCCTGTAGCGTAATTCCCCCCATAATCTAAAGCATAATCATTGATCACTAAGTCTGTAGTTCCGCCACCAATATCTACTGTCGCAATGGTAATTTTGCCTTTTTCTGGGTTATCGCTACGTCTTAATGCTTCAATAAATTCTTCTGGACGACCGCCATAATTATTCTGGGTTTCATTAAAGAAATACACCACTTGCCCGCAGGTTGCTTCATCCCATTGAATTACCACTTCAGGCAACATTGGCCAATAACTTTCACGACTGTCTTTCGAGTCAAAATTGAGATCTTCATCGCTTTTATCCCAACCTAAACTTTTCCAAACGAGTCCAATCGCTTGATACACGCTGTTACGGAAAATTTCACGTTCAGGTTTCGGCATCGCTGGAGGCACCGTCAGAATGATCGAACGTAAATAACGCGGTGTACGAGAATGCTCTAACTTAGCACGTTGTGTCGGGCTATTAATTTGAATTAAGGCATGCATCAAGACTTCAGATAACATAAATGTCATCAATGAACTGCGTGAATATTTCGGGTGGAAAACCGGAATTTTACGCTCAAATTCGTCATCAATATTGTCATCTAGAATATGTAGCGCTTCGCCATATTCATTAATTAAGCCAGACAACGGTTCTGCGGTGGCGTGAGGTTCATGATCGGTTTTCACATACGCACTATTAAAGCGCCAACCTTGTCCATACTGCTCCGTGTCCCAAAGATAGCGTTTAGGGCTAGATAAACCCGTAGCACCTTCGTTACCGTTACGACGGCTTGCCAAACGCGCCGCTTCTTTGCCCACTCGTCCAATCGTTGCCCACTGGAATGCATCACGACGTCCACTTTGGACCGAAAAATGTTCTTTACCAAAAAAGGCTTGAGCAAATTCCACGCGGCTTTCAAAAGGCTCGTTATACACCCGCTCTGGACTGCTTAAATCACGCAACTCCAATTCATAACGTTTCTTTAAACCGTCTTTTTCTTGTTTGTGATCTTCAATTAAAATGCCACACGTCCGCGAATTCCCTACATCTAACACCATATCCACCGGAATCGCTTCCACAATGTCATCCGCTTTTTTCGAGACCACCTTAATGTTTGGCATGGATAAGCAGGTGCCTAAGATCGCTAAAATGTTCAGATAATGAGCTTGATGATTTTTCAGCGTAATCGCATCGGACAATTCTTCAAAGTCGGTTAAGCGAATGCTATGCGCCTGCTCTTTGAAAATTTCTAACAGCCACTCATTCACCCATTTGAAATCTAAAAACCAGGACATCTGATTGGATTGGTGAGCGAAACCGAACACGACACCAGAACGTACATCCTCCTCTGTCGGCGCTAAATAAGCCACATTTTGGCTATTAGGAAAGACTTTCGTATCAAAAGCAAAGGTAATACGATGAGTATGACCTTCTTGATCTGGGTTCTCTAAACGAATAACACGCACACGCGCCCAGTTATAAGGACCTTCATCAAAACGATCAGGAGGCACAGTACGTAAAAAAGGAATCGGTAACCAGACGCCATCAAATAAGGTAAAGGAATGTTCTACACTGATATCTTGTTCAGGGGTTACAATCCGACCGGGTTGCGTGGGGTCATAATAGCCATCACGGACTTTATCTTCAATTAAACGACGTAACGGTCCATTCTCACCAGAAGAAATAAAGTAGCCGCTAGCAATGTCACGCCATTCCCTGTCTTTCCAATCAATCTTCAAACCAAAATCAATAAACTGAATACCGCTATTCATCACTAGCGATACTTCTTTACCTAAATAATGTAATTCTGGGAGCATTTTTATTCTCTCTTTTTCGTCAATTTAAGGGGTTTTCATGGACATTGGGAAACGTTGCCCTGAACCATATTCGCCTTCACAATCCGCCGATCCCGCTACATCGGGTTTACAATTAACACTCGGTAATTGATAGAATGAACCATCACTACAATTGGCAATACCGGTGTTTGCAATGCTTAAACTGCCACCACGCATCGCCGCGTTCACATCACCAACACATTGCACACCATCTCCACGTTCCACACGGACTTTTCCTTTTCCTTTTTCAAATTCATAGTTGAGACGAAGCGGTTTGCCCGTGGTTTTATCTTGAATTCCAGCGCCCGCATTCCATTTCCCATTGAGGAAATCCACATTACCTGTTTTGCTACTTTCTGCAGGAATCTGTAATAGCTTATTCGTCAAGGTTTGATCTTGTGCTGGATTTTGCGTTTCTGTCAGATCTTTCGTCGGATGAGCGACAGGATCTTCTTTCGCAGTTGGTGAGTTACGATCAGAATGAGAGGTCGGTTCATTTGCTTTTAACGGATCAAGTGTCTTATCTGCTGTATTCCCGTTCTCGGTCAAATTTGGCTGCATGGTTTTATCCGCGAGAGAAGAGTCTGTTGTTGCAACAGATTTGAGCTCAGTGTGTGCGACATCACCTGTCACTTTCCCGACTTTCTCAATAACTTTTGTGCCGGGTTCAGCAACAAAAGTGCGGTCACATTTTTCTAAATTTGCTGTCGTGGTTTTCGTTAAGCGTGTAATTAATGCCTTCTCTGTGACTGTCTGCCCATTGTCTTGATATACCCACTTATTTTGCGTAAAACGATACAAACGCCCGTCTAAACAAATCAGGCGTTCTGTTGCGCTCAACGATGTTTTTTCTACTGGCGTTGTTTTTTTGGCAAGATCAACATGCGTGGTGCCACAGCTACGCAAAAAGAACAGAGCAAGTAATCCCAAGAGTAAGAAGGGCAGTAACCATAATAACCAACGCCACCACGGTTTCTTTTCAACGACATTCGCAGGCTCAGGGGAAATTACAGGCGCCGCTGGTTCACGCACAACGGGTTTTAAACGTAAGAAAGGATGCCCATACGCTTCGGTATTTTTTTCTAGAAATCCCCAGAAAGTGATCACTGGGCGATTATTCACTAAATACACATAATCAGGATTAGGAAAACGTAAGGCTTTGAGATTCTCAGGATCATGAATATCCTCAGGATGTTGGTTACCGCACAACAAACGTGAAAAAAGTAAGAGATCACCTTGCAAATTATCACTCTTTTTCAAACTGAGCCCAAATTGCAACATTGCTTGCTCAAATTGACTCAATTCAGCAAAAGCTGCCGCGCGTTCTTCATCTGTAGCGGATGTCCAAGGAATAATCATATATTTACCGTCGGCACGATCAGATTCAAAAGGCACATACCAATCAATTTGGCTCCCCTGATCATTACGCTGTGGGATGGCTAAATAATTGGCAAAACGCTTACCTATTGTTTTGTCATTCGCATCCTTGACCCTAAACTTAATGGCATCACGCAATTGCGAAGCAACCGCATAAACGGGAGTTCCATCTTGTCCAAGTGCGGTGTAATTTTTCACATCACCGCTACGTAATAAAGCACTTAACATAGATTATCCTTGTTCAACCTGATCACAATAAATACAAAAACGTTATAAATATTGCACTACATTCACACGATTTTAATAAGCTTGCCGCAGAAATGCAAAGAATTTGTACTTTTTTACAGCACTAAGATTTGTATTGATATCAAGGATATAAAAAACAAAAATTGCACTTTCAAACTAACAACTTGACGGATAGCACAATTTTATTTTGCGAGAAATCCCACAAATTTGATAAAAAGCACTTGATACTGTTTATTCATACAGTTAATATACACGACAAATTCTGATGATGATTTTATTGAGGATTCAAACATGGCAACAAAAGAAGAAAAAAATAAAGCACTGGCAGCAGCACTTGGGCAGATTGAAAAACAATTTGGGAAAGGCTCTATTATGAAATTGGGCGATACCCAAGCCTTGGATGTTGAAGCCGTGTCAACAGGCTCATTAAGCCTCGACGTCGCACTTGGCATTGGCGGGTTACCAATGGGTCGTATTGTTGAAATTTTCGGGCCTGAATCTTCCGGTAAAACCACCTTAACCCTTTCTGTCATTGCGCAAGCACAAAAAGAAGGCAAAACCTGTGCCTTTATTGACGCAGAACACGCATTAGATCCAATTTATGCTGCCAAACTGGGCGTCAATGTGAATGAACTGTTAGTTTCCCAACCTGATAACGGTGAACAAGCACTCGAAATTTGCGATGCGTTAGTGCGTTCAGGTGCAGTAGATGTGATCATTGTGGACTCAGTCGCAGCATTAACCCCGAAAGCGGAAATTGAAGGAGAAATGGGTGACTCACACATGGGCTTACAAGCACGTTTGATGTCACAAGCATTACGTAAACTCACTGGACAAATCAAAAACTCAAATTGCTTAGTGGTCTTTATTAACCAAATCCGTATGAAAATTGGTGTTATGTTCGGTAACCCAGAAACCACAACAGGGGGTAATGCACTAAAATTCTATGCCTCTGTACGTTTAGATATTCGCCGTACGGGTGCGATTAAAGAAGGTGAAGAAGTGATCGGTAACGAAACCCGTGTCAAAGTGGTGAAAAACAAAGTGGCGGCACCATTCCGTCAAGTAGATTTCCAAATTCTTTACGGTCAAGGTATTTCTAAAACAGGCGAGCTCATCGAGTTAGGCGTAAAACACAAATTAGTGGATAAAGCAGGTGCATGGTACGCTTACAATGGTGAAAAAATCGGTCAAGGTAAAGCTAACGCGATGAAATGGTTAGAAGAGCATCCTGAAGAAGCATTGGCTTTAGAAACAAAATTACGCAATGAGTTACTCGCGAATCCAGAAAAAGTACTCGCGGCAGACATTGCGGAAAAAAATGAAAGCTCTACGGGCTTAGAAGCGGATTATTAATCTGTTTTTAGCGGTTTACTCGAAAAAAGTGCGGTGAGTTTTAACAAAATTTCACCGCACTTTTTGCTGAGTGATATCTAAACATTGTAAAGAAGCAGGTAACCATCGTATGTCTTCTCCCGCGTTAAATTATGTCGTTGGCTTATTAGCACGCCGTGAATACAGTGAGTTTGAACTTCGCTGTAAAATGCAAGAAAAAGGCTTTTCTGAACAAGAAATTGATGACACACTTGCCTTTTGCCAACAAAAAAACTGGCAAAATGATCGCCGTTTTACTGAAAACTATCTCACCTTTCGGGCACAGCGGGGTTATGGATTTGCCAGAATCAAACAAGAATTACAACAATTAAAAGGGATTTCCTCTACACTTATCAGTGAAACCGAACAAACATTGGCGCCAGATTGGCAGCACCATGCTTTAACCGTATTGAGAAAAAAATTCCCACAGTATGCCGAAATCACCGACTTAAAATTAAAACAAAAAGTCTGGCGTTATATGCTTTCACATGGTTTCAAGCCTGACCAATTTGCACATTATGTTGGGCATACAGAGTATGAAGAATAATCTCATCAAAATAAATAATATCGTTTCTAAAAAAATAGCCCTTCAATACTGAATTTGCAGTATGAAGGGCTACCTAATCTAGCAATCAACAAGTTTATTTACTTTCTAAAAGCACCGGCGGTTCTTCTGGTTGAGAATGTGTAAGTGAAGAAACTGCCATCGTTTCTTTTAAACTTTCCTCACGCACTTGCTGCGCTAAAGCATTTTCCCCTACTTGTTCGAATACATAGGCCGCCATATTGACATCAGTTGCTTCAAGTTGTGCTTTATTGGCAACGACATGTTTGAACGCTTGGCTAGCTTGGGTAAGATCATTATTACGCACATATAAATACCCCAAGGCGCGATAAATACAGCAATGCTCACCTTCTATGGCTTTATTTGCTCTTTTCTCCATCAGTTTAATTAACTTACTATTATCTTCCGGTTGCAAACGTGCAATTTGCGTACACAACAAACGATTTTCTGGGCTTTGATCTTCCACTTTCTTCAAAGCTTCCAGTGTCAATTCATAAGCAGTTTCATGGTCATTGCAATCAATTAAACGCTGAATTAATGCAATTTTAACTGAAAGATCATGACGACGTTTACGTGGCTGATCATTCCACCAAGTCAATAAGCCATCTACACCTTCTTCGTTCATTTTCTCATCTAATAAGCCATTTTCCACTTGACGTTGCAATTGGATAAAATCTTGCGCTGTATATAATCCCGCACTTTCAATTTGGTCAAGTATCTTATCTAGAGCTAAATACGCTTTTGATTTTAAATAAATGTCGACTGCTAGCTTGAGTACTTCTTTATTACGGTTCGTCATCACTAACAAACTATCAACCGAACTTCGTGCAGCAGGTAATTTTCCTTGTTGTAATAGAATTCGCGTTCTCGCTAACTCAACCATTAAATTATCGGACCCGGCTAACTCCGTTGCTTCTAACAAATAACGGTTAGCGGAAAATTCATCACCACGTTGTTGTGCCGCTTCTGCGGCAGTAATGAAGTTCAAGATCGGCTCTTCCGAATGTTTCGCATTTTTCCCGATTAATTTCTCTGCTTTTGAATAATCGCCCTCATTCATGCGCATCAACCCTTCGAGGGTTTGTTTTTGTGCTTTGGCACGTTTACGACGAGAAAACCAATGATAAGTATCGCTACTTAAACGACAAAAACGCGTCACAATAACTTCAATTCCATAAATTACTGCCATGGCGATCACAAAAAACACCACTAACATCGTAATGGACATTTCAATATTGTAGCTGTTCGTTTCAATCAAGACATAGCCTTGTTTACCCGATAAATACGGTCCTGCAATTAAGCCTGCTAGTAACACCAGCATTAAAAATAGCACTCTAAACATAATCTATTTCCTCTACTGTTGTTCTGTCGTCGAAGCGTCACTCGAAGGAGCACTCTCTGTTGTTTCCTCAACTAACGCCTTATCCACGGAAAGTTCGATCTTTTTAACATCTTGTGAAGGGCGATCCAGTAGTTTATCCAACGCATTTAAACTCTGTAATTGAGAAGGTACATCCACATAGATAGATTGCTCCGCTAATTCATCTAGTGTTTTCAAGAAATTCTGCGCCACTTCAGAGTTAGTATCAAAATAACTTCTGATCCAAGATGCTACAGTTTCTAGTGATTGTTTATACAATTCATCTTGTTGACGTGGTACCGCCATAATGGCAATTTGCAAACGTAATCGGATATTTTCACGTAAATAAATATCCTGATTCGGGGCTAATAGCACCTTATCACTCGTATTTCTTGGTGTAATGCGAATAAAGTGATTTAAGAAAGAAGTCGCGCTTTTTTCGGCGTTTTCTTTCCAATCATCCAACGAATCAGTAAGTTTTTCATTATTGTTCACCGCATCAAAATTCACATCTAATACAGTCAACTCATCAATAGTATTAGCCAGCTGTGATAAACGTTGCATGATCACATTCTGATCGACATTATTCACTGCAAGTAATTGTTTTAAATCATTATTGATCGCGGTCCTAACCATGCTAACACGCGGATCTGACATTTTTTCCAAAGTTTCATCCGCAATCTTGAGTAAGGAAACACCTGTATCCACATCGTTATCTAAAACTAACTTGCGTAATGCATTATTTAGTAAGAAATCTGCTTCTGATAATAACCAATCATTTGGCTGTTGTTGTTTCGCGGCAGCACTCATGCGGTTTACTTGATTTTGCAATGCAGAAAGAGAATGCTCTTTGCCTGCAAGCTCTTTTTCTAACTGTTGTAATTTTTCTTCATTATCACGTATGGAACGCATTAATTGGGCAATTTGCTGACGCTCTTGCTCAAACGTCGGAAGGTCCACTTTTGCGGGTGTGATATTGGCTGTTTGCTGTTCAAGAGCGCTGAGTTTATGTTGAATATGATCCACTTGTTGTAAACCAAAGTAATAACCTGCCGCACCAAGACCAAGCGCAACTAACAGCGCCAGTAACGCTAAACCAGTGCCACCACCTTTCTTCACCACAACTGTTTCGGCGGTGTTTTTTGATTCAGCACGCGCTTGCTTATCAGGTTCTTTTTTGACACTTTCTTTCATCTCATCTCGCATTTTGCCTGCATCCTTTTTCTCTGGCACCTCGTTTTTTGCGGTTTCCGTCTGCGTAGCAGGCGCATCTTGTGCAACCGCCTGTTCTTTTGGATCTACCGTGACTTTTCCACTGGTCTTTTTCTTATCGACTGTACTTCCCTCATTTTTTGGTACAGTACTGCTTTCAGAAGAGGTTATTTTATTTTCAGCCATAATACCCATTTCCTTTATGATCATTAGAATTCAACACTAGTTAGTCCGCAGACAGCAATGTTTTTAGTAAATGCACGTTATCTGCTCGCGGTGAAACCACCACATCACACCAACCCAATTGTTTGGCTAAATTGGCAATACGCTGACTTACCGTCACCAGCTGACAACTTTTTAGCCAATTATGTTCGCTTTCTGGAACAAAATCCACAAGATACTGCAAAATTTCTGCACTGCTAATCACAAGCCGATTAATTCCTGCACGCTTACAAATACTGATTTGCTCTGCATTATTGTAGGCAGTCGGTACACGCTGGTAACATTCGAGCGTCTCCACTTTAGCACCACGCAATTGTGCCTGTTCAGAAAAATACTCACGTCCCCCATTGCCGCGTAAAATTAAAATGTGCTTTTCTGACAAATCTTGCATGGCATCCAGTGCCAATAATCCTTCGCTACTTTCCTGTCGATAAGGATACAATACCGCACGTTCGATTTGACTGGCAAAAAATTCAGCACTGCGTTGTCCTACCGCAAAATAGGCTAAATCTGTTCGCCAAGAAAACCCTGTATTCTTTAACGTATCGACTGCATACTGAACAGCATGTTTTGAAACTGCAAAAACATAATCACCCGCTTTAAGTTGCGACAGTTTATTCGGCAAGTCATTCAATTCTCGTCCTGTTTCGATCGTAAAGAGCGGTAAATGGATTGCAAAAATCCCCGCTTGAATCAACATCTCTGTTAACTGTGCGCCTCGCACATCAGGTCGAGTGACTAATACCGCCATTTTATTCTTCCCTTCCTTAGTTTGAATAAAGTGTTTGCAAGATTTTATCCGCACCTTGCTGTAAAAGTTTTTCTGCCACTTGAATACCTAATGTTTCGGCATCCGCAACCGCACTCCGTCCTTCTGCACGAAGTATACTGGAACCGTCTACTTCGCCCACTAAAGCACGCAAAAAGAGCTGTCCCTCTTCGATAATCGCATAACCTGCAATTGGCACCTGACATCCCCCTTGTAAATGCCGATTCATCGCACGTTCAGCCAATACACAAGCAGTCGTTTCTGGATCGGCTAAAGGGGCTAACAGCAGCTCAATTTCTGCCTCTTGACGACATTCAATGCCAACGGCACCTTGCCCTGCGGCAGGCAAACATTGTGTGACATCAATCAAAGAGGTGATACGTTGTTGTTGCCCTAAACGTATAAGCCCCGCGGCAGCCAGAATAATCGCATCATAATCGCCGTTATCTAATTTTGCTAAGCGAGTCCCAACATTGCCACGTAGTGAATGAATGTGTAGATCAGGACGTAACTGCTTTAACTGACATTGGCGACGTAAGCTAGAGGTGCCCACCACCGCACCAGCAGGTAATTCCATGAGAGTGCGGTATGAATTTGATACAAATGCATCACGCGGATCTTCACGTTGACAAATGGTGCTAAGCATTAATCCTGCTGGAAACTGCATAGGGACATCTTTCATCGAATGTACGGCAATATCGGCTTCGCCCTTTAATAAAGCTTGTTCTAACTCTTTCACAAAGAGTCCTTTTCCTCCAATTTTAGCCAGTGGCGTATCTAAAATCACATCCCCTTTTGTCACCATTGGGACAAGTTCGACCACTAATCCAGCATGGATTTTTTCTAAACAGGCTTTCACATAGTTCGCTTGCCACAATGCAAGCGGGCTCTGACGCGTAGCGATTCTCAAGCTTTTTCTTGTCATCATCACAACCATTTTAGGCAGAATAATTTGCTCCTATCCTAACATTGTTGGGTTTAAATGTCAGTTTCCATTTAAATTTTTTGCTTTCAGTTATACCAAGTGTTAGAGTACTTAGGTGGAGCGAATCTCATCATATCTGTGAGTGGAATATCATTTGAATTACGATCTCTTTAGTGCCCAAAAGAAAGTGGAGTATTTAGATAAGCTACGTATTGAGCGCGCATTATCTGGTTCTTCTGGCGAATTTCAGCACGTTTTTCAGTTACTTACGTTGTTGTTACATATTAACCACCCTAATCTGCCCGGCTACGTTGCTGACGCGCCTGTAGGGATTGCTGACTTTGTGATTTCCCCCTACCAAAAACAATATCTGCTCACAACCGTGCCGAGCTTAGAGGCTAATCAGTCGCTGCTCCCGTCCTTCTCTTACCGTAGTACCAATGCCATTTTAGGTGTCTATGTGATGGGCAGTATTGCCTCTATTTCACAAACACCAAAATCGGATCTAGATACTTGGGTCTGCCATCGTGATGATTTAAGTACAAAAGAAAAAGAAGCCTTACAACGTAAAACACATTTATTAAAAAATTGGGCGAAACAATTCAACATTGAAATCAATTTTTATTTAATGGATCAAAAGCGGTTCCGTTGTTTCCGTTATGCGGAACCGTTAACAGCAGAAAACTGCGGTTCAGCTCAATATATGTTACTGTTGGACGAATTCTATCGCTCTGCAATTCGCTTAGCAGGCAAACCATTACTCTGGCTACATTTATTGATCGAACAAGAAGAAAATTATGAAAGTGAAGTCGAGCGGTTAGTCCGTACCCAACAAATTTGTCTTGATGATTGGGTTGATTTTGGTGGTTTGGGGCAACTTTCCGCCAACGAGTATTTTGGTGCAAGTTTATGGCAACTGTACAAGGGGATCGATGCGCCTTATAAATCGGTCATCAAAATCTTATTGTTAGAAACGTATTCATCGGAATACCCCAATACCTATTTAATTGCGCGCCAATTTAAAGAAGAATTATTAACAGGTAAGCTCAACCCAAGCCATCATTTTGATCCCTATTTAGCCATGTTGCAACGAGCGACACGCTACCTCACGAAACACAATGAATTAAAACGTTTAGGTTTTGTTCGCCGCAGTGTTTACTTAAAAGCAACCGAAGGTATGTGTTGGCAAGATCCTAATGCGACAAATAATTGGCGCTTACAGCATTTGCAAAAGCTCATCCAAGAGTGGGACTGGTCGGACGCCTTAATTGAAGAATTAAATCAACGCGCTAACTGGAAAATCAAACAAGTCAAAAAAGCACATAACAGCTTAATTAAATTCTTAATGCTCAGTTATCGTAATTTAGTGGCCTTTGCTCGTAAACACAAAGTGAACTCGAGTATCATGCCACAAGACATCAGTGTGCTTACACGCAAACTGTATACAGCATTTGAAGAATTACCCGGTAAAATTACCCTACTTAACCCACAAATTTCACTCAATTTATCTGAGAAGAATTTGCTGTTTTTTGAAGTCAAAGGCAGTAAAACGTTCAAAGACGGGTGGTATGTGGTGAATCAAACACCAAGTGTTGCCGGCTTTGTACAAAAACGCTATACCGAATACAGTGAGAGTTTAAACAAACTGGTCGCTTGGGCGTATTTTAATCGTATTCTCACCGCCAATACCGACTTACACATTATTAGTCCCAATGTTTCCTTAACAACCTTGCGGCATTTTGTCACCGATTTACGTCTCTCATTTCCGGTCACAGTTTCCTCTGTCACGAATGAGGATTTAACTCATGCTTGTGAAATTCGGAGCTTAATTGTGGCAGTTAACTTAACCGTTGACCCAACCAAAAAAATCACACAAGTCAAATCTCGCATTCAAGCCAGTGATTTATTTAGTTTTGGACCGAAAGAAGAAAGTTTAGTCGGTAGTATCGATATTACTTACCGTAATCTTTGGAATGAAATTAGAACCTTACATTTTGAAGGACCAAATGCGATCCTCTTAGCCTTGAAGGTGCTGTCAAATAAAATTCATCGTGGCGCCCCTTCACCAAAATTGATTCAAGTGTTTTCTTATAGTCATCGTTACCGCCGTACGTTGAGTAATATTGTCACCGCTTTGATCAACCGCTGTATTAGTATCCAAATTGGCGATGCACTTCCACCACAAAATAATCTATTGCGTGTGGCAGGTAAAAACTGGCAGTTTTTCTTTGAAGAGCGTGGCATCAGCTTACAAGAAATTCACTCAAATGAAGAATTAGAAGCCACTGGCTTTGATACCGCGCTACAAACCGAAGTGGAAGAAAAAGAAAGCGCCTTACCCGATACCTCACGAACCTACCCCCCAGAGATTGATCACTTTGCCAGTGAGGGCTTTTTACAATTTTTCTTTGAAGATAATTCTGATGGTTCCTTTAATGTCTATATTTTAGATGAAGCCAATCGCATCGAAATTTACCGTAACTGCGATGGACAAAAAGAAAAGAAGATTTTGGAGATTAACCACATTTATCAATCTTCAGGCTTGGATGAAAATAACAATCCGTATAAAATTGTGCAGCGTGATTTTAACTATCCGCAATTCTATCAATTATTATTACAAGAGAATGGCGTAAAAATCGTACCATTCCACAGTCGATTAGCGATGTCATAACATATTGGGGGTTATATGTCAGAAAAAATGAAAGTGTTGATTATCGACGATCATCCATTGATGCGTCGAGGAATCAAACAACTTATGGAATTAGCGCCAAATTTTGAAGTGGTTGCGGATGCGGGTAACGGCAGTGAAGGTATTAGCCTCGCATTACAAACGCAACCTGATTTGATTATTCTTGATTTGAATATGAAAGGGTTATCAGGACTGGATACATTAAAAGCACTGCGCGCGGAAGGCATTGATGCACGCATTTTGATTTTGACAGTGTCTGATTTAAAAAGTGATATTTTTACCTTAATTGATGCTGGGGCAGCCGGTTACTTATTAAAAGATACGGAACCCGACGCGCTCTTAAGCCAAATTCAACGTATCGCACAAGGGGAAGTTATCCTAAGCGATTCAATTAAAGATGCATTAATTGAACGCCAGATGAATGCAGATCCTATTTATTCTCTCACCGATCGCGAAATGGATGTCTTACGTTTAATTGCGACAGGACTCTCCAATAAACAGATCGCTGGTCAGTTATTTATTTCAGAGGAAACCGTTAAAGTGCATATTCGTAATTTGCTCCGTAAGCTGAATGTGCATTCGCGCGTTGCGGCAACGGTGCTTTATTTTGAGCATAAAGGACGCTAGTCTTTCCCCCGTTAAAAAGCCAATTATCTTTATAATTGGCTTTTTTTTGGCAAAAATTTACTAAAATTTTCAAAAAAACTACCGCACTTTGCGTTGCCAAAGCCTTTGCTTAAAAGGTACACTAAACTAATCTTTGATTTGAGGCGGCTATGAAATTATTAAGTAATACAAAGGCATCATTGATCACAAAAACGGTATTTTTTATCGGCAGTGTACTTTTGAGTACAGTCAGTTTGGCACAACAATTAGAACTACAAGTAAAAGGTATCCAGAATACTCAGCTTAATAATAATGTGCGTATTTACGTCGGTATGATTGATAAAGAAGAAGCCGACGGTTCCGAGCGTCATAAGCAATTGGTACGCGAAGCAATCGATAAAGCATTGCGGGCATACGGCTATTATCAAAACGAAGTGGAATTTCAAATCGAAAGCCAAAAACCCCCTAAAAAAGATCAATTAATCGCCCATGTGAAGATCGGCGAACCTGTGAAAATCGCAGACGTCGATTTTGTTCTGCAAGGTGAAGCCACACAAGATCCTGAATTTATCGCCGTGACCAAGAATATCCCAGAAAAAGGGAGCATACTCAATCACGAGACCTATGATAATTATAAAAGTCACATCCAAAAAATTGCATTGAGTCGAGGTTATTTCGACGGTGATTTTTTAGTATCACGCTTAGAAGTCAGCCCCTCAACGCAACAAGCTTGGTGGCGCTTAAATTATGATAGTGGTGAACGTTACCGCTTCGGTGAAGTTACCTTTGAAAATGCGCAAATACGCGAAGATTATTTGCGTAACATGATTAATTTTAATAAAGGTCAGCCCTACCTGATTAATGATCTTTCTACCTTAACCAACAATTACACGTCGTCAAATTGGTTTAGCTCTGTTTTAATGCAACCTGTTTTAGATGAAGAACACAAAATTGTGAATGTCGATGTATTGCTCCAACCACGTAAAAAAAATAGCATGGAAGTGGGGATTGGCTGGGCATCTGATGTGGGACCTCGCTTGCAATTAGGTTGGACAAAGCCTTGGATTAACAATCGTGGTCACAGTTTCCGTACCAATTTATATGTTTCTGCGCCAAAACAGACCTTAGAAGCCACCTACAAAATGCCTTTATTGAAAAACCCGCTCAACTATTATTACGAGTACTCGGCGGGTTTAGAAAATGAAAATAAAAATGACACAGAATCCTTTGCCTCTTCCTTATCTGCAATTCGCTATTGGAATCATGAAGCAGGTTGGCAACATTCTTTAGGCTTACGTGTCCGTTATGACTCTTTTATTCAAGCGAATGTAAAAGACAAAACATTGCTTGTGTTCCCAACTGCCTCTGTCAGACGAACCCGTTTACAAGGCGGGCTATTCCCGACTTGGGGGGATACACAAAAACTCACCGTCGATTTAGGTCGTACATGGTGGCTGTCTGATGTGAATTTCCTCAAAATGCAAGGGTCGAGTTTATGGGTCAGAACTTATTTACAGCACCATCGTATCGTTACCCGACTAGAACTCGGCTGGTTACATACCAAAAATATCGAACGCATTCCACCCGCCTTGCGTTTTTTTGCGGGGGGCGATCGCAGTATTCGTGGTTATGGCTATAAAAAAATTGCGCCAAAAAACAATGCAGGCAAATTAGTTGGTGGCTCTCGCTTATTAACCGGGTCATTTGAATATCAGTATCAAGTGTATCCTGACTGGTGGTTAGCCACTTTCGCGGATACGGGACTGGCTGCTAACCAGTTTACAACAAAAGAATTACGCTATGGCGCAGGAATGGGGGTACGTTGGGCCTCACCCGTAGGGGCGATTAAGTTTGATATTGCCACCCCAGTCAGAGATAAAGACAACAGTAAAAATATCCAATTTTATATTGGACTAGGCGCGGAACTTTAATCACCACAGCATCACCGCAAAAAAGAGAAGACGTAGCTAAAAGAAAATATGTAGCTAAAAAAGACGGATCACGCAACATGACAGAACATATCGCAGCACAACCAGCTTCACCTGAACAACAAAACCAAACCCCACCGGTTAAGCGCCCAAAATCGTTTTGGCGCAAACTGCTATGTGGTCTAAGTGCGGTCATTTTCTTATCAATTTTAGCGCTCTTCATCACACTCAGCACCAGCGCGGGTCAACGCTGGCTGATTGAATTCGTAGATAAAGCCTTACCTCAGCTCTCGATTGCACAAGTAAATGGTGGCTTACAAGAAGGTCTTGTCCTGAATCAAGTGCGTTTTGATGCAGAAGGGGTACAAACACAATTAGAACAAGTTCATTTACAACTGGATTTAAGCTGTCTATGGCGCTTACATATTTGTGTTAAAGAGATCGCTTTACACCAACCGCATATTCAAGTGAATACCGCGCTGCTGCCTCCAAAAGCAAAAGAGAAACCAACCAGTGCACCAATGCAACGTATCCATTTGCCTATTTCTGTTGATGTCGACAACATGGTAGTAGAGCAATTACGTCTTGTGATTGATGATAATGCCGTGGACTTAGCCTACTTCCAAACAGCAGCCAGTTTAAATAATGAGTCAGGCTTAACCATTGCACCAACGACAATTCAAGCATTATTAGTCAAAGTTGTCTCACCAACGGCAGCTGTGAAAGAACCGTCTCAGACAGAAAAAGCCCCGATTGGTTGGGTTCAAATAGAAAAACAGTTGAGTGCGCCTTTATTAGCAAAATTGGAAAATATCGTTTTGCCTTTTGATATGCATATTCAACACATTCAAGGACAGCACTGGCAATATCAACAAGTCAACGACCAACACACGCAAGTGATTGATATCCCCGTGTTTCAGTTACAAGCAAACGCCACTGGCGCGCAGATTGAACTCAGCCAGTTCAATGTAGAAAGTAACTTGGCAAATTTACACGGTAGCGGACACTTGCAACTTGACGCAGATTTCCCCCTGCATGTTGCACTACATGCTGAAATGCACACTTTAAACGAAGGCGAAGCAATTTTATTGCCCGCCAGTCAAGTAGATGTCACCTTGTCTGGAAATTTGAAAAAACAGACCGCACTTACGTTACAAAGCCGTGGGGCGTTAAATGCAAATTTGAACGGACAATTTGCGCTGTCTCAAGAAAAGACCCCCTTCCAGATCAAGTTAAGTAGCCAAGACTTCCGTTATCCGTTTCAGCCAGTACAACCAGCTCTTGTTCATATTCCTCAATTGAATTTACAAGTGAGCGGTAATTTACTGGACTATCAATTACAGCTAAACACCGAAGCAGAAGGCGCGAATATTCCCAAAACGGCGCTCCAATTTGACGCAAAAGGGGAATTATTATCACTTGATATTACTCAACTCCATCTTGATACCCTAAAAGGCAGCGCTGATCTACAAGGGAAAATTGGTTGGCAAAATGGGGTGCAATGGTATAGCAATTTACAGCTTGATAAATTAAATTTGAGTGACTATTTGGCAGGTTTGCCTACCATACTATCAGGGCAATTGTTCTCGACAGGATTAATTAATCAACAGCAATGGCTGTTTGATATCCCACATTTAAACTTAGAAGGTACGCTATCACAACGCCCATTAGCGCTCAAAGGCAGTTTGAGTGTGGGGTCAGAAACATGGCTTCATCAATTATTGTTAAAAGTGCCTGATTTAGTGTTAACTTACGGAGAAAATAAGATTGTTGCCACCGGTTTTCTTGGTGAAAAATCAGATCTCAAACTCGATATTAACGCCCCTGACCTACGTGGTTTAATGCCAAACTTAAGCGCGAATTTACAAGGTCATCTCCAGCTAAATGGACAACTTGTGCAGCCTACTGTCGCCCTAGACTTAGTTGGTAATCAAATCAAACTTAATGACTTGAATATCAATAAAGTTACCTTGAAAGGTCATGTGGATATGGCGAAACAAACCGCCGGTGAACTGGCATTACAGGTAAATAAATTCCAATCTGGCGATGTAAAACTGGATACGTTAGATTTAACCTTACATGGTAATGAAGCGCAGCATAATCTGACCTTAGTTTCTCAAGGTGAGCCTGTTGCACCTAAACTCAGTTTGGAAGGGCAATTTGATCGTGCGACACAACGTTGGCAAGGTGCATTAAAACAAGTGTCGATTGCCTCAGTTATTGGACATTGGCATACCGATAAAAACGTTGTTTTAGCCTATGATAATCCGACGATGCAAACTGAGATTTCTGCACATTGTTGGCAAAATAACGATGTGGAGCTTTGCTTTCCACAGGCATTTCGTGTCGGCAAAAGTGGCGAAGTACCATTTAAAATAACGAAATTTGATTTAGCGTTAGTCAATGATCTCCTCGAACAAGATCTGCTACAAGGGCAATTACAAAGTGAAGGAAAAGTTGCTTGGTTTAGTGACAAACCGCTCCAGCTGAATGTCCAAGTCAAAGGGGATAATTTAAGCTTCACACAAAAAATAGACTACCGTACTTTTGGCTTAGATATCCCTAAACTCACATTAAACGCGGATCTACAGAATAACCATTTCGTACTCAACAGTAATCTCCTACTGCAAGACCAAGGCAATATCAGTGCGAATCTCGAGGTCAAAGATTTAGCACAAGCACGCCAATTGGGCGGAAGCTTGATAATTCATAAACTGAATTTAGATATTTTTAATCAGTTGCTATCCAATAACGAGGTCATCACGGGGGATATTGTCGCTAACTTGAAATTTGCGGGTACCCTCAATGCCCCCAACTTAAACGGTCAGTTCAAGCTTTCTCGCTTAAATGCCAAAATGAAATCATTACCTTTTGACATTGAAGGCGGGGAGCTGGCGTTAAACTTTGTAGGTAACCGTTCAACATTAAATGGTCATATAAAAACACCAGACAGCCGCTTAAATTTAGAGGGTGATGCCAGTTGGCAGAACTTAGATAATTGGACATCTCGCTTACATGCCAAAGCTGACCAATTTAAAGTTGATATTCCCGCGATGGCGAAACTTAAAATCAGTCCGAATGTGGAAATCACCGCCAGTCCAAAACGCTTGCAGTTAACGGGCAATATTGATATCCCATGGGCAAGAATTGAAATTGAAAGCTTACCGGAAAGTGCGGTCTCTGTCAGTCCTGATGAAGTCATCCTAGACAATCAGACATCACAAAAAATCACCGCCAAACTGCCAAGCAAAACCAAATCCGGAATGGAGATTCTGTCCGACTTAAAAATTAATATTGGACAAGATGTCTATCTGAACGCGTATGGATTGAAAACCAACCTCAATGGGTTACTCAGTGTACGTCAAGAAAAAGGCAATCTGGGTCTCTTTGGGCAAATTCATTTAACCAATGGTCGCTATGCTTCCTTTGGGCAAGATCTGTTGATCCGCAAAGGCATGATCAGCTTTTCTGGTCAACCTTCACAACCCATGCTAAACATTGAAGCAATTCGTAATCCTGAATCCATGGATACCGCTGGTGTCGTCGCTGGAATTAAAGTCCTTGGGCTCGCCGAAAGTCCTGAGATCAAGGTCTTCTCCGAACCCGGTATGTCACAAGATCAAGCCTTATCTTATGTGCTGACAGGGCGTTCATTAGAAAACAGTGGCGAAGCTGGCTCTGGTGGGTCTATTGGCGCCGCTTTACTCGGACTCGGGCTCGCGAAAAGTGGTAAAGCCGTTGGCGGAATTGGACAAGCCTTTGGTATTCAAGATCTAAACTTAGGCACCCAAGGCGTCGGCGATAGCTCGAAAGTGGTGGTCAGTGGCAATATCACACCACGTTTACAAGTCAAATATGGTGTGGGTCTGTTTGATGGACTGGCGGAGTTTACGGTACGTTATCGCTTAATCCCTAAATTATATTTACAATCTGTTTCCGGTGTCACCCAAGCGGTGGATTTGCTATATCAATTTGAATTTTAAGGAAGAATATGAAGAGTGAAAATGTCATGGAAAAAGGCACCGCACTTTCCATTCCCTCGCGTCTCGAAGCGAGGGAAATTGCTGCCATTGATTTGGGTTCAAATAGCTTTCATATGATTGTCGCACGTATTATGAATGGCTCTATTCAGATTCTTTCTCGTTTAAAGCAAAAAGTCCAGCTCGCAGAGGGCTTAGATGAAAACAATGTTCTCAACCAAGCGGCAATTACTCGTGGCGTAAATTGTTTAGCCTTGTTTGCGGAGCGCTTACAGGGGTTTGCACCAGAAAATGTCAATGTTGTTGGCACCTATACCTTACGTCGTGCAGTGAACAATGACGAGTTTTTACGCCAAGCCAAAGCTGTTTTCCCTTATCCAATCAATATCATTACAGGGAAAACCGAAGCGCAAACTATTTATGCCGGTGTGTCACACACCCAACCTGAAACTGGAAAAAAATTTGTCATTGATATTGGCGGTGGCTCGACTGAAATGATTATTGGGGAAAATTTCACCCCTATTTTAGCTGAAAGTCGACATATGGGGTGTGTCAGCTTTGCGAAACAATTTTTCCCTCAAGGTGAAATCAGTCAGTTACATTTTGAAAATGCTCGTCAAGCCGCATTAATGAAAATTGAAGACTTAGCCTATGAATATCGGCATTTGGGCTGGGATGTGGTGTTAGGCTCCTCTGGTACAATTAAAACTGTACATCAAGTCATCATGGCAAATATTGATCCAAACGGTCTTATCACCCCTGAACGTCTACAACAATTAATCAAACAAACATTACAGCATACCCACTTTGAAGATCTGAAATTATCCGGCTTGATTGAAGAACGTGCTGATGTCTTTGTGCCCGGATTGGCTATTTTGAGTGCTGTATTTGAAACATTTGGTATTCAACAAATGCGTTATTCTGATGGGGCGTTACGCGAAGGGGTCATGTATAGCCTCGAAAAGACCTTTCAAGTGAGCAATATTCGTGAGCGGACGGCGTTAGGTTTAGCAGAACAATTTACCATAGACCAAGCCCAAGCAGAACGTGTCCATCAAAGTGTTAAACTGCTTAGCCAACAATATCGCCATTGGAAAAAACCACAACTGGCAGCAGAGATGATCGAAATCGTCCTGTGGGCAGCACGTTTACATGAAGTCGGCATTGTGATTAACCATAAAGGGATGCAAAAACACTCCGCCTATATTTTACAAAATATAGAATTACCGGGTTTCGATAAAGAACAACAACGCTTATTAGCCACCTTAGTGCGTTATCAAATTAACCTGTTTAAACTGTCTGAATTAAGTAAATTTGCACGGTATGATGAACAAGATGTGTTAGCCTTAGTACGTTTATTACGCTTAGCCATTATCTTAAACAAATCCCGTCAAGCCACAGAGAAAACCGAGCAAATCACCTTGACGTTCAACCGTGCTTTAACCCATTGGACACTCAAGTTTGCACAAGGCTATTTGACGCATACACCGCTGATCTGTAACGAGCTAAAAGCCGAAAAACGCGTGCTTAGTGAAATGGGATTAGATATCACGTTTAACTAAACAAACTGCCCACCAACAGGTGGGCAGCAAGTACATAAATACTGTTCGTAAGTGCGGTTACTTTTTCGTTTGTTTAGTAGGGCGTTGCCAACCTTGAATATGACGTTGAGGAACACGTGAAATCACTAACTCATCACAAGCCACATCTTTGGTCACCGTAGTCCCCGCACCAATGGTTGCACCCGCTTCGATAGTAACCGGTGCCACGAGTTGTACATCAGACCCTACAAACACATTATCACCAATAATGGTCTTAAATTTATTTGCGCCATCATAGTTACAAGTGATCACGCCTGCACCAATATTACATTGCATCCCGACTTCGGCATCTCCCACATAACTTAAATGGTTTACTTTCGAGCCCGTCCCAATATGCGCTTTCTTAATTTCAACGAAATTACCAATATGTGTGTTGTCGGCTAATGCAGCCCCCGGACGCAAACGAGAGAAGGGTCCAATTTGCGCAGCTTGTCCAACAATCGCCTCTTCCAACACAGAATAAGGTTTAATTTCTACATCATCACCAATCTGGCAATTTTTTAACACACAACCAGCTCCAATTTTAACTCGGTGACCTAAGCTGACTTTGCCCTCGATAATCACGTTCACATCAATTTCCACGTCTTTCCCATGGCTTAGTTCCCCGCGTAAATCAAAACGCTCAGGATCCGCTAATGCCACTCCAGCCAATAATAAATTGTCTGCTTGTTTGCGCTGATAATAACGCTCTAAACGCGCTAATTGCTGACGGTTATTCACGCCCTCTACTTCCATAAAGTTACTGGCTTGTACCGCCACTACTTGGCAACCGTCTTGATTCGCTAAGGCGATCACATCCGTAATATAATATTCTCCCTGTGCATTGTTGTTGGTTAACTGTGATAACCATTTTTTCAAACTTTTACCGTCTGCCACTAACAAGCCTGTGTTAATTTCTTGGATTTTTAATTGCTCTGCATTGGCATCTTTTTGTTCCACAATCGCCACCACATTGCCATTTTCACGCACAATACGCCCATAACCAGTTGGGTCATCTAATACGACGGTCAATAATGCAATACCATGTTCAGGTTTTGCCGCAATTAATGTTTGTAAGGTTTCCGCAGTAATTAATGGTCCATCACCATAAAGCATCAAAATATTTTCATCATCTGCAAAAAACGGGGCTGCTTGCTGCATAGCATGCCCCGTACCTAATTGCTCGGCTTGTAAGACCCAATTCACAGGTTCATCTTGCAAACGAGTTTGCATCACTTCCCCACCATGTCCATACACTAAATGGATATTTTTTGCATGAATGGATTTCACCGTATCGATCACATGTTTTACCATCGGTTTTCCGGCAATTTTATGTAGCACTTTTGGTAAATCAGAATACATCCGCGTCCCTTTACCGGCCGCTAAAATCACGATACTTAATGCTTTCTCTTTCATAATCTTCTCTTGTTTGATGAATAAAAAAATAACTGCTCAAAATTATAATCTAACTTTACAATAAAAATAAACGCACATCACCCAAAACAAGCCAGCTAAAGCAAGTAAATTGAAACAGCAAATAAAGCGGTGTATAGTGAGGACTCAATGCTAACCATATTCATGTGATGTTAAGAGGTAAATATGCAGACATTTTCAAAACTTAGCTTTTTGTGCTTGTTATCTTTTGGTCTAATCGCCTGTGACCAGATAACCCAATTCACAACCACATCCAACAGCACAAATCAAACGAAAGCCCCCGCGGTAGCCTTAGATCCTAAAGCAGAATTCTATCTTTTTATTGATTTTCAAAACGCCAATAATGCCAAAATCGCCGCCCTCAATCATGAAATCGCCAATGTGACACAATCTGGCGATATCGCCAGCTTAGCACCTCTCGTGAACAAATTTTCAACGGAAATTAAGGCGATTGTGAAAGATCTCGATACACTCCCTATTTACAGTGCTGAAATTCTTAAACTCAAAGAGAAAGCCAAGGTTTTACTGGTTACGTCCGCTGAACTGATCAGTGATAATGTAAAATTACATCATAATCCTTCGCCAGAAGGTTCAATGGCGTTATTACAGAAAAGAGATATCTTACTTAAAATAAGTAATGAATTTTCGCAAATGAATGACGAATTAATGCAAAAATATGGTCCGCCACCACAACCTTAATCTTGATAGCAAACAGAAAAACAAAACCGCACATTAAAAACATGTGCGGTTTTTGCATGAATATCGTGCGGTTCAAATACGACTCAACGTTGCTACTCAGCGTAGCTGGGCATTTTCATTCATCAGCTTACCCAGTTAAATAAATATCAAAACGATGATTCTTCGTTTCTCGACTAAAGTGCGGTGATTGTTGCGCAAGAAATGGCGCGTAGTCAGGACGTTTCACCACCACACGTTTGTTTGCCAACGCTAAGGCGGGTTCGAGTAAGTTATCGGCATCCAGATCTGCCCCAACTAAATGCTGAAACACACGCATTTCTTTTTTGACTAAAGCACTTTTGGGTTTATGTGGATACATTGGATCAAGATAGACGACATCAACACAATCCAATGCAGGATTTAATTGCGCAATGTGACTCACAGGTAATAATTGCATATTTTGTTGCAACATTTCGCCAATCTCACTGTCAGCATAAGCGCGCTGTAAGCCATCTTGTAGTAATAAACGTACCACCGGATGACGCTCCACTAAACGCACTCGGCAACCGATCGATGCCAATACAAACGCATCTCGTCCAAGTCCCGCTGTCGCATCAATCACTGTCGGCAAATAGCCTGACTTAATGCCTACCGCTTTTGCCACAGCCTCCCCTCGTCCGCCACCAAATTTACGCCGATGTGCCATCGCGCCCGCGACAAAATCTACAAACACCGCGCCCAGTTTTGCTTCATCTAATTTACGTAACTCTAAACGGACTTGTCCCAGCTCATCATAGGTTTGTACCAGTGCCAAATAACTTTCCGGATCGTGCACTAAACTATATTGTGTACAAAGTGCGGTGAATTTTTCAGGATTTTCCGTTTCACAAATCAGTTGAATATTCATAGCTTATTTCCGAATTAACCACACACCGGCTTCCATATGTTCGGTATAGGGGAATTGATCGAACAAGGCGGCTTTTTCAATACGGTGTGTTTGACAAAGATGTTGTAAATTATCGCACAAAGTATGTGGATTACATGAAATATACAAAATACGATCATAATTCTGTACTAATTTCACCGTTTCCTCATCTAAACCAGCACGAGGCGGATCCACAAAAATGGTATTACATTCATAGGCGTTTAAATCAATGCCCTTTAAGCGATGAAATTCACGCACGCCATTCATCGCTTGCGTGAATTCTTCTGCGGACATCCGAATAATTTGCAAATTCTTAATGCTATTTTCGGCAATATTAAATTGGGCGGCTGCCACCGAGGGTTTGGCAATTTCTGTCGCCAAAACCTTGCGGAAATTTTGTGCAAGCGCAATAGAAAAATTACCGTTGCCACAATAAAGCTCAAGCAAATCACCTTCACTGTTTTGGGTACAGTCCACCGCCCACTCAAGCATTTTCTGATTCACGATCGCATTGGGTTGAGTAAAGCTGTTTTCCACTTGACGATACACATAAGATTTTCCATGCACCGTTAACACTTCATCGACAAATTCCTGATCCAAACAGATTTTTTGTTTGCTAGCACGCCCAATCAGTTGTAAGTCAAAGCCTTGTTGTAACAAACTTGTTTTTAATTGTTTTGCTGCCTGTTCCCATTGTTCATCAAGGGTTTTGTGATATAGCAAACTGACAATGATCTTATTGCTTAAAGTGCTTAAATAATCAATTTGGAACAGTTTATGATGTAGTACCCTGTTTGTTTTTAGCAACGGTAAGAGCGTATCCATCATCTGATTAATAAGCTGACTTGCCATCGGAAAACAATCGACACGATAACGTTGACGAGTCCGTTGATCGAACATGATATGGTAAAAATCCCCTTTGTCATGCCAAATACGAAACTCTGCACGCATACGATAATGCTGTACAGGTGAAGGAAAAACCGCCAATGCGGGAGCATGAAAAGGCGCTAAAAGTGCGGTCAGTTTTTTCTGTTTTTCCGCCAATAAGCTGTCATATTGTTCAATAGGAAGCAACGCTTGCATAAGATGAGTTCTATAATGATGTCTGTATGAAATGAAGATAAAAGGCTCAGTTTCATTGTCCAAGCCTTTTATAAGATGACGCGAGATTATTCTGCTGAGAAATCGTCTAAATTATCGGTACCAACTACACCTGATAAAGTATAAACACGTTTAGTCGTCGAGATACGCGCACGATACTTAGACCATGTTTTCTCAAAAAAGGTTTCTGCTGGACGCTCTCCACGGCAGAATGCAACAAAGTTTTTTTCTTCTTTTGTCACAGGTTCACGTTCGCCTGATTCTAATGCTTTAAAGGCTTGTCCATATTGTTCAAGGACTTGTGATTCCTTGATTGTATAATCGCCATGACGTGAGAAGCCTCTCGGGTAATTTTTATCATCAAAAAAACGACGTGTAACACTAAAACTTTCTGCCATAATATCCTCTACAATAAGCTATTCGTTCAAAAAACGAAGCATTAAACCAATTTTTTGTTATTTTTGCAATAAACCTTTTACTGTTTCGACATAATCAGCAACAAACGCCTCATGACTGTCGTTTTTCAGTCCTTCAGGATTAACTCGATAACGCCCGTTTACGTAAAAATCTGGCACACCCCGCACTTTCATGTGTTCAGCCGCTGTCACTTGCTTATTAGTTAACGCTGTGACGGCAAAACTGTTAATTCCGCCATCAAATTGTTCTGCACTGAGACCATTAGCCAAAAAGATTTGACGAATATCATCCATACTGCGTAATTTATTTTGCTGTGCCGCGAAAAATAAAGGTTCTTTTACTTTATCTTGTACACCGGTCGCCATAGCCAATGCCCATGCACGAGTAAGATTTTTCCCCATTTCACCGCCTAAAAAGTTGACATGATATTGTTTCAAGCTCACACCTTCTGGCAACTGCTGTTTCACTTTATTTGGGATTTGGTATTCGTATTCAAACGAATAACAATGTGGACAATAAAAAGAGAAAAACTCGATGACTTCTGCTTGTTGTACAGGTGCCTGATTTAACGTCACATACTGCTTACCCTCAGTTAAATTTGTCGCTTGTACAGAAACAGCAAAAAGGAATGACGTCACCGCTAAAACTAATTTTTTCATTGCAAATCCTTATTTAATAATGCCACGCGCTTTCAGCAACGCAGTCTTAAAATCATCTTCGTAATCTTTCTTGATACCCGGGATCGGCGCATTTTTATCCGTCCCATCCATTTTTAGCTGATAAATGATCACTTCATCGGTTAATTCAGCTAAAGGTTTCTTGAACCCTGCCTCATCGGCAATTTTCTGCAAAATTTGTAATAAATGCAAATCCGGGTCTTTAGACCAATAAGGCTGTAAAAGTTCCAAAACCTCGTTCAAACGATGACATTTCATAAAGTTTTCCTTATGATTGAAAAAATTTGCAAGAATCATACTGTAATTAGAGAAAGAAGAAAACATGACAATCACATTTAGTGCGGTAATTTTAGCAGGGGGACAAGCGCGTCGCATGGGTGGCGTGGATAAAGGCTTACAACTTTTTAGAAATCAACCGCTCTTTGAACATATTTACCAGCGTTTACAGCCACAAATTGCTGATATTGCGATTAATGCTAACCGTAACCAACAGCGATATGCGCAAAGTGGATTGCCGGTTTTTTCTGATGACTTAGCCGGCTTTCAAGGACCGTTAAGTGGGATCTTAACTGCCTTACAGCGTGCCCAAAGCAACTTTGTGTTATTTGTGCCTTGTGATTGTCCTTTTTTCCCCATGGATCTGTTTGCCAAACTCAAACACGCTGTCATTTCGCAACACGCGCAACTTGCCTACGCCCATGACGGCGAACGAGAACATCCCACTTTTTGTTTGGTTTCCACCTCACTCGCACCGGCTTTAGCACAATATCTCGCGACAGGCGAGCGACGCATGTTAACATTTATGCAGCAACAGCACGCTATAGCGGTCGATTTCTCAGCGACGCCAGATGCCTTTAAAAATATCAACAACTTAGTCGATCTGCAGACGTAAACCACATCCCCATACTTTATCTGCTAAAAGATGTGCAAGAGATTGGCTAATATAGACTTTCACAGTATAATCAACGATCAATGCACTGGACTGAACAAGGAACTCATTATGTTAAAGTCACTCTCTCTTATCAGCTTAATCACGCTACTTAGCGCGTGTTCAATGTCTTCTTATGTGCCTTTTATGAATGATAAAAAAGCGGTGATTGATTTAGATAAAACACAAATTGATCAAAAATCTTATGCGACAGCCTATGAAGCGACGCTTGCTACCTATAAAGGACGAGTGAATCAAGATTATGATGTGCACTCATTTAGTAGCGGTGCAAATGATTGGTATTTAAACCGTATTTTATTGCCGATTGACAAAATCAAAGAGAACCTCTATCAAGGTGGGCATGACTCGAATATTCACGCTTACTATAGTGGTGTCGTGTTTGCCTCCGCTTTACAAAGCAACTTTAACAAGCTTAACCCAAATTGTTGGTCATATTTAGATGCGCCTAGTGTCACACAAGGCATATATGATGCAATGAAAGATCTCCAAAAAGGCAAACAAAGGGCTGAAGATGACCCTTATATTGTCCAAGGTTCTGAACAATTATTAAAACGTTGTGCCCAATAAAGTGAAAAACTGTTGATGTGAAAATCAGCAGTTTTTTTCGCTTTTGGCAATAAAGAGAAAGATGACATTTTCTCGACATATGCATGATCTATAATGAAGAAGTACAGGAGTCGCCGTGTTTGAACTCACCGAAAACGACATTCACTTATCCTCTCAAGCCGTCAATAAAGATCAAGCCATTGAAATGGTTGCTCAAGCACTTATACAATCAGGCTACGTAGAAGAAGGCTACTTAGCTGGTATGCTTGAACGTGAAGCGCAGATTACTACCTATTTGGGCAATGGTATTGCGATTCCACATGGTTCTGTGACCACCCGCGCTTTAGTCAAAAAAACAGGCGTGAAAATTTTTCAGTTTCCACAAGGCGTCGCTTGGGATAAAGATAATATCGCCTACCTTGTGATTGGACTTGCCGCTGATTCAGATGGACATCTAGCGCTCCTGCGTCAATTAGCTCGTCTGCTTCACGATAAAGAAACGGTCAAACACTTAATCACAACACAGGATGTGTCCGAATTTTATGCGCGCTTAATGGGGAAAAGTGCGACTAACCAACCTGATTTAATTAGCTTAGATCTTGATACGACTAGCCTATTAACCTTGACAGCACGTAATGCCGAAAAATTACAACAGTACCAAGCCGTCAATAACGAATTTGTTCGTGAAGTACTTGCTAGCCCTGCGTTGCCTTTAGGGCAAGGGATTTGGTTGACGGATGCTACGCTCGGCAATCAAAAAAATGCTTGTGCTTTTAGTCGTACTAAAAACCCATTCTTACATAATGGTAAAAGCGTCCATGCCGTACTCACCATTGCAGCAATTGATGATAACATTCATCCCGTCCTAACCCGTTTATTAGCACCAGAAGTTCAACAACAATTACTCACCGGCTCAAAAGAAACAATTGCCTCCTTATTAAATCTTGAGCACAAGCACGTAAACCAAACGGAAGGGACTGCGGGTTTAAATGAACAGATTGAACCTATTGAATCGATTTTTACACTGCGTAATCTACATGGGTTACACGCTCGTCCTGCCGCAATCTTAGTCAGTCATCTCAAAAAATATAATGCGTCTATCGCCGTGCAAAATTTAACAACCAACAGTCAACTGATCAGCGCAAAAAGTTTGCTGAAAGTTATCGCACTGGGTGCACAACAAGGACATCGTTTACGCTTTGTTGCCACTGGTGCAGAAGCACAGCAAGCCATACAATGTGTAGGTGAGCTTATTGACAACCATTTAGGTGAGACAGCATGACAAAAGTACTGACCATTACACTAAATTCTGCCTACGACTTAGTAGGGCATCTCCCTCACCTAACACGAGGTGCGGTAAACCAGGTGGATTCTTTAGGACTTTACCCTGCTGGCAAAGGGATTAATGTTGGCAAAGTTCTGCATGACTTAGGGGTAGACGTGGCATTAACTGGCTTTCTCGGGCAAGAAAATCAAACGGGATTTCAACAATTGTTTTCGCGTTTGGGGCTCACCGATCATTTTCATCGAATTACCGGAGCAACACGCATCAACGTAAAACTGACAGAGTCAGATGGCGTCGTCACTGACCTCAATTTTCAAGGCTATCATGTGAGTAAGACAGATTGGCAAACGTTTGTGGACTTTTCATTGCAACAATGCCAAACATTTGATGTGATTGCAGTTTGTGGCAGTCTTCCTCGAGGAATCAGCGTAGATGACTTTACAGCTTGGCTCCGCCAACTTAATAAAAATAACATCAAGCTCATATTAGACACTAGTCAACAAGCTTTCGCATCAGGCATACAAGCCAAACCTTGGCTCGTCAAACCTAATCGCGATGAGCTTGCAAGCTGGTATGGTTCGTCATTAGCGACACAGCAAGACATCATCCACGCGGCAACACAATTACAACGACAAGGTATCCCTCATGTCGTCATTTCAATGGGGGAAGAAGGGGCAATTTGGCTAAATGAAAATACAGTGTTACACGCCCAGCCCCCACAAGACACGCCTATCGTCAGTACCGTAGGCGCGGGAGATACCATGGTGGCGGGTCTAATTTATGGTATGCTTAATACATATTCTGCTGAAAAAACATTGGCTTTTGCGACCGCACTTTCGAGCTTAGCAGTTTCACAAAGTAATGTAGGCATCACTGACTTGACGTTACTCAACCCAATTTTAGAAAAAATAAAAATCACATTCATTTAAGGATAATTTCATGAACATTTTTCTCACACAAAAAGAAGACATTGGCAATGCAAAAGTATTCTTATTGCATCAAGTTATCACAGCAGCCGCCCATCAACAAGGTCACCAAATCACCGAATTAGATGAGGCAGATCTGGTGATTGTATTCGGTGAAGCAATACACAACCCTCAATTTGTAGGTAAAAAATGCGTTATTGTCGATGCAGAAGAGGCGTTCAATGCTCCCGAAAACACTTTAACTAAGGCTTTCGCAGAGGCAACTCCCTATGTTTTAAACGAGCATGCCGAAAGTGTAACGCCCTCTTTCTCTACGCCTTATAACGTGAATCGCTTGATTGCGATTACGGCTTGTCCAACAGGCGTCACACAAACTTTTATGGCTGCCGAAGCCATTATGAACTATGCGAAACAACAAGGTTGGGATGTTAAGGTCGAAACCCGTGGACAGATTGGCGTGAAAGATATTCTAACCGAAGCGGATATTGCAGAGGCTGATCTTGTTCTTGTGGCAACGGATGTGGAAACCGATCTGTCAAAATTTGAAGGAAAGATGTTATACCGTACATCAACACGCGCAGTCCTCAACAATACAGAAAGCACTTTCCAACAAGCATTAACACAGGCGACAGTTTATCATGCGCCGAAAGAGGATGATGTCGGCATTATCACCCCACCACCACGTGACTACCACAATGATTTTGCGACCTGTGATGCCACTAAAAAGATTGTCGCAGTTACTGCTTGTCCAACAGGAGTAACACAAACCTTTATGTCTGCAGAAGCGATCATGTTGTATGCGAAAACACAAGGTTGGTGTGTCAAAGTCGAAACACACGGGCAAATGGGGGCAGATAACCTGATTACAGCTGAAGAAGTAGCAGCCGCTGACTTAGTCTTTGCCGCCACGGATATAGAGATTGATTTATCGAAGTTTGAAGGTAAACCGCTTTATCGTACCTCAACGCATGCAACTTTAAAAAACATTGCGCAAGAGTTTGATAAAGCATTCATGCAAGCGACTCCTTATACGCATACGAAGCAAGAAGCGTCTAAAAATGCTTGTTGTTCAACAAGCACAACCAGCGAATGTTGTCAGTTAAAATGTGGTGTAGCACGTTGGTTACCGCTCATTTTACTTGCCGCACTCATCATTGCGCTCGTGGCTTATTTTAAATAAAACCTAGCCCGAATTGGCATAATATTCATAAGAAAAAAGCCCGACACATGCCGGGCTTTCTTTTTGATGAGGCATCCTTTAATTTTGACAATCTGCTTGTAATAACAAAATCAACAACACGACAACCTGTTGATAAAACGTGGTGCGTGTTTTTACTCGCTGTACTTTGTCATTGAACGGTAATAACCAAGGTAACAGTGCATCTTGGATCAGTTGCTGATAGGTTTTCATGTCATCTACTTCAGCAAGCTGACGTAGTAATTCTAAATAGACACACAGATGATCGCTAGGCTCAGGCTTATCCCGATTCAGTTGTAACTGAAAACGCACGAGCAATGCCTCCAAAAAGGTAAAATGGCAAGCCAGCTGTGCCTCGAGTAAATACGCGGAGGCATAAGGTAACGTACTACTGCTACCGTCTAACAGAAATAACTGCGTGTAATCCGCTGCTAATTCCAAATGTGCCAATTCAACTGTTTTTAACTGCTGTAATTGCTGTTGAATACCTTCTACTTGTGCTTGAAAGCCTTGCTCCGTGAGAAACGCAAAGAAATCATCAAATAGACCTTGTTGATATTGCGCTAATTGGCTAGCGGAAAGCTCATGACCAAGCATATTGCTCAGCCAGGTATAGACAAATTGGCGTTCTTCACGGGAAAACGGCATCATAGGGCGACCTCATGTGGACCATGGAAACCCGTTACCGCAGGTGCTTGTCCCACAAATTTCTCAATATTGACCAAACAAGTATTGGCAGATACCGCTTGCGCCAAACTTGAACTGCCAATATCTAAGCTCATGGTATTCGGATCACCATAGGTATCAATAGAACCGACTTTTTCGTCTAAAGGTGAATACCATGCACCTTCTTGTAAACGTAGTACACCTTGTGGGAAATTATCTGACACATGCGCACCAACAATCGCTTGTCCCCGATCGTTATACACCCGCACTAAATCACCATGAACAATGCCTAAACGTTTGGCATCTTCTGGATTGATAAACAAAGGCTCACGATCTTGAATGGCATAGGTCTCACGCAATGCTTTCGATTCGCATAACTGGGAATGCAAGCGCTTATCAGGATGTGCCGATTGTAACCAGAACGGATATTTGTCTGATTTTGGTCCACCGTGCGAACGCTCAGCTTTTTCAAACCACATTGGATGACCTTTACAATCTGCATAGCCATAACTGGCGATTTTGTTACTGAAAATTTCAATAAAGCCGGACGGTGTGCCCAACGCATGTAATTCAGGATCCTCACGGAAATCTGCATGACGTACCCAAGGCTCCCCTTCAGGGAATAATACATAACCCTTTTGCCAAAATTCAGCAAATGGTGGCATGTCAAACTTGCCTTGGTTTTCTTGCCGACAGGCTTCATACAGGTGCTTGACCCATTCCATTTCGTCCATATTGCGACAATATTCTTTTTCTTTACCAAAACGACGGCAAAGATCTTTGAAAATCTCAAAGTCAGAACGCGAGTCATACAACGGATCTACCAGTTTTTGCATGGCGATCACGCCACGGTTACTGTACGAACCATAAGCATCAATATCGTTGCGCTCAAATGGGGTACAGGCGGGTAAGACAATATCCGAGAAGCGACAAGTGGCTGTCCAGCTGTAGTTGATCGACACAATGGTTTCTAACCGTTGGAAAGCCTGTTTCATCTTGTTACGTTCAGAATGGCGGTGCCAGTGGTTACAACCTGTAAAGATCGCCATTTTATATGGGGCGTAAGTGATTTTTTGACCATTGTGGTGAATGGTCTCGCCTGGTTGCAATAGCGAATCCGTTATTCTAGCACAAGGGATTACGGCACTGTAGCCGTTGTAATTTTTGTTATCGTATTTCGGTTTTTGCCCTTCATCTAAGTTTAATGGGAAGGCGCCTGGCATGGCGGCACCCGAGCTTGGAATACCAATCGAGCTATAATGATGCGCATAGCTAATGCCACCACCCGCTAAACCAATTTGCCCGAGCATGGCGGCCAGCACGGCCCCCATCCAATACGGTTGTTCGCCATGTTGTTGACGCTGGATTGCCCAACCAAAAATCAACTGGGTACGTTTACCCGCTAGCATTCTGGCAAATTGACGAATGTCTTCTGCTTGAATAGCGCAAATTTTTGCTGCCCACTCAGCATCTTTAACCACTTTATCTTCACTTTCACCCAGTAAATATGGCAAGAATTTTTCAAAACCTACGGTGTACATCTCGATGAATTTTTTATCGTACAAATTCTCGACATAAAGGGTGTGGGCAAGCGCCAACATAAAGGCAACATCTGTTTGCGGGTTGATGTATTGGAAGTCGCAACCTAAATAATTTTGGGTTTTGCTTTTCACGGGATCAACGCAAATCACATTCACGTCTTTTGCTGCTACTTTTGCTTTTAATTGTTCTAAATATTTATAGGCTTCGTGAGTTTCACAGTTCCAACCCACTTGTAAGTTTTTCACTGGATCACTTGCCCAGAAGATAATATTTTCACTTTCTTTTAAAATAATTTCCCAAGAAGTACCTTGTGAATACACCTCTGTTGATCCTAAGACATAAGGCAAAATCACCTGCCCTGCCCCAGTGGAATAATCCCCACTGGTACTGACACTGTTGCCGTGCATCCCCACAGCACGGATCATATGGTTACCGCAACTATGGAATTGCCCGGTAGATCGCCACCCTACGTTACCGGTGTGTAATGCCCATGGACCGTAATTTTGCTGGATACGTTCTAATTCTTCATAAAATAAATCTAATGCTTCATCCCAAGTCACACGCACAAAGCGGTTATCACCCCGTTGTGCCGTATTGCTGTTATGACGTTTTTTTAACCAATCCAAACGCACCATTGGGTAACGAATACGTGCTTCGCTATAAATTAAGTCTTTGATCCCCTTGATCATTTCCGTTGGGTATTGATCATATTCAAAGGGTTTAACATCAACTACTTTGCCATTTTGCACTTTGGCACGAATCGCCCCCCAGTGTGAACCTGTGATTTTCCATTCACTGACGTTTTCTGCAGACTGTGCAAACGCGTTTTGAGCAATCAGGAAATTAGGCATCGCAAATGTCGCCGCCATGGCAGACATATTTTTCAAAAATTGACGACGTGATTGTTTCATGGTGTTCTCTCCTACTTGCTGTCAGAATGGGCTTCAAAGTCAGATGAATGCAGTTGTAAATAGCGTAAAACTTCTTTACTGGTTTGTTTATCCATGTTGGTGAAACCCACCATACCATTGAATAAACCGATCCATGTATTCGAGTCAAAGTGCGCCACTTCTGGCTGTCTATGACAGGTACTACATTGGGTTTTGTACATGCTTTCCGCCGCTGCCCATACTGGCTTCACGTCCTCAATTAACTGTGATTTAGCAATCCACACTTGCATGCTGACTTGTTGCCACGTTAAACCTGTTAAAGGATCTTCTTGTTTCGCTAACACTGTAAAGTGCGGTGCATTTTGCATAAATTCTTTGCTTAATACGGCATCTGTAATATTTTTGCCAAATTGGTGATACCAAATTCGACCAAAACCTTTGTCTTTACGCCACATGGTCATTTCCACTAAATCCGCGCCTTGACCTGCTTTAACAAAACGTACTGGTACCGCCGTTTCCAGTTGACCAATTTGCGCTTGCATAGCTTCATCTTTAAACAGCGCGATATTGGCTTTACTGTAATACGTTTTATCCGCCTGTGGTGCTTTCGCCACAAATTGATCAAATTTCGAAGTACTGCCTTCGCTCACTTGTGTTTTTGGTAAATGGTGTGCTACGCCTTTATGGCAATCCATACAGCTTTGATCTTTCGCTGCGGCAGGAATCATGGCTTTTCTCGCTGCCTCAGACATTTTGTCGAAGTTCATGCGCTCATAGCTATGACAGGCTTTACATTCTTTCGAACCATTCGCTGCAAAACGAGCCCATTCTCGTTCTGCCATTTCTTGGCGGTGCTTTTCAAAGGCGCCTTCTTCCTCATATTTGCCGGTGAATTCCGCAAATACCTCACGCACCGCTTGGACTTTGCGGGCATATTTGGCTGTTTTATCATGCGGCAAGTGGCAGCTTGAGCAAGTGGCAGTGACACCAGAACGATTTGACCAATGTGCCGTTTGCTTTAATTCTTCTAATGGTTGCTGCATAGAATGACAACCAATACAAAATTCTTCGGTACTGGTGTGATCCATTAAATCATTAAATTTTTGCCAGCTAATCGCACCTGCAATAAAGCCAATACTCACTAAAATACCCAAACCTATTTTGGCAGAAGGCTTGGTAAAAAATCGCTTAATTAACATAAAAAATTTCATATCTACCCCGTTACGCGCCTGGTAAGCCAATGACGAACATTTGTAATAACCAAACGATCAAGCCATAAGCTCCCACGCTCCCCATCATTAAAATCGGCAACAGTATGCCGGCAAAGAAAAACGTTTTAATCACATCTTTCAAGGTTGAGTGTGTTTGTTGTCTTAGCATAAATAGATTCCCAAGCTTGATTATAAGAAACGCGGATTATACAGAAGAAAGGGAAATCCTTATTGAGAAGGATCAAATTAGATATCTTTTAAGAGTTAAACTGGTAAAAAATAGCCAATAAGAATAGAAAAACATCAATGTAATATAATGTTTTATATAACAAAAAATAAATTTCTCATCACATCGCTGATTCACCCACAAAAAAACGGGATATAACAAAATATCCCGTTTTTGCTTATTGATTACTTAATTATGCTACATCGTAGGTCATCAAAGCATTGGTTTTATCCATCGCTAAATTCATATAACGCTCATATTGTTTTAATACATCAGCAATTAATTCATCTTTAGTCATATATTGCACATCATAACCTTCTCGCCCATCAATAAAGTAGGTAATCGGCTCATAAGAACGTTTAGAATCAATATTTGGCATCGCTTCATCTTCCACCACTAAGGTGGATAATTCACGGAATTGACATTCAATACCATATAAGAAATTACGTAAATTTTCTTTCATCACCACAAATTCAATTTTTGGTTTTTTCCCTGCAATCATGTCAACTTGTGCGGTTAAACCATGTTTTTCAAACTCCGCCACTAATTCATAAAAAGCGGGCTGAGCAATTTCATCAATAAAATTACGCACGTCGGCACGTTTCGATTGCGAAAGAATTTTTTCTAAGCGCAATTTCCAGTGTTTCCCCGTCCAATTACTGCTACCCTGTGAAAAAGTTTTGCTGAAATATTGGTTATCCACCATCAACCCTTTCCATAGACCAAAACACAGTAACAACATAATCATGGTGAAAGGTAAGGCGATGACCAGTGTCATGGTTTGTAAGGCAGACAAGCCGTCTGAACGTAATAAGGCAATCGCCAGTACCGCCAATAATATTGCCCAAAACACACTTTGCCATTTAACACTGTTTTCTTCCCCTTGCGAAGCAATGCTGTTAATCACATAAATGCCAGAATCCGCCGAGGTAATAAAGAATAAAGCGATAATCACAATGGCAATAAAGGAAGCAATATTGCCAAAAGGTAATAAATCAAAAAAACCAAATAATAACGCTTCCGTGTTGCCCGCAAGTGCGGTCAAATTTCCTGCAGTTTCCCCATCTAGCCAAATCGCAGAATTGCCGAAAGTGGTCATCCACAGTGCATTAAAGAGTGAAGGAATAAATAACACCCCTAAAATAAATTCGCGAATCGTGCGCCCTTTAGAAATTTTGGCAATAAAAAGACCGACAAACGGGGCCCAAGACACCCACCACGCCCAATACAACACCGTCCAACCGCTAAACCAACCTTGATTTTCAGGCTCATAAGCAAAGGTGCGGAAACTTAACGACACTAAATTACTCAGATAATAACCTAGATTTTCCGTGAAGCTGGTTAACAATAACAATGTCGGTCCAAGCACGATCACAAACAGCATTAGAATCAGCGCAAAAAATAAATTAATTTCACTTAAACGGCGCACCCCCTTTGCAACCCCCGTAATGGCAGAAATCGTTGCAAAACACATCACCAAAATGATCAACAGAGAAAGTGTGGAAAAACTCCGAGAGTCAATCCAACCCAAACTATTTAATCCCGCATCTAACTGCATGGCGCCATAACCTAAGGTCGTCGTGATACCGAAAATCGTACTACATAAGGCACAGACATCGATCACATGTCCCCAAAAACCTGAAATACGCTGTTTTAATAACGGATAAAAGCCTGAACGGATGGTGAGCGGTAACTTATACCGAAAACCGAAATACGCCAGTGCGAGACCAATCACCGCATAAATTGCCCAAGCATGAATCCCCCAGTGATAAAAAGTCATTAACATGGCTTCTTTGGTTTTTTCCGCTGCAGTCATGCCCTGATGTAATGGATTGGCATAATGCAACATCGGCTCAGCCACACCAAAATACATCAAACCAATACCCATTCCTGCCGCGAATAACATCGCTATCCAAGAGAGGAATGGATACTCTGGTTCTTCATTATCCGAACCTAAACGAATATCGCCTAATCGACTGGTACAAAGCAACACTAAGAAAACAATAAAAATGGATACCGCAAGCACATAAAACCAACTGAAATGGCTAAAGATTTGTTGCTTAACGACGTTTAAGGTCCCTTGAGCATGTTGTGGAAAAAAAGAACAATATAAAGTGACAAAAATGATGAAGAAAAGACTGGGAAAGAAAATCGGTGCTTTTAATGTACTACGTTGTTGTAACTGCTTAAAAAATGTCAAAACGCCTCCTTAGTGACGAGATAATGTGATATAACCTATTGGCATACGGAAATTTCATGCTATTCATGAAAAATAAGGAAAAAACTGCGCAAAATACAGTTTAAATGAGATAGTATTGCACTTAACTAAGACAACTAATCGCCATTAATATAACAAAAATGCCTCAAAATCGCAAAAGTCCTCTTTTCGCGCCAACAGGCAAAAAGAGTAACTGAGTTTATTTTCCTGTCTTTCCTTGCTATATTTACGCAGTTTACATCTTCTAAGGATATCAAATGACCCAATACAACAAACTGAGAATTGAATGGGATTGTCGGCGAGGAATGCTCGAACTGGATAACGTCATTATGCCATTTTATCGACAGCACTTTGACGCCTTATCTGACACACAAAAAGACACCTTTATTCGTTTATTAGCGTGTAGCGATTTACAGCTTTTTTCTTGGTTCTTTAATCGAGGTATGGCAACTGATCCTCAATTACAACAAATGGTTGATTACATTCAAAAAACATTGAAACTCACAGATTAATTTGTCTTTACAAAAAAGATTGAACTTTTTTTATTCGGCACCGTCTAACTGTTTGCAAGAGCTTGCTGTCTTTGAATATTAAGGCTTGTTAGAGGTGATATAAGAGGTTATATGGCTGAACAGCTAACAGATCAGGCTTTGGTAGAAAGAGTACAGCAAGGAGATAAAAAGGCCTTTAATTTATTGGTTTCTCGTTATCAAAATAAAGTGGCTGGTTTGCTGACTCGCTATGTGTCACAAAACGACATTCCTGATGTTGTACAAGAATCATTTATCAAAGCATATCGCTCGATTGATTCTTTTCGTGGTGACAGTGCTTTCTACACATGGCTATATCGAATCGCCGTCAATACGGCAAAGAATTATTTAACTGCTCAAGGACGTCGCCCTCCTAATGAAGATATCTTAGCGGAAGAGGCTGAAAGTTATGAAATGGGCAGTAACTTACGGGATGTGGATACCCCGGAAAATGAAATGTTATCCAGCGAATTAAAGAAAATTGTATTTGATACAATAAACGGTTTACAAGAAGATTTAAGAACGGCCATTACACTCCGCGAGCTTGAGGGCTTAAGCTACGAAGAGATCGCAGAAATTATGGATTGTCCAGTTGGAACTGTTCGCTCTCGAATTTTCCGTGCGCGTGAAATTATCGAAAGTAAAGTGCAACCTATGTTGCAACGTTAAATACAATACAAAAAATCCAAAACCAAGCAAAAGTTGGAGTGTCCAAATGCAAAAAGAGTTACTTTCAGCCTATATTGATGGTGAACAAGTCAGCGCTGAATTGACTGAAAAATTATGCCAAGATGACGAATTACAGCAATCTTGGGCAAATTTTCATACAATTCGTGCAGTCATGCGTCAAGAAAGCGAAGTATTACTGGGTGCAGATTTTACCGCGAAAATGGAAGCGCTCATTGAAGCAGAGGAAATGAAAGTCGTCACACCGATGATTTCACAACCGTTGCCAGAAGAAGTAGAACACTTACCATTTATGCAAAAACTCAAAGGTCTTTTTGCTCCCTTGGCACAAGTCGCTGTGGCGGCAAGCGTTTGCTTAGTTGCGGTGCTCGGCACACAATCTGTGATTACGGCTAAGAATGAAGCGCAAAACAATGTTGATGCGCCAATTTTACAAACCTTACCGTTTAATAATGTCGTACAGCAAGTAAGTTATAATGCACCGATTAAAGATGTAGTCACACCAGAGCAATTGGAACAAAAAAATAAACGCATTGGTACAATGTTACAAAACTATGAAGTACAACGTCGTCTTTATGCTGACTCTTTAATCTTAAATCAGCAAAACACACAAAAATAATGTTTTTCGTTAATTCACCTTCACCACCTTTATAGGTGGTGAATTTGTTTTATGGTGGCAACTATGTTTAAAGCACTGCAAAAATCTCTCACCTTTTTCTTGCTCGCGCTCTGCTCATTTAACACATTTGCAGAAGAAAGCCTGTCGGCCAAACAAATTCTACTCAAAATGCCAGAAGCGCGCGAAAAACTCAGCTATGAAATTGCTTTTGTAAAAACAACACCCGCCAATATGGATTCTTTACGTTATCGTCATCTTCATATTGATGGTAAATCCTATGCGCAGTTAGTGACTCTGGACGGTGTCCAACAAGAAATTGTGCTCAGGGATAATTTAGTCAGCTATTTCCAGCCGAATTTCCAACCTTTTACGATTCATAGCGCCCAAATCATTGACAGTTTACCGGCACTGATGAATGCCAATTTTGAACGGTTAGAAAAATACTATGATTTTGTCAAAATGGGGCGTAATCGTGTTGCTAACCGCCTTGTGCAAACAATTCGCATTTTGCCAAAAGATGATTTCCGTTACCAATATGTCGCCTTTATTGATGAAGAAAATCATTTGCTACTACAAAGTGACATTCTCGATCGCGATGGTAACTTATTAGATCAATTTCGTGTCGTCAATCTGTATATTGGCGATGGCTTACAAGGTTTAGCAGAATATCTCGAAAATATTGTGTTCCCACCATTACTGATTGATAAAAAAGAAGAGACAACGCCAACATTCCACTGGCAAACCAGCTGGTTACCACAGGGGTTTGTCAAAATAAATCAAGCTGTGGGATTAGACGATGAACGCCATATTGAAAGCCAATTATACAGTGACGGGTTATTCTCTTTTACGCTTTATGTGTCTGATCCGATTGCCGAGGTCAATTTAGATAATACGTGGAAACAAGGAACTTATACGATTTACAGTGAAATGATCAATGGCAAAGAAATTACCTTTGTTGGTCAATTACCGATTTCCACCGCAAAACGTATCGTGCAAGATATTCAGTTCAAAAAGTAAGGCATAACATGTTAAAAGAAACAGCCATTGTGATTGACTACCAATCCGGCATGGCAAAAGTAAAATGTCAATCACAAAGTGCTTGTGGAGCTTGTGCAGCACAAAATGCCTGTGGCGCCTCCGCTCTCTCTGAACTCACTGGAGAAAAGGGAGAGCACATTTTTTGGATTGAAACCATTACTCCACTAAAAGTGGGGCAACGGGTTGAAATTGGTTTAGAAGAGCGTTCGTTAATTTTCTCCGCGCTCATCATTTATATTGTTCCTCTACTTACTATTCTCGCCAGCACGTTTCTCGCGGAAAAACTGTTCTCTCATGAATTAATCAGCGCTTTGTTTATCTTTATTTGCACAGCATTGTCCTTTCTCGCCATTCGCACATACAGTAAAAGGTTAAAGAAGAAACACCACTACCAACCTATTTTATTAAGAGTTTTGTAATCTTAACGAATCCTTTATAATGCACAGAAATTTAAAAATAGGATAATTTTATGCCGTTTATGTTAGGTATTACAGGCTATAGTGGAAGTGGCAAAACCACATTACTTGAACAGCTCGTGCCAATTCTTAATCAACATGGGATAAAGGTTTCCGTGATAAAACACAGTCACCATGATGCACAAGTAGATAAAGTCGGTAAAGACAGCTGGCGCATGAAAGCAGCAGGAGCGAATCAGGTGATGATGACCTGCGATAATCGTTGGGCATTGATGACAGAAACACCAACGCAACCCGCCAATCTAGCCTATTTAGCGCAACATTTTGATCCTCACTTAACGGACTTAATCCTTGTAGAAGGTTTCAAACATGAGCCGATTGAAAAAATATTATTACACCGTCAAGAAATGACAAAACCGCGACCAGAACTCGACCAATATGTTATTGCGTTAGCCACCAACTATCCACTTTCATCAACGGTCCCTGTTTTAGACATCAATGATATCACGCAAATCGCTACTTTCATTCGGCATTGGTATCAACAAAAGTGCGGTGCAAAATAGGAAAGTTTTATGACCGAACGTGAAAGTTATCGGGGGTTAGCTTGGATTGCGGCAATGGCACTTTTCATGCAAACCCTTGATGCAACCATTCTCAACACTGCCTTACCCGCCATTTCACGCGATTTAAATGAATCGCCGTTAGAAATGCAACTTGCGATTATCAGCTATGCACTCAGTGTGGCATTGTTTATCCCACTCAGTGGTTGGCTCGCGGATAAATATGGCACCTTAAAAATTTTTCGCATTGCTGTCAGCATTTTTGTTATCGGCTCTGTTGCCTGCGCCATCTCTAACACGCTTGATACCCTTGTCCTGGCGCGTGTATTACAAGGTTTTGGCGGTGCCTTAATGATGCCCGTAGCACGGCTTGCCATTATTCGCACCGTGCCTAAACAGCATTTATTATCCGTTTGGAATTTAATGGCGATGTCAGGTTTGCTCGGTCCGATTTTAGGTCCGATTTTAGGTGGCTGGTTAGTAACCTATGCGACTTGGCATTGGATATTCTTGATTAATATTCCGATTGGTATTATCGGGGTATTGATTGCAGGCAACTACATGCAAAATGTCACGGCTGAAGTCAATAAACTTGATTGGAAAGGCTTTATGCTCTTTGCTGGTAGTTTAGTCGGACTCACATTGGGCTTAGATCTCATCGCTGAACGAAGTAGTCATAAAGGGATTGCGTTTAGTGTATTAATGTTGGGATTACTCTTATTGTGTGCTTATTATTTCCACGCGAAAAAATCCCCTATTTCCCTTTTGCCACTGTCCTTATTTAAGATCAGAACCTTTACGATCAGCATTGTGGCCAACTTATTTATTCGCCTTTGTGGTTCGGGGATTCCTTTTTTATTGCCTTTGATGTTACAAGTTGTTTTTCATTACAGCGCGGAATTATCTGGCTGGCTCCTCGCTCCGATTGCCATCAGCTCTGTGTTAATGAAACCCTTAATTAGCCCTATTCTCCACCGTTTAGGCTACAAAACCACCCTTCTTTTAACTGCCATTTGTCTCACACTGGCGATTGCTGTCATGGCGTTGGTCACTGTTGACACACCAATTTGGTTATTAGTACTCGCCCTCGCATTTTATGGCGCTTGTATGTCTGTGATTTTCAGTGCGACCAATACCTTAGCGGTCAGCGAATTATCCGAACAAAACGCCAGTGCCGGCTCTACTATTTTGAGCGTTGCTCAACAAATGGGGATTGGGATCGGCATTGCGGTCTGCTCCGTGATCCTTGGGATTTATCGCGACCACATCGGAGAAGTCGGTGAACAACTTCAACAATCATTCAGCTATACCTTTTTAAGTGTTGCCTGTTTTGGTTTTATTTTGATTTGGGTGCTCACTTATTTAAAAGCCCAAGATGGTCAGAGTCTCCGTCGTTAAAATACAAGGCGAGAATGGGAGTTGAATTCACAACCTAACCACTTGAATATAAATAGATTTATTTTAAGCAAATAAAAATAGGTAACAAAACAGGTAACAAAAACTGTTTTCACCCCTTATTTTTTGATTATTTTTTATACTCACTTTCTGTTTGATTATCTTCTCTAAAAATGAATTTCGTTATAAAAAAGGAATAATTAAAACTTTTTAAGAGAGTGTCAGCCATTGGCTGATACTTATCAGGCATACGTTAGGATAATTTTCCTAACGGTGAAACATTTAACTCTTATCTATTTGCTAATAATAACCGTTGTGCAAATTTACATATCGGACAATAACAATACGGATTATCTTCGTATGAGTACGGATAAAAAACTAGTTATTAATGATCATTTACATGGGGTTGTTTTTAAAAATGACATTTTAAGTACACTGAAGAAAATAGGGAGTTAATACATCAAAACAAAGCATAAATAGATTAGTGAATCAAAAATTGGGGAATTTGATTGGTTAGTGAATTGAGAGTAAATAAAAACCGCCAGTGTGGCGGTTTGTTGATTAATTAATGTAGCAATAAGACTGTGGAGGTGTGCCAGAAGCTATAACATCTGAAATCGCTAATGGTTCATCGTATAATTTGAATGAGTCAATTTCAAAAGCATGCGCTAAAGCTCTTGTGGAAAAATACTCATCAAAGAAATTTTTGGTAATACCAGAAAATTCTTTTGTTTTTTCCCAGAGTGATTCTGGTGTATGGGATATTACATCTTTAATCTTAAATTCACCGACCACTTTTCCAACAGGCATTGTGGAGTAAACGACAATTGTTGTTATTCCTTCGCGTTTTGGTAGCGATTTTCTAAACTCAAATTTTTTTTCACCTGAAATGATTTTTTCTACAAACTCAGGTTTAATCGATAATAAAACTTTCATTGGCTTTTGATAAATATATAATTTTGTTAAATTTTTCGTCCGAAATTGGATGTAGTACTATTCTATTTTTACCTTGAATAATTCCATTGTCAAGCAAGGATTGCCGATTAATTCTTTTAGGCAACACTAAATTATATGTGAATCTAATTACATATTCAGGATATTTTTCATAGTAGAAACGGGATAACTCTTGCTCTGTAAATACACTAAATTTTAGACAATATTTAAGATATTCAGAGAGTGTTTTAAATTCGCTAACATGACGCACACTTTCTACTACGCAAACGGAGGATAATACAGATCTGTAATAAGCTCTCTTTGCGATATCAGTCATTCTATACATCACAAGAATATCACCCCTCCTTAGATTATTCGCACCATAAGCTGCTGATATATAAATCTTGTGTATGCTATTTGAATGTGACACATCTTTAATAATATCTGGAGATTCTCCAAATAATTTTGATTCTGGAAACATTCTTGTGTGGTATTCAGGTTTTATGGCAAGTAGATATTTATTAGCGTTTTGTTGATGAATGAAAGGGTAGTCTTGATAAATATGGTTCTTAATCACATGGAGATCTCTTAGGTAAACAAATTCAGTCCCGTTCGGGCTAACTTTTTCTCCATTCTTCTCAAAACCATAGAATTTGAACAAGTCGATTAATGGCTCATGTTTTTCAAAAACAGTAAGATAAACTATATCGACATGGTTTGTTATGGCAATATCTAATATTTTCTTTATAAACCTTTGTCCTCTTAATGTTCCAGCAGGATTAAACTTAAACGTCCCCACTTTCATCACAGCTTTTCCTCGAATGGGTGGGTTTACATCTTCTACATCACTCTCAAATTTATAATATAAAAAGCCTTCTATCAGGTTATTATCGTTATATAAAACATAAGCCCACTCGTTTGACTTTCTTTGAAACCAGTCAGAAAACTCTTTATAATCTTTCTTTAAGCTATCAAAGAATGGATCGTCTAAATTGACATCTGAGAAGAGTACAACTTTTAAGTTATCCATATTTTTCCTTATGTTAAATCCACTAATCACAAAGCACAGACCACCAAAAGACTTTGTTTATCAAGTGCCACGCTAAATTCAAAAAAATCACCTTTATAACAAGTTGATTTTTAATACTACGACAATAGCGTTATATAAACAAATATCTATTATATGTTTTGTGATCCGCCTCAAAGAGTAAAAAAGGTCGAAAAACTGGAATAACAATTTAAGGAGTTTTTAGGAGCAGTAGTTTGGGCTTTTTACTTGAACTTTTTACCCCCTCCCTATATCTGAAAATTTTAATTTCGCGGTTGTAAAAATTGAGTTAGTGGAGCGGTTGATAAAGTAAAAAGTAGTAGAGATTTAATCGTCTCTCTTCCAAATAATGTTATAAGCATTAAATACACAAATTTTTTAATATGTGACACATAATCAATATGTGGATTTACGAGGGGGGGTGATGAAGATTAATTTATGGAGTGGCGGAGATCATGGGAGTCCAATTCACTATATAACATATTGATTTATAAAAGACTAAATTTTAACACCCTAAAATATAGTACTATTCCTAGTACTATTTTTGTTTGCTACCCCCTGTTTTGATTATTTTTCATACTTATTTTTTTGTTTGATTCATCTTTTCTAAAAATGAGTTTCTTTACATTATAAAAAAGGACTAATTAAAACTTGTTAAGAGAGTGTCAGCCATTGGCTGATACTTATCAGGTATACGTTAGGATAATTTTCTTAACGGTGATTCTGCCGATTTTGCCGATGCTATAAAAAAGGTCAAAAAACTGGAATAGCGATTTAAAGAGTTTTCAGGGGCGGTATTCAAGACTTTTTATCTAAACTTTTTCCCCACCCTCCCCATATCTGAAAATTTTAATTTCGCGGTTGCAAAAATTGAGTTAGTAGGGCGGTTGCTAAAGTGAAAAGCTGTAGAGATTTAGCCTCCCCCTCCCTTTCTATCAACATTTTTAGGCAATAAAAAAGCACCATTTAGGTGCTTTCATTATAGTTCTGTTTCATTAACTCTATAGGCAGTGTTGTATACTCTCCTAACCCCATAAACTCTAATTTAGCATTTGGAACATCGGGAAAATCAGTATCAATTAAATCCTTTAGTTTTTCTAACCATTTATAGTTTTTGCTGTCAGTCTGCTGAATTAAATACCATAATATTAATATGCGACTAAAAACACGTTGCGATGTCCTTTCGTTCGTTTCTACTCTAGTGTTAGGTAAAGTAATAGCATTAAAATCTTTATTCCATACTCGAGAATGATGCGCACACAAGTTTCTCAAAATGTTGATTTCATGTAGCCATTTTTCAAAAGTAACATGATCTATACCAAATTTCTTGGAAATTTTTTTCTGATTGTTTCCTTTTAAAAATGAGTAATATTTTGATAAGGTTCCAAAATCCCATATTTCTACAATCACCCAAAAAGGTATTTCTTTATCATTTTCCCTATGATAAATAATAAACTCAGCTTTATTTCTTTTAATTTCGTCCTGTAACTTAGGTAACCAAACATTATCATAATTTCTTCTTACTTTTGGACTATCTTTCTTAATAAAATCCTTATTTTTATATGCTAATGGATCTATGCGACCTAATTCATGCGCCATAACCGAACGTATGTTAACCTCTAATCTTTCGATAATATCTAACAGTAATAATCTCAGTTTTTTATCGAATAAATAAAGCTTATAAACTTCATTAAAAGATGTATTTGGTAAAAACTCATCAATAAATTGACTTTGTCTTATGCCATTTTCAGTAACTATAGCAGTCCTTCTACTAGTAAACCAAAATCCAGAAAGACGATAATAACCAACCTGAGAAAGTTTTCTTTTCGCGTATGAAATATCTTCAACTACCATCTTTCTAGTAAGCAAAATATCAACTAACTCAGCATATTCCTTATGAGGTTTTGTTAAAAGCATAGGATAATAAAGAAGAAGAAAGGAAGGGTAAGGAGGTAGCTTTTACACTCAACATTTCGGATTGAGGTCAGTTTTATCGTTTAGGCTACCCCACGATTGCGGTGTATTTTACACAAAATAAGATCTAAAACAAGGATATAGATCACATTTTTGATGGGTCATATAGGGCTGTATAGGGTCAAAACTCAGTTTTTCAATACGAGACAGCAAGGAAACTAAATGACTTCACAGACAGATTTCTGTTATTAAACAATCTATAAATATAGACCGTAGTCCTTATTAGGAGTTCCAAGCATTGCTTAATATTTACCCCTTTGAACTAATCATAATGTGGCTAAAGTAAGATTTTGGAATAAAGAAAAAAAGCCAGCAATTTCTGAAAACCCATCCGCTTCAATTGCATTGGGATCTTACATCAGATGCTGACCTTTCTAGGAAGAATATTAAAACCGAAACCGATCTAAGTCAATACATTCAACCTGCACCCAACATTGGTGGATGTAAATATCCTCAATAGTATTATGTAGCATAATCTCCCTCATTTTTCATAAATCCACCGCCACGATTTTTATCAAGAAAAAAAGCAATGTGTATATATAAGCAAAAAACTATAGGACCAATAGGACCATAGGACCAATTCAGGATTGGCGCGGGTTGAAGGCTTGTTTTTTGGTCCTATTCCATTTTTAAAAATAGGACCAGTAGGACCAAAATAGGACCACTTTTTAAAATGGTCATTTTTTGAGCTTTAAAAAATAGGACCAGATTTTATTTATTTTTTATATAAGTTATTGTTTTTTATCTATATATTATTTTCTGGTCCTATTGGTCCTATAAAAAAACTGTTATCTACACGAAAAAACTTTTTATCTAATTTTTTTAATTCTGCGTCCATTGCCTTGTGTAAAATAAATGCTACATATTTTACGAATTTTGGATATTCTCCTAATTAATATGCTACATATTAAGCAATAAAAAAGAGGGCGCTTGCCCTCTTGTTTATACTGGATAGGTTATGTATTTTCTTCCTCCTCGCTTTCCACCAGCGTATAGAGTAAATAACATCTTGTGCGATCACCTTTTATTTGGCGTGGGAGTTTGATTGTAAATCCATACCCCTTTTCCTTTCCTCGCTTTAACATTCCTTTCTCGGCTAGGATTTGGCAAGCCTGCTTTTTAGGATGTCCTTTTATTGCCTCGTCAAATGCCATTGGGTACAAATAAAAATACTCTTGTTCATCGCTCTTGCTATCAGGTATTACACGAAAGCCAGCGATATTGTTTACTTCTCTTTGCGTTGGATCTATTGGGTATCTAATAAAACGCCCCTCCGCATTTGCTAAAAGCCAGCCATTCACTTGCTCAATAACCTGTAATTCCTCACGGCTATGATAACCAAAGATATTTACCCACTCATTAAATGCTTTCGTTATCGCATTTTCACATTCGCCCACATCCCACCCCGTGAAGTCTAGGGAAAGTTTTAACGTCATTTCTAATATCGAAAAACGGCTCATTACACGCTTAACTTGTGAATGGCAATCATTCGGCAAGGTATTTAATCTATTCTCTAAAATGGCTCGATATAACGGCTCTATGGCGTTGTTATGGTGTAAATCAATAAGGTGCTTAATCCACTCACGCCCTATAACGCCATAATGCAATTTTGAGGCTTGGTTTAAATGGTCTGCGTGCGCCTTTCCGTCTTTGTGGTGGTGGAATTGAGTAGCCCTTTGTAGTGGAATATTCAACAATCGGACTAATTGCCCCACATTCGTTTTTATCCCCACGTTAGTTAAGTAAGTTTCTAAATCTATTTCCCCCGTAGAAAAAGCCACCGTGCGCCAGCGTGCTAAATCTCGGTTTCCTCCCTCTTTTGCGCCTTGTATCTTGCCTACACCATTAAATAGACTATAAGCAATGTCGCCAACGTGCTTGCGGTTGGTGCTTTGCCCTATCTCATCCAACGGCATAAAACCATCATTGCGTGCTTGCGCCTCGTTGCTAATCCCTAGCGGTGTAGTTAGCCAACTTAAACGGATTTCATCAGGATGACCATAGATAGAACTTGCAATATTGGCGATGGTTGTTTTGCCTGTTGAGCTACCCCCAAAGATATGAACACCAAAGCTCTCCGCATTGATCAAATGAATAATAGGCGCACTTAACGCAACGGCTACACCTAACATCATAAACGGATTACCGGCCACATTATTGGCGATTTCCTGTTGCCAGCTTTCAATGCTACCCCTTACCCCATAGCCTTTATTATTGGCGGACTGCCCCACAAAAAATACTGGCGTTTTAGGCTCTCCAATAACCTCGCCATTAGGGAGAATATATGCGCCTGATTGCCACCCTGTCGCATTTACTACGCGATAAAAGCCCTTTTGATAGTAGTCTTGTAAATAATCGGCTAAGTAAGGTCGTAAGCGTTGATTATTCGTGATATTTAAACCATTTTTACGCAATAACTGCCAGCCTGTACGCTCGCCCACATCTTTTAACGGCAACGCAAGCAATGTATTATTATCACTATTATGCGGTTTAAAACTAATCATGGTGTAATACTCTTCATCACTTCGACCTTGTCCAACCACCTCTAATTCATCACTCAGCCAATCTTCACGCTCAATAATTTCCCCAGTATCCTTATCTAATTTTGGAGTAATGCGATATAAGCCACTTTTACCGCCTATTTTGCGCTTTTCTATGTAAGGTGACATATTATCCACCCAAACATTATTTTCCTTCTCTATGCCCTCCTGTGCGATTATTTCAGCCATACCGCTATCTTGTCTTACTCGCTTAATGTAACTGCTTAGATTTTCGGTTACTTCGCCAATACAATTACATAATGCCAATTGATCAACTTTAGAATGTTTGGCAAGGTTAAGACAAAGTGCGGTAATTTGCGCCTGTGAAAGCTCACCGCATTGAATCAGCCTTACAGCTCTCTGCGCTGGTGGAACAATTGCTAACCGCTCTAGCTCGTTTAATTGTTTTACGTCAAGGATAATCGGCTTTTGTGTGGCGTTATGCTGTAATGCTTGGCAAAGTAAGAGCCATCCCTCGCCCTTACCTTTACCCCACCATTCCCACGCTTGACTGCCTGCTAGCACAATTAAATCACTAAATGGCTCATTGGGTTGTTCTTTAAGGTGCGGTGCTTGGATCATTTTTTTACTCATTTCCGCCCCCTTGTATCTCGTCCACATTAAAACTAACGCTATGTAATTTGCTAATTAAATATTTAGCACCACGCATAAAGGATTTAATCTGCCCCTTTTGTTCTTTACTTAACGTTTTTCCTTCTGCTAATTTTTCCACCACCAGCAAGCCTTTTGATAACCGTTCGGCTAAATCATCACATTCTTTGGCTAATTTAATCTTATGGTGATAGCAATCTGGAAATTCATTAAAACAACGTTGGTTACTGTCTTTTATCAGCTGAAATTGGCGGTTAATTTGCGTATATAGCACACATAAGCCATTTCCTTTGCCTAAGGTGAGGGTTGGCTTTCTATCGTTCAAATAACCCTCTAATTTCGCTTTAAACGGCTTATTAGGTTCGGTGGTGGATTTCGCTACTTTCATTTGAGTAATTGGATTCATCATTGATCACCTCCTAAACCGTCCGGATGACTAATTCTGATTTCAGAATACAAACCAGTGGTTTTTAAATAATCAGATACATCACAAGCTTGAGCATAGGTAGGATATTCGCCCACAAAAGCAATCTCGCCTTGTTTATCAAAAACAGTGATTTCATAAGGAGAACGCTCTACTCTCAATGTTGAACTATAAACAAGCGGATCGTTATCCATTGCCTCACGTGCGATTTGTGCTGCCTCTTGGTATGTTTTCCCGGTGGCAATAATGAATGGTTGACCTTCTACGGTTTCATCTTCTCGATAAGTGATTACGCTGTATTTACGCATAAATCACCTCCATAGCAGGAGCAAAAGCAATAGGTGTGCGTGAACGAACCGCTAAAAGTGCGGTAGATTTTTGACTAGTTTTCATTGTGGGATTTCTCAATAGTTTAGTAAAAGGAGTACCGCACTTAGTAGGGTGCGATACGGTCTCAACTACCGCTATTGAACGGCTAACCTTATTCGTGCGCAAATGCGCCTTATTTCGGTTTATCAACCGTACCGCAAATTCGGTTAATGATAGGGTGTCAGTCAATGGCTGATACTCTAAAGAGTGAATTTGAGGTAAAAAAATACCGCTTGAATAACGCTTGCGGTTAGCGTCAATAGATGTAGTACCTTGAATACTACTAGCAATAACAGATCTTGACAATGCTTTTTTCACATTACGCATAAATACCCCCTTTAACCTCTAAAGTGCGGTCATTTTTTGCGGTGTTTGGTAAGCGACCTAAGAGAATAAGAACATAATTACGCGCTAAATAGGCTCTCGCTTGGGTTTCGTTATCAGCTAATATGCGGATTTGTTCTGCTTTGGTTTGGTCGTAGTGTTGGCGTGATATGCCTAAGAATTGGTAAATCATTTGCGTAACTCCGTATGTAAAATTATTGAGAGTTACCGCTAAAAGTTTCCACGCTTTAGGGCGGTAACGTGCGACTGGGTGGAAAACTGCGACATACGGTACACAGCCAACGATTAAACGTTGCCAATCGCACGCTACCATTGAGAATAGATCCATTGCTGGATTTATTTTAGGTGTGCGAACTTCACGAACAAAAAAAGCACGGTTAAATGGCGTGCTACTGTTCGCCGTATGTTTATTATTCGAGTTTCCACGCTCGGTTAGCGATTTTGCGCTAACGATTAAATAATGCCAAAACGCACCGCACTTTGTAAAGCGTTTTAGCTCACTTTTTTTAAATAAATCGGATTTTTTGAATAGCATTTTGATATAATCCCTTTGCCTAGATATTGATTTCATTCCAAAGCCTCATTGAGTTAAACTCGGTGAGGTTTTTTGTTTCTTGCCGTAATCTTGCCGTTTTATCAGCCTATCTTTTATGTAAATCACCGCCTTTTAAGCCATTTTGAGAACCTAATTTTTTGATTCAATCCAGCCAGTTCTGTTGCTGTTAAAATGTCATGTTTTGCTGGTGGATCTTTCCTATCACTCATTAAATCTGTTCTCTCTGTTCTGCCCCTGTAATGTGGTAATAATTCCCCTTGTTTTGCCATTTCTGCCTTAAATTCCTCTATCATTTCAACAGTACGATAATCATTTAACAGCTCGCTTGCTCTTGCCCTGATAGTGTGCGGTTTCATTCGTGATAACTGGCTTTCACTTAATACCGTTTTTAAGGCGTGCGTAGCATTTCCTAATCTTGAATACGCTTTGGCAAACTCCTTTCTCACTTGATACCCATAGCCCATTCCACCACCCTATATACTTTATATGTTCAGTTTTCCCCTTGTATGTGTACCACTTTCCTCAATTTTGAGGTTTGTTTTAAAATCAACGACTTATAATTCCCTCAAATTGAGGTAAAGCCATACTCCCTCGCGCGCGCTCGTACTGGTCGCAAAATTGCCTTTTTTATGGACTCCAAGAATTCAGGGTATTCACCACTCCCTCGCTCGCACTGGAAAGGTTGCCGTAATGGTGCCGTCCCCTAATCTTCCTCACGCGCTTACTGAATTTAACTGGACCAATTTTGGTCTCGTTGAATATACTTCCTCGTATGTGTTTGTACTGGAATATCCCTTTTTTATGGACTCGCAAAATTCCCAAAACCACCATTGGTGGACTGGCTCAAAATTGAGCTGGTTTTCATCTCCTAAAATTTGAGGAGATTACCGCCAACTTGTGTTAGTTCAGTTGTGGTCACGAGCATTCATTTTTTCTCAACCTCGCTTAGCCTTTTCTCTAACTTATTCAGCGTTTGCCTAGCCTTGAGTAATTGCCCCAATAAGAACTCCGTAGGGTATTGTTTATATTCCCGTTCAATTTCTAGCACCTTTTCTTTCTGCAGTTGGATGACCTCACTTAATGGATAGGGTTCGTTATCGTCATCAAGACTAAGAAAATAGTAGGTAGTCGCTCTCACCAAGTAATGTTGAACGGCATTAGGTAAGAGAAAACGCTTAGCTATCTTGTTCTTTATTTCCATTTCTTTTCCCAATAAATTCGCTTTTCTTCTACGGTGAGATTGTGAAAGTGAGTAGCATATCCACCGTGCTTTAATGCGTTAAATCGGCTATGGCGATATGCTTTTTCCGTTTCGCAAATAGGCGTTTTATTTCGCACTTTTGGCGTTATCTGAACACTCACAATCCACCACCAGCAAGGGTTTAACGGTTTTCACAATTCGCAATTTGTTTCGCAATTTATCTGTAATAATTGCGCTAATTTTTCTTGGATATTCTCCACGTCATAAATTAAGCAGTTAATACGCTCTAACGCCCACTCTAGATAGTCTTTATCGCTCATCCTGACGTTAGGCTCTCCCTCTGTTTTTATCGTTGGATAACCTTTATCTATGGCGATTTCTAAACTCTCTTGGATATTGTTTAACTGCGCCAAAATATCTGCGTATGTAGGTTTATATTGGCTTTCTGCTGGTGGATTGGTATCAAGCATTTAATGCCCCCTTTCTCAAATGGTGTAATGTGGTTTCCTGTAACTGTGCTTTGCGCTGGTGGTAGCCCATACCTAACTTAATCATTACGGCATTTTCAGAAAGCAACTGATCAACTAATTGCAACTGATCAACGGTCAAGCATTGTCTTATTTCCACATCATCAGGATAGCCATTCTCCAGTAGCCACGATTTACGGCTATTCCCTAGTGCTACTACATAAACAAGGTTATTTTCTCGGCTGTATGCGTGAGGGTCATCTTTGCCTACTTGTTCTAAGCGGTACTTAATCGCCTCATTCATTCGTAGTTGATCAACTTTCATATTGGCGCGTGTCGCAAGGCGTTTTTTCATCTCGTTAAACTCTTTGATGTACTGCTCTTTAAATTGCATTGCTTTCTTGCCAGTAAAGCCCATCACTAACAACGTAAAACCATCTTGGGTCATTAAATACATTGGTCTTTTCTCACCTTTCTCATCGGTGTATTTAACCGCCTTAAAATTAAGGGCGTTAAATTCAGGCGAACAACCTAAGTTTTTTATAGTCGCTAGAAGATTATCGTGCCGTTTACCAAAGTAATGCGCTACTTTTAGGCTATCTGTCATCGCTACCGTTTCCTTGTGAAAGACTTTAGGAAATACTGCGCTATTTACCGCACTTTCTGCGCCTTGTAGCTCGTTTACTTGGTTTACTTGATTCTTGGTATTAATCATCATTAAATCCTCGCTATGCGCTAAATATTGGCTTTTGGGCGTGATGGTTTTTGTACTATTCTTTCACCGTCCACCACCGCCAAAGGGTCAACATAATTAAAGCGGTTCATTGCCTCGTTAATATCTGCCTGTGAGAGTGGCTTATAACCTCGTTGGCTTGCTTTCAGGTTGTAATACTTGGCTAACTTCTCGCAATCTTTCGCACTTGCTACTCGGTAAGAGAGATAAACGCCACCGTATACCCCCTTGCGTTCCACTCGCACAAATGAAATATCGTTTTGCTCCTCGAGTTGATTAATCTCATTACGCAAAGAACGGTTAAAACAGATTTTTTGTAATTCAAGTTCACTAACCTCACCCAATAGCACAGCTAAGCCAGCTACTTTTGGCTTACGTTCCATCAGTGGAAAGTTAAAACTCGCTAGATATTGATCACCTTCCATAATTCCCCCTTATGCGTTAGTGGATTGAATAAAGGCATTGACCTCATCAGCACTAAAACGCACAGAACCACCAATTTTGATTTTTTTCAGTAAGCCCTGTTTTGCTAAGCGGTCAATTTTGGTGCGTGAGCCAATACCAAGTGCGGTTAGCTCGTTAATGGAATAGTATTTTTTGATTGGTGTTTGATTGGTTTGAGTCGTACTCATAAATACCCCTTTTAATTTGGTTAATTAAAATTAAGCAAAGTATTTCGTTTTGCTTGGGAGTATTTTGCTGTGGGAATTTTAGTAAGCCTATCCAACGTACTGTTGATTATATTTTCTAACAGTAGGTCATATTTTCTCACTGTTAGATTATATGGTTTACAGTAAAACAGATAATCAACTAAATGAATTTTAGGCAATAAAAAAGCCGATCTATTGAATCGGCTCTAGTGGTTATTTTGATGCTTTTTCCTGTTTGGGTTTAAATCTCTAATCCATTCTTGGATAAGCCCTACGCTTTTTCTTATTCCTAACTCGCTCTTTATTTCATACGCAGTATCAAGTAACGATTTTTTGCGGTATTTCCCCCATATTTCTTTTGCCAATATTCTAGCAGAGTTAATATTAGGATCTTCTGGCTTTGGTTTTCTTTTTGCTCTATTTTGTTTGGCTATTGCCACATTTGAGATTTCTAAAAGCTTTAACAATCTCTCATATTTACGAATAATAACGGCTATACTTAACAGGGATCTACCTTCAAAAAGTGCGTTCTCTCCATTTGCCACTATGTAAGAAATAGTATTTAATAAAAAACTTTTAAAGGAATTAGCTTCTATTTTATTAATAACACTATCTCTAAAATCTTTGAAAGTTTCAAAAATATCTTCATCATTATAATCTTTTACATGGTTAATAGCTTCGCTCAATCTCAATCTAATCTCATTTTCAGAACTATTTTTTATTTCGTCTAATTCCTTTATAACTTGAACATAATAATGCTCACAATAATCATCACGAGTGGCAAATTCTTTTTTATAAATATCACGCTCCATAAAACGTCCCTATACGTTGCCCTATTTAGTTGGTGCGCAACAAAGAATAAATAGGGTTATTCTCTTTCGGCTCGGGTAATTAGTCCGCCCCTAGTTGCGCATATTTGGTTAAATATTTCTCACTAAATTTAATCATATTTCACCATACTGTACAAGCACTGTATAAAAAGTTTATTTTCAGCACAACACAACCTCTTTTTAGCCCATTTACTGCCTCATTTCGTCAAAATCACCTAAAAAAATAGGACCAAAACAGGTAAAAATAGGACCAAAATCACTAAAAATAGGACCAAAACAACTAAAAATAGGACCAGATTTTATTTATTTTTTATATAACTCATTGTTTTTTATCTATATATTATTTTCTGGTCCTATTGGTCCTATAAAAAATTTATACTCCTATTAAGAAAAGTTTTTTATGGTGTTGGTGGAAATAAAAAGGCTAAACAAATTAGCCTTTGAAAGAATAGTATTAAGCCACAACCTTAAGATGTTTTGGTGGTGGAATAATTGGCTCTGGTGCTTGGCTTTCTACATAGTCCGCCCATTCTTGTAACATCACCGCCCTTTGTGAGAGATATAAAGATTTATCATAGGTTCTGCGGATCTGGTTTTTATCTTTATTTTGCTTGTGTGATAAGGCTCTTTCTATCCAGTCGGCTTTGTAGTCTTTCTCGTTTAATGACGTGCTGAATAAATGGCGTATGCCGTGCGTAGTGAGGCGATTTTCCCCTATACCCTTGATAATGGCTTTACGCATTGCCTCAATGCTTAAATGACCGCTTTTCACTGTTAAACTGGCAAATACAAATTCACTCTCAATGCCAAGTACGGTGTGTAATTGTTGCATTTTATTAAATATCCCAATTGCTTGGCGTGATAGTGTTACTACGTGTTCTCGCCCCTCAGGTAGATTTTTATTGCCCTTTTGGACTCGGTAGATCCACGTTTTCTCTTTGTAATGAATATCCGCCCATTTCGCTTTGGCGATTTCAGACGGTCGCCCACCAGTCAATACCACCAGCATCACCGCATAAAATGAAAACGGATTAAAACGGTTTTCATCTCTTGCTCGGTAAAAGCCGTGTAAGAACTCGCTTAATTCTTCAGGGGTAATGGTATTCATTCCCTTAGAGACTGGCTTATCAAATTCCTTGCCTATTTCTGCCAGCGGATTATGTGCAATCAATCCCCTATGAAGTGCGAACCGCATCACATTGTTAAGATTGCCAATAATCTTTTTAACGGTTTCTAACTTGCCCTCTTTCTCTAGTGGTTTAAGCGCATTAATGGCGATAAGTGGCGTGATTTCTGATATTGGATAATTGGCAAAGTGTGGGAGTAAATGACGTTCAAATAAAGCCCACGTATCTTTGGCGGTACGTTCTGAAAAGTTAGCCTTTATCTTTCTATCTTCAAACCACGCTTTAGCCATCTTCTCAAAGGTACGGCTTAGCTTATCCGCTTGTGCTTGTTCTTGTTGCTTACGGTAAGTTTGCGGATCGATATTATTCGCCAGCAAGGCATTAAATTCATCGCGCTTGGCTCTGGCTTGTGATAGTGATAAATCAGGGTAAGTACCCAAGCTAATTGTAGTGCGTTTCTTAGTGTAAGGCTGGGCGTATCTAAAACGCCATAATTTCGCCCTTTTACGTGATACTTCTAAAAATAGCCCGTCACCATCATATAGTGGCTTGCTTGTCGCTTTTGCGTTTTTAATCTCGCTGTCTGTTAGTTTCTTCACTAATCTAGCCATAAAAAAACTCCATGTAAAAAGAGTTATTTTTAGAAAGCCTACTCAAGATAGTACTATTTTTTGAATGAGAGAATTATAGCACCAAACCCTTTCAAACCTTGTTATAAAAGGCTTTATGGAGCTTTTAGTACTATGATTTGAAAGTTTTATTTTCTCATTTTGGGAGTAAATAGTACTAAAATGGGTTCTTTCTAAAATTATAGTACTATTTATAGTACTAAAAACTCGGGTTAGAATGAATAACTTTGATTAATTTTGCACTATGTAAAATGGGATAAATCTTGATTTTATTGGTTTTTATTGATTATTTTGGTGAGGTTTGATTAAGATTAATTTATGGATTGGCGGAGGAGAATGGGAGTCGAACCCACCCGAGATTGCTGGCAACCTCAACAGGATTTGAAGTCCTGCCGCTTCACCGGAAACGACGCTCCTCCGTGCTAGAAGTCGTGAGCACTTTAACGCAAATACACAAGGGATTCAAGTAGGTAAGTAAAACTCAGGTAAAATTGACCGCACTTTTTTAACCGCCTCACAAAATTGGGCTTTCTTTTTGATTGCATACTGAATTTTCAACGAAAAACGAGTATGATTAAATCAATTTTGTGCGCAATAAAAAGGAATCCGAATGTTGCTCTACTCTTCTCTTCCTTCCATTGATAAATTGTTAAAAACGCCTGAAGGCGCTAGATTAAGTCATGAATTTGGGCATACTGCGGTAGTGAATATTTGTCGTCAATTGATTGAACAAGGGCGTGAATACATCAAGAATGAAAATAAACTGCTCCCCGTTTTTCAAGATATCAGCGATACGTTACGTGAAATTGAACACCAGTTACACGCACAAAGCCAAGTGAAAATACAATCCGTCCATAATCTGACCGGTACTATTCTACACACCAATCTTGGGCGTGCCTTATGGTCAGATGCTGCACAACACGCCGCCTTGACCGCAATGTCGCACAATGTGGCATTAGAATACGATTTGGAGGAAGGCAAACGGAGTCATCGTGATCATTATATTAGCGATCTCTTGTGCCAATTAACGGGGGCGGAAGCCGCCTGTATCGTCAATAACAATGCTGCAGCGGTGTTACTTATGCTAGCGACCTTTGCACAAGGCAAAGAAGTGATTATTTCTCGTGGTGAATTAATTGAAATTGGCGGTGCTTTTCGCATTCCAGATATTATGCAACAAGCCGGTTGCAAATTGGTGGAAGTCGGCACAACCAATCGTACACATTTAAGCGATTATCGTCACGCGATTAACGAAAATACTGCCTTTTTAATGAAAGTGCACAGCAGTAATTATCAAATCTGTGGTTTCACAAAGTCAGTAACAGAAGCAGAACTGGTAACGTTAGCCAAAGAATTTAATCTACCAGTGATGACTGATTTAGGCAGTGGCGCATTAGTCGATTTAGCACAATATGGATTGCCGAAGGAACCGACCGTGCAAGAAAAATGGGCACAGGGTGTAGATTTGATTTCATTTTCTAGCGATAAACTACTGGGCGGACCACAAGCAGGTATTATTGTGGGCAAAAAAGTCTGGATTGATCGCTTACAAACGCATCCTATTAAGCGTGCACTGCGCTGCGATAAAGTCATTCTGGCAGGATTAGAAGCCACGTTGCGTTTATATTTGCAACCAGAGAAATTAAGCCAACACTTAACCACACTGCGCCTGTTAACACAACCAGTAGAAGCATTACATGAACAAGCCAAACAGCTCCAATCCGTATTACTGACAAAGTTAACCACAGATTACAGTGTAGCTATCACCAATAGTGTGGCACAAATTGGCAGTGGCTCACAGCCCATGGCAACCATTCCTTCTGTCGCAGTCACCATTTCCACTGAAAAAGCAGGAAAACTGACCGCACTTTTACAACGTTTTAAAGCTCTTCCACAGCCGATCATTTGCCGAGTAGAGAAAGAAAAAATTTGGTTAGATTTACGTGGTTTAGCGGATATAGATAGTCTCCTCAAGACAATCATGCAGCTATAAAAAGCAAAAGGGGCATATGCCCCTTGCTTGGTGCGTTAACCAATACGTTGCAAAGCATCGTAAATCAAGCCCCAAAATTTCGCTTTATCCAGTTGCATTGCCACCTGTGTGTGACAATTTTCAGGAATCGGATAACGAAAATCTGCCACCGTCATGCCCAATGTGTGAGTGCCTGTTAACTCAATATTGATGGGCACCACTTTCGTCGTACAAACCGTCGGATCAATCACATAAGCCACTGCGCAAGGATCATGTACTGGCGGATAATCAAAATTTTGTGCTTGCTTATACATTTTGCGAAAAAACGCCAACAATTCGAGAACAAACTTAGCTGGTTTTGTTTGAATTTTTTCAATGTTTTTAATCACATCTTCTGTGGCTAAAGCTTGATGCGTCAGATCCAATCCCACCATAGTTAATAGCCATTTTTCATTGAACACAATATGTGCCGCCTCAGGATCGATCTTAATATTAAATTCCGCAACAGCACTCCAATTGCCTGTGTGATAGCCTCCCCCCATTAAGACAATTTCCTTCACGCGTTCCACAATGCGAGGTTCTTTTCTCACCGCCATGGCAATATTCGTTAAACCACCGGTAGGCACCAACGTAATTGTTTTGGGCGGGTGGGTCATCACTAACTCAATAATTAAATCGACGGCATGACGTGAATCTAAACTCAGTGTGGGTTCGGGCAAAACAGGTCCATCCATCCCCGATTCACCATGGATACTCGGTGCAACTTCTACTTCTCGCACTAAAGGTCGCACACAACCTTTGGCAATAGGTACGTTAAGGATATTGGCTATTTCAGCTACTGCTAAAGCATTACGACTGACTTTTTCTAACGTTTGATTACCCACCACAGTCGTGATTGCTAACAGATCAATTTCTGGATTGCCATGCGCTAACAGAATCGCAATGGCATCATCATGCCCTGGATCACAATCTAGAATAATTTTTTTCATGTCCATTCCTCTCCTACCTAGAATAACATCTTGTTTATCTTAATAATTTTCATTCAGCGTAGAGCTAATTGGGTTTGAGGACAATCCTTTAAGCTCAAAACTGTGAATGAGATCACAACATAAGTGCCGCCTCATGAGGTGGCATAAGAGCGCAACAGAAAAAAGTTATTCATTTAAACGCTAAATGCTAAAATAAAAACAAAAGCATTGAGGATAAGAGATGATTATTGTGACATCAGGCCATGTTGATCATGGTAAAACGGCTTTATTACAGGCTCTCACTGGCACCCATACCGCACATTTACCCGAAGAAAAAAAGCGCGGTATGACCATTGACTTGGGTTATGCTTACTTGCCTTTAGAAAAAAACGGAAAAATCGACCGCACTTTAGGCTTTATTGATGTGCCGGGGCATGAAAAGTTTCTCGTTAATATGCTCGCTGGCTTAGGTGGTATTCATTATGCGATGCTCATTGTGGCAGCAGATGAAGGTGTGCAAGCACAAACTCTAGAACACTTGGCAATTTTACGTTTATTGCAATTAGAGCACATTCTTATCGTTATCACCAAAGCAGATCGCGCAACATCACCGCAAATTGAACAACTTTCACAACAATTAAAAGCGAATCATCCCATTTTAGCCAATTCACCTGTTTTTATCACTTCGGCTAAAACCGAACAAGGTATTGATGAATTACGTAACTATCTTGCTAAGTTACCTAATTTAGCGGATTCCAATAAACCCTTTCGTTATGCTATCGATCGCGTATTTAGCGTAAAAGGGGTAGGTACCGTCGTAACCGGCACTGCATTTAGTGGACGTGTACAAATCGATGATGAACTGTTGTTATCCAATGGTCAGACCGTACGTATTAAAAATATTCATAGCCAAAATCAACAAACCAATGTGGGTAACGCAGGGGAACGCTTAGCATTAAATCTGAATGTGGATTTAGATCGCATCACCATTGAGCGCGGAGATTGGTTACTTTCTCAACAACCCTTGCCACCAACATCACGTATCACCGTGCTGCTCAATGCGGAAACTACCTTACAAGAAAGTCAGCCTATCCATCTCTATCATGCCAGTGCGCGAACAACGGGTAAGCTAAATTTACTGCAACACAAAACCCTTTTGCCTGCACAACAAGGTTTAGCAGAAATCATTTTAGAAAAGCCATTGTTCTTAGCTTATGCTGATAAACTCATTTTACGTAGTGGCGATGCCAAACATCTGGTCGCAGGTGCGAAAGTTATTGAGATTAATTCGCCCAAGCGCCACAAGCGAACTGAACAACGGTTAGATTTCGTATATGCTTTACAGCAAGCCAAAACTACCACTGAACGCACCACACTTTATCTACAAAATAAAGCTGTTGATGCTCAAACGTTGATGTGGACGGAGCAATTAAATGCAGAGCAGCTCGCTGAGATCGTCGCGACCAATCAGCAAGTGCGTTTTCAGGATTGGATCTTTAACGCAGATTATCAACAACAACAAACCGAGAAATTATTGACCGCACTTGCGCAATATCACCAAAATCATAATGACCAACTGGGTATCAGTAAGGCTCGTTTATATCGGATTGCAACCCTGAACCAACCCGAAAAATTGATGTATCACTTCCTAGAAGCATGTTTGGCTAAGGGGCAATTACAACAGACACGCGGCTGGCTACATTTACCTGAACACAAAATCCAATTTTCAGAGGACGAACAAGCACTATGGCAAGCGGTACTGGAACAATTTGAACAACAGCATGGGCACCCCCTTTGGGTGCGTGATCTCGCCAATGTGTTAGGGCAAGACGAAAGCGCAATGCGAAATTTTCTCTATAAAGCGGGGAAATTGGGTTACCTGACACCGATTGTCAAAGATCGTTTTTTCCTCACAGAAACGCTCTACGCTTATTCACGTTTAGTAAAACAATTCATTGCAGAGCACGGCGCGATTTCAGTCAATCAACTCCGTGATGAGCTTCAATTCGGACGTAAATTGGTTGTACAGCTGATTGAATATTTCGATCGTTGTGGTTTTTTGCGCCGCAAAGGAAATATTCACGTATTACGTGATAGTGACGTATTTGATTTGTAAAAACGGTGAGTGAAACGCTCACCGTTTATTAGCCATACTCAGCATAGTGCCTAAACCTTCCTTGATAAGGTAATTGCCCCCAGCATACAACTTATCTTGCATTGACCACAGCCATGACAAGCTGGACTAACAACAAGTTGTTTATGTTGAATCGACAAAGCATGTTGTGGGCATTTTTGCTGACACTCAGAACAAGATTGCCCTTGTGTAATTAAACATTTTTCGCTAAAGATTGGACGTAATTCCGTGTCCGCTGAAAATGCTCGATGTAAGGCGCCTGTAGTACAAGCTTCGGCACATTTACCACAAAAATCACAGGCTGAAAAATCAATTTCTAGCACGGGTTTTCCTTCCACCAAGCGAAGCAAGCCATAAGGACAGGCACCAATACAATCCGCACATCCATGACACACTTGAAGTAATAAGGCTTCTTTAGCCGCAAAGGGCGGTCGATTTTTTAAACGTTTTTCCTGTTTCGTGTTTCCCCCCAATAAGCCACGCAATAAACCACGACGTGAAATAGTATGGTGAGAAAGATAGGCTTCATAATAACGTTCATCTTTCTGACGATGCCGATGAGTTGAGTCATTATTGTGCATGCTTTGCCTCATGTGATTTAACGATAAAGACGTACGCTGTTCACTTGAATATCAAGCTGTTGCTGCCATTGATTTAACGTCGCTTGCGTCAATAACGCAAGACCTCGATAAAATACTGACGTTTGTTGATTCGCTAAAAGTTGTAAATAACGTGTTGACCAAGTAAAGACATGCTCACTTAAAAAGATAACCAATAATTCTGGGCGATTTTCCGCTAAATATGCAGACAGTAACAACATTAGCCCAATATGATCCTCTGGTTCATTTTGTGTGGTTACAAACTCAACACGGTGTTGGCGTAAAAATTCGCGTAATTTCAGTAAAGAATCACCAAAAAGTACTGACTCGGGATCAAGATAAACCGATCCCCAAGGTGGAGCACTCAAGGCAGCGGGACCAATAAATAATTCTTGGTATGTTGTATCTAATGCTTCGCTTGCAAGACCTTGCTGAATAGCCTGCAAGATCGTTGCATCCACTTCATGCTGCCATTCATGTTGCCAATCAGGCTGACGGAAAAAATCCAAAATGGATTCAAGCTGTGCTTCAGTCGGTGCATAATAAAATAAAGCACCTAATAAACGCCCTGATAAGGAAACCCATTGACGTTGTGGCATATTCATAACATGAATCCCCAAAATTTTCATAAAATAGACCGCACTTAGCACTTGTGTTGTTCAGGGCAGCGCGAGCGCTACCCCGTTAGGTTTACTATGCCCCGACAGCCATCCCAACCGTCATATGCAATCCATAAAATAACGTCCGCCCGATCATTTCAGCGGCGAACACCAATAACACGGCACAAAGTTTACTCATCCATGAAGCCGGTTTATGGAGCACATAGAATAAACAGGCTATTGCCAAACCCAATAACACAAAACGTAACGCACTTAAGGTGGCGAAATCTGGTACCAGTGCCGTCGCTTTTTGTGCTGACGTGACGACTGTGGATAACGCGAACCCTTGATAAATAATGACGATTGCGGCTACTAACGTTGTAATAGAAACAAGGGTTGGTACCCAAGAAACCACTTTAGCATCTGGTCGTTCACTATGTAATAAACCATAACCGAGGGTAAAACCTGCCAAAATAATGGTTAAATAAAAGCCCCAAGTAGTAAAACTGGTATGCCATGTTGGCACCGTTGAGATGTGATAAACCTTATTCATCATATACATAAAGATTAATCCCATCGCAGAGGCACATACCAATAAAAAGCGTCCAAATGCCTTTGGTAACTTGTCTAATATCGCAAATAACCAATATATGCCCGCAAGCGCAAAGAACAACGTACCGGTGGCAATTTCGTTACTCAACATAGATTCACCTACTCGATTTAATGCGTTAAATGCACGCAATGGCGAGCCTAAATGCGTGATAGAGGCAATAAAACCTATACCGAGTAACGCTAATAATACAAACATCGCTTTGTGCACATAAACACGATAGTGTTTGTCTTCTGTCGTAAATAGAACAATAGCAAAGAGTAAAAAAGCCCCCACAACTGATTGTGCTAATACGGTGAAAATCACTAAAGGTAATTCGTGTAATCCGTTCATCTTACACCTCCCTTGGATTCGCTAAAAAACCGGTTGTATCCCCCGTTGGACGCGCATTTTTATTGGTCTTAATCACCAAATTTGGCGCAGTATGTTCTGGCGAGGGTAATGGCGCAATCGCCGCTAAATCACCATAGGTTTTGCGTAGCTCATCAATGGGCGCGAAATCTAGAGCCCGTAATGGACACGCATCAACACAAATCGGTTTTTTCCCTTCCAATATACGTGAATGGCAGCCATCGCATTTAGTCATATGCCCTTTCATTGCATCATATTGTGGTGCATCATAAGGACAAGCCATATGACAATAACGACAACCAATACAGATTGCTTCATTCACGATGACAAAGCCATCTTCTGTTTTATGCATTGCACCCGTTGGACAAACTGACACACAAGCAGGATTGTCGCAGTGATTACAGGAAATCGATAAATAATAAGCAAAAACATTATGTTGCCAACATCCATTTGCTTGCTGTTGCCAGTCACCACCTGCATATTCATAAATGCGACGAAAATTCACGTTGGTATCGAGGTCTTTATAGTCTTTGCAGGCTAATTCACAAGTCTTACAGCCGGTGCAACGATCTGAGTCAAAATAAAAGCCATACTGAACACTCATCATTTACTCCTTACACTTTCGCAACTTGAACTAAGTTAGAATGCTGTGGATTACCCTTCGCGAGAGGCGATGGACGTTGTGTTGTCAATACGTTCACACAACCTGAATGATCCACACCTTGACTGTCTGGTGCATACCAAGCACCCTCACTTAACGCGACTACACCGGGGATAATACGAGGTGTCACTTTGGCATGAATCTGCACTTCACCACGATCATTAAAGATACGAATCATATCGCCATTTTTAATATCGCGTGCTTGTGCATCAATCGGATTAATCCACACTTCTTGCGGGGTCGCCGCCTTAATCACGTCCACGTTACCGTAAGTTGAATGTGTACGCGCTTTATAATGAAAACCTGTCATTTGTAACGGATATTTTTCCATTAATTTATCGCCATAGTGTTCAAAACTGTCAGCATGTACAGGCAATGGGTGAATCACTTCATCGTCTTTTAGCGACCACGTTTTGGCGATTTCCGCTAAGCGCTCAGAGTAAATCTCAATTTTACCGGATGGTGTTTTGAGAGGATTCGCTTGCGGATCTTCACGGAAAGCCTTATAAGCCACATAAAAGCCATTTGGATCGACTTTTTTAAAGATGCCTTGCTGTCTGAATTCTTCAAAGGTCGGCAATTCTGGCAAGTTTTCTCGGGATTGTTGATAAATATGACGGAGCCATTCTTCTTGTGTGCGCCCTTCAGTGAATGCTTGCTTAACCCCCATTTTCTCGGCTAAATCCGTTAACATGTCATAAATATTACGGCACTCAAAAGAAGGGGGGATCACTTGATCTGCAAAGATCACATAGTTCATATTGGCGACAAAGGCATCGGTACAAAAATCCATTTGCTCTGACGCAGTACAATCTGGTAACAAAATATCACTGTATTTTGCGGTTGAAGTCATATGATTATCAATGGTAATAATCAATTCACACTGTGTCTCATCTTGCAAAGTTTCGTGAGTACGATTGATGTCGGAATGCTGGTTAATCAAACAGTTACTCGCATAATTCCAAATCACTTTAATAGGTGCAGTGAGTTTTTCCACACCACGAATACCATCCGTTAATGCAGTCATTTCGTGCGCACGAAAAATCGCATCTGTCCATAAAAACATCGGAATACTGGCTTTCACTGGGTTTGTTAAGGTTGGCATACGGACAAAAGGGACTTTATAAGTGCTTTCCCTTGCTCCAGTATTGCCCCCATTAATTCCCACATTACCGGTCAGAATCGGTAACATAGCAATCGCACGAGAAATCAGCTCGCCATTACTGCGACGTTGTGGTCCCCAACCTTGCGAAATATAAGCAGGTTTCGTTCCGGCAATTTCTCGAGCCAATTTAATAATACGTTGTTCAGGAATTCCCGTAATTTTCGCCGCCCACTCCGGTGTTTTGACAATTCCATCATCCCCTTCCCCCAAAATATAGGCTTTATAATGCCCATTTTTTGGTGCGCCTTCAGGCAAGGTTTTTTCATCATAGCCAACACAATACGTATCTAAGAACGCTTGATCGACTAAATCTTCTGTAATCATCACATAAGCTAAAGCCGAAACTAAGGCGGCATCAGTACCTGGACGAATTGGAATCCATTCATCCTCACGTCCAGCCGCGGTATCAGTATAACGAGGATCAATAATGATCATTTTCGCATTCGATTTTTGTCGTGCTTGTTCAATACAATACGTCAATCCCCCACCGCTCATGCGTGTTTCTGCTGGATTATTACCAAAAAGGACAACCAACTTCGTATTTTCGATATCAGCTAAGCCATTTCCTAATGCCCAACCACCGCCATAGGTATAATCCAACCCGACTGCAATTTGTGCGGTGCTGTAATCACCATAATGGTTGAGATAACCCCCTAAACAGTTCATAAAACGGGCAAGCATAGTTGACCCCGGAGGCCAAGACTTAGTCATTGTGCCGCCCAGTGTACCTGTACCATAATTGAGATAAATCGATTCATTACCATATTGCGCAATATTCTTACGTAGTGAAGTAGCAATCTCATTTAGTGCTTCATCCCAACTGATACGCTTAAACTTACCTTCACCGCGTTTACCCACACGCTTCATTGGGTATTTCAAACGGTCTGGATTATAAACACGCCGGCGCATTGAACGTCCGCGTAAACACGCTCTGACTTGGTGGTCAACGTTATATGTATCCGTTCCCGTGTTGTCAGTTTCGACATAGATAATTTTATTGTCTTTCACGTGCATTCTCAGTGGACAACGGCTACCACAGTTCACTGTGCAAGCACTCCAAACCACTTTTTCCTGCAGATTTTCTGTTGATGAGGATGTCGCTTTTTTTTCATTAGCGACGGCTTTGAAAGGTAATGACAGATTGGTCGCAGCGAGCGCTGCACCAATTGAAGTTCTTTGCAGTAAAGAACGTCTGGTCAATCTTGAATTGACAAGCAATTTATCCATAACGTATCCCCCGATGGTTATGCTATAAACAGACATAGAAACATCTATTCTATTAAACAACCAAAAAGAGGTAGGGAATATGAGATAGATCAACTTTTATCTTTTAAGATAAAAAATAAGCCATATTATATGATATAAATCAATCACTTATAAAAATGATAATAATTAGCATTCAACTAGAATAGGCGTAAAAAAGACCATGATGTGATACTCATTACCGCATCATGGTCTGTTTCATGTCATGCTTAATTATCTAAATCCACACTCACCACTTCCGGCTCATTTTTTAGCAGCAAGTACACGTTTTGGAGCATGGTTTTGTCTGTAATCAAACAGCGCATATTTAAACGCACATCATCCGTATTGGGTAAGTCTTTCACACTTAAGCTATCCAGACGGTAATTATTGCTGATTAAAATATCTGTGACTTTACCAATCGCATTCGGTGTATTGAGCTGAATGGTAATCTTCGTTTTACGAATATTATTTTTACGACGGACTAAACTTTGCACTAAAGGACTTAAACGAACAGCAATTAAAATCATCACGGTCGCAATAATCGCATCAAAGAAAAAGCCTGCGCCACTGGCAATACCAATACCTGCAGCCGCCCAAATAATCGCAGCCGTCGTTAAGCCTGAAATCGCATCATTACTTTTACGTAAAATCACCCCCGCACCTAAAAAGCCAATCCCACTAATCACTTGCGCGGCTAAACGCATGGGATCGGTACGGATATTTTCTGACACTTGAGCATAATGCTCAGCGGCTTGAATAGACACAATGGTTAATACACAGGTTGTTACCGCGATAATGACGCAAGTCTTCACCCCTACTGCTTTACGTTTTAATTCACGCTCTAAGCCGATGATTCCGCCTAATAGCATTGCCATTGCCATTTTCGCTAAAATCGCAAAATGCGTTGAGGCTAAAAAAGCATCGAACAAATCTGTTAACATTTTCATAAATCTACTGCACTAAAATCAATCAATATTATCCCAATTCTAACAAGGACATAAGATAAGTCCATAGGCATCTCAAAATATATTTCTACGCAACAAAAATGCCTCTAAAATACTTTAGAGGCATGCTATCTTGGACAAGAAAATTAATCTTCTTTACCTAAAATTTGGTTAACTTCACTTTTGTATAACACCGCTTTTGCCCCAAAAATCGCTTGAATACCTCCACCAACTTCAAGAACATCAATTGCCCCTAATGCTTTTAAACGTGCTTTATCTACTGCTTTCACGTCTTTGACATTTACACGTAAACGCGTAATACAAGCATCCACATGTTCAATATTTTCAGCCTTGCCTAATGCCTCAATAATGTGATGTGCATTTTCAGTTAACGAAGAGTTAGTCGATTCAACCACTTCTTCCTGTTCTTCAGCTCTGCCCGGTGTCATCACATCAAATTTCGTAATCAGAAAGCGGAAGCTAAAGTAATATAACATTGCCCAAAACACACCGACAACGACTACGAGGATCCAGTTTGTGTTTTCATTCCCCTGTAAAATGCCAAATAAAAGGAAATCAATAAAGCCACCCGAGAAAGTATTACCAATCGAAATATTCAAGAAATCGGCAATAAAGAATGAAACACCATCTAAGAAAGCATGGAAAACATACAACCAAGGTGCCACAAATAAGAACATAAATTCGATAGGTTCTGTGATGCCTGTAATAAACGACGTTAAGGCGGCCCCTAAAAACAAACCACCAATCAAACCACGACGTGCTTTAGGTACACAGTGATACATTGCCAAACAGGCGGCGGGTAAGCCAAACATCATAGTATCGAAACGCCCCGCGAAGAAGCGAGTCCCTTCAGTGAATAACCCTTGATGGTTCGGATCAGCTAATTGTGCAAAAAAGATTTTTTGTGCCCCGATAATGGTTTCACCGTTTACAATTTCCGTTCCCCCTAACTCTGTATACCAAAAGAGCGGATAAATCATGTGATGTAATCCCACCGCTCCACTCAAACGCATCAAAAAGCCGTAAAAAAACGTCCCAATTGCGCCCATAGAGGCGATACCCTCACCCGCGGATACTAGCCAACCTTGGAAAGTTGGCCAAATAAGGAAAAAGAGGAAACCAACAAAAATTGCCGCAAACGCGGTAACAATAGGAACAAATCGCGATCCACCAAAGAACCCTAGAATTTGGGGTAACTGGATATTATGGTAACGATTATGTAACTTCACGGTTAATAATCCCATCACTAATGATCCAATCACCCCCGTATCAATCCCTTTCACTTCTGGCGAAAAAATACTGATTAAGGCATTAATGGTGCCCGTCATGATTAAATAACCGACTACCGCCGCTAATGCAGCGACCCCTTTATCACGTTTAGCCAGACCAATGCCTAAACCGATACAAAGTAATAACGCCAGATTAGCAAAAACCACACTGCCTGCGGCAGACATAATTTGGAAAATGCCTTGTAACACGGGGTTATCTAAAACAGGATAGGCCTGTACCGTCGCTTTATTCGATAATGCACCACCAATCCCTAGTAGCAAACCTGCAGCAGGTAGAATGGCAATTGGTAACATGAACGCTTTACCAATTTGTTGAAGCTGCTTAAACATAATGATCTCCTCTTCACACACAATGATTTGTACTAGTTTACCGCGTTTCTTAACCTAACATAGTGAAGTTAATCACATATTTATGATTTATCTCCTTATTTATCTTTGGAATGCTGCATAGAAGAAAAGAAATGAAATGTTTTTTGCTAACGATTTTGTCAAGAAATTTAGTAAAATTTGCAGTAAAATGACCGCACTTTTAACTCGTTTTGGGAAACTATGCCAATTTCTAAACAAAAATGGATTGCCTACGCACAGCTGATGCGATTTGATAAGCCAATTGGCACTTTACTCTTACTTTGGCCAACCCTTTGGGCATTATTTCTATCCGTCAAAGGCATGCCCGACTTGTCGATATTAAGTATTTTTGTCTTAGGCGTGATTTTTATGCGTGCCGCGGGTTGTGTGATTAATGATTATGCCGATCGTCATATTGATGGTGCCGTCAAACGCACCTCAAAACGACCGTTAGCAACGGGAGCCGCCACACCTGAAGAAGCAAAATGGCTGTTTGTATTACTGGTCTTCTGTTCATTCATATTAGTACTCTTTTTAAATACTTATGCTATCGTCTTGTCATTTATTGCTGTCTTTTTAGCCTTTATCTACCCCTTTATGAAACGCTACACCCATTTGCCACAACTGTTTTTAGGCATGGCATTTGGCTGGTCGATTCCCATGGCATATGGCGCCTCGATTGAAGCCTTACCGCTTGAATGCTGGCTGTTATTTTTCGCCAATTTAACGTGGACAGTCGCCTATGACACGCAATACGCCATGGTAGATCGCGATGATGATTTACGCATTGGGGTAAAATCCACCGCCATTTTATTTGCCCAATATGACAATAAAATCATCTCATTATTGCAAATCGTCACGTTATTTTTCTTAGGGCTAATTGGTTATCTTTCCCAGTTACATACCAGCTATTTTGTGGTGCTTTTCCTCGCCACTTTGTTATTTGTCTATCAATGCAAGCTCATCAAAGATCGTGAACGAGAATCCTGTTTCAAAGCCTTTTTAAATAACAACTACTTTGGCGCAATGGTATTTGTGGCGTTTCTCTTTGGTCTTTTTTATTAATTTGAAAAGTCGTTTAAGATAACTAAGCGGCTTTTCTCTCTCATGCCCTTGATCTTTCCCATTTCATCGCCATATAGTGCCTTATGATTTTGCAATAACAAAGGATACAAAATGACAACGATTGTAAGTGTTCGCCGTAATGGTCAAGTTGTGGTCGGCGGTGATGGTCAAGTTTCATTAGGCAACACCGTGATGAAAGGCAATGCGCGTAAAGTGCGTCGTTTATATAATGGCAAAGTGTTAGCGGGATTTGCTGGTGGTACGGCGGACGCGTTTACGTTATTTGAATTATTTGAACGTAAATTAGAAATGCATCAAGGGCATTTGTTGAAAAGTGCGGTGGAATTAGCTAAAGATTGGCGTACTGACCGTGCCTTACGTAAGTTAGAAGCGATGTTGATCGTGGCAGATGAAAAAGAAAGTTTAATTATTACGGGGATTGGTGATGTGGTGCAACCTGAAGCAGACCAGATTTTGGCGATTGGTTCAGGCGGTAATTTTGCGTTATCGGCAGCGCGTGCGTTAGTGGAAAATACAGAGTTATCTGCACGTGAGATTGTGGAAAAATCCTTAAAAATTGCAGGTGATATCTGCGTTTATACCAATACTCATTTTACCATTGAAGAATTACCTAATAGCTAGGTCATAGGAGTAAACATGTCTGAAATGACCCCAAGAGAAATTGTCTCTGAATTGGATCAACATATTATCGGTCAAGCCGATGCGAAAAGGGCGGTGGCGATTGCGTTGCGTAATCGTTGGCGAAGAATGCAATTACAAGAGCCACTTCGCCACGAAGTGACACCGAAAAATATTTTAATGATTGGTCCAACAGGGGTAGGGAAAACCGAAATTGCTCGTCGTTTAGCCAAACTCGCCAATGCGCCTTTTATTAAAGTGGAAGCCACCAAATTTACCGAAGTGGGCTATGTCGGGAAAGAGGTGGATTCGATTATCCGTGATTTAACCGACAGCGCGATGAAGCTAGTGCGTCAAACGGAGATTGAAAAAAATCGCTTCCGTGCCGAAGAAGCGGCAGAAGATCGTATTTTAGATGCCTTACTGCCACCTGCCAAAAATCAGTGGGGACAAGTAGAAGCCTCGGATAACAATAATGCAACTCGCCAAGTCTTCCGCAAAAAATTGCGTGAAGGGCAATTAGACGATAAAGAAATTGATATTGATGTTGCCGCCCCTTCTATGGGCGTGGAAATTATGGCGCCGCCGGGCATGGAAGAAATGACTAATCAATTGCAATCGATGTTCCAAAATCTTTCAAGCGGACAAACCAAAAAACGCAAAATGAAAATTAAAGACGCGTTAAAAACCTTGATTGATGATGAAGCAGCAAAACTGATTAACCCTGAAGATCTCAAACAAAAAGCCATTGATGCGGTGGAACAAAACGGGATTGTATTCATTGATGAGATCGACAAAATCTGTAAGAAAGGTGAATACAACTGTGCCGATGTCTCGCGTGAAGGGGTGCAGCGTGATTTGCTACCATTAGTGGAAGGCACAACGGTCAGTACTAAGCACGGTATGGTGAAAACCGACCATATTCTCTTTATTGCTTCGGGTGCATTCCAAGTGGCTCGCCCTTCGGATTTAATCCCTGAATTGCAAGGACGCTTACCAATTCGGGTGGAATTATCTGCCTTAAGTGCGGTGGATTTTGAAAGAATTTTAACCGAACCTAATGCTTCATTAACAGAACAATACAAAGCCTTGATGGCAACAGAAGGGGTGAACATTGAGTTTACTGGCGAATCAATTAAGAAAATTGCCGAAGCAGCATTCCGCGTTAATGAGAAAACCGAAAATATCGGTGCGCGCCGTTTACACACGGTGATGGAGCGCTTAATGGATAAAATTTCCTTTAATGCCAGTGACATGCAAGGTCAAGTGGTACGCATTGATGAAGCTTATGTGATGGATGCACTAGGCGATGTAGTAGAAAACGAAGATTTAAGCCGTTTCATTTTATAATCTTGCTTAACGTAAAACCGCACTTTATTTGAATCAATAAAGTGCGGTTTGTTTTTGTATGATTTCAATAGAAAGCAGAACTATTTACGTAATTTCACCAACTCTACGGCATGATCTGTGCCTTTGGTCAGAATTAAATTGGCACGTTCTCTTGTCGGTAAAATATTTTCTCTTAAATTTAACCCGTTAATTTCATCCCAAATCCGCCCTGCCGTACTGATCGCTTCAGGTTCTGATAAAGTAGCATAATGTTTAAAATACGAATTCGGATCGCTAAATGCGCTTTGACGGAATTTCAAAAAACGGCTGATATACCACGCTTTTAAGAGATCTTCATCTGCATCCACATAAATAGAAAAATCAACAAAATCAGAAACGAAAGTTTGACTAGAACGATCGCCTGTTTGTAGGACATTTAAGCCTTCTAAAATGAGAATATCAGGTTGATCCACCACATCAAATTGATCCGGTACGATATCATAAATTAAATGGGAATAAACAGGCGCACTCACTTTTGGTTTACCTGATTTAATATCAGCTAAAAAACGCACTAAACGCGCCGTATCGTAAGAAACTGGAAAACCTTTTTTATGTAAAAGATTGTCTTGTTGCAACTTAGCCAACGGATATAAAAAACCATCTGTCGTGATCAAATCCACTTTACGACGTTCTGGCCATTGGGAAAGTAACGATTGCAGAATACGTGCTGAAGTGCTTTTTCCGACGGCAACACTCCCTGCAATACTAATAATATAAGGTACTTTGTCAGGGTTGACGCCTAAAAAGCGATTCATCACTTGCTGACGCTGGATACGTTCTTCGATGTAATAATTAATTAAACGTACTAACGGCAAATAAATAGTTCGCACTTCATCTAAAGAAAGTTCTTCATTAATCCCAAGCAGGGGTTTTAAATCCTGTTCAGTTAAGGTTAACGGTACAGACTTTCTTAATTCAGCCCACTGCTCGCGGCTAAAAGATAAAAAAGGGGTTAATTGATTTGATAAAAAAGTTGAATTTGTTAAGTCCACAATCTGTTTAAGTTGTCACGTTGCAATAAATTGAGTATGAAATATACCCTATAAATAGGTAAAAAAGGATAAAAATTTTACAAAACTGGCTACTTTATAAGAAAAGATGGGCTTTTTGAGTGATAAATAGACGAACAAGTAAAAAAATCATTTTTTTTCAAAAAAACACTTGTCAGCGATGAAAATTTCCCTATAATACGCCTCACTTGCTTACGAGATGCCGACTTAGCTCAGTAGGTAGAGCAACTGACTTGTAATCAGTAGGTCACCAGTTCGATTCCGGTAGTCGGCACCATTCATTCTCGGCAAGTGTTCATTTAACGCGGAGGGATTCCCGAGCGGCCAAAGGGAGCAGACTGTAAATCTGCCGGCTCAGCCTTCGAAGGTTCGAATCCTTCTCCCTCCACCATTTTTTAAATGAAACTAGTTCTGATGGGTCAGATGAATTTAGGACTGCGGGCATCGTATAATGGCTATTACCTCAGCCTTCCAAGCTGATGATGCGGGTTCGATTCCCGCTGCCCGCTCCAAACGCTGATATAGCTCAGTTGGTAGAGCGCACCCTTGGTAAGGGTGAGGTCGGCGGTTCAAATCCGCCTATCAGCACCAGTCCTAGTATTTCCTTTCTGTCCTGTCCTTAATTAACAGCAAATTTGAATTTTGGTTAATGTGGTATATTGAACCATCCATAACCGTGTTTGTTTAGAGGGACTCTCAATGTCTAAAGAAAAATTTGAACGTACAAAACCGCACGTAAACGTGGGTACAATCGGCCACGTTGACCATGGTAAAACAACTTTAACCGCAGCAATCACAACCGTATTAGCAAAACACTACGGTGGTGCAGCTCGTGCATTCGACCAAATCGATAACGCGCCAGAAGAAAAAGCGCGTGGTATCACCATCAACACATCACACGTTGAATACGATACACCAACTCGTCACTACGCACACGTTGACTGTCCAGGACACGCGGACTATGTGAAAAACATGATTACCGGTGCAGCTCAAATGGACGGTGCTATCTTAGTTGTTGCGGCAACTGACGGTCCTATGCCACAAACACGTGAGCACATCCTTTTAGGTCGCCAAGTAGGCGTTCCTTACATCATCGTATTCTTAAACAAATGCGACATGGTGGATGATGAAGAATTATTAGAATTAGTTGAAATGGAAGTGCGTGAACTTCTTTCTCAATATGATTTCCCAGGTGATGATACACCAATCGTACGTGGTTCAGCGTTACAAGCGTTAAACGGTGTAGCTGAGTGGGAAGAGAAAATTCTTGAGTTAGCCAACCACTTAGATACTTACATTCCAGAGCCACAACGTGCAATCGACCAACCGTTCCTTCTTCCGATTGAAGACGTGTTCTCAATTTCTGGTCGTGGTACAGTAGTAACAGGTCGTGTTGAGCGTGGTATCATCCGTACAGGTGAAGAGGTTGAAATTGTTGGTATTAAAGCGACAACGAAGACCACAGTAACAGGTGTTGAGATGTTCCGTAAATTATTAGACGAAGGTCGTGCGGGTGAGAACGTTGGTGCTTTATTACGTGGTACTAAACGTGAAGAAATCGAACGTGGTCAAGTGTTAGCGAAACCGGGTTCAATCACGCCACACACTGATTTTGAATCAGAAGTTTACGTGTTATCAAAAGAAGAAGGTGGTCGTCATACACCATTCTTCAAAGGTTACCGTCCACAGTTCTACTTCCGTACAACGGACGTAACAGGTACAATCGAATTACCGGAAGGTGTTGAGATGGTGATGCCTGGTGATAACATCAAGATGACTGTAAGTTTGATTCACCCAATCGCGATGGACCAAGGTTTACGCTTTGCGATTCGTGAAGGTGGTCGTACAGTAGGTGCGGGTGTTGTAGCGAAAATTATCAAATAATTTGGCTTAACATGCGAAAGAAGGCGTATCGAAAGATACGCCTTTTGTGTTTATCAAACACTTAACTTAAAAAGTAAAGAGATAAAAAGGCAAGGTTGATCCTCACCTTTTCACATAGCTGATTATTTGGTTAAACGTTGATTAAGCAACCACATAATCGCTTCAGGACTGTTAAACACCGCATCCCACGTGTTATGTGGATTGTTATTCACAATGCCATTATCTCCGGCTTGTTGCATCGTAAATTCAGTATATTTCACCTTGTCTGACTTCACTTCATCTTTCAAAATCGCATAATTGATGCGCGAACCTGCAACCGGCGAAACCTTATCTTCGATACTGTGGAAAAACCAAATTGGGGTATTTTTCAATGCCGATAAATGTTGTACGGACGCATTACCCTCTATCCATTCAAGCGTATTAGCCTCACGTCCACTCATTAATAACGCTCCCGCAAAAAAGTGCGGTCGTTTTTGTAATAAATATAATCCCCCTTCTGCCCCACGCGAGAGCCCAATAACATAGATCCGCTGTGTATCAATATTTGGGTGGCTAGCAATCACATCATCTAACAGCTTGAAAAGGAGTTGGTGACGATTGTCGGTTTGCCAATGGATACCGGTCTTATCGAAAGCATCAAAAACCGCATCGTACTGAGGTGCCAAAACAAAACCGTCCTCATAAAGTAATGTGGCAATCGCACCTTTACTAGATAATAAATGTGCTAAATTATCTTTTCCTACCTGTCCAGAACCATGTAAAAATAAGGTTAATGGGTATTTTTTCCCGCTATCGACCGCGGGTTGATAAAAACGATATAAAAGTTGATTATCTTGCTGTGTATGCCAAACCCGATGCGCTGAGAAGTGATCTAGATAAGCGATGTTGATCTTTTCTTGCACTGCCGGTTGCTTAATTTCACTCGGCATCAGGGTTGTGCCATTGGTCAACTTTAACAAACCGGTTTGTTTAATACTGTATATTAATTTGTCACCATAAAACTCCGGCACACGATTTGCCTGCACCTTTTCGACTTCAATCATTTGCCCCGTTTTATCTTTTGCCTTAAATTTCATTGCCTGATTATTTTCCACTTTCAAAGCATAAAAATCGGCATTTTTATCACGTTCATCGAGTTCAAGGATCACAAATTTTCCTGCTTGTGGGCGATGTGTTCGACTTGGTTGATTATTAACATAAGCCTTCAAGAGTGTTCTTGGTTCACTCGTGGTTTGCTCAAGTGCGGTCTGAATTTGATAAAGTTGACGTAGATCGGTGCCCGCCAAAATATTCGCCTCATATTCCAATGCAATCCCTGTAATCTTCGCCCCTTTTTCAGTGACATCAGCCAATAATGTTGCTTGGATCGCTTGTGGTGGCTTTGCTACATCTGGTATTTGTGTCGTTGCCATACTGACGAATGGAAAACTGACACAAGCTAAGATCAAAATTTGTCTTAACATAATTTCTCTCCCTAAAAAAATAGCAACAAGCCCTCCTCGCCTTGTTGCTATCTTTGTTTAACCCTTAGAGTTTTTTACTCTGTAAATTGACATAAAGCAGAATTCCCGCCAACACACCGAGCGGTAACACCAAGTCTGTAATCGAACCATCATTGCCCCAAACTAAGTTCGCCAAAATCACTGAGCTACCACCAATTGCCCATGCGATTGTCGTTGGTACAGACCAAACAATCATTTGTTTCTTCACATCATTAATGCCCATCATGCGGTTCACGACCCAGAACAAGCTGTCATTAAAATAACCGAAGAACAAGGAGCCCATAGTCGCAGCCTGTGCCGCGAGTAACATATTCACCCCCGGAATCTGTGCTAGAATTGGCGCAGAAATCGAAGCCGCAGTGATCATAGCTACCGTACCTGAGCCCTGAATAAAGCGTACTAATGTTGAAACAATAAACGGAATCAAGATAGGTGAAATAGGTAAGGCAGCAACTTGTTCTGCCAATTCTTTACCCGCTCCACTATCACGTAATACCGCACCGAGCGCACCACCAGCACCCGTTACTAATAAAATAATGCCCGCCGTTTTTACCCCTTCTTCTAAATGCAGTGCTGTCGTGGTTTTATCGGCTTTAGGCAATAATGTGTACACAGCGACTAACACACTGATTGCAAGAGCAATCATCGGATGACCAATAAAGTTAAACACTTGGTATAGGGTGTTTTGTGCAAGTTCAGGAGTGTTTTTAGCCAGTAAACCTAAAATGGCTTTAATGAAAATAAGCGCAATCGGTAAAACAATCGGTAATAATGATAAACCTAAACTTGGTAAGTTTTTCTTCTCACGGCTTTCAATATAATCATCATACTTTTGTTTTAATTCTTCTTGACTAAACACTTCCTGATTAAAGGTTGGATACTTTTTGTCTAACCATTTAGCATACAGCACCATCCCAACTACAGGTAAAACGGCCAACGACATCCCGACTAATAACATTGCCCCAATATCAACATTAAATAAGCCGGCTACACCTAATGGACCGGGTGTTGGAGGAACAGTATGGTGCGTAACAACTAAGCCACCTGCTAATGCTACCCCTAAAGTCAATAAAGAACGTTTCCCATTTTTAGCTAACGCTTTTGCTACTGGATACAAAATCACAAAGGCTGAATCCACAAAGATTGGAATACTCACAATATAGCCAGTAATAGCCAATGCCCATTCTTCCTTCTTCTTGCCTAAAAACTTAATAAAGCTATAAGCCATTTTCTCTGCGGCACCCGAAACCTCAAGGATACTTCCCATCATGACACCGAGTCCAATTACAATACCAATCCCCCCTAACGTGCCTCCAAAGCCTTTGGTAATTGCACCCAGTGTTTGGTCAACATTCATCCCACCAATAAGCCCTGCTATCGCTGCCGCAATTAACATGGCAATAAAAGCATGAACGCGCGTTCTTAACACTAAAAAGACGAGCACAAAAACGGCCACTAATAAGCCGATTATTGGAATAGGTAATCCAAACATAACGCCTCCCGTTACATATCATATTGAATGAATTGTTGAATCACATCCGCAAAACGTTGATCGGCATGGAAACCTAAACCAAGTGCGTGTGAACAGTTAATTGCCGCAGGCCAACTGGCAACAATATTGTTAATCCCTTCGTCAAATGCCACATTGACATACTGTAAAATTGCATCCCCTTTTACCTTAGCTAACTCAGACAACATGTTTTCCACAGTCACAGTAAAGCCAGGTAAATTGATGACATGCCAATCTCTTGCAGGAAGAGAAGGTAGCTGAAGTGCGTGAATAAAATTATTCACGACTGTATTTGGACTTGATAGCCATAATTTTAATTGCACAGACACCGGGCAAATCGCCATTTCGTTATGCAACGGCTCACGAATAATACTGCTCACAAATGAAGAAGCGGCTTTATTCGGTTTACCCGGACGAATACAAATGGTCGGCAAGCGAAGCACGATGCCGTCCACAAACCCTTTGCGGCTATAATCATTAATCAATAATTCACACATGGCTTTTTGTGTACCATAGGTGGATTGTGGTGTGACGGCAGTATGATCCTCAATAACGTCAGGTAGCTTTCCTCCATAGACAGCTAATGAGCTGGTAAAAATAAAACGAATCTTTGGATTACGACGGCGGCAGCATTCGAGTAAATGACGCGTCGCTAAGAAATTAATCTCATAGCCTAAATCAGGATCTTGTTCCGCATGGCTACTGACAATCGCCGCTAAATGGAAAATAGCGTCTGTCTGCTGATCAATAATCTCATCCAATCCTTCTGGCTGGCGTAAGTCCATTTCTATACAACGTACTCTGGGATCATAATTGGGTGCGATAGGCTTAATCACATCAATTAAAATCAGCTCATCGACTTGTACATGTGGATGGGATAACAAGGTTTTTGCTAAACGCTGTCCAAGGAATCCTTGCCCGCCCGTAATGATAATTTTCATCTTTTTCTCCTCAAAAATTCACCGCACTTTTGTTCACATTTCATGCAGTTTAAGGGTTATTATGTAAGAAATGCCCTACCCACTGACAACAGGGCATTTTTCGAATGAATAACAACACGACTGTGACGAAATAAAGGTTTAGGCTAAGAATCGCCCAATGACTTGACCTCCGACTAACACCCAAGTCATTAACAGAGAGGTGAAAAATACCCCTAAATAAATATAGCCTGTTTTTAAATAGCACCAGTGATTGATCACGGTGAAGACAATAAACTGTGGAATAATAACGGCTAACATCATCATCCAACGTCCACCAAATTGTGGCAGTCCCACCACATCAAATCCCGGACCGATTTGCATAAAACCAGGAACAAAATGGAATAACCATAAAATAATTAAACCACCAGTAGCAAAAAGTGCGGTTTTGAAACTCCAGATCAACAATGTTGCTGTAAACGAACTCGCCACTTTTTGTTTCATTTGGACTGACACGATCAAACCGTTGAACACGAAGAAAAAGACCAAAATAGGTAACCAATACACGATAAATAAATTAAACCGCTCTACCGTTAATGGCTTCAATAATGGCCATAAGAAACGTAACTCAACATGGAAATATTGATAAATCAGACTGACAAGGAAATATAAACCGGCAAATAACAATAAGCTGAGTAATAAATAACGTCCAATCAGTTGCGCCGTTGTCAAGGAAGCAGATTGGCTCAACACACCAAACTCTGCCCAACAAAACTGTGCTTTTCTTTGCCACAAGCCAAATAAAAGACTACCGACAAGCCCACTCACAACGAGCCATAAAATAATGCCATTTCCCATTTCAAGTGGCATAAAACTCAATTTCGCGGCAATCGGTTCATTCGCACCGCCCCACTGGGTAAATAGCGGATAGAGCAGTAATGTCAGCACAATATTAATCAGCGTAAAGCCCCACCATTGTTTGCTCGAAATTGCTGTCTTTTCTGTGACGGCTTGATTCATCACGCCAAAATAGGTCGTTTTTAAAAGTCCGCTGGCAAAACATAATGTGGCAAGCAAAGCACAAGCTAAAGCAAATAACCCTGTAAGTTCTTTATACCAATAGGTTTGTTGGTCAGGATCAATCCAATCCGCACCTTTTTCGCCATGTTGCAATGCTTGATTAAACCAAAGAATGGCTTCTTTATTACTCTGGGAAGCAATCATCACCCCAAGATGGGTACCATCGACCATTGCCGCACGACGTGCAGAACCGGTGTTAAAGTCACCATAGGTATGATCCCACTGCAAAGTTTCATTTTCGCCTAACCCAAATGCTTTCAGGCGGTTAGGATGATGAATCAAACTTTTTACAGGGAAGGTTCTTTCACGATAGCCACCGATTTCTTCGTACAATCCTTGTGTCAATAAGTAGTTATTCAATGTCATCTCACCACCATTGCTACTTAATCCATTGACAGCTTTGTGATCTGGATTGAGTTTTGCCACGCGAATTGCATTTAACGCGCCAGTAGAGTGACCAAAGAGACCTAACCGTGTGTTATCTACAAACGGCAACGTTTTTAAATATTGATAACCATTATTCGCTCCACTCATATTTTTATTTGAAGCGGGTAACTTAGTAGAATAGCCATGTCCAAAATGATCGATCGCTAGCACCACAAAACCGCGCTTAGCCAGCTCCAACGCACCAAATGTACTGGTTGCTTCTTTATCACTTTGATAGCCATGCAATGCCAAAAGTCCTGGCTTCGGTGTGTCTGCCGTAGCAGAAACTGGACGATATAGCTTCGCGGCCATCGGTTGCATTTCTTCTGTCATAAAGCTCACATGGCTCACCTCAATTCGACCAAAATCGCGATCTATTGCCGAAGCAAGATAGGCACCTAAAAACGTGAACAAAAGAAACACACTTCCCCAAAAATAAGGTTTACTTGAATGCATCTTATCTCTCCTCTGCAAGCACAGTCACTTGTGCGCTATCAATTCCTTTGACTAATAAAGGCATCGCTAATACCCGCATTAACGTTTCACTGTTCACTTGAGATAATTTCATATCTTCAATAATGCAAATAAAGGCTGGCTTATACATCCCAAGCATCACTTGATGTGCTTCCACACCATGTTCGGGATTTGCCGGCGATGCCAAGGAAATAAAATCAAAACCAATCGCTTTTAAATGACTCGCATGATCAATCAAATATTTCGCTGCTTGGATACTGACAGCGCCGCCATTTGCAGCATATTGTTGCGGGTCGGTTTGGCGTAACTGCTCTAACCCCGTACGAATGAAAAGAGAGTCCGCTTGTTGCATTTGTGTCAAATAAGGCGCCAGATCTTCAGGTTCAATTAATGTACCGGGTGCTTTGGGAATATCAACTAACAACGGTTTTTCATAAATAAATGTACTCAATGGCAGTTCTGAAATAGATAAGCCATTTGGATTGAAATGTTTTGGCGCATCAAAATGTGTACCAAAATGATTAAATAAATGAATAATGGCACTGTTATAAACATCCCCTTCGGCAATGCTCGTGCTACTTTCGAAAGTCAGTGTCGGCTCCCCGGGAAACCCGGGATCCTTGATATCTAACGGATAAGACAGTAATTGATAATTCATCTTAGCGCTCCTGACTTACGCGTCTTTATAAGGCGCAAACCAATCTAATCCGACGACAGTTTCGATTTTTGGCTTATATTCACAGCCAATAAAGCCGCGATAGCCCATTTGATCTAACTTATCAAATAAATAAGTGTAGTTAATTTCTCCTTCATTCGGCTCATGACGATCTGGTACCGAGGCAATTTGAATATGTGCCACTTTGTCTTTCAACAAATCTGTCAGCTGTGACAACTTGCCATCGACATTTTGGGCATGAAAATAATCAAGCTGGATAAAGACATTATCCCGATCAACTAAATTCACAATGTCTAATGTATCAAATTGACTTTTTAGCAAATAATTTGGTTTCACCTGTGGACTTAAGGCTTCGAGTAGAATCTTAATACCATGCGGTTTGAATTTTTCTGCCGCGTAACGAAGATTCTGCACAAAGGTACGTTTATACAGCTCGCGATCCGCACCTTCTGGTACAACCGCTGCCATAATATGAACACTCGGGCAATCGAGTGCTAGCGCATATTCCAAGGCTAAATCAATATCACGATGACTGTCTTGTTCGCGTCCCGGAATCGCTGACACGCCCCACTCCCCTTGTTCAATATTTCCCGCAGCCGTATTAAATAACACTTGCTTCAGCCCATATTGCACCAATTTTTCTTTTAACACTGAGGCGGGATAGTCATAAGGCCATAAATATTCCACATATTTAAAGCCCGCTTTCGACGCCGCTTCAAAACGATCTAAAAAAGGCACTTCAGTAAACATCATGGTTAAATTTGCAGCAAATTTTGGCATACTATTTTCCCCTCTTTTCGAGATCTTTCACTTCGTCATCGGTCAGATAACGAACTTGTTGGCCTTTTAAGAGGAAATACAATTTTGCGGTTTCCTCTAATTCTTCGGTATTGTCCACGGCATCAACCAAATCGGTTCCCGTTACAACCACACCGTGATTGGCCAATAAAAACGCTTTGCTCAGTAATGCGCGCTCACTCAGTTCACGCGCAATATTCGTATCACCGGGGCGATAATAAGGAATCACCGGAAGCTTGCCGACACGCATCACATAGTAGGGTGTGAATGCTTTCATCGCATTATCTGGATTGAGCCCCTCTAAACACGAAAGGGCAGTGAGATAAGTTGAATGTAAATGAACAATGGCATGACATGCCGGATTTTTGTGATACATCGCCAAATGAAAGACAGACTCCTTAGAGGGCTTCTTACCCGATAACAAGTTGCCTTCCATATCCAATACAGAGAGACTGTCCGCCTCTAAACGCCCCAAAGAAGAGCCCGTTGGCGTGACTAAAATACGTTTCTCATCTAAACGTACAGACAAATTTCCTGCGCCCCCCACACTATAGCCTCGTTCAAATAATGAGCGCGCAAGATTCACCATTTCTTTTTTTTGTTCGAGTTCTGTCATATCAACATTCCTTGTGCGAAAGCAAAAAAGTCTTCTGTCCCGAAATTCCCTGATTTCAAAGCAAGATAAATATCTTCATCTAATGCTTTTAACCAAGGCACTCCGGGAGCAATTTGTTTACCGATTTGGAAGCCTGTAAAACCAAGTTGCTGAACCACAATGCTTGACGTTTCTCCACCCGCAGTAATGAAGTTCACTACCCCAGCGGCTTTCAGTTTTTGCGCGAGCTGTGCAAATGTGTTTTCGATCGCTTGGCTAGCTTTTTCCACACCAAATTCCGCTTGAATTTGTTTGAGCTTATCGGGTGATACCGTGGCATACACCATAGGCGCCAAATCGTGATCTAAATGAGCAATAACCCATTTTGCTAGCACATCGGCATACGCAGGATTTGATAGGCTTTGTTCAACATCCAAATAAAAGTGCGGTGCTTTTTCTGCATATTTCGCCACTTGTTTATTGGTCATCACAGAACAAGACCCTGACAGCACCACCGTTTTACCTTTTGGTGGCAATAACGCATTGTCGCCATGCTGACCACCACTAGCACGCGCCGCCATATAAGCAGCTAATCCCGATCCACCCGTCACCAATTTCAAGTCTGTAATGGCTTCTGCCAAAACAGCTAATTGATCATTATCGACAGAATCCACGACTGCATAACGGAAGCCTTGTTGTTGTAAAGTACGAAAACACGATTTCACATAGTCACTGCCTTTCAACAGATCCGCATAGCACACAAGTCCTGTTTTCCCGAGCGCTTGTTGATCCATCAAGCGCACTAAATTGGCATCTTTCATCGGCGTAATCGGGTGATTTTGCATACCGGATTCATTCAATAGCACCTCACCAACAAACAGATAACCATTAAAAATAGTGCGACCATTAACCGGTAAAGCTGGGCAAATAATCGTGAAATCCGCGTTTAACGCATCCAATAATGCATCCGTCACAGGACCAATATTGCCTTTTGCTGTACTATCAAAGGTGGAACAATATTTAAAATAGAACTGAGTACAGCCCTGTTGTTGTAACCAATGTAGTGCTTGTAAAGATTGAGCGATGGCTTCATCAACGGGATTAGAACGTGACTTTAAACTGATCACAATCGCATCCACAGGCGCTGTCAACGACTGCTTAGGCACCCCATTCATCTGTACGGTAGCAAGCCCATTTTCCACTAGAAAACTGGCAATATCACTCGCACCAGTAAAATCATCTGCAATGACACCTAACATAATCACGCTCCTTTTTTCTGTGGTAATTCAATGCCACTAAAAATCTTAATCACCGCACTATCATCTTCTTTGCCATACCCCGCATTGCTGGCTGACGTAAACATATTAAACGCCGTGCTTGCTAGCGGTAACGGGAACTTCAAAGATTTTGCAGTATCCGTGACAAGACCTAAATCTTTCACAAAAATATCTACCATAGACAGTGGGGTATAGTCGCCCTCTACAACGTGCTTCATACGATTTTCAAACATCCAAGAATTCCCTGCAGCATGAGTCACCACGTCATACATTAAATCGAGTGGAATACCAGCTCTAGCTGCTAATGCCATGGCTTCTGCACCCGCGGCAATATGTACCCCCGCGAGTAATTGGTGAATAATTTTCACGGTTGCCCCTAAGCCAATTTCTTCACCGATGTTATACACTTTACCCGCCACCGCATCTAAGACTGGTTGCAATTTCGTAAAAGCTTGTTGAGAACCAGATGCCATCACGGTCATCTCGCCTGCCGCCGCTTTTGCTGCCCCTCCAGAAACAGGCGCATCTAACATCACCAACCCTAGCTCTGTTAATTTTTGTGAAATCTGCTGCGCATCTTGTGCAGAAATGGTAGAAGAGACCATCACCGCAGTACCTGGTTTTAAATGACTTGCCAAGCCTTTCTCGCCAAATAGCACTGTATTCACTTGGCTAGCATTGACAACTAACAACAACACCGCATCTAATTCTTGTGCAAAATCCACCGCGCTTTGTGATACGCCTTTTGCTCCCTCGGCTTTAAGTTTCTCCAAGGCAAGCGGGTTCAGATCTGCACCGTAAGTTGTTAATCCTGCTCGAATACAAGATTGCGCGGCGCCCATTCCCATTGCACCTAAGCCAATCACGGCGACTGAAATATTTTGATTCATAAGTTCCTCCACTCAGATTTTAACGGGTGTTCGACTAACACTATATTGCCTCCTTTTATAAAATAAATCTGCGATCGAGATCTCAAAATTTAACAAATCAATGTTAAATTTTGTTAAATGCGTTTATTTTTAAGCCTTAAAATAGAAAACTTACACAGAATAAAAAAAATCAGCGTATAATTTGCCTTAATTTTGGTTAAATGGATGTAAAAGCATGTTAATCCCCGCAGAACGTCAAAAGAAAATCCTTAATTTAATTCATCAACAAGGTATTGTCCGCATTACGAATCTGGTCGAATTAATGGGTGTTTCCCACATGACCATTCGTCGCGATATTCAAAAATTGGAAGAAAAGGGCAAAGTCGTTTCTGTTTCGGGGGGAGTACAGCTATTAGAAAGGTTAATTTCCGAGCCTACTCGCGATGATAAATCGCTGTTATTTCATCAACAAAAATCAGCGATTGGTTTAGTCGCCGCAAATCTGATTCCTGCCAATGCAACGATCTATTTAGATGCAGGCACCACCACTTTAGAAATCGCCAAACAGATTACAGATCGTGATGACTTATTGGTAATCACCAATGATTTTGGCATTGTGGATTACTTAATTAGCAATGGACGTTGTGACTTAATTCATACTGGGGGGCGAGTGTGTAAAGAAAATCGTTCTTCTGTGGGGGAATTATCTGCCCAATTTTTGCGGAACATTTCTATTGATATCGCCTTTATTTCGACTTCCTCATGGAATTTACAAGGATTGACGACACCAGATGAAAATAAATTACCGGTTAAACGTGCCATTGTACAAGCTAGCAGACGGAATATCCTTGTCACAGACTCCTCAAAATACGGCAAAGTCGCGACGTTTTTACTCTATGCTCTGGATACATTAGATCAAATTATTTGCGATAAAGCTTTGCTCATCAACGCGCAAGAAAAGATTAAAGAAATGGATATTGAACTTTTGTTAGTGTAAGAAAAAATGCGGTGAATATGTCAACATATTCACTGCATTGTTATGCTCGTTTAATGCTTATTTTGCTGGAATCGCAGCTAACAACTTCGTCAGTAGCGCCCAATAGGTTTGTACCGCAGGAATATGCACTTTTTCATCTGGTGAGTGCGCATTACGGATCGTCGGTCCAATTGATACCATATCCATATCCGGATAAATCTTTTTCAGTAAACCGCATTCTAAGCCTGCATGGATCACTTTCACAACCGGAGCATAGCCCAAGACGTCGGCATAGACCTTTTCCGTTAATCCGACAATAGGCGCATCATTATGTGGCTCCCAACCAGGATAATAGCCACTCAGCGTCATTTCTGCGCCTGTTAACGCGGCCAATGATTTTAATAAACTGCCAATATAGCGATTACCACTATGAATGAGTGAACGAATCAAAATCGTCCCTTTAATTTCATTTTCTTCGGTACGTAATACACCAATACTTAACGAACTTTCCACAACATTCTCTAACGCATCACTATTACGGATCACGCCATTTGGCAGTACATTAAGTAAATGAATGACTTTTTGCGTCGTGTTTTGTGAAAACACTGTATCCGCATTCTCGACAGGTTTCAGCGTCAATGACAGATTAGGTTCAACTTTCACTAACTCATGTTTTAATATCCCCTCAAACTCACTGACTGCTTGTTGTAAAGTGGCTAAATCCTCATTAAAAGCAAGTGTTGCAAAGGCTTCACGAGGAATCGCATTACGCACCGACCCACCACGAATATCACTTAATGCAAATTGGAAGTCTGGCTTATCTTGGGTAAGTTTGGCTAAAAAACGGGCAAGTACTTTAATCGCATTTGCACGACCAGTATGAATATCACCACCTGAGTGTCCACCAGAAAGCCCTTTTAAAATAAGCTGATAACTTTGTTCAAAAGTATTCAGCTTACGCTCAATTTCCAACGTAATATTGGCATTTTCACCGCCCGCACACCCAATGTAGATTTCACCGTTTTCTTCCGTATCGGTGTTGATCATGATTTCACTTTGTAACCAATTTGGACGTAACCCAATCGCACCTTCCATGCCAGACTCTTCTGTCATAGTCAATAAGACTTCTAACGGAGGATGTACCAAATCATCACTATCTAACACCGCTAACGCAGACGCCATACCAATTCCATTATCAGCACCAAGTGTTGTCCCTTTTGCTTTTACCCACTCACCATCAATATAAGGTTGAATAGGATCTTTGGTAAAATCATGCACGGTACCTTCATTCGCTTGAGGCACCATGTCTAAGTGCGCTTGTAATGCCACCGGCACATGGTTTTCCATACCCGCACTGGCAGGTTTACGAATCAAAATATTGCCGACTTCATCACGCTCAGCATAAAACCCTTTGCCTTTTGCCCAATGCACAATGAATTGTGCAATTTGCTCTTCATGATAAGACGGATGTGGAATAGCGCAAATTTGGCTAAACCATTTCCATAATAATGTTGGTTGTAGTGTTTTGATTTCTGACATTGTGGTCTCCTCTTCAGAAATATGTACGCCTGTTCTGCTCATAAAAAATACGAAAAAAATCAGTAAAATTATAGCATAAAAGGCGATTTCGCGTTATCCTAACGCAATTTTTTAATTTATGGGTAAATTTTACCCCCTCTTTGTCAAAAGGTGTATTTATGAGCGAAAAATATGTAGTGACTTGGGACATGTTCCAAATGCACGCGCGTAAATTATCGGAGCGCTTACTTCCTGCTTCACAATGGAAAGGCATTATTGCTGTCAGCCGTGGTGGATTATTTCCTGCGGCAGTACTTGCACGTGAACTGGGCATTCGTCATATCGAAACCGTCTGTATCGCTAGCTATCACGATCATGTTGAACAAGGCGAATTAAAAGTATTACATCGTGCCGAAGGTGATGGCGAAGGTTTCATCGTAGTGGATGACTTAGTGGATACAGGCAATACAGCACGTGCTATCCGTGACATGTATCCAAAAGCTAAATTTGTGACGGTATTCGCAAAACCCGCCGGTGCGGCATTAGTTGACGATTATGTGATCGATATTCCACAAAATACTTGGATTGAACAGCCTTGGGATTTAGGTTTAACCTTCATACCACCATTAGCCAGAAAATAATCACAACGTTATTTTCGCTTTTCAAACATAAAAAATGCGAGTAATTAACTCGCATTTTTTGTTTTACGCGTTTATTATCTTTCAAAATAAACTTTTTTGAGAGCTAACTCCAATCCTCTAAATTCTGCTAAACCTTTTAGCCGACCAATTGCTGAATAACCTGGATTTGTTTTTTTATTCAAATCATCAAGCATTTGATGACCATGATCAGGACGCATTGGAATTAAACGACCATTTCCATTAGCTTTTCGTCTGTATTCTTCCGTTAAGAGAGCTTTGACAACATTAAACATATCCACATCGCCTTCTAAATGTGCCGCTTCGTGAAAACTCAGTGGATTTTCTTCACGACAAGTAGAACGTAAATGTGCAAAGTAAATACGATCAGAGAATTGTTCCGTCATTTTCACTAAGTCATTATCTGAACGAACTCCATAAGATCCCGTACACATTGTAAAACCATTCGCCGCTAATGGTTGAGTTTTGACAAACCACTGCATATCCTCAATTGTCGAAACAATACGTGGGAGACCTAAAATTGGACGAGGAGGATCATCAGGATGAATTGCCATTTTAATCCCCACTTCCTCTGCAACAGGAATAATCTCATTTAAGAAATACGCCAAATGCGTACGAAATTTCTCTGGCGTGATATTTTGATAACGATCTAGCTGCCCTTGAAATTCACTTAAAGTATAACCTTCTTCCGCGCCAGGCAAGCCCGCAATAATATTATTCGTCAATTGTTGAATATCCTGCTTACTCATTTTTTCAAAATAGGTTTTTGCTTGCGAGCACTCTTCAGCAGAATAACTTTGCTCTGCATTTGGGCGTTTTAAAATATATAATTCAAAGGCAGCAAAGGCGATATGGTCGAATCGTAAAGCTTTTGAACCATCTGGCATTTGGTATGCCAAATCTGTCCGAGTCCAATCTAATACAGGCATAAAATTATAACACACCGTATCAATACCACATTTGGCAAGATGACGTAGCGTCTGTTTATAATTTTCGATCCATTGTTGATATTGCCCTGTTTGTGTTTTAATTTCTTCATGAACAGGCACACTCTCCACGACTGACCAAACCAAACCAGCTTTTTCAATATCTGCTTTACGCTTCTCAATCTCTTCCACTGACCAAATTTGCCCATTTGGAATATGGTGAAGCGCAGTAACGATTCCTGTTGCACCTGCTTGACGAATGTCTGCTAATGAAACCGGATCTTGGGGGCCATACCAACGCCATGTTTGTTCCATAAAATTCTCCATTTAAGATTATTTGGCCTGTAAATAATGTTCACTCATCCATCGACATTGATACTTTTCTTTCGCTACCTTTTTAGGGAGAGTTTACTTTTATCAGTTTTTCTAACTATTTTATTGATTATGATTTATAAGATTTATTGATGATATATTCTGGGTACATTTCATATTAATACAATAATCCTTAAATTATTCTTAACAGAGTTATATATGATGTAATATGAAAATAGCTAATTACTTTCCAGAGGCTTATATATCCATTAAATGGAAATCTTAATAACTTAATTGGTACTGTGTCACTTAAACACATCCTATTTAAGTTCATCATAAATAAAACAATCAATATTAGTTATTGAAAAAGCAGTAACGATAAATTCATTATTTACTAGACCGTACTAGATTAACGTAGTAAATATTATTCTTTTGTAAAACGTTCTTTGATGATTTAAGTTCATATTCCAACAACAACAGGATTCCGATTAAATAAATAACCATCAAAATCAGGATCATCAAGATCAGATAATTCAAATAATTTCTGTTTTACATTTTCAAGATGCTGCCACATGGCTTTTTTAGCAAGCGCAGGATCTTTTCGTTGGATACTATTGAGAATTGCCTCATGATCTTTTAACCATAAGCGACGATAATGATGCACTTTAATATGCGAATGAAGCCCTTTCCACATTGGATTCGAACGATATTTCCATAGATCTTTTTGCATCTGAATTAAAACTTCATTCTGCGTTATTTCAGCAATCGCAGTATGAAATTCTTCATCTTCAGAATAATCATCATTACCACCTTGCTCTAACGTAACATATTCACGCTTTAAAATTTCTTTCAATCGTACAATATCATTACGGTTCGCTTGAATTGCTGCAAATTCGGCAATACTGCTTTCTAATAATTGTCGAGCTTGCAACAATTCAAATGGTCCTACATCTAAATAATCAAAACTATCATTACTGCTTGGTAAATTAATGATATAGACACCAGAACCCTTTCTAACAGAAATTAAGTTTTCTAGCTCCAACATAATTAATGCTTCTCTAACGACAGTACGGCTGACATCAAAACGTTCTGCAATATCACGTTCTGGAGGTAATCGCTCGCCAATTGTATAGATTCCTTTGCGGAGCTCATCTTTCAATAATTCACCAATTTTCTTATAAGATCGTAATGAATAGTTTTCACTCATAATTAAAAAGCCTCAAATATTCCAACAATAACAGTACCAATCTAAATATTGGTATAACAAATTATAATTTAATATAACATACCTACTGCAGTTTACGGATCTCTTCTACAATTTTATATGTGTCAGGATCTGTTTTTTGTAATTCTTCATACATTGGGATAACCGCAGCTTTGAATGTCGACTTATCTACTTCTACAAATGTTGAGCCTTGCTTAATCGCAGATTCTCTTTCTTTATTTTCAGAAGCAACCCAAAGCTCTTGCATTTTAGCAGTAGCCTCATCAGCAGCTTGTTTCAATGCTCGTTGTTCATTTTCACTCAAAGCATCCCATATTTTTGTTGAGATGACTAACACATCTGGCACCATTGTGTGTTCATCTAAACTAAAAAGATACTTCACTATGACGGCTCAATGTATAAGATGGAATATTATTTTCAGCAGCATCAACTACTCCTTGCTGAAGCGCAGTATAAAGTTCACCATAGGCTAATGGTGTTGGGTTTCCCCCCAAGAATTGCACCATATTTACGGCTGTCGGACTAGGCTGGACTCGTACTTTCAAACCTTTTAAATCCTCAGGTGTTTTAATTGGTTTTGATGTATAAAAACTTCTTGCGCCAGCATCTAAGTAAGCTAAACCAATAAAGCCATTTTCTTTTGAAGACTGTAAAATATTTTGTCCAATCGGACTTTCCATCACTTTATAATAATGTTCCTTACTATTAAATAAATAAGGCAAATTATATACGCCATATGGCTTACTAAACGCTTCTAGCTCAGCGGCATTCGATTTTGCTAATGCTAAAGCTCCTTTTTGTACAAGTTCCAAAGATTCACGTTGTGAACCAAGTTGAGCATCCGGGTAGACTCGGATTTTTAGTGCTCCATCTGTTAATGTTTCAGTACGCTTAGCCATGTATTGCAATACTTCATGAACTGGATGGGATCTATTTTGATTATGGCTTAATTTTAACGTAGTGCTCGCTAACGCATTAAAAGACAATCCTAGAACAACTGTCGTAATCACTGTATTTAATAAGAATCTTTTCATCTTCATCCCCTTTATCATTAAATTCACATCAGACCAAAAAATAATATTTGGCACACCAATATTTGTATTTTTTCGCATTTCAGTCAAAACAATTTATTAAAAAATGAGATAAAGATCACAAAAAAACACAAAATTGGAATTCCAATTATAAAAATGTGACAATGATCTCATTTAAAATGAGAAAATCATTATAGAATTCGTTTCATGTTATAGACTCAAGGGGTTTTTTATGGAAAGATTTTTAAAATTGGTGAACCAAATATTAATCTATTTCTTAGTATCGCTTTCCTCCGTTCTCGTAGCCTGTGTCATTTGGCAAGTTATCTCTCGCTATATTCTCAATGCAGCAAGTATTGTGACTGATGAACTAGCTCGTTTTCTCTTTATGTGGGTAGGTCTTATCGGGGCAGCTTATGCAACGGGGCTAAAAAGACACCTTGCGATTGACTTATTACTCATGAAAAGTAAAGGGAAAAATAAGACTATTCTTGAAATCTTCATTTCTTGTGTGATGCTCTTTTTTGCAGGATTTGTTCTCGTTTATGGTGGCGCTAATCTTGCATGGGATACGCATATATCTGGACAAATTTCGCCATCACTTGGTATAGACATGGGAATTATTTACCTTTGTTTACCTGTTTCTGGAGCAATTATGGTGTTCTATATTCTTATAGACCTCGTTTCAAAATTTGATAAAACGGGTCAACAACTTAATTAAGGAGCAATTTACTTATGGAATGGACAAGTATTCTCGCCCTTTTTGGTTCTTTCATTTTAATGTTAGCGCTTTCCGTACCAATTTCTTTTGCGATTGCGATTTCAACATTAATTACAATTATGATTAGTTTACCATTAGATAGTGCCCTAACTGTTGTCACTCAAAAAATGGCATCTGGTTTGGATAATTTTGCGTTGTTAGCAATTCCTTTTTTTATTTTAGCAGGCAATATCATGAATCGTGGTGGCATTGCCATCCGTTTAATTGCATTAGCAAAAGCATTAGGTGCTAGATTACCGGGATCATTATTCCACAGTAATGTACTTGCGAATATGTTATTTGGCTCAATTTCTGGCTCCGCTGTTGCTTCAGCTGCTGCAATGGGTGGGATTATGTCACCTTTACAAAAGAAAGAAGGTTATGATCCTGAAATTTCAGCCGCAGTCAATATTGCATCTTGCCCAACGGGATTACTTATCCCACCAAGTAACACATTAATTGTTTATTCTCTCGTTTCAGGTGGTACATCCATTTCAGCACTCTTTCTAGCTGGCTATTTACCAGGAATATTGATGGGATTAGGCATTATGCTTGTAGCTGGTTTTATTGCCAAAAAGAAAAAATATCCACTTGAACCAAGGCCAAGTTGCAAAGACGTCATGTTAAAAACTATTGATGCGCTACCTTCTTTATTACTTATTTTCATTGTCATTGGCGGTATTATCGCTGGAATATTTACTGCAACAGAGGCTTCTGCTATTGCTGTAATCTATACTTTAGTGCTTGCTGTTGGATTCTATAAAGAAGTAAAAATTAAAGAACTCCCTGCGATAATCTTGGAATCAAGTGTAACAACCGCAATTGTTCTATTACTCATAGGCGCTTCATCAGGTATGTCTTGGGCAATGGCAAATGCGGATATTCCTTATTTGATTCAAGATGCTTTACTCGCTGTTTCTGCTAATCCAATCGTTATTATGTTATTTATCACAGTACTCCTACTAATCGTAGGTACGTTTATGGATATGACGCCAGCGGTGTTGATTTTTACACCTATTTTCTTACCTATTGCTATGGAATTAGGTATCGATCCCGTCCATTTCGGGATCATCATGACATTTAACCTCTGTATTGGTATCTGTACACCACCTGTTGGTAGCGCTTTATTTATTGGCTGTTCAGTAGGGCATGTGAGCATTGATCGCGTATTAAAACCGATGCTGCCATTTTTCATTGCGCTCATTGTTACTTTATTAATGGTGACATTTATCCCTGATATCAGCTTATTGCTACCTAAATTATTCCTTAATTATTCACCAATGTAATTAAATCGTTTAGGTAAACATCGAATACTATTACTAATAAGGAAAAATTATGCAAATTCCATTTAATCATCAATTTAAAGACAAAGTTATCGTCATTACTGGCGCTGGCGGCGTATTATGTGGTTTCTTATCTAAGCAACTCGCCAAAACAGGCGCTAAAATCGCCTTATTAGATATTAACCTGGAAATGGCAAACTATTTTGCAGAAGAGATCAATCAATCGGGAGGTATTGCTAAAGGTTATCAAACTAATGTGTTAGAACTCAGTAGCATTCAAGCAACAAATGAGCACATTAAACAGGACTTTGGTTCCTGCGATATCCTCATTAATGGTGCTGGCGGTAATAATCCTAAAGCCACAACAGATAATGAATTTCATGAATTTGAATTACCTGAAAAAACCAAATCTTTTTTTGACTTAGACAAAAGTGGTGTCGAGTTTGTTTTCAACCTCAATTACCTTGGCACACTTCTTCCGACTCAAGTTTTTGTGAAGGAAATGATAGGAAAACAAGGCTGTTGCATTATCAATATTTCTAGCATGAATGCATTTACCCCACTCACTAAAATTCCTGCCTATTCAGGAGCGAAAGCCGCTATCAGTAATTTTACACAATGGCTTGCTGTACATTTCTCTCATGTTGGTATTCGTTGCAATGCGATCGCACCAGGTTTTTTAGTAAGCAATCAAAATCGTACTTTGTTATTTAATACTGATGGCAGTCCAACAGCACGAGCACATAAAATTTTAACCAACACGCCAATGGGGCGTTTTGGAGAAGCAGAAGAGTTAGTGGGAGGCATTTTATTCTTAATTGATGAACGCTATTCAAGCTTTGTGAACGGCGTTGTCTTGCCTATTGATGGTGGTTTCTCAGCTTATAGCGGTGTGTAATAAGTTATTTTAAGGAGGAAATAAGATGAAATCCTTTCTATGCGAAAACTTCTTACTTTCAACAAGAACTGCAGAAAAACTGTATCATGACTATGCAGAAAATATGCCTATTTTTGATTATCATTGCCATCTCAATCCCAAAGAAATTGCTGAAAATCGACAATTTAAAGATTTATCAGAAATTTGGTTAGAAGGCGATCACTATAAATGGCGTGCAATGCGAACTGCAGGCATTGAAGAACACTTCATTACAGGTTCAGCTACTCATTATGAAAAATATTTAGCTTGGGCAAAAACGGTCCCCCTTTGTATTGGTAACCCCATTTATCACTGGACACATTTAGAACTACGTCGTCCGTTTGGCATTCATAGTAAGCTCTTTAATCCTGAAAATGCGGTAACAATTTGGCATGAATGTAATGAAATGTTGCAACAACCCGCGTTTTCTGCACGAGGTATTATGCAGCAGATGAATGTCAAACTCGCAGGAACGACGGATGACCCCATTGATTCTTTACACTACCATAAAGTAATTGCAGAAGATAAAACATTTGATATTGATGTGGTACCAAGTTGGCGACCAGACAAAATTTTTAAAATCGAACTCCCAACATTTAATGATTATATACAACAACTTGCTGAAGTCGCTGATATTGAAATTACTAATTTTTCAACATTACAACAAGCTATTTTAAAAAGGCTTGATCATTTTGAACAACATGGTTGTAAATCTGCCGATCATGGTATTGAAATTGTCCGCTTTGCTGACATCCCAACAGAACAAGAACTAGACAAAATCCTACATCACCGTCGCCAACACCAACCATTGACAGAACTACAAATTTCGCAATTTAGTACCGCAATCTTAGTTTGGTTAGGACAAGAATATCATAAACGTCAGTGGGTGATGCAATTTCATATTGGTGCGATTCGTAATAATAACAGCAGAATGTTTAGACTATTAGGTGCTGATAGTGGTTTTGATTCTATTGGTGATCGTATGTTTGCAGAACCACTTTCAAAACTATTAGATGCAATGGATAAAACCAATCAATTACCTAAAACAATTTTATATTGTTTAAATCCTCGTGATAATGAAGTAATTGGTAGTATGATAGGTAATTTCCAAGGTGATGGCATTGCCGGCAAAATTCAATTTGGCTCAGGTTGGTGGTTTAACGATCAAAAAGATGGCATGGAGCGTCAATTAGAACAACTATCTCAACTGGGATTATTAAGTCAATTTGTTGGTATGTTGACGGATTCTCGTAGTTTTCTTTCTTATACTCGCCATGAATATTTCCGTCGTATCTTATGTGAAAAATTAGGATGTTGGGTTGAAAATGGAGAGGCGCCAAATGACCTAACATTGTTAGGTAATATGGTTCAAAATATTTGTTTCAATAATGCAAAACGCTATTTTAAATAAGGAACATCCATGAAAAAAATAGCAATTATTGGTGAATGTATGATTGAGCTAAATGGTGATGCATTTGGTCACATGTACCAAACCTATGGTGGAGATACACTAAATACAGCAACTTATTTAACGCGTATTACACCATCAACAGCACTTGAAGTACAGTATATCTCAGTAATGGGAACAGATAAACTTAGCCAACAAATGATTGAGCATTGGCAAACTGATGGTATCAATACCAATTGGGTACTGCGTGACCCGAAACGGCACGCAGGTCTCTATTTAATTCAACTAGATACACAAGGTGAGCGAACGTTTTTATATTGGCGTAATCAATCTGCTGCCCGTTATTTGTTACAACATATTGATATTAAAAAAGTATTTGAAGCACTAATAACTGTAGATATGATTTACTTAAGTGGCATTTCGTTAGCCATTTTACCTGATAATGACAGAATATCATTGCTTGCAGAATTAACTGTACTTGCAAAACAAGGCGTAAAAATTGCTTTTGATAGTAATTACCGTCCTGCACTTTGGGAATCACGAGAAAAAACACAAGAAATTTATACCGCACTTTTACCTATCGTTGATCTAGCATTAGTCACATTCGAGGACGAACACGCAATTTGGCAAGATAAAAATGCTATTGATACTATCCATCGTTTAAAACAAATGGGAGTCAAAGACGTCGTCGTCAAACAAGGAAAATCTGGGGCAATTTTCAGTGATCACCATGGCAATCAATGCGTAGTGCCTACACAAGAAGTCAAAAATATTGTTGATACAACTTCCGCTGGCGATGCGTTTAATGCAGGTTTCCTTAATGGCTATTTACAAGGTAAACCATTATATACTTGCTGTGAACAAGGTCATCAATTAGCAAGGCTCGTCATCCAGCACCGAGGTGCAATTATCGACAAATCTGTGACATCTCATCTAATAAACAAATTCAACTAATCATATTTAAGGATTTCTATGAAATATAAGACTGCTCAAATTATTGAAAAGTTAAGAACGATTAAAATTGTGCCAGTTATTGCAGTAGAAGAAGCAGAGGCAATTTTACCCTTAGTAGAGACTTTAGCAAAAAATGGCTTACCTGTTGCAGAGATCACTTTTCGCTCTGCAGCAGCAGAACAAGCGATCCGTTTAGTTCGTCAACATTACCCAGATATATTAATTGCGGCAGGTACGGTACTCACATCAGAACAAGTCATCCAAGCTAAAAATGCAGGTGCTGATTTTATTGTTACACCAGGTTTTAATCCTAACATTGTCAAACTTTGTCAAGCATTACAACTTCCTATTACGCCAGGTATAAACAATCCAATGTCGATTGAAGCAGCGCTTGAAATGGGCATTACAGCAGTAAAATTCTTTCCAGCCGAAGCTTCTGGTGGCGTAAGAATGATTAAAGCCTTACTGGGTCCTTATGCACAATTACAAATCATGCCAACAGGGGGAATTAGTTTACATAACATTCAAGAGTATTTAGCAATCCCAAATGTTGTCGCTTGTGGTGGTTCTTGGTTTGTAGAGAAAAAATTAATTCAAGAGAAAAATTGGGAAGAAATTGGACGTTTAGTTCGTGAAGTTTTAGACAAAATTAAGTAATGACCCTATCAAATAAAAATGCGAGTAATTAACTCGCATTTTTTGTTGTCTATTCTTCGACTTAGCTGGCGAATTTCGCCTTTAAGACGTCTAATAATTGATCTTTGGCAATCATTTCTTTTTCACCAGAACGACGATATTTATATTCAATTTCACCTTTCTCGAGATTTTTCTCACCAATCACGATCATATGTGGCACGCCGATCAATTCCATATCCGCAAACATCACACCGGGACGCTCTTTACGATCATCAAAAATCACTTCCACGCCTTGGGCAGTTAAAGTGCGGTATAATTCTTCCGCAAATTGTTGCACGCTTTCCGATTTATGCATATTCATCGGCACAATCGCCACTTTGAATGGGGCAATATTGTCTGGCCAAATAATGCCACGCTCATCATGATGCTGTTCAATCGCAGCCGCAATCACACGAGTGACACCAATCCCATAACAGCCCATAATCATGGTTTGCGGGCGACCATCTTCACCTTGTACAGTGGCGTTCATTGCCGCAGAATATTTGGTGCCTAATTGGAAAATATGCCCAACCTCGATACCACGTTTGATTTGTAGCACACCTTTACCATCTGGACTTGGATCGCCTTCCACTACATTACGCAAATCGGCAATGTGTGGCACAGGTAAATCACGTTCCCAGTTAATACCAAAATAATGTTTGCCATCTTGATTCGCACCGGCTGAGAAGTTATCCATATTGGCGACGGTGCGATCAATCACAATCGGCATTGGTAAATTGATTGGACCTAGCGACCCCGTCCCTGCACCAACTACTGCACGGATTTCTTCGTCTGTGGCGAATTGTAATGGGCTTGCCACAATATCGACTTTTTCCGCTTTAATTTCATTCAGTTCGTGATCACCACGTACTAACAAGGCCACTAACTTGTGACCACTTTCTTCCGTCGCGTGGACGACTAAGGTTTTGACGGTTTTTTCAATCGGTTGATTAAATTGTTCTACCAATTCCGCAATGGTTTTTGCATTAGGCGTATCCACGACACGTAATTCTTCTGTTGCCGCACCACGTTCACCTAATGCCACCGCTTCGGCAAGTTCAATGTTTGCGGCAAAATCTGACTCGGTGGAAAACACCACATCATCTTCACCACTTTGTGCTAACACTTGGAATTCATGAGATGCACTCCCACCAATTGAACCTGTATCCGCTTGCACTGCGCGAAAATCTAACCCTAAGCGGTTAAAAATATTCGAATAGGTTTCATACATCACATCATAAGTATTTTGCAAACACTCATGAGTAGTATGGAAAGAGTATGCATCTTTCATCACAAACTCACGCGAACGCATTACGCCGAAACGCGGACGAACTTCATCACGGAATTTGGTTTGAATATGATATAAATTCAATGGTAACTGCTTATAAGAACTCAATTCACGGCGCACTAAATCGGTAATCACTTCTTCATTGGTTGGTCCAATCACAAAATCACGCTCGCCACGATCTTTAAAACGCAATAACTCCGGACCATACTCTTCCCAACGACCAGACTCTTGCCATAATTCTGCTGGTTGCGTGACCGCCATTTTCACTTCTAACGCACCGCTTTTATCCATTTCTTCACGGATAATCTTTTCTACTTTATTTAAGACACGCAACCCGGTCGGCAACCAAGTATAGAGCCCCGATGCTAACGGACGAATCATGCCCGCACGTAACATTAATTGATGGCTAACAATACTCGCCTCAGCAGGCGTTTCTTTTAAGGTTGAGAATAAATATTGACTTGTACGCATTGAGATACCTGTAAATGAAAAACGGTTTATAAATCGAAAAAATTGTGGGTTAGTTTATCACTGTGTGGGGTTTGCACAAAGAGTTATACGCAAATTTGCACATAAAAATGTAGAATGAAATCGCCTGTGAATACCACTTTTTCCCCTTGGATAACTCTGTTTTCAACAGATAAAAAAGAGGCAATAAAAATAGGTTAAATGAAAGGTATCACTTAACCTATTACTTGATTTTACGAGACAATTAATAATGTTGTTGTAAAAGTACTAAATAACGCTGATAAACTCGCTCATATTCCACCGCACTTTTTGGATTAGGTTGTACAAGAGATGTCGTATCAAGATGCACAAAGGCGTGACATAAATCAGCTAAAGCCCCTTCACCATTCACCCACATGGCTTGGATTGCGCCACCGAGTGCAGCGGCTTCGTCTTCTTTCAAACAAACCACTTCAGTATTCATGATATCCGCAATCATTTGACGCCATACCGCACTTTTAGCTCCCCCACCAATTAAACGGATTTGTGAAGTCGATAAGCCGGCTTGACGGAATAAATCTAAGCCGTAACGTAAAGTAAAACTGGCAGCTTCCATCATCGCTCGGCATAAATTCGGTTGAGTAAAATTGGCTGCATCCACCCCTAAAATACTCGCCTTAGCTTGTGGCAATGGCGGAACACGTTCACCATTAAAGAAAGGCAGAATGGTGATACCCTCTGCACCAATTGGGCTTTGTTGAATAAATTCGTTAAATTTAGCCACATCAATCTGTAATAAATCCATCAGATTTTTATTGGCAGAGGTCATGTTCATCACACAAACCAAGGGTAACCAACCGTCTGTACTTGAACAGAAATTGGCAATTTCCATCGGTAAATCCGTGAGTGGTTTATCGGTATAGGCATAGAGTGTGCCTGAGGTGCCTAAACTCATCGTTACAATACCTTGCTGAATATTGCCCGTCCCAATCGCCCCCATCATATTATCGCCACCACCCGTGGACACAATAACATTTTCTGATAAGCCTAATAGGGCGGCAATTTCAGCACGTACCTGACCAATCTTTTGTTGGGCAGAACGTAATGGCGGTAAAACTTGATGTGGGTCTAATTCTGGCGCCAGTAATTTAAACGCCTCGAGATGCCACTGACGTTGCACCACATCAAAATAACCTGTCCCTGAGGCATCACCATATTCCATACAAAAATGTCCCGTTAGCCAATAATTCAAATAATCATGTGGGAGCATGATTTTGGCTATACGACGATATTGTTCAGGATACTGCTTTCTAAACCATAAAATTTTTGAGGCGGTATAGCCTGTTTGGGGCATGATACCTAACTGTGAGAACGCTTTTTCTTGACCGCCCAACAATCGGATAAATTCCGCATTTTCAGCCGCAGTTTCGGTATCACACCAAAGTTTTGCATTGTATAACGGTTGATCATTGTCATCTAACAGCACCAAACCATGCTGTTGCCCCGAGACTCCAATCCCTTTAATCAAGTGCGGTTCGATTTGGGCGAGTTTTATCGCTTGTTGATATGCGCTGACTAAGGCGTCCGTCCACCATTGAGGCTGTTGTTCACGGCGACCTTCACTATTTTCAATGATCGTATGCGGCGCATAGCCCACACCAATCACCTGTCTCTGCTGGCTATCTACCACGATGACTTTAGTACCTTGTGTACCACAATCAATGCCGATATACATATTCTTTCCCCCTAAAAAGTGCGGTATAAAATATAACAAAAATTATACCGCACTTTTATGATCTATTTACTGAAAATATAGTGATTAACGAGGTTTTCCAAATACTCTTGTTGACCTGAAATAGGTTGTGGATCGAATCCCTGCACTTCTACTCGCTGAGCCAGCTCAGCTAACGAAGTTTGACCTAGTAAGATTTGTTGACCAAGTGATGATGTCCAACCAGCATAACGTTGATTGACGACTTTTTGTAAAGCTTGCTCTTCAAGCATTTTCGCCGCACATTTTAGTGATAAGGCAAGTACATCAATCGCGCCAATATGTCCATGAAATAAATCGTAAGGATCCGTACTCTGCCGACGGATTTTAGCATCAAAATTAAAACCACCGGTTGTAAAGCCCCCTGCTTTGAGAATTTCATATATGACCAAAGTATTTTCTTCTACGCTATTAGGGAATTGATCGGTATCCCAACCTAATTGTGGATCACCACGATTTGCATCAATAGAACCAAAAATATCTAACGCTGTAGCCATGGCGACTTCATGCTGGAAAGTGTGTCCAGCTAATGTTGCGTGATTAGCTTCAATATTCACTTTAATTTCTTTTTCTAAACCAAACTGCTTTAAAAAGCCATAAACGGTCGCCACATCATAGTCATATTGATGTTTCGTTGGCTCTTGTGGCTTTGGTTCAATCAGCAAAGTCCCGTTAAAACCGATTTTATATTTATGCTCAACCACCATTTGCATGAAACGTCCAATTTGCTCTCGCTCCTGTTTTAAATTGGTATTTAATAACGTTTCATATCCTTCACGTCCTCCCCACAAAACATAATTTTCACCACCTAAACGCTGAGTTGCCCCCATGGCAGTAAATACTTGTGCAGCAGCCCAAGCAAAAATTTCTGGATTCGGATTTGTTGCAGCACCAGACATATAACGAGGGTGTGTAAAACAATTTGCAGTCCCCCACAACAATTTGACGCCTGTTTCTTCTTGTTTCTGCGCTAAAACATCGATCATTGTATTAAAGTTCGACAAATATTCTTTAAATGAATGACCTTCTGGCGCAACATCAACATCATGAAAACAATAATAAGGTATGCCTAATTTACTGAAAAATTCAAAAGCGATATCTGCTTTTTGTTTTGCACCTGCTAATGAATCACTCGCCTTCTGCCAACAACGATCGAAAGAACCGACACCGAACATATCATTCCCTGTCCAACAGAAAGTGTGCCAATAACAGACGGCTAAACGTAAGTGTTCAGCCATCGTCTTACCTAAAATAACTTGATTAGCATCATAATGCTTATATGCAAACGGATTAGATGAAGTTACACCTTCATAATTTACTTTTTCAATTTTGTCGAAGTAAGTGGACATAAATGATTTCTCCTGAACAAATAAGTTTCAGAGACATAATTTAGTAAAACAATGGGAGGATCAATTACGTTATTTCACTTAACAATTAAGATTATTGGTTATTGTGGCTTATATCACAAAAAAGAAAAAACGTAATAGAAATACCAGATTTAACAATTCCAACAATCTACCTCAAGTTCTAAAGTTTATATAAATCCAATATTGGAGAACATGTATGACGGATAATTTGTTTGATGTTTTTACTGATAGATCAGATTGTCATAGTGCTAAATGGGCAATTACTCGTAAATACGGCAAGGATATGATTTCAATGTCTGTTGCAGATATGGATTTACCTGCGCCTCAAATGCTCATCAATTATTTAGCAAAACAAAATAGAACTGGAATCTATGGCTATACGGTATTACCTGATAATTACCATAATATTGTAAGAAGATATTTACTTCGCCATTATCAGTATGAGATCGCAAATGAGTACATTATTTTTTGCCCGAGAATCATTCAAGCGATTTCTATTTATATTAAAGAGTTTACTTTTCCAACAGAAAGTATCGCTATTCTAACACCCTCATATGCACCTATTGTCAACGCTATCTTATTAAATAAACGAACAGTTGAATCTTGTGCATTAATTTATCAAGCAGGCAAATATACGATTGATTTCTCTCAATTAGAAAAATGTTTCCAAATAGCCAAAACGTTTATTTTAATCTCACCACATAATCCAACCGGTACCGTCTGGTCACATCGTGATTTACAACGAATTGCTACGTTAGCTGAAAAATATGGTGTGTTTATTTTATCTGATGATGTTCATGCTGATTTCGATTTTTCTGGTAGCAAACATATCATCATTTCGGCAATAAGCTCATATGTTGAAAAACATTCAATCATTTGTACATCGCCCGCCAAAACATTCAATATTCCCGGACTAGAAATTTCCAATTTACTTATTTGCAATAAAAATGTCAGAGATAAATTTCAAGGTCATATGCAAGCTTTAGGTATGCATAATCCAAATTTCTTTTCCATTCCAGCACTTCAGATTGCCTATCAATATTGTGACGACTGGCTTGATGAATTAAGAGATTATATTTTTCATAACAAATTGATTGTCAAAAACTTTTTCACCCAGGAGATACCACAACTAGAGATGATAAACAGTGAAGGAACTTATCTTATTTGGGTTAATTATAGCAAGCTACAGATCAGTGAAGAAAAATTGAGACATTGGTTTCTTGATTTATCCCGTATTGAGGTGTCTTGGGGAAGTGATTTCGGTAAAGAAGGTCTGTCTTTTTTTAGAATGAATGTCGCTATGCCACGTGCTTTATTAAAAGAGAGTTTGGAAAGAATGAAACAAGGTCTAGCGTTATTAATGCAAGAGGAGCTTAATCATGAATAATGAAATAAAAACCCCCACATTACCACAAGCTTTATCTCCTATATTGGTTATGTTGGTTCTATTAGGTTTAGGTTATGCATTCTTTGACTTACCGCCTGAACCATTGATGGTAATTTCCTGTGTCTTTGCTGGATTTTTAGTAAAACATTTAGGGTACAATTACAGCGATATCTTAAACGCGATCGCAGCTAAAATAGCTAAAACAATGCCCGCATTGTTAATTTTAATTACTGTTGGATTATTAATCGGTACTTGGATTGCTGGCGGTACAATCCCTATGATGATTTATTACGGTTTAAAAATTATCGACCCTCAATTCTTATATATCACCGCACTTGTTTTAACCTCTATTGTATCTGTTTGTACTGGTACATCTTGGGGATCGGCTGGCACTGTTGGTGTTGCCTTTATGGGCGTGGCAATCGGATTAGATGCGAATTTAGCAGCAACGGCAGGTGCAGTCGTTGCGGGTGCATATTTTGGAGATAAATTATCGCCATTATCCGATACAACAAACATTGCTTCAGCTGCAACGGGTGTTGATCTTTATGAACATATCGCTCATTTGCTTTATACCACGCTACCTTCTTTCATACTGTCAGCGATCATTTATGTTATTTACGGTATGAGCGGTAATTTTCATGATGTTGCAACACCAGAAAAGGTGTTAGCGATGCTTGCAGGATTAGAACAGATTTACCATTTTAATGTCATTTTGTTAATTATTCCTGTCATCATTATTCTATGGGGATCCATTACTAAAAAACCAACAATTCCTGTAATGCTGCTTTCAGCCGCTATTGCAATATTAAATGCATTAGTTATTCAAGGCTTTTCATTACATGATGTGGTCAATAGTGCAGTTAACGGTTTTAATGTTTCAATGATCAAAAGTGACATACCAATTAGTGCTGATTTAGCTCGACTCCTCAATCGAGGCGGAATGAATTCTATGATGGGAACGTTATTAATCTGTTTCTGTGCATTATCTTTTGCGGGTATTTTGTCACTGAGCGGCGCGTTAGACGTGATCATCAACTATTTGCTTAAACTAGTAAAATCAACAGCATCTTTAATCTTTGCGACTATCCTTTGCGGATTAACAATGATTGGGGTGACATGTAATGGACAAATTTCTATCTTAATTCCAGGCGAAATGTTAAAAGAGGCTTACACTGAACGCGGATTACATCCTAAAAACCTCAGTCGAACCGTTGAAGACTCTGCTACAGTCATTGAGCCGATCCTACCTTGGACAGCCGCGGGGGCATATATGGCAGGTACACTCGGTGTAGCCACACTCTCTTATCTACCTTGGGCTGTATTATGTTGGAGTGGTATTGTCTTTGCGATGTTATGGGGAATGACTGGATTTGGTATTGCAAAATTAAAATAAGTCCTCTTTTTTAGGAGGAATGATATCACCGTTCATAGCGTTGAACGGTGATTTTTTTATTGCTAATAAAAGACATTATGTTACTTCACTCCGGATTTTAGATTATTCGTTATTGTGGCTCATATCACAAAAAAGAAAAAACGTAATGCTATTACAAGATCTGATAATTGCACTTCATTTGCAATCTGCTCAAACTGGACATGAGTCAACAACGACGACTCAAAATATCACTCATTTAACGACTTTGAGGTGGCTTATGAAAATGAAATCCACATTATTAGCGATTGCTGCTGCATTAATGTTCTTAAACAATACTGTGTTGGCAAAAGATTTAAAAATCGGAATGTCTATTGATGATTTACGTTTAGAACGTTGGCAAAAAGATCGTGATATTTTTGTAAAAAAAGCCGAAGAATTAGGGGCAAAAGTCTTTGTACAATCTGCTAATGGTGATGCAGCTGCACAAATTTCTCAAATTGAAAATATGCTCAATAAGGATATTGATGTACTCGTAATTATTCCATTTAATGGCGAAGTATTGGGTAACGTTATATCAGAAGCGAAGAAAGAAGGCGTGAAAGTATTAGCTTATGATCGGTTAATTAATAATGCCGACATTGATTTCTATGTTTCTTTTGATAACGAAAAAGTCGGTGAGTTACAAGCACAAAGTATTATTGAGAAAAAACCCGAAGGGAACTATTTCTTAATGGGAGGCTCACCAGTGGATAATAATGCGAAATTATTCCGAAAAGGGCAAATGAAAATATTACAACCACATATTGATAGCGGCAAAGTTAAAGTAGTAGGCGATCAATGGGTTGATTCTTGGTTAGCAGAAAAAGCCTTACAAATTATGGAAAATGCTCTGACGGCTAATAAAAATAACATTGACGCAGTCGTTGCATCAAATGATGCGACTGCTGGCGGGGCAATCCAAGCACTAAGTGCTCAAGGATTAGCAGGTAAAGTTGCAATTTCTGGACAGGATGCTGATTTAGCGGCAATTAAACGCATTATTGACGGTTCACAAACCATGACGGTTTACAAACCGATTACCAAGTTGGCAAATAAAGCTGCCGAAATTGCCGTCCAATTAGGTAAAGAACAAAAAATCGAGTCCAATTCAGCACTTAATAATGGCATAAAAGAAGTCCCTAGTTACTTGTTAGAGCCAGTTATCGTCACAAAAGATAATATTGATGACACCGTCATCAAAGATGGTTTTCATAGTAAAACCGCAATTTATAAATAATTCTTTCGACTCAAACAAGGTGGTAGATTATTTCTACCATCTTTTTAAGGAAAAATAGATTATGGCGAAACTATTGGAAATGAAAAACATCACAAAAAAATTTGGTGATGTTGTTGCTTTAAATAATATTTCCATTTCGCTAGAAATGGGAGAGGTCCTTTCCCTCTGTGGCGAAAATGGTTCTGGCAAATCGACCTTAATGAAAGTGCTATGTGGGATTTATCCATATGGTGACTATGAAGGTGAAATTTACTTTTTAAATGAGCGTCTTATCGCAAAAAATATTAGAGAAACGGAAGAAAAAGGCATTTCAATTATTCATCAAGAACTCGCGTTAGTAAAGAATATGTCTATTCTTGAAAACATGTTTTTGGGTAATGAAATGACACAACTAGGATTAACCAATGACAATGAAATGTATCTTCGCTGTAAAACATTATTACAACAAGTACAATTGGATGTCGATCCCAATACAAAAGTAAAAGAACTCGGTCTAGGTCAACAGCAGCTTGTAGAAATCGCCAAAGCGCTAAATAAAAAAGTTCGTTTACTTATCCTCGATGAACCCAGTGCCTCACTGACAGAAAAAGAAACAGCAATTCTATTAAATCTTATTAAAGATCTGCAAGCTCAGAATATTGCCTGTATTTATATCTCGCATAAACTAAACGAAGTAAAAGCTATCTCCGACAATATCTGTATCATTCGTGATGGTGAACATATTGGTACACATCCGACAAGAGAAATGAGTGAAGATAACATTATTTCTATGATGGTTGGCAGAGAAATCACCTCTCTTTATCCTCACGAACCCCATTCTATTGGCGAAGAAATTCTACGTGTTGAAAATTTAACAGCATGGCATCCAACAAATACACATATTAAACGTGTCGATAATGCAAATTTTTCCTTACATAAAGGTGAAATTCTTGGTGTAGCAGGGTTAGTTGGTTCAGGACGTACAGAAATGGCACAATGCATTTTTGGTTCCTATGCGGGAAAATATCAAGGCAATATTCTCCTTGAGAATCAGCCTATCCAGATTAAAAATTGTGCTCAGGCTATTGCAAATCAGATTGTCATGGTGCCAGAGGATCGTAAAAAACACGGTATTATTCCAATCATGGGAGTAGGTCACAACATTACCCTTTCATCACTCCCCCAATTCTGCTTTCGTAAAAAAATCATTAATGCACCACTTGAAGAAACAATTATCAATCAATCCATTGCTAAACTTACAGTCAAAACATCATCAACACAACTTGCAATCGGGCGCTTAAGTGGAGGCAACCAACAAAAAGCTGTTCTAGCAAAATGTTTACTATTAAACCCTAAAATTTTGATCTTAGATGAGCCAACAAGAGGAATTGATGTAGGTGCAAAATATGAAATTTATAAGTTAATTAACCAACTTGCTAAAGAAGGTATGGCGATTATTGTCATTTCGTCTGAATTACCTGAAGTACTTGGCATCAGCGATCGTATCTTAGTCATGCATCAGGGAAAAATCAAAGCAGATCTTGTTAATCGCAATCTGACCCAAGAACAAGTCATGGAAGCGGCGCTTAAGGAGTAATCAATGCAGAAATTAAAATCCATTAATTTACAAGTTTATATCATGTTTATTGCCATCGTGATCATTATGACATTTTTCTCATTGGCAACTGACGGTGCCTATTTAAGTGCAAGAAATATATCAAATTTACTACGTCAAACATCAATTACTGGTATTTTAGCGATTGGGATGGTGTTTATTATTATCTCTGCAGAAATTGATTTATCCGTAGGTTCCTTAATGGGACTACTCGGTGGTTTTGCTGCTATTACTAATGTCTGGTGGCATTGGCCATTACCGCTAACTATCTTAATTACGTTAATGTTAGGACTTATATTGGGTGCATGGAATGGCTGGTGGGTCGCTTATCAGAAAGTCCCTTCCTTCATCGTCACGTTAGCCGGTATGTTAGCCTTTCGGGGGATTTTAATTGGTTTAACCAATGGCACTACAGTTTCGCCAATTAGTTCAGACATGACATCTATCGGACAAGGCTATTTGCCAGATATTTTAGGTATGCTCTTAGCTACATTTGTCCTGTTCTGTTTTATTGTCTGGGGAGGCTATCAACGTAAAGCTCGTCAAAAACTGAATTTACCTGTACAGTCGGTCACGAAAGAAACGCTCACATATGCAACAGTCGCAATCTTAGTCCTTGGTGCAATTTACTTATTAAATACTTATCGAGGAGTCCCATTTCCAGTATTAGTACTCGCTTTACTAACTATCATTGGTGCATTTCTAGCCAGAAAAACCGCTTTTGGTCGTCATGTTTATGCGATTGGTGGCAATATTGAGGCAGCAAGATTATCTGGCATTAGTGTAGAAAAAGTAAAAATGACAATTTTTGCATTAAATGGTTTTTTAGTGGCGATTGCAGGTTTAATCTTAAGTGCGCGTTTAGGTGCTGGGGCGCCCTCTGCTGGTCAAAATGCAGAGCTGGATGCCATTGCCGCTTGTGTGATTGGTGGCGCCAGTCTCGCTGGTGGTATCGGAACGATTTATGGTGTCGTAATAGGCGCATTTATTATCGCGTTACTTGATAATGGAATGAGTATGTTAGATGTCCCGACTTTCTGGCAATATATCGTAAAAGGTGGGATTCTACTCCTTGCCGTATGGCTTGATACCATCAGTAAAAAGAAAATGTAATTTACATTCTAATTCCTCTCCAAATCCACCGCACTTTGCTTGGCTTAACGAAAGTGCGGTGGACTTTTTATCATTTTGCTAAGTTTATTTTTTTATCTTATAGTGAAACAAGCAAAGGAGATAAAAATGTCAGAACAACCTTACAAAGTTGCCTTGCTGTTTAATGCAAATAAGATTTATGATCGTGGGGTCATTAAAGGTATTGGACAGTATATTCAAGCATCGCAATGTACATGGGATATTTTTATGGAAGATGATTTCGTTTACCACAAAGAAGATATCCGAAACTTATCCATTGACGGTATTATCGCTGACTTTGATGATATTGAAACTGCAGAATTGCTCCATAACATTGAAGTTCCCATTATTGCTGTAGGTGGTTCATACCAGAATCCGGCATATTATCCAGATCTGCCTTATGTGGCAACAGACAATTATGCGCTAATCGAAACCGCATTTCTTCACCTAAAACAAAAAGGAATTAATCGTTTTGCTTTTTATGGTTATCCTGCTGAAAGCGAAAAACATTGGTCACTAGAAAGACAAAATGCGTTTATCCATTTAATGCGGCATTATGAGCATGAACCTCAATATTATCTCGGAGATAAAACGAACTCACAAAATTGGCTAGAATCACAAAATAAGCTTTGTGAATGGTTAAAAACACTTGCAAAACACACTGGGATTATTGCGGTAACGGATGCTCGAGCAAGGCATTTATTACAAGCTTGTGAACAGCTCAAAATCGTTGTCCCTGACGAGCTTTGTATTATTGGTATTGATAATGAAGAGTTAATTCAATATTTATCAAGAACCTCACTTTCCTCTGTTGTACAAGGAACCAGTCAAATTGGTTATCAAGCAGCTAAACTTCTTCACCAAAAACTCAGTGGACAGCCTGTATCACATAAGCCCATCTTAATCCCACCCATCAGTGTAGAAGAACGCCGCTCAACGGATTATCGCTCTTTACAAGATCCTTTCGTTATTCAAGCGATGCATTTTATTCGCCATCGCGCTTGCCAAGGCATTAAGACAGAACAAGTGTTAGATCATTTACGCATATCTCGTTCAAATTTAGAACAACGTTTTAAAACAGAAATGGATAAGACGATTCATCAAGTTATTCATGAAGAAAAGCTCAGTCGAGCGCAATATATGTTACGCTTTACTGACGTTTCTACTCAAGAAATCGCTGAAATATGTGGCTATCCTTCACTACAATATTTTTATGCTGTCTTTAAAAGAGAATACGGTAAAACCCCAAAAGAATTTAGATTAAAATCATCTTTTTAACCATCATTTCAACGGTTTGATTCTTGTGTTGTAATAAAGTGTTGCAGTGTTTCATAACTCACTGCACCGCCCGTTGCGGACATGGAGAATAAATTGAAGTACGCTAACCCGTGACCGAGTTTGAGTACTTCAACTAAAGGTAAGCCATGATGTAAACCATAAAGCACCCCTGTACAGAAAGCATCACCTGCCCCTAAGGTACTCACGATATTTTGTTTTTCTACCCAGTACGAAGGTATCGCAACCTGTTCACCTTGTTGATTCATTGCAACAGCCCATTTAGGCTCATGGATGATCACCGTATCACGCACGCCCAATACCATCATTTGCTCCGCCATGCGCTGTAACACAGTTTTGCTCGATGCGAATGCCTCTGAATTGGTCAACCATTTGGCTTCAATATCATTAATAATCACATAATCCACATAAGGCAAAATTGGCAGGATTTGTTGAGTAAAGATCTGTTTATTCGCTACGGAAACTAAATCAATGGAAATGAGAAAGCCTTTTTGTTGCAGACTGGTCAGCGTGTGTTTTAACACCTCTACATCAAGCAATTTAGGCAATAGCGGTAAATAAGCGATGTGGGCAATTTTCGCGGGATGATCAATTTGCAAAATATGTGCTGCTTGATATTCTGCCATTGCGCCAACGTAATGGAAAAACGTACGATCACCAGTTTGTGAATTGATCATCACATCAGTAAATGAGGTTGGTAGAGCTAACTGAACTACATTGTCAACATTAATATGATGCTGCTTAGCTTGTTGTAAAATCAACTGTCCTTCGCCATCTTGACCAATGGCACCGGCAAGAAAAAGCGGTAAACGTGGATCAAGTTTTGCCAAATTAAATAACACATTGGTACAACCGCCGCCACAATGGAGCTCCATGTTAGAAATCGTGGCTAACATGGACTCTTGTGGATAATCCGAAATCAGTAGGGCACGATCCACTAATAAATTACCGATGGCGAGAATGCCATTACGTTGTTGCATATAAATGCGCCTTATTGATGCTATTAAAGATGTTCATTTGCTCTGCAACTGTGTCAGAAATCGCCTGTTGCATACGGTTCATCATAATCAGGTAATAATGATATTTTGTTTCGAGATCGGTATGTTGCATATCTTTTTCAAGTGACTGTAACGCCGCTTGTGACATGCCTGTAAAGAAATTAATTTTGCAAATGCCACGTTGAATCGTTTTGCGGAAATCGTCAGCACTTAATCCCGAACCTCCGTGTAATACTAACGGGACAGAAACCGCTTGGTGAATTTGCGCCAGACGTTCAAAATCTAACTTAGGTACACCTTTATATTTACCATGGGTATTCCCAATCGCAACAGCGAGGGCATCAATGCCTGTTTCGCGCACAAACTCCACAGCCTGTTCAACATTGGTATAAAGCGCCACATCAGCACAACTTTCTAACGCGCCATGTTCATCTCCCCCCACTGCACCAAGTTCACCTTCAACAGAAATACCATAATTTTGACAAAGTTCGACAACTTTACGAGTTTGCGCAATATTTTCTGCGTAAGTAAGTGAGGAGCCATCAAACATAATGGAAGAAAAACCACATTTAATTGCACGCTCAACGGTGGAAAACGTCAATCCATGATCTAAATTTAAGCACACGGGGACACCTGCTAACATAGCTTTTTTCTTGATATATTCAGCGGTGGATTCTAAATCAATATACGTTAAATGCACTTCAGCCACATTAATAATTACCGGTGACTGATTTTGTTGTGCTGCAGTAAACACTGCATCAATAAAATTTGAGTCAATCGCATTAAATGCCCCGACCGCAAATTGATGTTGATTTGCGATGGAAAGCATTGACTTTAAGTTCAATAATCCCATGTTATGCTCCTGCTAAATACTGAGGGTAATCACTACAAAGTAAATGAAGAGGGGGTTCATCTTCCTCAATGTGTGAAAAACGACCCAACTGTGCTAAAAAACGATTATCGGTTAAATCGTCATTTGCCATAGACACTTCCCCTGCTAATACCACACCATCCTCAGCCCAAAAGCTATGATACAAGAAAGGGGTTAAACAAATACTTTGTCCCGGTTTAAGTTTGACTAAACCACCTGCATTGACCGTGATCTGCTTGCCATCCACCGCCACTTGAATAGTCGATTTTTCATCTAACAAATCCGTTTGTTCATCACGTCGATACAAACGAATCACCAAGGTACCACCACCTCGATTAATAATATCTTCCATCTTTTTCCAATGGTAATGCATCGGGGTGACTTGCCCCTCTTTTACCATCATAATTTTTTCCGCATAGGGTTTCTGATTAGTGGGAGATTGATTACGAATAGTAAATAACGTTAAACCATATTTCGCAAAATCATTCAAATTGAAATCCGTGACATCCCAACCAAGACGCGCATCTAATACTTCTTGTTGGCTTACTAAATCGGCGAGTTTCCAATCCGCCAAACGGTAATCTGCAAATTCGGGCAAATAAAAACAATGACGTTGCATCAATGCCTTAAATTCGCCTAATACTTGGTTAATTTCAGAACGTTTCATCGCTTATCCCCCTTAGAGAAACCCCATCAAAGTGCGGTCAATTTAACGAAATTTTATTTTTCCAGTGGCCATAGCCATGCCGCACCACGCACGCCACTGGAATCACCATGTAATGCCTTGCGAATAGGAGTATGGAACTCATGACCAAAAATATACTGTGGCATCAGCTTAGGCACATTGGTGTAAAGTCTATCAACATTACACACACCACCTGCGAAGACAATCACATCAGGATCGAGCATATTGACATAAGAGGACAACGCTTTCGCCAAGCGACGTTCATAAGCTTGGAAGGATTGTTCGGCTAGCGTATCGCCTTGCTCAGCTAAAGCAAGAATCTCATCTCCTTTCAAACGTTTTCCCGAACGACGCTCATAATCATCACACAGCCCTGTGCCTGACACAAATTGTTCAATACAACCGTGTTTACCACAATAACATGGTGTTTGTTGCGCAACGGCTTTTTCTTCATCGTCCATCCAAGGCAAAGGATTGTGTCCCCATTCTCCCCCGATACCATTACCACCATGATGTGGTTTACCATGAATCACAATGCCTGAACCGCATCCTGTTCCTAAAATTAACGCCAACACGACCGCACTTCCTGCTCCTGCACCGTCTGTGGCTTCGGATACTGTCATGCAATTTGCATCATTGGCAATACGGACTTCGCGTCCCAGTAAGCGACAAAGATCTTTGTCTAATGGTTGACCATTTAACCACACGGAATTAGCATTTTTCACTTTATGACTAAACGGCGAAATCGTCCCTGGAATGCCAATACCCACCGTACCTGTTTGTCCCGTTGCTTGTTCCGCATCATCTACCAGCCCTTTAATTGCAGCTAATGTTGCTTCATAAGACCCTCTTGGTGTAGGTACTCGTTTTCTGAATAACTCTTTGCCTTCATTAGAAAGGGCGATCACTTCAATTTTCGTGCCACCCAGATCGATGCCAATACGCATAACTACCTCATCGTTTTAGATTTTGTTTATTGATGAATACTCTTTCTGTTAGAAATTATATATACTTAAAAAATAATCTATTTAAGGCATGGATATACAAATGCAACAAAATACTTCTCTTCTTGTCATTGATGATGATGTTCAAGTTTGTGAATTGCTTACCGATATTTTTGAGGAACATGGCTATACTGTTATGACGGCTCAAACCGGTCAGCAAGCGTTAGCTTTGTTGCAATCGACTCCGCACTTTTCATTAATTTTTCTTGATTTAATTCTGCCTGATGTAAATGGATTAATTCTCTTACAGCGTTTAAAAAGCCTGACCACTGCCCCTGTGATTATGTTAAGTGGGCTAGATTCTGAATCCGATATTGTTGTTGGCTTAGAAATGGGTGCTGATGACTACATCTCCAAACCCTTTTATCCTCGCGTGGTCGTTGCAAGAGCGAAAGTCGCGTTACGTCGCCATCAGCCACAACCTTTTTCAACCAGCGCCTCACATCAAGGTTTTACTTTTCATCATTGGGTGCTAGATACACAAAATCGGAAATTATATTCGCCACAAAAAGTGGATATTGAGCTGACGCAAGGAGAATACACCTTATTACACGCCTTAGTTTCTCATGCACAAAAAGTCCTTTCTCGTGAAAAGTTACTTGAACTGACACACACGGAAAGCTTAGAAATTTTTGACCGCACTGTCGACGTGCTCATTATGCGGTTACGTAAAAAAATTGAGCCTAACCCCAAGGCACCAACTTATATTCAAACTGTTCGCGGCATGGGTTATTTATTTGCCGTCGCGGTTGAGCGCTGTTAATGTCGCATGTTTAACCACAAATAATAAGCCCCCTCCCAAACTCAGGAGGGGGAATCAGGTAATTACTTCACAGTCCAACCTTTATAATCTTTAATGTTATCACGTGTAATTAAATGTACAGGAATTAACACGGGGTCTTTCGGTGCTGGTTTGCCTTGTAAAATATCGTAACCAATTTTCACCGCTTCCGCTGCCATCACTTGTGGATCTTGTGCTGGTGTACCACGGAATAAGCTATCTGATAATTTCAAGGCTTCTTCACCATCTGGCGAGCCGTCCACACCCATAATGAAAAACTCATTACGTTGTGCTTGTTTTGCAGCTAAATCTGCACCAATCGCCGTTGGGTCATTGATGGCGAACACCGCATCAATTTTCGGATGTGCAATTAATAATGAAGTCATCACTTCTAAACCACCTTCACGGCTACCTTTCGCATTTTGGTTATGTGATAACACTTTGATGTCCGCGTGTTTAGCAAATACATCTTGGCAACCTTGTACACGATCTTGTACTGCAGATACTGGTGGTCCATTGATGATCACCACATTCCCTTTACCGTTAAGTTTTTCAACGATAGTTTGGCAAGCAATTTCACCCGCTTGGTAGTTATTTGAAGTGACTGTTGCGTCCGCGCCATCCGCTGCCACGTCAACTGCCACTACCACAATACCGGCTTTACGTGCACGCTCTACAGCAGGTCCAATCCCTTTAGAGTCCGCTGCGTTAAGGATAATCATGTCGGTTTTTGCCGCGATGAAGTTATCGATTTGTGCCACTTGTTGACCTAAATCGTAACCACTGGATACAGAAACAACGTTTACTTTGTCGCCAGCAAGCTCTTTTGCTTTTAACTCAGCCCCTTTCGCAATTTGTACGAAGAATGGGTTAGCGAGATCACCAACGGTCACACCGATCGATTTTAACTCTTTCGCTTGTGCAAAAGGTGCCATGGCTAACATTAAAGATACTGCTAATGTTTTTAATTTCATTATAACGTCTCCTATATTGGATGTTGTTTAAGCTGAACGGGTACGGTATTTGTCGATCAATACTGCCACGATGATTACCCCACCTTTAATAACGAGCTGCCAGAAATATGACACTCCCATTAAAGTCATACCATTATTTAAAGTCGCAATAATTAATGCACCGATGAGCGTCCCCGTAATGGTTCCGATACCGCCCACGAAACTCGTGCCACCTAAAATAACGGCTGCAATTGCATCAAGTTCATAGCCTACACCAAGATTACCATTGGCGCTATACAAACGAGATGCACTCATTACGCCGCCTAAGCCAGATAATAATCCGCTGGCAGCGTAAACGAAGATTAAGACTAAAGAGACTTTGATACCTGTTAAACGTGCAGCTTGCAAGTTCCCCCCGACCGCATAAATATGGGTGCCTAACGTCGTGCGACGTAAAATAAACCAGCATACGGCAATCACGGCAAAGGCGATAATCACTAGCCAAGGTATCGAACCAAGATAACCATTTCCTATCCAACTGAATGAGATTTTAGAGTTGATCACCGTTGTCCCATCTGCTACTAAATAGGCCGCGCCACGTAATGCAGTATATGTACCTAGTGTGACAATAAATGGAGGTAGACCTGCATACGCAACTAATAAACCATTAAATACCCCCATACCTAAACCCGCGAGTAACGCTAACGGGACCGCAAATTCTGCCAATGCGGGATTGAGCGAGGTAACCAGTCCAATCACCGCCGTCACCCCTAAAATCGAACCAACGGAAAGGTCAATCCCGCCCGTTAAAATCACAAATGTCATCCCTGCGGCTAACACAATATTAATTGATGCCTGACGAGTAATATTCATCATATTGGCTTCTGTCATAAAGTTTGGTGCCACAAAAGAAAACACGATCACAATTAAAATCAAGATGGGTAAAATCCCCATTGCCTGCATCGCATCTGCAATTGCCAGTTTTTTAAAACCCGGTTTAACCGGTTGTGTTGTTCCCATGGTTACTTCTCCTAAATGATGTTCTTTTTATCTCTTTATTATGATTGTGCGCCACAAGCAAATGCCATGATACGCTCTTGATTAATGTCATCGCCTTCTAATTCACCCACGGTATAGCCCTCACGCATGACATAAACGCGATCGCTCATACCCACAATTTCAGGCAACTCACTGGAAATCATTAAAATCGCGACCCCTTTCTTCGCCATTTCAATCATCATGCGATAAATTTCACTTTTCGCCCCGACATCCACACCGCGCGTTGGCTCGTCCATGATGAATAGCTTCGGTTCAATTGCCGCCCAGCGTGATAACAAGACTTTTTGTTGATTCCCACCAGATAAGCCACTGACATTGACATTCGCACTCGGCACACGCATTTTCAATCCTTCAATCGCCGCTTGCGTGGTTTGCTTGCCTTTATTTTGGTCGATCACTAACATCGTGGCATCACGCTCTAAAGTCGCCATCGTGACATTTTTGAGAATATTGAGATCTAAAAATAAGCCTTCTTCTTTACGGTTTTCTGGCAACAAGGCTACATGATGAGCGATCGCCTCTCGTGGTGAAGAAAAACTGATTTCACCGCCACTCAAATAGATTTTGCCTTTCGTTGCGCGTTTCACGCCGAAGAGTAAATGTGCGAGCTCAGAGCGTCCCGCGCCCACTAATCCAGACAATCCGACAATCTCACCGGCACGAATAACCAAAGAGGCATCTTTAAGTTTGTGTCCATCGGATAAATTTTCTACTCGTAGAACCTCTTCCCCAACAGGCACTTTCTCTTTATTAAATAAGTCAGTTAACGGGCGTCCTACCATCATCTGTACGAGAGTAGCGGAATCCAAGTTATCGCGGGTTAGAGAACCGACATACTTACCATCGCGTAGCACGCTAACACGGTCAGCAAGCTCATAAATTTCTGCCATACGGTGACTGATATAAATGATCGCCATTCCCTCATCACGTAATTTTTTCACTAAGGCAAACAGTCGTTCCGTTTCACGAGAAGACAACGCCGCAGTCGGCTCATCCATCACGAGAATACGACTTTTTCGATATAAGGCACGGGCAATTTCCACTTGTTGCTGTTCTGCGATCGTTAAAGATGAGACTTTTTGCGTCGCTAAAAACTGTGCGCCTAAACGATCAAGTACTTTCTGTGACTCTTCTGCCATGGTTTTACGATCGAGACCAAACAGAGTTTTAATCTCACAACCAAGAAAAATATTTTCTGCCACAGTTAAATTAGGTGAAAGGTGGATTTCTTGATAAATCAAGGTAATACCGGCTTTAATCGCATCTTTTGGCGAGGAAATAGGAAACGGTTCACCGTCAATTAAGATCTCACCCGCAGAAGCGGTGTACGCTCCAGCGAGAATTTTCATTAAGGTACTTTTACCCGCCCCATTTTCCCCCATCAATGCATGGATTTCACCACGATAAATGGATAAATCCACATCTTGTAGCGCATAAAAAGTACCAAAGCGCTTGGCAATACCTTTCATTTCTAACAGAGGGCGAGCAGGTGGTGTTGAATTAACGTGCTCCATCCGAAAAAATCCCTTGATAAAGTAAACATAGTCGCATTTAACCATAACAATATGAATGGAAAATGTTGAATCCCGTTCATAATTGTCATAATGATTTGTTTTTTCTCATTTTGAGAAAGAGATCACGAAATTTCATTACGCTAGCATGCTTTTTAGCATATAAGGTGACATCCTTGACTTAATATTATTCGCCATTAGTTTAAAGATTATCAATAATAAAGATGTTTATTCTCTAAAAATGAAAAGATATAATACACAACGTTTTGGTAAAAAATTAATTTTAAGGGAAAAGAATGAAAACTATCTATCACTCAGCAAATAGTCGTGGTAATGCAGATCACGGTTGGTTAAAAAGCAAACACACTTTTAGTTTTGGTCATTACTATGATCCTAGTCGTGTTAATTTCGGCGTATTAAGAGTTATTAATGATGACTTCGTTGAAGGGGGAATGGGATTTGGTACCCACCCACACAATAATATGGAAATTATTTCTATTCCATTAAGTGGAGATTTAGCGCATAAAGATAGCATGGGAAATGGCAGTATTATTCGCAATGGTGACATTCAAGTGATGTCTGCTGGTACAGGGGTTACACACAGTGAAATGAATCCGAACGCTGATATCCCAGTAAAATTTTTACAAATTTGGGTTATCCCAAATAAACGCAATGTTGAGCCTCGCTATCAACAAATTACAATTGCGGATAATGCAAAACCAAATGATTTCCAACAAATTCTATCACCAAATCCAGATGATGAAGGTGTTTGGATTCATCAAGATGCGTGGTTTTCGCTAGCAAAATTTGATAAAGGTATTGCTAAAAATTACTCTCTAAATAAAGCAGGTAATGGCGTGTATGCCTTTGTTATCAAAGGACAAGCGAATGTCGCAGGCATTGATCTCAATGAGCGTGATGGATTAGGTGTATGGGATACTAATAACCTAGATATCGTTGCATCAAGTGATGCTGAGATTTTACTTATGGAAGTGCCAATGGAAGCCTAATCCAACAATATATAATAACAATCCGCCCGTAAAACGGGCGGTTTTTAGGCCACCCTATAAGGGCCTAGTACTTCACATGCCCCTCAAGGGGCATGTGAATTCTGACAACCGTTCAATAACTCTGTTGCCTACCCCTTAAAGGGGTCCATATATTCTTTCTTCGATAAATTATCCTGAATCATATCTTCCTTTTCCTGATTTCGGATATATTCCTCTACAATTTTTGTATTTAAACCTACTGTACTTACATAATAGCCTTTCGCCCAAAAATTTCGATTCCCATACTTATATTTCAAATTTGCATGTCTTTCAAATATCATTAGCGATGACTTACCTTTTAAATACCCCATAAAACTTGAAACGGCCAGTTTCGGAGGTATCCTTAACAGCATATGGATATGCTCTTTCATTGCATATGCCTCTATTATCTCTACATTCTTGTAGTGACATAATTGTCTTAGTATCCCTCCTATATCAACTCGCAATTTTCCATAAATTGCTTTTCTCCTATACTTAGGGATAAAGACTATGTGGTACTTACAGTTCCATCTTGTGTGTGATAGACTTGAATCGTCATTGGATTTACTTGCCATGACTTATCCTCCTATATGTTGAATTTTGGTTGTCAGCCTTGTTCATTATAGGAGGATGTTTTGTTCTGCTCACCGCTTAAGCTTTTCTGTTCCATACGCAAAGCGTATGGTTTTTATAGCTAGACTTTGTCTAGCTATAATAAAAAACCTGAGACTGTGCTCAGGTTTTTTTTATGCTATTACTCACTATAAGTTTGTTAATTTTTCTACTTTAGTTCCCAAAATAGCTTCCCTCTTCCTTTTGATCTATATCAAAAATACTATTTATATACATCCAGCGAGGTATAGAAACGACTTACTGAATTTATGTAAATTGAGCCAAAACCAAACCCGACCAAATAACTCAACTACTTATAACAAAGGAAGAAAAATGTTAGATCAACAAACTCGTGACATTATTAAAGCAACTATTCCTGTATTAGAGCAACATGGTACAACTATCACTAATACTTTTTATCATAATATGTTTAACGCACATCCTGAATTATTAAATGTTTTTAATAAGACTAACCAAAAACAAGGACGTCAACCAATGGCATTAGCAAGTACAGTTCTAGCAGCGGCGAAACATATTGATAATCTTACTGTGATTTTACCGAATGTAATGCAAATTGGTCACAAACACCGAGCGCTTGAAATCAAACCTGAACATTATCCTATCGTTGGTGAAAACTTACTGAAAGCAATTAAAGTAGTATTAGGAGATGCTGCAACACCAGAAATTATCGATGCTTGGAAAAAAGCTTATGGAGTAATTGCAGATGTATTTATTAAAGTAGAACAAGAGATGTATGCTGCCGCTGCATGGGAAGGTTATAAGCCTTTTAAAGTGGTTGCTAAACGCGCTGTTTCTGATCAAATCACAGAATTTACTGTGCAGACAGATTTCCCATTACCAATATTAAAAGCAGGTCAATATATTACTGTACGTGTACAACCAGAGGATGAAGTCAATACAGCATGGCGACATTATTCTCTCTGTTCAATGAACACTAGCAACGGACTAAAATTTGCTGTTAAGCGTGAAGGAAAGGGAGAAACAAAAGGTTTAGTATCACACTACTTACATGATCATGTACAAGTTGGCGACACTTTAGATTTTACTGCACCAGCAGGTGATTTTTTATTAGAACAAAATGATAAACCACTAGTACTGATCAGTGGTGGAGTAGGAATAACCCCATTATTAGCAATGTTAGAAGAGCAAGTAAATCATAACTCACAGCGTGAAATTTGTTGGATTCACTCTTGTCGCAATAATGAAAATCACGCGTTTAAAGCAGAAGTTGAAGCTCTCTTACAACAAGCAGACAACACAGATTGTCACATTATTTATACTGCTGAACAATCACGTATTGATGCTGATTTCATTGCAAAACATATACCACAAAATGCGAATATATATGTATGTGGATCAATCAACTTTATGGAAGGTATTATCGACTTATTAAAACGGCAAGGTTGGAATGAAAGTGATATTCACTTTGAGCCATTTGGACCTAAAATGAGTGTTGTTAGTGTTTAACAAAATATCCTTGACCTACTTTAATATTAAGTAGGTCGTTTTTCTTTTCTCAATATAAAAAACACGACTCAATTCATATTTGTCATTTTTTTTTCGCCATTTATGCTTAAAATAATGGCAACCTAGTTCAAGTGCGGTCTAAAAAATGAAAAATTGGAAAACATCTTTTTTTACTAAGCCTTACAGCGTACGCTTTCGTTTAATGCTGTTTTTGATCACCGCTATTTTTTTAATTGTTGTAATCAGTATGACAGCTATTATTGGTTTAAATAGCACTTATCACTCACTCTCTAACTTACGTGATCGCTCACTTAACCAGATGTTTTCCTCAATGACCTTAGGGGTAAAAACCGCACAAATTTCTACTTATGCAAAACGCCTTACTCAAACAACACGCGCTTTAGAGTATCAAGAAGAATCCAAAACCTTGGCACATCATGCTGAACAATTACAAATGCTCTTAACTCAAGCGAAGCAATCTACACCAGAGGACCAACGCTTTGCTAATATCATCTATCACATTGATTTACTGGGAAAAAGTGTACAAGACTTGCTATTACAAACTCACCGACGTCATATTCTTAACACCACAATCATTAGTGAATTAAACCAAGGGTTGCTCCACATTCAGCATATTAAAAGACTGGAAAAAAATACCGCACTGCCAGAACAGATCCCTGCCACTTTTTTATCGCAGCTTAACCGTATGGAAAAATTAATTGAAGATGCCACCAAAAGTAATTTCTCGACGGGGATTTTTATCAGCATTGAGTCCAATTTCTTACTCTTCCCTGCAGTTGATTACTTAATCGACATTAACCAAGAACTGGATAAGCTCAAAGCCCTTTTCCCACAGTTGATTGACAATGCTAAAGCCCTTGAAAAGATCAATTTACGCGTGCAATTCCTCACCTTCCAGATTGATGCTTTGGTGCAACAAATTAGCCAACAATATACACAATTGGCGAAAGAAAAAGTGGACAGCGTGGATATTGATTCAGAACAAATTCAACAACGATTATCCACACTTACTTTGTCTATTTTGCTCTTTTCGTTATTTACGATTTTATTGATTATTATTCTAGGACAATACATTTATTCCTTGATCGGCAAACGCTTATATTCCATTACTGATGCGTTAAAACGCTTATCACAAGGCGATAAAAACGTGATGGTACCGCAACAACAAACCCAAGATGAAATTGGCGATTTAGCACGGACCTTTGATATTTTTCACCAAAATGTGCTGACCTTAGAGCAAACTGACTCATTATTAAAAGAAAAGAGTGAATTATTAGAGCACACGTTTTTAGCTATGCGCGACGGTCTCGCCATTTTTGACCAACAACTTAACTTAGTGTCTTACAACGCACAATTTAACACGCTACTAGGTGACTTTTTTACACACACCTCCCCATTAAGCTTACACACGCTGGTGGATTACTTTAATCATAAACACGCTAAGGTAAGCGGCTGGGAACAACCAATTGATCTCGCCTTACTGAAACAAATTCGGCAAGCGGAAGATTTCCTTGAAATTGAATATTCACAGCAAGTACTGGAATGGCGGGTTAGTCCATTAAAAGATGGACTAGTCATCTTTTTAATTGATCGTACACAACGCAAAAAATTAGAAAACGAAATTGCACACAGTCAAAAAATGCGAGCCATCGGTCACCTCACCGGTGGGATTGCGCATGATTTCAATAATTTCTTAGCTGTGATTATTGGTAATTTGGATTTAATTGATCCGCATGGGCTTGATGAACGCCAAGTCAAACGTCTACAGCGCGCCTTGAAAGCAGCAGAAAATAGCGCAACGCTGACACAACGCCTGTTAGCTTATGCGCGAAAACAACCGTTACACCCTACAGTTTTAGATATTAATCAACTGGTGATTGAGTTTAATGATTTGATTAAACACACCATCCCCCCAACGATTAATGTACAACTCGAATTGGGCGAACATTTGCCTTTAGTCTATATTGATAAAAACCAGCTCGAAACCGCTTTAGTGAATTTAATTGTCAATGCGAAAGATGCACTCAATCACGAAGGTAATATCATCATTCGCAGCACACAATTAACAGTACAACGCGCTCATTGCCAAGAGGAGATGGTGCAACTCTCAATCATTGATGACGGTTGTGGGATGGATGAGCAAACACAAAAACGGGTATTTGAACCATTCTTCACCACCAAACAAAATGGTCGCGGAAGTGGCTTGGGCTTATCCATGGTCTATGGTTTTATCCGCCAGTCGAAAGGACGTGTACTGATTGAGTCCCAACCTGATCAAGGTACCGCTATTCATTTGCAATTGCCAATCGCACAACAAATACAAGATGTATCAGCGTTGACATCCCAACCTCGTCTGAGCTGTGATACAGCATACCAGATTCTAGTAGTGGAAGATAAAGCCTGTGTACGCGAGACCCTGTCAGAACAATTACATGAAATGGGCTACCAACCCGTTTTATGTGAGTCAGGTGAACAAGCTCTTGCCTTATTAGAACAAGGACTAACGATTGATTATTTACTCTCTGATATTATGTTATCCGGCAAATTAACTGGGGTAGATGTCGCAAAATGGGTAAAAACACACTTACCGCAAGTGAAGATCCTGTTGATGACAGGGCACACTGAGCAAAGAGAAAAAGCAGAACAATTCCCAGTCCTTGTCAAACCCTTTAAACAAGTAGAATTGCAGCAGAAACTCACCGCACTTTGAGTTATCAAGCATAAAAAAATCCACTTTCTTAACAAAAGTGGATTTTTCTTGCTCAAGAAAAAGGAATATTAGCCTTTTTTCGCCCCTTGCATATACAGCATTTCTAGCGCCAACGTTGCACCTGCTAAAGCAGTAATGTCCGATTGATCATAGGCAGGAGAGACTTCAACCAAATCCATACCCACAATATTCACATCTTTCAAGGCACGTAAAATTTTCAATGCTTTGTCTGTGCTTAATCCACCACAGACTGGCGTACCGGTACCCGGTGCATAAGCAGGATCTAAACAATCGATATCAAAGGTTAAATAGACAGGTAAATCACCAATTACCTCTTTGATTTTAGCAACAGTTTGTGCCACGCTATCCTCGTTGACTTGTGGCGCAGAAAGTACCGTAAATGGTAAGTTGCGATCAAATTCAGTACGAATACCAATTTGTACCGAATGGGCTGCATCAATTAACCCTTCGTTTGGCGCATGGTAAAACATGGTACCGTGATCATAACGACTGCCATTTTCATAGGTATCCGTATGGGCATCAAAGTGAATCATCGCCAACTTACCAAAATGTTTTGCATGGGCACGTAATAAAGGCAAGGTAATGAAATGATCGCCACCAAAAGTTAAGCAACGCTTACCCGCTTTTAATAAAGCGGTTGCGTGCGCTTCTAATTCTTCTACGAAATTTTGGTTATCACCGAATGAATAAACTAAATCGCCACAATCCACGATCTTTAAACGCTCACGCACATCAAAATCCCATGGAAAGCGACAGTGTTCCCAAGCCAAATTCACCGACGCGCGACGAATAGCTTCCGCACCAAAACGCGTTCCTGCGCGACCCGATACTGACGCATCAAACGGTACGCCAGTAATAATCCACTCTGCATCCGTTTCGACGGGATTAAAGTGAACAGGCAAGCGTAGAAAACCAAAATTATTTGAAACTAATGAAATATCTTCTTTATTGTTTAACGTATTGTACATAGTGATTCCTGTTGTCCTAAAGCGCGGTCTTTTTACAGAAACATAGACCGCACTTTTGCCAATTACTCGTCTTCTAAATAGGTATAACCATTCAAGCCCACCTCAAGTTCATTTAAGAACTGAATGGCTTCTGACGCAGGTAAGTTTGAATGCTCAATTTGTTCACGATAGCGATCCAATAATTTTTTCGGATCAAGATAAACATATTCCAACATATCTGCTACGGTGTTACCTTCGTCGTAGTCCACAATATAAGCCTTATCCTGCTCATGAACTAAGACATCCACTGTACTGGTATCACCAAATAAGTTATGCATGTTACCTAAAATTTCTTGATACGCCCCGACCATAAAGAAGCCTAATAACGGTGGATTGTCTTCTTCATAATGTGGCATCGGCATGGTGGTCGTAATACCATCCCCATCAATATAATGATCAATCGTGCCATCTGAATCACAGGTAATATCTAATAATACTGCACGACGGCTCACAGGTTGATTTAAATTCGAAATTGGACAGACCGGGAAAAGCTGGTCAATCCCCCACGCATCAGGCAAGGATTGGAACAAAGAAAAGTTCACATACAATTTATCCGCAAAGCGTTCTTGCAGTTCATCAATAATTGTACGATGAGAACGGTGCTTTTCATTAAATAATTGCCCCACTTCATGACAAATATTCAAATAAAGTTGCTCAGCCCATGCACGCTGTTCTAAATTCAGCAACCCGACATTGTATTGATTATGTACATCTGATAAATCAAATTGGCTTTCATGAATCCAACTGCGTAACGACCGTTTTTCACGTGAAGACTGAATATCCACCCAAGTTTCCCACATACTATGTAACACACTTGGTGCGTCTTTTGCTGGCGCCGCTAAGGTTTCAAATTTATAACGTTCTACACCAATCACATTAGAGACTAAAACGGCATGGTGTGCAGTCACACCACGACCCGATTCGGTGATAATGGTAGGATGGGGTAAACCATGCTCACGGCAGGCTTGACCAATACCCCACACAACAGTATCGGCATATTCATTTAAACCATAGTTCACTGAGCAATCGGATTGTGTACGGTTTCCTTCATAATCCACACCTAAGCCACCACCCACATCAAAGCACTGAATATTGACGCCTAATTTATGCAATTCAACATAAAAACGAGCACTTTCTCGCACGCCTGTCGCCACATCACGAATGTTGCCCAGCTGTGATCCCAAGTGGAAATGTAGCAACTGTAAACAATCGAGACAGTCATGTTCTTTTAACATCTGAACTAAAGACAAGACTTGTGAGGCAGATAAACCAAATTTTGATTTTTCGCCGCCTGAAGATTGCCATTTACCGGATCCCTGTGAGGCTAAACGTGCACGTACCCCTAAGCGTGGCTTCACATTCAGTTTTGCTGCTTCCTCTAAAACAAGCTGGATTTCAGAGAGCTTTTCAATCACTAAATACACTTTATGTCCAAGTTTTTCACCCATCAGGGCAAAACGAACATATTCTCGATCTTTATAGCCATTACAGACAATCACCGTTTGTGTGATCCCTGCATGCGCTAGCACAGCCATCAATTCCGCCTTTGACCCGGCTTCTAAGCCAAGCGGTTGACCTGAGCTAATTAAGGATTCCACAATACGTCGATGTTGATTTACTTTGATTGGATAAACGAGGAAATAATTCCCCTCATAACCAAAGTCTTCACGGGCACGTTTAAACGCCTGATTAATCGAGCGTAAACGGTGTTGAATAATTTGTGGAAAGCAAAAGAGTGTTGGTAAATGTGCGCCTTGTTCTCGTTGCACTTTTTCTGCTAACGCCGCCAAAGACACACGATTTTGTGGTTTGTCAGGATCAGGACAAACAAAAATGTCCCCTTTTTCATCTACGTTATAATAACGCATCCCCCAGTAATTGATGTTACACACTTCACGTACGGTATTTTCAGCAAACACAGATGAAGTGCCATCAGACGTTAAAGTAACCTGTTCCAATGTCTTAGTTTACCTCTTAAAAGGAGTCAAAAATTCAAGCGCCAACGCGCCATATTTTGTTTTTTCTGTCCCATCGCAATTACAGAAAAACGTTTGCAAGAATAAAGCAAAACAAGGGGAATAACTAGTTTTTTCTTACTACTTTTCCTCTTGGAATATCAACGATATTTATCTAAAAAACGATAGTATTTAGTGCCTACAAATAAGGTGGCTTTTTGCAGTAACTTACCGCCATGCACACTCGGTACTTTAAGTTGCTCAAATACGCGTAAACGCTCATCGTTACCTAAAATAGCTTCTGCAACAATACGCCCCGCTAATCCCGTTAACGCCACGCCATGTCCAGAATACCCTTGCGCAAAATAAATATTCGGCGCAATTCGACCAAAATGTGGATTGGAATTCAAGGTCATATCAATAGGTCCGCCCCAACCATAGTCAATGTTGACATTTTCTAACTGAGGAAACACGTGCAACATATTGCAGCGCATAACCGTCATCATATCCAAGCCCGGACTCGAATCACTGCCAAATAACAAGCGATTGTCGGCACTTAAACGGTAATAATCTAAGAAATAATTATTGTCACATACTGACATACGGTTGCGAATCAAACTCTCCGCCATTGCATCACTTAACGGCTCGGTGGCAATAATAAAACTTTCTACAGGTAAAATTTTGCGAGCAATACCACGATGTAACTTTTTTGGTAGCACACGAATATAAGCATTGGTGGCTAATACTAAATCTTTGGCAATCACGGAGCTTTGATCGGTTTTCACTTTGACTTTTGCTTTACCGATACGTAAATCAACTGCTGGCGACTGTTCATAAATTTCCACTCCTAACGCTAAACAGGCTTTCGCTAAACCTAAACAATAATTCAGTGGGTGTAAATGACCAGAATTGGCATCAAAGAGTGCGCCCGTATAAATCTCACTGCCTAGATTCTCAGCTAATTTAGCTTTATCCCATAATTGCATATGGGGATAAGCAAAAAATTCGCGACAAGATTTCTCAATCGCAATTAAGTCATCCATACGACGTGGATTTAAAGCTAACGTTGCATAACCTCTACGCCAATCACATTGAATGTTATATTTTTTAATCCGCTCTTCGATAATCGCTAACGCTTCTAGTGACATTTGCCATAATTTCTGCGCAGTATCAAATCCCACTGCATCAATATAATCGCCAATGTCTTCTTCAAAACCGTTGATCGCCTGCCCACCATTTCGCCCTGAGGCGCCAAAGCCTACACGTGCGCCTTCTAATACAATCACTTTTTTGCCTTGTTCCGCTAATTCAAGTGCGGTCGATAGACCAAAAAATCCCGCACCGATGATACACACATCAGCAGATTTTCGTTGTTGTAAAGGCGGAAGAGTGAAATGAAGATGACGGGAGTCGGAATAATAAGTTTTGATATGTTCTTGATGAGAAAACGTTAACATAAAATCGCTCGCTAATAACACTAGCTGGCAGTTTACCCCGACGAAGAAATATGTCAATTTAATTCAATCACTTTATAAAGTTTGCTATACTCAGCGCGAAGTTCTTAAACTTAACGTTCATGCGGATTGCTTCACTAAAATCCGTTCATTTTTAACCGCACTTTATTGTCTTTAGACATTGAGGGACTCAAAATTGAAAAGACTTTTTGCTAACGTCATCAAATCACTTGTCTTCACCTCCCTTTTCTTTTTCACACATTCCGCCTTAGCAAACAAAAAGCTTTACGTTTACAACTGGACGGATTACATTCCTTCAAGTTTAATTGCTGATTTTACTAAAGAAACGGGCATTGAAGTCATCTATTCTACTTTTGAGAGTAATGAAGAGATGTACGCGAAACTCAAATTACTTTCTAAAAATAGCGGTTATGACCTGGTTTTTCCATCGAGTTATTACATCAATAAAATGGTCAAAGATGGCATGCTACAAAAACTCGATCACGCAAAATTAACCAATTTACATCAAATCCCAACCCATTTGCTGAATAAAGAATTTGATCCACAAAACCAATATTCCCTGCCTTATATTTATGGACTCACTGGTATTGGTATTAATGCAGAAGAGATTGATCCTAGCAAAATTACTAGCTGGGCAGATTTATGGAAACCAGAATATAAAGGTAAAGTGTTACTAACTAGCGATGCACGCGAAGTATTTCATATTGCTTTACTGTTAAATGGCAAATCACCAAACACCACTAAAGAGCTTGAAATTAAACAAGCTTATGAAAAACTGGTTAAACTCATGCCAAACGTTTTGGTATTTAATTCTGATTCACCAGAGGTCCCTTATGTACAAGGTGAGGTTGCTTTAGGCATGATTTGGAATGGTTCCGCCTACTTAGGTAATAAAGAAAATTCCAACATTCAGTTTATTTACCCAAAAGAAGGGGCGATTTTCTGGATGGATAACTATGCTATCCCGAAAAAAGCAAAAAATGTTGAGGGCGCATATCAATTTATCGACTTCTTATTACGTCCTGAAAATGCCAAAATTGTGATCGAAAGAATGGGATTTTCAATGCCAAACGAAGGTGTAAAACACTTACTCGCGCCTGAAATGGTCAACAACCCAGTTCTTTTCCCACCAGCAGAGGAAGTGGAAAAAGGCATCATGCAAGGCGATGTCGGTAGAGCAGTCGATATTTATGAAAAATATTGGAACAAGCTGAAAACGAATTAATTATCCTAATACAAAAAGTGCGGTCAGATAAAATTTTGACCGCACTTTTTTATACACACTAAATATTACACATCATACTTTTGACGATAAGCCACTAAATCTTCAATCGTAACGACTGGAAAACCAAATTTCTGAGCAAACGTAACAATTTCTGGTGCACGAGCCATTGAACCATCATCATTGGTAATTTCACAAATCACACCAGCGGCTTTATAACCAGCTAAACGAGCAAGATCAACCGATGCTTCAGTATGCCCACGGCGTTTTAACACGCCACCTGTCATCGCACGTAATGGAAAAATATGTCCCGGACGGCTTAAATCGCTTGGTTTGGCATTATCGGCAACGGCAGCACGAATAGTTGTCACACGATCAGTGGCGGATACGCCTGTCGATACACCTTTAGCTGCCTCAATCGTCACCGTAAAGGCCGTCTTATTCACACTGGTATTTTCAGTAACCATCGGTGGCAAATCAAGTTGTTGGCAAATTTCATCGCTTAAACATAAACAAACGATACCACTGCCATAACGAATTAACATTGTCATTTGTTCTACTGTAATGGTTTCAGCAGGAAAAATGAGATCACCTTCGTTTTCACGATCTTCATCATCAAGAACTAAAACACCGTTTCCCTGTTTAAACGCATTAATCGCAGCAATAGCACGTTCTTCTGACTGACCAAAAGGAGATAAAATAGACTGATTCATAGTAAATTCCTTGAAATATAAAGATATTTAGATACCAGAATCAGGGCTGATGAGAAAAGTATGTGGCTAAGAAAATCTTAAACAAACAAAAAATACAGGTTTTGCACACAAAACCTGCTTATTCTCTTTCATCCAGACTATACTGTCGGCTTTGGATTCTCACCAAATCTGCTGACTTTACTATCTCTTGTGACATGAAATAGTAAACGCTCGTGGGCTTATGTTATACATTTACCACCGGTAGGGAATTTCACCCTGCCCTGAGAATGCGCAAATAGTATAACGCAAACTTAATCTCGAAAAAATGTTTTTATTTGTAGCAAGATTACATACAATAGATGAAATTTCAAAAAATATGAGGCGATTATGCTAAATCCGAAAAAAATAGAGCAAGTTATACAACAAATCCAAGACTCTCTTCCACAAGGGATTAAAGACTTGGGACAAGATGCTGAAGCCAAACTCAAACAAACATTGCAAGCGCAATTAGCAAAACTTGATTTGGTGACGCGTGAAGAGTTTGATGTACAAACACAAGTATTAATGCGTACTCGGGAAAAATTAGTGGCGTTAGAAAAACGGGTTGATGAATTACTTGCACAACAAAACCAAGCATAACCTTGCGCCACTCGCTGAAAAGTGCGGTCTTCACTTTACTATTTCTGAATAAAAGGAAAGCATCATGTCCACGTTTGCCTACTTACAACAAAAGCGTAAACAACTGAATTTAAAAGTTAATGAGATCTGTGCACAAGCCAATATTACACGTGCGTATTTTAATCAACTCGTGAGTGGAAAAATCAAAAATCCAAGCGCAACAAAGCTCAGTGCATTACATAAAGTGTTGCAGATCACCGAACCGAATAATAAGAAAGTCGGTGTGATTTTTGGCAAATTTTATCCTGTCCATACCGGTCATATTAATATGATCTATGAAGCCTTTAGTAAAGTGGATGAAATACACGTCATTGTCTGTAGTGATACAGAACGTGACTTAAAACTCTTTTATGACAGCAAAATGAAACGTATGCCGACAGTGCAAGATCGCTTACGTTGGATGCAACAGATTTTTAAATACCAAAAAAACCAGATTTTTATTCATCATCTTGTTGAAGACGGAATTCCAAGCTACCCAAATGGTTGGGAAGCGTGGGCGTTGCAAGTCAAAAACCTCTTTAAAGAAAAACATTTCAATCCAACCGTAGTTTTCAGTAGCGAAGTGCAAGATAAAGCACCTTATGAAAAATACCTTGGTTTAGAAGTTTCCTTAGTCGATCCTGAGCGACAATTTTTTAATGTCTCTGCGACAAAAATCCGCAATAACCCATTTCACTATTGGAAATTTATCCCAAAAGAAGTACGCCCGTTCTTTGCCAAAACTATCGCCATTTTAGGAGGGGAAAGCAGTGGTAAAACTGTACTGGTCAATAAATTAGCCACAGTATTCAATACCACGTCTGCCTGGGAATATGGGCGCGAGTTTGTTTTCGAAAAATTGGGGGGAGATGAACAAGCGATGCAATATTCCGATTACCCACAAATGGCACTGGGGCACCAACGCTATATTGATTATGCGGTACGTCATGCACATAAAGTGGCGATTATTGATACAGATTTCATCACCACACAAGCTTTTTGTATTCAATACGAAGGAAAAGCACATCCTTTCTTAGATTCCATGATCAAAGAATATCCATTCGATGTCACAATTTTATTAAATAACAACACTAAATGGGTGGATGATGGCTTACGTAGTTTAGGTAATCATAAACAACGCCAACGTTTTCAACTCTTACTAAAAAAATTACTCGATAAATACAATGTACCTTATATTGAAATTGAATCGCCAAGTTATTTAGAGCGTTATAATCAGGTCAAACAGATTGTCGAGAAAATCCTAAATGAAGAAGAAATTCCTAATTTAATGCATGATCATGGGACAACATCCATTTTTGAGGAAGAAGAATGATTTTATTTGCTGGTGATCCGCATGGAAGTTTTGATCACCTTTATCCTTTCATCAAAGATAAACAGGATGTTGCTTTAATTATTTTAGGGGACTTACAACTTACTACCGCCAGTGAATTAGAAAAACTCGCTCAATATTGCGATCTCTGGTTTATTCATGGCAACCACGACAGTAAAACAATCGATGCCTTTGAATCCATTTGGGAAAGCGAATGGCAATCGCGTAACTTGCATGGCAAAGTGACAGAAATCCAAGGAAAAAAAATTGCAGGGCTAGGGGGCGTTTTCCGTGGACAAATTTGGATGCCACCAAACAAACCTTTATTTTTTGATCCTATTCACTATTGCCAATACTGTTCACAAGAAAAAATATGGCGAGGTGGCGTACCATTACGCCACAGGACCTCTATTTTTCCCTCTGATATTGAAGCATTAGAACAACAAAAAGCCGATATTTTGATTTGCCATGAAGCACCGAAACCCCATCCTAGTGGTTTTGCTGTGATCAATACATTGGCACAAAAAATGCAAGTCAAACATATTTTCCATGGCCATCATCATGAAAATTTTGATTATGACACGCTAAGTGAAGAGGCGTTTAAAATTACGAATGTTGGCTTTCGTAGCTTATGTAACATTGAGGGAGAATATTTACTGCTAGGTGTTGATGATCGGTAAAATGACAAGAGCTGCATTCCCCTATTAAACATCAAAGAAACAGACCGCACTTATGCCTCTGAGAATTAAAAGAGAAAAGTGCGGTTTCTTTTTTCTCTTTTCTAGCTAACTCAGCAGTATTCCAGTATTAGGATTATCTTCAAGGAAAAGTAAAATCCCTGTTTCATAAAAAGCGGAGGAAAAAGAAAACCCACTGATACATATCAGTGGGTTTTATCTCGAGTATAAGTTAGAACAATCTAACTTAATTTAAGTTATTACTCCGCAGTTGCTTCTTCAGCTGCAACTTCTGGGCGATCAACTAACTCAATGTATGCCATTGGCGCGTTATCACCAGTACGGAAACCACATTTCAAGATGCGAGTGTAACCACCTGCACGTTGAGCAAAACGTGGACCTAATTCATTGAATAATTTAGCAACAGTTTCAATGTTGCGAGTACGAGCAAAAGCTAAACGACGATTTGCAACGCTATCTACTTTTGCTAATGTAATTAACGGCTCAACTACACGACGTAATTCTTTAGCTTTTGGCAACGTAGTCTTGATAATTTCGTGACTAACTAAAGAGCTTGCCATATTACGGAACATCGCTTGGCGATGGCTGCTATTACGGTTTAGTTGACGACCACTCTTACGATGGCGCATGACCTTATCCTTCTCAGAAAAATCTTTAACCTATGACCAAACTAGTCTTCAGCAATACTTGCTGGTGGCCAATTTTCAAGGCGCATACCTAGTGATAAGCCGCGTGAAGCAAGAACATCCTTAATTTCAGTAAGTGATTTCTTACCAAGATTAGGTGTTTTTAATAATTCAACTTCAGTACGCTGTACTAAATCACCGATATAGTGAATTGTTTCTGCTTTCAAACAGTTAGCAGAACGAACTGTCAACTCTAAGTCATCAACAGGACGCAACAGAATTGGATCGAATTCTGGTTTTTCTTCCTTAACTTCTGGTTGACGAACATCACGCAAATCAACGAACGCATCTAGTTGCTCTGCTAAAATTGTTGCTGCACGACGAATTGCTTCTTCTGGATCAATAGTGCCGTTAGTTTCCAACTCAATAACTAATTTATCTAAGTCAGTACGTTGTTCAACACGTGCTGCTTCAACATTATAAGCAATACGGTCTACTGGACTGTAACAAGCATCTACTAATAGACGACCAATTGGTCTTTCTTCATCTTGAGCATGCACACGCGCTGATGCGGGTACATAACCTCTACCACGTTGAACGCGAATGCGCATATTAATGGATGCGCTTTCGTCAGTCAAATGACAGATAACGTGCTCAGGATTTACGATCTCAACATCTCCATCATGGGTGATGTCAGCTGCAACAACAGGGCCAATTCCAGATTTGTTTAATGTCAGAAATACATCATCTTTATTCTGAACTTTAACCGCTAGGCCTTTTAAGTTTAGAAGTACTTCAAGAATATCTTCCTGAACCCCTTCTTTACTGCTGTATTCGTGCAATACGCCATCAATTTCTACTTCAGTTACAGCACAACCTGGCATTGAAGATAGAAGAATACGACGCAATGCATTACCTAAAGTGTGGCCGAATCCACGCTCTAACGGTTCTAAGATCACTTTAGCATGAGTTGAGCTAATTTGCTCAATATCAACTAAGCGTGGCTTTAAAAATTCTGTAACAGAACCCTGCATTTTATCCTCTCTTTGCTTCTAAGCTTTAACTATTATTTAGAGTAAAGCTCAACGATCAGATGTTCGTTAATGTCTGCTGATAAATCAGAACGTTCAGGAACACGTTTGAACACACCTTCCATTTTAGCAGCATCAACTTCTAACCAAGTTGGTTTTTCTCTTTGTTCTGCTAATTCTAATGATGCTTTAATACGTGCTTGTTTTTTAGATTTCTCACGAACAGCAACTACATCATTAACTGAAACTTGGAATGATGGGATATTAACAACACGACCATTTACAACAATCGCTTTGTGACTCACCAATTGGCGAGCTTCAGCACGAGTTGCAGCAAAGCCCATGCGATAAACAACGTTATCCAATCTACCTTCCAATAATACTAGTAAGTTTTCACCAGTATTACCTTTTAAGCGGTTTGCTTCTTTATAATAATTACGGAATTGACGTTCTAAGATACCGTAAATACGACGAACTTTTTGTTTTTCACGTAATTGACTACCATAGTCAGATAAACGCGGCTTACGAGCACCGTGTTGACCTGGGGCGGTATCAATTTTACATTTTGATTCAATCGCGCGCACACCTGACTTAAGGAATAAGTCAGTGCCTTCACGACGGCTTAGCTTGAGCTTAGGACCCAAATATCTTGCCATTTTCTTTCTCCAACTATCCTATGACGCCATTAAACACGACGTTTTTTCGGTGGACGACAACCGTTATGAGGAATCGGAGTCACATCAGTAATATTCGTAATACGGAAACCCGCTGCGTTTAACGCACGAATAGTAGACTCACGACCAGGACCAGGTCCTTTCACCATAACTTCCAAGTTCTTTAAGCCGAATTCTTTAACAACTTCAGCACAACGTTCAGCAGCAACCTGCGCCGCAAACGGGGTAGATTTACGAGAACCACGGAAACCTGAACCACCTGCTGTTGCCCACGCGAGAGCATTGCCTTGGCGGTCAGTAATAGTAACGATTGTATTATTGAAAGATGCGTGGATATGTGCTACGCCATCTACAACTTGTTTTTTTACACGTTTACGTGCACGAACTGGTGTTTTAGCCATTTTACCTTACCCCGACTTATTTCTTGATCGGCTTACGAGGACCCTTACGGGTACGCGCATTAGTTTTAGTACGTTGACCACGTACCGGTAAACCACGACGATGACGTAAACCACGATAACAACCTAAGTCTAATAGACGTTTGATGTTTAGTGTTACTTCACGACGTAAGTCACCTTCAACGGTAAATTTACCAACTTCGTCACGCAGTTTATCAATCTGCTCTTCAGACAATTCGCTGATCTTAACATCTTCGGCAATCCCTGTTGCAGCACAAATCGCTTGTGCGCGAGTCTTACCGATACCATAAATTGCAGTTAAAGCGATTACAGTGTGTTTATGATCAGGAATGTTAATGCCTGCAATACGGGCCACTATGCACTCCTATTATTTAACTAAGTTGACACTTTGATCTTGAAAAGCCCGTTTTCAGGATACTCAAACAAAGTGTCAAGGACATAAATGAGCTGAGCAGTATAACTGCTCAACTGGTTCTTTGCAAGAAAAAATATCAACTAACCTTGACGTTGTTTATGTTTAGGGTCGCTACAAAGTACACGAACGACACCTTCACGTTTAACAATTTTACAGTTACGACATAATTTCTTCACGGAAGCACGAACTTTCATTGCTTATCCCTTTTATTTAATGGACAGATTACTGTCCGAAACCTTTAAGGTTTGCTTTCTTCAGCGCAGATTCATATTTCGTCGACATCAAATGACTTTGAACCTGAGCGATGAAATCCATAATTACTACGACAACAATCAGAAGAGAGGTTCCACCAAAGTAGAACTGTACATTCCATGCTGATGTCATCACGTAAGGAACCAAACATACGAACGTAATATACAAGCCACCAATTAAGGTTAAGCGAGTCATAATTTTGTCAATATAACGTGATGTTTGTTCACCTGGTCTAATTCCTGGTATAAATGCACCAGATTTTTTCAAATTATCCGCTGTATCACGAGGATTATATTGCATTGCGGTATAGAAAAAACTAAAGAAGATGATCGCTACGGCATAAACAAGCAAATAGAGTGGTTGACCTGGATGCAATAACATTGATAAATCTGTTAACCATTCTAAGCTCGATCCCTCACCAAGCCACTGCGCTAATGTCGCAGGGAATAAAATAATACTTGATGCGAAAATTGCTGGAATAACGCCTGCCATATTGACTTTTAATGGTAAGTGCGTTGAGTGTCCACCTAGAATCTGACGACCTTGCTGACGCTTAGCATATTCAACTTTAATTCTTCTTTGTCCTCTTTCAACAAAGACAACAAAGTAGGTTACAGCAAATACAATAACGGCGATCAATAAGAGAACTAATAGATGCATTTGACCTTGGCGAGTTTGCTCAATCGTTTGACCAATCGCGGATGGTAACCCTGCAACAATACCCGCAAAAATAATTAAAGAGATACCATTACCAATACCACGTTCTGTTATTTGCTCACCTAACCACATTAAGAACATTGTTCCTGTGACCAAGCTAATAACTGCAGCAAGATAAAAACTAAATCCTACGTTAGGGACAAGTCCAGGTAGCATATTAGGTAAGCCTGTTGAAATACCAACCGCCTGTAATGTCGCAAGGACTAACGTTGAATAACGCGTGTATTTGCTGATTTTACGACGACCAGCCTCACCCTCTTTTTTTAATTCTGCAAGTGCAGGATGAACCGTAGTCAATAGTTGGATGATAATCGATGCCGAGATATATGGCATAATACCTAACGCAAAAATTGACGCACGACTCAATGCACCACCAGAGAACATGTTAAACATATCAATGATGGTGCCTTTTTGTTGTTCAATTAATTGAGCTAACACGGCCGCATCAATACCAGGAACCGGAATGAAAGAACCAATGCGGAACACAATAAGTGCGCCTAATACAAATAACAATCTGCTTTTAAGTTCACCTGTACCGCTTTGAGTACTTCTACTTTGATAACCTGGTTGCTTAGCCATTTATTTATTATTCCTCAACTGAACCGCCAGCAGCTTCAATTGCTGCTTTCGCACCTTTAGTTACGCGTAAACCACGAACAACCACTGCACCTTTCACTTCACCTGCTAAAATGATTTTAACAAATTGAATATCTTTGGTGATGACATTCGCTGCTTTTAATGATTCTAAAGTTACTACGCCACCTTCTACTTTGGCTAAATCATTCAAACGAACTTCTGCAGTTACTGCAGCTTTCATTGAAGTAAAACCAAATTTTGGTAAACGACGATATAAAGGCATCTGACCACCCTCGAAACCACGACGAACACCGCCGCCAGTACGAGATTTTTGACCTTTGTGACCACGACCACCTGTTTTACCTAAACCAGAACCAATACCGCGACCTAAACGTTTAGCACTATGCTTAGCGCCTTCAGCTGGTGATAGAGTATTTAAACGCATTCGATTACTCCTCCACTTTAACCATGTATGAAACTTGGTTAATCATACCACGTACTGCTGGAGTATCGATTAACTCAACAGTATGATGCATATGGCGAAGACCAAGACCACGCAATGTAGCCTTATGCTTCGGTAAACGAGCAATAGAACTACGAACTTGAGTTACTTTAATAGTTTTAGCCATTATCAATTACCCCAAGATTTCATCAACGGTTTTGCCACGTTTTGCAGCAACCATTTCTGGTGATTTCATATTTGCTAGTGCATCAATAGTTGCACGAACAACGTTAATTGGGTTGGTTGAACCATAAGCTTTAGAAAGAACGTTACGAACACCCGCGACTTCTAATACTGCACGCATTGCACCACCCGCGATGATACCTGTACCTTCACTAGCTGGTTGCATAAATACGCGAGAACCCGTATGAGCCCCTTTAATTGGATGTTGTAATGTACCTTCATTTAAAGCTACATTGATCATATTGCGACGTGCTTTTTCCATCGCTTTTTGGATCGCTGCCGGAACTTCGCGCGCTTTACCATAACCAAAACCTACGCGACCGTTACCATCACCTACTACAGTTAATGCAGTAAAGCTCATAATACGACCACCTTTAACAGTTTTTGATACACGGTTTACCGCGATTAGCTTCTCTTGCAGTTCACCAGCTTGTTTTTCGATGTTTGCCATCTCAAATTACCTCTATTAGAACTGTAGACCAGCTTCACGGGCAGCGTCCGCTAACGTTTGGACACGACCATGATATTTAAAACCAGAACGATCAAAAGCAACGTCTTTAACGCCTTTTGCTAATGCTCTTTCTGCAACAACTTTACCAACTACTGCTGCTGCATCTTTATTTCCGGTATATTTCACTTGCTCACTAATTACTTTTTCAACAGTTGAAGCAGCGGCAAGAACTTCTGAACCGTTCGGTGCAATCACTTGTGCGTAGATATGACGTGGAGTACGGTGAATAACTAAACGCGTTACACCTTGCTCTCTCATCATATGACGTGCACGAGCTGCACGACGGATACGAGCTGATTTCTTATCCATAGTGTTACCTTAATTATTTTTTCTTAGCCTCTTTGATACGTACCACTTCATCAGCGTAACGTACCCCTTTACCTTTATAAGGCTCAGGACGGCGATAAGCACGAATATCTGCAGCAACTTGACCGATTAACTGCTTGTCTGCACCTTTCAACACGATTTCGGTTTGAGATGGACATTCAGCTGTAATACCTGCTGGTAAAGCGTGCTCCACAGGGTGAGAGAAGCCTAAGCTTAAAGCAACTGCATTGCCTTTAATTTGTGCTCTGTAACCTACACCCACCAATTGTAACTTCTTAGTGAAGCCTTCAGTAACACCGATAACCATTGCGTTAACTAATGCACGTGCAGTTCCTGCTTGCGCATCTGCTCCAACAATACCTTCACGTGGAGAAAAAGTTAATTCGTTATTATCTTGTTTAACTTCGACTGCGTTATGAATGGTACGAGATAACTCGCCATTTTTTCCTTTAACTGTTAGTAGCTGTCCGTCGAGTTTTACCTCAACGCCGGCAGGAATACTAACAGGTGCTTTTGCAACACGAGACATTTTCCTACCTCTCTATTAAGCTACGTAACAGATAATCTCACCGCCTAAACCCGCTTGGCGAGCTGCACGGTCAGTCATCACACCTTTAGATGTAGATACTACTGCAACACCTAAACCACCCATTACTTTTGGTAACTCGTCTTTACGTTTATAAATACGTAGACCTGGGCGGCTAACACGTTGGATGCTTTCTACAACTGGTTTGCCTTGGAAATATTTTAATGTAATTTCCAACTCTGGTTTAACACCATCTAAAACTTTAACGCTTTCAATATAACCTTCTTCAGCTAATACATTGGCAATCGCCACTTTTAGCTTGGATGAAGGCATACTGATCGCAACTTTGTTCGCAGCTTGACCGTTGCGAATGCGAGTCAACATATCTGCGATTGGATCTTGCATACTCATTGTATTTTTACTCCGATTCCAAAATAAAGTGGTAAATTACCAACTAGCTTTCTTAAGGCCTGGGATTTCACCGCGCATCGCAGCTTCACGCACCTTAATACGGCTTAAACCAAACTTACGAAGCACACCATGTGGGCGTCCAGTTTGGCGGCAACGGTTACGCTGACGGCTTGGGCTAGAATCACGTGGTAAAGTTTGTAGCTTTAACACAGCATTCCAACGGTCTTCGTCAGAGGCATTTACATCAGAAATGATCTGTTTTAATTCAGCGCGTTTTGCGTAGAATTTTTCAGCGAGTTTCACACGTTTTACATCACGTGCTTTCATTGATTGTTTAGCCATGATAACCTGCCTTATTTACGGAATGGGAAATTAAAGGCAGCAAGTAGTGCTTGACCTTCTTCATCACTTTTCGCAGTCGTGGTGATAGTAATATCTAAACCACGTACACGATCCACTTTATCATAATCGATTTCAGGGAAGATGATTTGCTCACGCACACCCATGCTGTAATTGCCACGACCATCGAATGATTTCGCGCTTAAACCGCGGAAGTCACGGATACGTGGAACAGCAATTGTAATTAAACGTTCAAAGAACTCCCACATACGCTCACCGCGTAGTGTTACTTTACAACCGATTGGATATCCCTGACGGATTTTAAAGCCTGCAACAGATTTGCGTGCTTTTGTAATCAAAGGTTTCTGACCGCTAATCGCTGCTAAATCTGCTACTGCATTATCTAGCAATTTCTTATCGGTCAATGCTTCACCCACACCCATATTTAGGGTTATCTTTTCGATTCGTGGGACTTGCATGACAGATTTGTAGTTGAATTTATCTTTCAATTCATTAACTACTTGATCTCTGTAGTAATCATGCAGTTTCGCCATCGCATTACTCCAGTTTGTTAAATGATTTCATTGTTAGATTTAAAGAAACGGACTTTTTTGCCGTCTTCAAATCTAAAACCTACACGGTCAGCTTTATTTGTTTTTGGGTTAAAAATAGCAACATTTGATACATCAATTGCCGCTTCTTTCTTCACTAAACCACCTTCTTTGCCTAACGCAGGAACCGGTTTTTCATGTTTAGTGATGATATTTACACCTTCAACAATCACTTTACCATTTGGTAACACTTGAGTTACCTTACCACGCTTGCCTTTGCTTTTGCCAGCAAGCACGATTACTTCATCGTTTTGACGAATTTTTGCAGCCATTTGTCACTTCTCCCTTACAGTACTTCTGGCGCCAAAGAGATGATTTTCATAAACTTCTCTGAACGAAGTTCACGAGTCACCGGTCCAAAAATACGAGTACCGATTGGTTGCTCTGTGTTATTGTTTAAAATGACACATGCATTACCATCGAAGCGAATGACTGATCCATCTGGGCGACGAACACCCTTCTTGGTGCGCACAACAACTGCTTTTAATACATCACCTTTTTTCACTTTACCGCGTGGAATTGCTTCTTTCACAGTAATTTTGATGATATCACCAATAGCAGCGTAACGACGGTGCGATCCACCTAGAACCTTGATACACATTACACTGCGAGCGCCTGAGTTATCAGCAACGTCCAGCATAGTCTGTTCTTGGATCATCTTAGTACTCCGCTAAAATTAATAAAACCCTTTCGGGACGAATCTATCTGCACATACACAGATAGGACGTGGATTCTATCATAATAAACAATACGAAAGCAACATAATGTGTTGTAAAAAATAGAAAGATTTTTAATCAACTTTTGCTGACAAACTGTTACTTTCAGATGTTTTTTTGTAGACAAAAAAGCCAAAGGATGATTCCTTTGGCTTTTTGATTTTATGTTGAGCTGATATTAAGCAATTACTGCTTTTTCAACTACACGAACTAAAGTCCATGATTTCGTTTTAGAGAGTGGACGACACTCTTTAATTTCAACGACATCACCTAATTTAGCTTCGTTGTTCTCGTCATGCACGTGTAATTTCGTTGTACGACGGATAAACTTACCATAAAGTGGGTGTTTAACCTTGCGTTCAATCGCAACAACGAACGATTTGTCCATTTTGTCGCTTACAACTTTACCTTGCACGCTACGAATTTTATCAGTCATTACTCACCCGCCTTTTCGGTTAATACAGTTTTTACTTGTGCAATACTACGACGCACTTGTTTTAACTGATGGGTTTGTTGAAGCTGACCGGTGGCTGCTTGCATACGCAACTTGAATTGCTCACCTAACAAGTTAACCAATTCAGCATTCAGCTCTTCAACACTTTTTGTACGTAGTTCTTGAGCTTTCATTACATCACCGTCTTAGTTACGAAAGTGGTCTTGATAGGCAATTTCGCCGCTGCTAATGCAAATGCGTTTCTTGCGATCTCTTCAGACACACCATCCATTTCATATAGTACTTTACCCGGTTGGATTAAGGCTACCCAGTACTCAACGTTACCTTTACCTTTACCCATACGGACTTCTAATGGTTTCTCAGTAATTGGTTTATCTGGGAATACACGGATCCAGATTTTACCTTGACGTTTAACCGCACGAGTCATCGCACGACGTGCTGCCTCAATTTGGCGAGCTGTTAAACGACCACGGCCAACTGCTTTCAAACCGAAGGTACCGAAGCTAACTTCTGTACCCGCTGCAATACCACGGTTACGACCTTTGTGGACTTTGCGGAATTTTGTACGTTTTGGTTGCAACATCTAGCGATTCTCCTTACTTACGACCTTTGCCGCGTGGTGCCTTTTTAGGCTTATCAGCAGGTTGTTGTTCTGGTTGCGCAATTGCAGCCATTCCACCGAGGATTTCACCTTTGAAGATCCATACTTTAATACCGATTACACCGTATGTAGTATGGGCTTCAGCAGTGTTATAGTCGATGTCCGCACGTAATGTATGTAGAGGTACACGACCTTCACGATACCATTCAGAACGTGCAATTTCTGCACCACCTAAACGACCGCTTACTTCAACTTTGATACCTTTAGCACCTAAACGCATTGCGTTTTGTACTGCACGTTTCATAGCACGACGGAACATAACACGACGTTCTAATTGAGAAGCGATACTATCTGCAACTAATTTTGCATCTAATTCAGGTTTTTTCACTTCAGCAATGTTGATTTGAGCTGGAACGCCTGCGATAGCCGCAACTGCGTTACGTAATTTTTCAACATCTTCACCTTTCTTACCGATAACGATACCTGGGCGAGCTGTGTGAATTGTGACACGGATGCTTTTCGCTGGACGCTCAATAGTGATACGTGAAACGGAAGCATTCGCTAATTCTTTATTCAAGAATTTACGTACTTTGAAATCGCCGTCTAAATTATCAGCGAAATCTTGTGTATTCGCAAACCAAGTAGAGCTCCAAGGCTTAACAATACCTAGGCGAATACCATGTGGATGTACTTTTTGACCCATTGCTATTCCTCTACTTATTAACGATCTGACACAACCACAGTAATGTGGCTAGTACGTTTTAAAATACGATCTGCACGACCTTTAGCACGTGGCATAACACGTTTCATGCTAGGACCTTCATCTACGAAAATCTTCGCTACTTTAAGATCATCGATATCTGCACCGTCATTGTGCTCTGCGTTAGCAATTGCTGATTCAAGCACTTTCTTCACTAAAGCTGCCGCTTTTTTGTTAGTGTAAGTTAAGATGTCTAATGCTTGATTCACTTTCTTACCACGGATTAAATCCGCAACTAAGCGAGCTTTTTGCGCTGAAGTGCGAGCGTAACGATGTTTTGCAATAGTTTCCATCTTTTACCCCTTACTTCTTAGCTTTCTTATCCGCAGCGTGACCGCGGTAAGTACGAGTCGGTGCAAATTCACCTAATTTATGACCGATCATTTCATCAGATACATAAACAGGAACGTGCTGACGACCATTATGGACTGCGATGGTCAATCCGATCATTGACGGAATGATCATTGAACGACGGGACCAAGTTTTAATTGGTTTTTTATCCCCGCTTTCCACCGCCTTCTCTACCTTCTTCAACAAGTGTAGGTCAAGGAAAGGACCCTTCTTGAGAGAACGTGGCATGGCTAATCCTCTTTATTAATTAATATTATTTACCACGACGACGTACGATGAATTTATCAGTACGTTTGTTATGGCGAGTTTTCTTACCTTTAGTTTGAACGCCCCAAGGTGTGACTGGGTGTTTACCAAAGTTACGACCTTCACCACCACCGTGTGGGTGATCTACTGGGTTCATTGCTGTACCACGAACTGTTGGGCGAATGCCTCTCCAGCGGTTAGCACCTGCTTTACCCAATACGCGAAGCATGTGTTCTGAGTTACCAACTTCACCAATGGTCGCTGTACACTCAGCTAAAACTTTACGCATTTCGCCTGAGCGAAGACGTAAAGTAACATAGTTACCTTCACGAGCGATAATTTGTACATAAGCACCAGCTGAACGCGCGATTTGACCGCCTTTACCTGGTTTTAATTCAACGTTATGTACAGTCGAACCAACTGGAATATTACGCATTGGTAACGCATTACCAACTTTAATTGGCGCATTCGCTCCAGATTGGATTGTATCGCCTGCAGACAAACCTTTAGGTGCTAAGATATAACGGCGTTCGCCATCTTTATAAAGCACTAAAGCAATATTTGCAGAACGGTTAGGGTCATATTCTAGACGCTCAACAACCGCTGGAATATCTAACTTGTTACGTTTGAAATCGATTAAACGGTAATGTTGTTTATGACCACCACCAATATGGCGAGTAGTAATACGTCCGAAATTGTTACGACCACCTGTTTTAGATTTTGTATCTAAAAGTGGTGCGTAAGGTTTACCCTTGTGTAATTCAGGGTTCACGATTTTAACAACGTGACGACGACCAGCGGAGGTCGGCTTACATTTAACGATAGCCATTATTTTCTACTCCTCCGAATTACTCTGCACCTTCAACGAAGTCAAGTGATTGACCTTCTTGAAGAGTTACATAAGCTTTTTTCCAGTCACTGCGACGTCCCATTCTTGCACCGTGGCGTTTAGTTTTACCTTTCACCACAACGGTGCGAACAGAATCCACTTTCACTTCAAATAATTGCTCAACAGCGTTAGCAATTTCAACTTTATTTGCATCTAAAGCCACTTTGAAAACGATTGTGTTAGACTTCTCAGCGTTATTTGTTGCTTTTTCAGAGACATGTGGTGCTTTTAACACTTTTAGCAAACGTTCTTGTTGAATCATGCTAACATCTCCTCAATTTGTTTCACAGCATCAACAGTGACAACAACTTTATCAAATGCGATTAGGCTGACTGGATCGATACCTTGCACATCACGTACATCTACTTTGTAAAGGTTACGTGCGGCTAAGAATAGATTTTCATCTAAGCTTGCTGTGATAATTAACACATCTTCGAGTGCTAATTCTTTTAATTTTTGTACTAAAACTTTCGTTTTTGGCGCTTCAACTTCGAACTTCTCAACCACGATTAAACGGTCTTGACGAACAAGTTCAGAAAGAATGCTTTTGATTGCACCACGGTACATTTTCTTGTTCACTTTTTGGCTGTGATCTTGTGGTTTCGCTGCGAAAGTGACACCACCTGAACGCCAGATTGGTGATTTGATATCACCTGAACGAGCACGACCAGTACCTTTTTGACGCCAAGGTTTTTTACCTGAACCAGACACTTCAGCACGAGTTTTTTGCGCACGAGAACCTTGACGGGCACCTGCTGCATAAGCAACAACAACTTGGTGAATCAATGCTTCGTTGAACTCACGTCCGAAGGTAGTTTCAGAAACAGTTAGTGCGTTTGCACCTACAACTTGTAATTCCATCTCTATCTCCTGACTTATGCTTTAACTGCTGGTTTAACGATAACATCACCATTAGTTGCGCCTGGAACAGCACCTTTCACTAATAGTAATTTACGCTCAGCATCAACACGAACAACTTCAAGTGATTGAACGGTTACACGCTCATTACCTAAGTGTCCTGCCATTTTTTTACCTTTAAACACACGACCTGGTGTTTGGTTTTGACCAATCGAACCAAGTACACGATGTGATAAAGAGTTACCGTGAGTAGCATCTTGAGTACGGAAGTTCCAGCGTTTAACACCGCCAGCAAAACCTTTACCTTTAGATGTACCAGTAACATCAACTTTTTTAACATCAGCGAAGATGTCAACATTAATTTCTTGACCTAAAGTGAATTCTTCACCTTCAGTAGTACGAAATTCCCATAAACCGCGACCAGCTTCAACACCTGCTTTCACGAAATGACCCGCTTCTGGCTTAGTTACACGACTTGCTTTTTTAGAGCCAGTAGTAACTTGAATTGCAGAATAGCCATCTGTTTCTACAGTTTTAACTTGAGTAACACGGTTGGCTTCGATTTCGATAACGGTAACTGGAATTGAAACGCCATCTTCATTGAAGATACGAGTCATACCAACTTTGCGACCGACTAAACCAATCATTGTAATAACCTCTTAATTAACCTAGGCTAATCTGCACGTCAACGCCGGCAGCTAGATCTAAACGCATTAATGCATCAACAGTTTTTTCTGTTGGCTCAACAATATCAACCAAACGTTTGTGAGTACGGATTTCGTATTGATCACGCGCGTCTTTATTCACGTGTGGAGAAATCAACACAGTGAAACGCTCTTTACGAGTTGGTAACGGAATTGGACCACGAACTTGTGCACCAGTACGTTTAGCTGTTTCTACGATCTCCGCAGTAGATTGATCAATCAAACGATGATCAAATGCTTTCAAGCGGATACGGATTCTTTGGTTCTGCATTAGACCAGAGCTCCAATCAAAATTTAGCTAATAAAAAACTAACACCAACACTTTTCTTACTTCTAAAAACGAAAAGGGGTGCAAGTTGACCTGTTTATAGTTTCCCAATCGGAAACATTTTACGTATTACCTATTGTAATACTCGTTTAATAAATGATTACATTAAACGGCTCTCTGTGAGAAAGCTTGCGAATTTTACTGAAAAGCACCGCACTTTGCAAGTCTTTTTTGATCACTAAATCAAAGAAATCCGCTTGATTGTCTGCTGAATATTTAGCTAAACGGGATTTTACGTTATAATTTGCCACTCTCTTCCTGACTCAATCAAGCATCTATGTTTTTTCCAACGCAATTGAATAGCAAAGTGCGGTATGTTTTACATAAAAAATTACGCCAAACACACCGTATTTCTCGTAAAAGTTTAGAATTTAGCGCACTCCTGATTGGTGCAGCGCTCGTCGCCCTTTTTTCTCTTGGTTTTGCCAAATTGGCAGATCTCGGTCTCGAGTGGAATGCGCACTGGAGTGCACAATATCCCCTTGCTGTTTGGCTTGTGTTACCGGGCGGCTTAGCTTTACTGGCGTGGTTTACCGCAAAATACACCCCTTATGTGGCAGGCAGTGGCATTCCACAAGTTATCGCGGCGATAAGTTTACCACATGGGAATAATAAGAGTCGTCTGGTCGCCTTTTGGCAGACTCTGTGGAAAATTCCGCTCACGTTTCTTGCCATGCTGATTGGGGCATCCGTAGGGCGTGAAGGTCCTTCCGTGCAAGTTGGTGCCGCCGTGATGCTCGCTTGGGGTAATCTTTGTCGCAAAAAAGGCATTGCCTTTAACGGACTCAGCGCTAATGAACTAATGGCGACCGGTGCCGCTGGCGGACTAGCTGCGGCATTCAATGCGCCTTTGGCTGGCGTGATCTTTGCCATCGAAGAACTTGGTCGTGGCGTGCTATTACGCTGGGAACGACGTGTCTTATTGGGTGTGTTAGCCGCCGGCTTTATTTTAGTGGCGATTGAAGGTAACAACCCTTACTTTCCACAATACCATGGTGAAACCTCTGTACCTTATCTGTTTTTATGGGTCAGTTTATGTGGCGTTGTATGTGGCTTCTTTGGCGGGATCTTTGCGCGTTTATTAGTCAAAGGATTAGCGGGGCTTTCTCCGTCCAAAATACGCGGTTGGATTCGCCGTCATCCGATTTATGTGGCATTCATTTTAGGGCTGTTCCTCGCGGCCTTAGGGACTTATACCCAAGGCAAAACCTATGGTACCGGTTATTATGTGGTGGCAGACGCGTTAGATGGACAACCTTTAAGCAGTGAATTTGGTTTATTAAAACTTCTCTCCACTGTCGCTACTTATTGGACGGGCATCGCTGGCGGTATCTTTACACCAGCATTAACTACCGGCGCTGGGATTGGTGCACAAATTTAGGCAATGACTGGCGGTATCGTTGATCAACGCTTACTGGTTTTACTCTGCATGGCGGGCTTTTTAGCCGGAGCGACCCAATCGCCTGTGACAGCAAGCGTAGTCGTGATGGAGATGACGGGCTGTCAGCCTGTCTTATTTTGGTTATTGATTTGTTGCTTGGTTTCGTCCATTATTTCACGCCAATTTCACCCAAAACCCTTTTATCATTTTGCGGCTGGACGTTTTCGCCAACGCATTCAAGAAGACACAAGAGAACAAGAAAAATGATCCAAAACCAACCGCACTTTTACCGTGGGCGCTTTTCCGTTGCCCCAATGCTCGATTGGACCACTCGCCATTGTCGCTATTTCCATCGTCAATTTAGCCAACACGCCTTACTCTATACGGAAATGGTGACAACAGGAGCGATTATTCATGCCAAATATGATCACCTTGAATTTTCGCCAGCAGAAAACCCCGTAGCATTACAATTAGGCGGAAGCGATCCTGCCCAACTCGCCCAATGTGCAAAAATCGCACAACAGCGAGGCTATACAGAAATCAATCTCAATGTTGGTTGCCCTTCTGATCGGGTGCAAAATGGCATGTTCGGTGCCTGTTTAATGGCAAAAGCCGATTTAGTGGCAGACTGTGTCAATGCGATGCAAACGGAAGTCAGCATTCCCGTCACGGTAAAAACTCGCATTGGTATTGATGATCTCGACAGCTATGAATTCCTGTGTGAGTTTGTGCAGAAAGTACATGAAGCTGGTTGCCAAGAATTTATCATTCACGCCCGCAAAGCGTGGCTTTCTGGCTTAAGCCCGAAAGAAAACCGCGAAATTCCCCCCTTAGATTATGAACGCGTGTATCAACTCAAACGGGATTTTGCGCATTTACACATGAGCATTAATGGTGGCATTAAAACCCTTGAAGAGATGCAACAACATTTGCAGTATATGGACGGCGTCATGGTGGGGCGTGAAGCCTATCAAAATCCGAGCTTATTGGGCTATATTGATCAAGCCTTATTTGATCCAACCTGTCCTGTGGTTACTCCAAGAGAAGCCGTAGAAAAAATGTTTCCTTATATTGAACAACAACTGAGCCAAGGCGTGTATTTAAATCATGTGGTTCGCCATATGCTTGGTGCATTCCAAAGCTGTAAAGGGGCACGCCAATGGCGCCGTTATTTAAGTGAAAATGCGCACAAAACCGGAGCTGGCTTGGAAGTGGTCGAAAAAGCGTTAAGTTTTGTGGCAAGTTAACACTAAAAAACAAGCACAAAATAGACAAAAGTGCGGTCATTTTTTGAAATGTTTTGAAAATACACCGCACTTTATCAACAAAAAGGGGCGTTACTCGCCCCTTTTAGTATCTTTATCAAATTACCCTTTAAATACAGGTAACATGCCAAACATGGCAAGGAAGTGGAATAATGCAGTCACAATACCAAATACCATGACCACAACAATCGTAACATTGCCACCACCGACCATAAAGCCCGTTTGTCCATTTGGTAAGCTACGTGATTTTCTTGCTAATAAGGCAGGGATAATACAAGTCCAAATAGTGGCTACCGCGCCAGCATAACCAATCGCTTTTAAGAAACCGAGTGGGTAGGCGACAGAAAGAATTAGTGGTGGTAAGAAGGTTACCGCCCAAGACTTCGCACGTCCTTCTTTGCTGTTATCAAATTTAAAGAAATCTGCTAAGAAATCAAACACCCCTAATCCCACACCAATAAATGAAGATAAAATCGCCGCAATTGAAAACGCATTAATCGCTTGTTTGACTGAAGCAGACTCAATCACATTACCCAAAGCGCCAAGTAATACATCTAAATTTCCGTCACTGGCTAACACTGGTGCGAATTGATCGCGTGGTAAATTCCCAAAAATCGATACCACCCATAATAGATAAAGAGTTAACGCGATACCGGTACCGCCAAGGATCGCATATTTCGCTTTACGCTCATCACCATAGTAAGCTCGCATTGTTGCAACCGAATGATGATAGCCAAAGGAAGTTAATGCTACGGGTAATAATCCCATTGCATACATCGCATAATGTGATTCTGTACCTTTCGTATCAAATAAAGTGCTTAAATCAATATTTACGGTTAAACCAAAGACACTAAAAAGGAATGAAAGCGCCATAAAGATGATCAGTAAAACGGAAACACGGTCAACAATACGCGTTGAATGCCAAACAAAGAAGGAAAAAACAAAGACAAAAATCACTGACCAAATCCGTGAATCTAAGGCAAAATACGGTGCCGCAAGTCCGCTTAAGATACCCCCAGACGCGGTAGTATAAGCATACAATAAAATCCCCCCGACAAAATAAACTGCAAGATTATTGATCGTATTGACGGAATTCCCGAGCATGCTTTTGGTCACGGTATTAAACGAAGCACGCAGATCATAATGCTTGTAAGCTTCTAATAATAACCAACCTGAAATTGTCATGGTAAACATCGTAAAACAGATCGTCAAAATAGACCAAATTGTCCAAGCACCGGCACCCGAGCTTGGTAACCCTAACATACCCGCGCCGACACACACACTGGCAATAATACAGGCACCACCGAAAATTGAAGGCGTCTTTTTCATAATGCATTTCCTTTCAAAATAAAATCAATAAAAAATGCAGTTCCTGATCGCTCAGAAACTGCATTAAGCTTGTTATACTTCTTTTAAGCGTGCCGTGAAGTGACGTAAAACTTTTGGCTCATAAGTAAAGGTTAACCCTTTAATATTTTCTGCATTTTCTTTGACTTGCTTAAATGCTTCAATAATGAAGTCCATGTGCGTTTGAGTATAAGTTGCACGAGGAATCGTTAAACGTAATAACTCCGCAGGACAAGGCAATTGTTTACCGGTTTTTGGATCACGACCTAATAAGAACGAACCGATTTCTACTGCACGAATTCCCGCCACCTTATAAAGTTCACAAGCAAGGGCTTGCGCAGGGAATTGATCGGCTGGAATATGTGGCAACAATTTTCCTGCGTCAACGAATGCCGCGTGACCACCAGGTTGTTGACATACGACGCCAATCGCTTCTAAACCATTCACCAAATACTCAATTTGATTAATACGATACGCTAACCAATCTTGACGCATACCATCACGTAGCCCCACCGCTAAACGCTCCATTGCGCCCCCTTCTAAACCGCCATAGGTCGGGAAGCCTTCTTGTACGACACAAAGTGTACGACACTCGTTATACACATCTTCCATGGATTTATCTTTAAAGCAGAGTAAGCCACCCATTGGCACCATCGCATCTTTTTTCGCAGACATCGCTAAAGCATCAGCATATTTATAGCTTTCATAAGTGATTTGTTCGATCGTCCACTCTTTATAGCCAGGTTCACGTTGTTGGATGAAATAGGCATTTTCTGCAAAACGGGCGGAATCCATGACGACTGGAATATCATATTTTTTCGCAATCTCATACATTGCTCGCATATTGGCTAATGATACAGGCTGACCACCCGCAGAGTTACACGTAATGGTACAAACAATATATGGGACGTTTTCAGCACCGACTTCTTGAATCCCTTGTTCTAATTTTTCAAGATCAAAATCCCCTTTGAAATCGGCGTTAACACTGGTATCAAACGCTTCTTTTGTATAAACGTTACGCACTGTCGCACCATTAATTTGGCTATGACCTTGTGTGGTATCGAAGAAATAGTTAGAGAACACCACCATTTTGCTACGATCTAAGCCTTTTTCTTGCTCGCGCTTTTTAATTAATACGGGAATATAAATTTGTTCTGCACCACGACCTTGGTGAGTTGGAATTGTATATTCATAACCAAAAATCTCTTTCACCGCATTCGCTAGCGCATGATAGCTACGACTACCACTGTATGCTTCATCGCCACGTAACATCGCCGCTTGCATTTCCTGTGTTACTGCACCTGTTCCACTGTCAGTTAAGAGATCGATAAACACATCTTCACTGTCTAGTAAGAATGGGTTCATTCCCGCCTTTAAAATGGCTTCTTCACGGTACGAACGCGTGGTTCTTCTCACTGGCTCAATCACACGAATACGAAACGGCTCTGGTAAATGTTTGAAGTTTTCCATAATAAAATCCTTAAAAGTAAGCTAAAAGAAGAGGAAGAAATAAATCGGGATTTATTCCAAATAAAAAAATATCTTGAGTTTGAAACGTAAAGGATTAGCGTATTATGGGAAAAAAGAATGACAGTTTTGGATCAACAATAATCCAAACTTGATTAGGAGATAAAATCGACATCATAGAATTATCCTTTTTAAAGTAAGAAGAGATAATAACTTATGCTTGAGAATTGCTCTCGAACATAAAGTAACCATCTGTACAGAATTTGTCACCTCGAAAATGCCAGAGTTGTGAGTGGAATCACAAAAATAAGCGCCAAAGAAAGAAAAATTTCACTCTAATATTAAAATAGTATATAAAGAGAAAATGCTTTTTATTTCAAAATGATATAAATAATCAGGTGAGTTATACTTAAACGTTATACCGATTTACTTTTAGGCAAATGAAGTAGAAATTTTGACCTAGACCAAGAAAACGTTGATTAAATCGACCGCACTTCTTTTTTGTGACTCATATCAAATTTTTTATAGCCGAAAAGAAGTAATATCCCACATTATTATGCAAAAAAAGGAGCTAAAAATGACAAATGCAGAACTTCTGCAGGAAGGCATCAACTTAATGTTTGCTGGCGTTGGATTTGTGATGCTATTTTTGTTTATTCTTATCTACGCTATCGAATTTATGTCTAAGCTGGTAAATACTTACTTTCCAGAACCAGTCAAAGCACCTTCTACCAAACCGATTCAAACTGAAAATCATGACTTAGAACGTTTACGTCCCGTTATCGTTGCCGCGATTGCACATCATCGCCGCCAACAAGGGCTAAAATAACTCACAAAGGAAATTAGAAATGACTACTCAAAACAAAAAAATTGCCATTACTGATGTTGTGTTACGTGACGCTCATCAATCTCTCTTTGCCACGCGTATGCGCCTTGATGACATGTTGCCTATTGCACATGAGTTAGATCAAATTGGCTATTGGTCGCTTGAAGCCTGGGGGGGCGCGACTTTTGATGCGTGTATTCGTTTTTTAGGGGAAGATCCTTGGGTACGTTTACGTGAATTAAAACAAGCCATGCCAAATACGCCGTTACAAATGCTGTTGCGCGGTCAAAACCTATTAGGTTATCGTCATTATGCGGATGACGTCGTGGATCGCTTTGTAGAACGCTCCGTGAAAAATGGGATGTCCGTTTTCCGTGTCTTCGATGCCATGAACGACCCGCGTAATATGAAACAAGCCTTGCAAGCCGTAAAACGTAACGGTGGACATGCCCAAGGGACATTAAGTTATACCACTAGCCCAGTACATAACTTAGAAACCTGGTTGGAGATTACTGAGCAATTATTAGAAATCGGTGTCGATTCCGTGGTGATTAAAGATATGTCCGGGATTCTAACCCCAGTAGAAGCTTACAAATTAGTCAGTGAAATTAAAAAACGCTACGATGTTCAACTCCATTTACATTGCCACGCCACGACGGGAATGGCAGAAATGGCGTTATTAAAAGCTGTAGAAGCGGGTATTGATGGCATTGACACCTCAATTTCCTCTATGAGTGGCACTTATGGTCACCCGTCAACTGAAGCCTTAGTCGCGACTTTACAAGGTACACAATATGACACCGGCTTAGATATCCATAAATTAGAACATATTGCTGCCTACTTCCGCGAAGTACGTAAAAAATACGCTAAATTTGAAGGTCAATTACGTGGTTCAGATAGCCGTATCTTAGTTGCACAAGTACCAGGTGGGATGTTGACGAACCTTGAAAGCCAGCTCAAACAACAAAATGCGTCGGATAAATTAGATGAGGTATTGAAAGAAATTCCACGTGTGCGTGAAGATTTAGGCTTTATTCCATTAGTTACGCCTACCTCACAAATTGTCGGTACACAGGCCGTGATTAACGTGTTAATGGGTGAGCGTTATAAAACCATTGCTAAAGAAACAGCGGGTATTTTGAAAGGTGAGTACGGTCGTACACCTGCCCCGGTCAATGCTGAATTACAAGCCAAAGTGTTAGACGGTGGGCAACCTATCACTGATCGTCCAGCCGATCATATTGCACCAGAAATGGAAAAATTAGCCACAGAAATCAAACAACAAGCCAAAGAAAAAGGCATTAAACTGGCTGAAAATGAAATTGATGATGTATTGATTGTGGCGTTATTCCCACAAATCGGTTGGAAATTCTTGGAAAATCGTGGCAACCCAGATGCCTTTGAACCTGCACCAACCTTAGAAACCGCAAAACCGGCAGAAAAACCAGCTGCACCTGTGGCGAAAACACCAGTTTCAGGACCTGCCGTTTACACCGTGGAATTAGAAGGCAAATCCTTTGTAGTGAAAGTCACAGACGGGGGAGAAGTCGGTGAGATTGCCCCTGCAGCACAAACAGCGCCACAACCTGCCCCGGCATCTACGAGTGGAACACCTGTCAGCGCCCCAATGTCTGGCAATATCTGGAAAGTGGTAGCAAAAGAAGGGCAAAAAGTGGCAGAAGGGGATGTGTTACTCATTTTAGAAGCCATGAAAATGGAAACTGAAATTCGTGCAAGCCAAGCAGGTACCGTACAAAGTATTCATGTAAAAGCCGGCGATACTGTTGCCGTTGGCGATACCTTAATGACATTAAGCTAACGAGGTCAATATGGAAAGTATTTTGTCATTATTAAGAGGAATGGGCATCATGCATCTGGAGTTGGGTCAAGCTCTCATGATGCTAATAAGCCTTGTCCTCTTGTGGCTTGCCATCGCCAGAAAATTTGAGCCTTTGCTCCTTCTCCCCATTGGATTTGGTGGATTATTATCCAACATTCCAGAAGCAGGGCTAGCGATGAGTGCCTTAGAAAGCCTACTACATCAAGGCAGTGCTGAACAAATTGCGATCATCGCCGCGAAGCTCAATACGGTCGCGGATCCTGTTGCAATTAAAGAGGCTTTAGCCAATGCCGTCCCTTCTGTACAAAATCAGCTTGAGGTGATGGCGGGGGATATGGGCTACAATGCGGGAGTCTTGGCACTGTTTTATAAAGTAGCCATTGGCTACGGCGTTGCACCACTTATCATCTTTATGGGCGTAGGAGCCATGACCGACTTTGGTCCATTGCTGGCGAATCCACGAACCTTGTTGTTGGGAGCTGCCGCACAGTTTGGTATTTTTGCGACGATTATTGGCGCCTTACTCCTCAACTGGACAGGCATTATTAGTTTTACCCTGCCACAAGCGGCTGCTATCGGTATTATTGGTGGCGCCGACGGTCCAACAGCGATTTATCTCTCCAGTAAATTAGCGCCAGAGTTATTGGGGGCGATTGCTGTTGCCGCGTATTCTTACATGGCGCTCGTGCCTTTAATTCAGCCACCAATTATGCGTGCTCTCACCACCCAAGCAGAACGAAAAATTAAAATGGTTCAACTGCGCAATGTCAGTAATCGTGAGAAAATTTTATTCCCTATCGTGTTAGTCACTTTAGTCGCCTTGCTTTTACCAGATGCCGCACCTTTATTAGGGATGTTCTGTTTTGGTAACTTACTGCGTACCAGTGGTGTAGTAGAACGCCTCAATGATACAGCACAAAATGCTTTGATCAATATTGTGACCATTTTCTTAGGTTTAGCAGTGGGATCTAAATTGGTCGCGGATAAATTCTTGCAACCGCAAACCTTAGGGATTTTATTGCTTGGTGTGGTCGCCTTCTGTATTGGTACTGCCAGTGGGGTCATCATGGCGAAATTTATGAATAAAATTTGTAAACACCCAATTAACCCACTGATTGGTGCTGCAGGGGTATCGGCTGTGCCTATGGCTGCACGTGTTGCCAATAAAGTCGGATTAGAAGAAGATCACCAAAACTTCTTATTGATGCATGCAATGGGACCTAACGTGGCAGGTGTGATTGGTTCTGCCATTGCCGCAGGTGTGATGTTGAAATACGTCTCTGCGCTCATGTAAATGGCTAAATGCCGATAAAGTGCGGTATAAAAACACACTTTTCCGATAAAAAATCCTCGTTAGATATAATACTAACGAGGATTTTTCTTTTCATGTTACATCTCAGCGATAGGTGATGGTATTTATGGCAAGAGTCGTTCCAATGCCCACAGTTCTTCCAGTGTTTCACGGCGGCGGATTAAATGCACTTGATCTCCATCCACCATCACTTCCGCGGTACGCGAACGTGAATTATAGTTGGAGGACATACTGGCGCCATAAGCCCCTGCGGAACGTTGTGCCAAATAATCACCAGCCGCAATCGCCAATTCCCGTTGTTTGCCGAGAAAATCCGAGGTTTCACAAATTGGTCCTACAACGTCATAAACCGCTTTATCACGTGTTAACGTACGATCAACTTCAATAATATTCATATACGCCTGATACAATGCTGGGCGAATCATATCATTCATCCCCGCGTCAACAATCGCAAAATGGCGATCTTCATTATGTTTGAGATATTCCACTTTAGTGACCAAAATCCCTGCATTCGCGGTGATTGCACGACCCGGCTCAAGAATAATCTCAAGTTCATGATAGGCTTTTAATTTATCTAACAATGCACTGGCATATTCACTCGGATGCGGTGGGTTTTCATTAGTATAAGGTACGCCCAAACCACCACCTAAATCTAAATGTTTAAGCTGAATACCATCTTGTTTCAACTGTTCCATTAACACAATTAGACGATCTGTGGCATCTAAGAAAGGTTGTAATTCAGTCAATTGTGACCCAATATGGCAATCCATACCTGTGATTTGAATATGAGGTAATTGATTTGCTAATTGATAAACGTTACGGGCTTCCGCCACACTAATACCAAATTTATTTTCTTTTAAACCGGTTGAAATATAAGGATGCGTGCGCGCATCCACATCAGGATTAACGCGCAATGAAATAGGCGCAGTTTTCCCCATTTCACCCGCCACCTGATTAATTCGATACAACTCAGCAACCGATTCCACATTAAAACAGCGTATGCCCACCTCTAATGCACGAGCAATTTCTGTTTCTGTTTTCGCCACACCAGAAAACACTATTTTACTCGGCTCGCCACCCGCCGCTAGGACACGTTCCAATTCACCTTGGGACACAATATCAAAACCTGAACCTAACCGCGCCATAATATTCAAAATCGCGATGTTAGGATTGGATTTCACCGCAAAGCAAATCAAATGCGGATGATCGCCAAGTGCGTTATTAAAGGCATGCCAATGACGTTCTAACGTGGCACGAGAATAAATATACAAAGGGGTACCATATTGCTGTGCAATGTGTTTTACCGGCACTTGTTCTGCCATCAGTTGTGCTTGTTGATATTGAAAATAATCCATTTCTTACCTGCTATTATTGTGTTTTTTGTACTGTCTCATTTTCAGGGAAATACAAAGGACCTTTCACACCACAAGCCACACTTAAGGCACAAACCATCCCTAATAAGAAAATTGAAACCCATTTTTTCATACCATCATCCTTACTCATTCAATTCGATAACACTTTTTACCATTAAATCCGCCTTTGTGCTATCACAATAATGCGAAAATCTTTATAATCCTTATTTTAGGATGACGATAAAGAGGCCTTTATGAACGTAACAGAATTTCATCAAAATATTGAACAGGTATGGGCAAAAATCGAAGAACAATTAGAAGCACAAGACTGTGATGTGGATTGTGATACACAAGGTTCGGTATTCAGCATTACCTTTCAAGATCGTAGCCAAGTGGTGATCAACAAACAAGAACCTTTATTAGAATTATGGTTAGCAAGCCGTGTGGGTGGTTTCCATTTTCGTTATCAAAATAACAATTGGACAAGCAATGATGGAAAAGACTTTTGGGCGTGTTTAGAAGAAGCTTGTGCCGCTCATGGTGAAATCGTTCACTTTAGTTAAGGAAGTAATCAGAATGTACAAAGCAAAAGGAATTAACCTGTACAAAAAATGCCTTATCTTAGCAGTGTTAGGCGTCTTTGTTAGCCATGGTACACAGGCAAATGAAAGTGACGCGCGTCCCTATAAAAGTAAAGCAGAAGTCTTATTAACTAAATCTGATGCCTTCATCGGCTTACTTGGCTACGAAGAAAACTATCTGTTGGGGACCTATTCAAACAGGCATTTTCTTAAACGCGAAAAAACGCAAAAAGATGAGATTAAGTTCAAAATTAGCTTAGCACTTCCCCTTTGGCGGGGTATTTTGGGCAATAACTCCGTATTAGCCGCCTCTTATACACAAAAGTCCTGGTTTCAGCTAAGTAATGTTGATGATTCTTCTCCTTTCCGCGAAACCAATTACGAACCTCAGCTATTTTTGGCTTGGAAAACGCAATATTCCTTACCTTTTGGCTGGACATTACAGGATGTGGAAACCGGGATAAATCATCAATCCAATGGGCGCGATGATGCGGAAAAACTCTCTCGCAGTTGGAATCGCCTCTATGTGCGTGCCTCTGCCATAAAACAGAATTGGACAGTTGAAATCAAACCTTGGTGGCGTATTCCTGAGAAAGCCAAAAATGATGATAACCCAGACATCACTAAATACCGCGGTCATTTTGATATAGCGTTGGGGTACTACTATCGCGATCATCAATTTAAACTTTCAGGTCACTATAATCCGATCTCAAACAAAGGGGGATTAGAGGCAAGTTATAGTTACCCAATCACAAAAAACATTCGTTTCTACACTCAATACTATAATGGCTATGGTGAATCCTTAATTGATTATCAACAACGTATCCAACGTATTGGTATCGGCATTTCCTTGAACAATGTTTTCTAGTTCTCTCCTCTCAAAAGACAATAAAAGTGCGGTGGATTTTCACGAAATTCCGTTAAAACAGACCGCACTTGACATGTTGCATGCTGTTTTCGGTTACCAAAGTTTCCGTAAAGGGCAAGAGGAAGTCATTGATGCGACGTTAATGGGCAAAGATAGCCTAGTGATTATGGCGACGGGGAATGGCAAATCCTTATGCTACCAAATTCCAGCCCTCTGTTTTGAGGGGCTTACCTTGGTCATATCACCACTGATCTCGTTAATGAAAGATCAAGTGGACCAGCTGCTTGCGAATGGAATTGAAGCCGATTATCTCAACTCTAGCCAAACCTTTACTGAGCAACAACAAGTACAAAATAAACTGATGTCTGGCACCTTAAAATTACTTTATGTGTCGCCAGAAAAAGTGATGACCACCAGCTTTTTCCATTTGATCTCACACTGCAAAGTGAGTTTTGTGGCCATTGATGAGGCTCATTGTATTTCACAATGGGGGCATGATTTCCGTCCAGAATATACCCAACTTGGTGGCTTAAAAAGCTGTTTTCCACACGCCCCCATAATGGCGCTCACGGCGACTGCCGATCATGCCACACGGCAAGATATTTTACGCCACTTAAACTTACAATCCCCGCATGTGTATATTGGCAGTTTTGATCGCCCGAATATCCGCTATACTTTAGTGGAAAAATTTAAACCCATGGAGCAACTTTGTCGTTTTGTTTTGGGGCAAAAAGGCAAAAGTGGCATTATCTACTGTAATAGCCGTAGCAAAGTAGAACGTATTGCAGAAAGTTTGCGTAATAAAGGGGTGTCCGCACAAGCCTACCATGCAGGGCTAGAAACTGCACAACGTGAGCAAGTTCAACGCGCCTTTCAACGCGATAATGTCCAAGTTGTAGTTGCGACTATCGCATTTGGTATGGGGATTAATAAATCCAATGTGCGCTTTGTTGTGCATTTTGATTTGCCACGCAGTATTGAGTCTTACTATCAAGAAACAGGACGAGCGGGACGTGATGATTTGCCTGCGGAAGCGGTTTTATTTTATGAACCTGCAGATTACGCTTGGCTACATAAAATCCTATTAGAGAAACCCGAATCACCGCAGCGCCAAATCGAAGCATTGAAATTACAAGCGATTGGCGAATTTGCCGAAAGTCAAACCTGCCGACGTTTAGTCTTACTCAATTATTTTGGTGAACACCAACAAAAACCTTGTCAGAACTGTGATATTTGCCTTGATCCACCTAAACAATATGATGGCTTAATTGATGCACAAAAAGTCATGTCAACCATTTACCGCATTGGTCAGCGTTTTGGTGTGCACTATGTGATTGCCGTCCTACGGGGTTTAAGTAATCAAAAAATCAAAGACAATCAACACGAGCAATTAAGCGTTTATGGCATTGGTAAAGACAAAAGCAAAGAACATTGGCAATCTGTTATCCGTCAACTCATTCATTTAGGTTTTATCAAACAAGTGTTTGATCATTTTAATGCCACGTTGCAATTAACCGAAAATGCCAAACCGATTTTACGCGGTGAGCAACCTTTATCCCTTGCGATGCCACGTATTTCATCACTTACCTCCGTGGTAGCGCCTCAACGCTACGCCATGGCACAATATGACAAAGACTTATTTGCTCGACTCCGCTTCTTACGTAAACAAATCGCAGACAAGGAAAATATCCCTGCTTATATTGTATTTAATGATGCGACCTTACAAGAAATGGCACAATATCAACCCACCACCAAAGCGGAAATGTTAGCAATCAATGGGGTAGGGGCGACTAAGTTTGAACGCTTTGCGCAACCCTTTATGCAGATTATTCAACAACATAAAAAAGTCCTCACACAACATGAGCCGCCACTCTCTTTAGAGTCATGATATGTTTGCATTGAGGTAAGCATTTCCCAAGTTAAATATGAAAAAGCACAGTAGCTGGACTGGCATACTGTGCTTTTTTAGCAAACCAACCTGCTGATTTAGAAATGGATGTTTAATCCTAAAGTCACATTACGCCCCATCTGCGGTACAAAGGGTAAAAAAGAAGTATGAGAATAAACTTTACGGTTTAACACATTATTTGCTTGAACAAATAATTGATAATTTACCCCAGCTATTTGGCGTGAATAATCCACTCCGATATTTAATAAACTATATGCAGCCGTTTGATTTTCTAACGGCGCTACTTTCTTTTGTTGATAAACGTAAGTGTATTCGAGTGAACTTGTTAAACTCTCAGTCATCTCCATATTCACACGAAAGCCTAAACGCATTGGCGGGACACGTGGTGCGTCTTGATCAGGTTGAGGAACGGGTTCTAAGCTATTCACCACATGATCGACACGGTACGTTGGCGGTAAATCATACAGTTTTCCACGCACATAATCACCAAAAAGTCCCATGTGCAGTTCAGGTGTCAACGCATAGTCAATACGCCCTTCCACACCATAATATTTCGCTTTGGATTGATTATAACGATTCAAAGATAAATTACCGGATTTGTTCAATGTTTGATTAAAAATCCGATTTTTAAAATCATTGTAATATACATTCACTTTATAACTTAGCTTGTCACCAAGATACGCAAGACCGACTTCCCAGTTATCAGAAACTTCTTTTTTCAGATTACGATTGCCATGTTCAAATGACACCGTCGCTAAATGTTTGCCGTGGTAATACAATTCCATCGGTGTTGGGTGACGTTCGTTATGTGAGTAAGTCAAAGAAAGGGTGTAGTCAGGCGTCATATTCCAACTGATAGCACCAGAATAAGAGGTCGCGCGATCATGATAAGAGGCAAAATCAGGTGCTGGATAACTGCCTTGACGACATCCTGATGGGCTATAAAAGAACGAATTCGGATCACAGCCTTCTAGCTTTCGCTTTACTTTAAACAGCCAAGCGCGATCATATTCAATATCAATGCGTTGTTTTTCCGTACGTACACCAATTTCAAATAAAAAATCTTGCCAACGCAATTGTTCTATAGCAAAAAAACTCATTTGTGATTGAGTATTTTCAATCAATGCCCATGACTTACGATCACCCTTAGTGATTTTGGACGGATCGCGTTGCTTTTTCTTATGACAAGGATCGCTTGCATTATTTGAGCATGGTGCAATACGCGGAATATTCGCACTGCTGGTTTGTGTTTGATACTGCGCCCCTATAACGCCACTCAACCCCGCTATGGGCGTATGGAAAATTTCTACGCGCAGGTTATATCCGTTATTTTTAAATAAATTCACGGCGATATTGCCATCTTTTTCATCGTGTTTATAACGGGTTTCCGAATAACTGAGTTTGATTTTCTCAATCGCTTTCATCGGCTGTTTGACTTCAGCACGTATGTCATAACGTTTAGCATAAGAATCAATCAATGGACCGGCAATAGAATGGTCATGATCGTGACCGTACGGATGATCATGACTGTGTTTTCCATCCATGTCATGATTTGATCCACAATGGAAATGCGTATTTACTAGATCCGTATCATGCATTAAATGAGGATAAAGCCCTAAATAATAGTCATTACGTACATTGCCACCCCAAATATGCGCAGCACAACTATCTAGCTTATGGTTATGTCCCGGTAACCCATATTTCTCACGACGAAGATTGTAGGCAAAACCGACATAACCTCGCTCACCGATAAAAGCCACACCATAGTTACCTGACTTCGTTTTATTTTGAGTATCGGGGACATAATTTAATGTTTTGTCTAGCTTAAATGCTGGCACATGGTAATTATTTGAGCCACGTAACAGTTCTTCTACCCGTAAAGCAATGTGCTTACCTAACCCGAAAGTCAGTGCAGCCGTTACCAATTTTTCATGACTATTCGTGTTATAACGCGTGTTGAAATCCACTTCATAGCCCTTTTGAGGAAGCTGTGTTGGAATGCGTTTATCTACTACATTAATCACACCAGCAGGTGACGCATTGGCATATAACAATGTTGAGGCACCACGTACAATTTCGACTTGCTCTGCCAATAACGTATCGACACCAATCGCATGGTCAGGAGAAAGTTGAGACATATCAATGACATCAGAACCATTTTGTAAGATTTTTAAACGCACGCCTTCCTGTCCTCGAACGACAGGTGCACTGGATCCACCACCAAATTGATTACTATGTACACTGAGTTCACCCGCTAACGCATTACCTAATGTACTGGATCCTGTTTTTAATTTTTGCTTACTGACTAAAATGTCATTTTGTTTTGGTAAGCCGGAAAGGGGATCGCTACGAAAAGCAGCACCTTTCGACTCCACACTAATTTCATCTAAAAAAACAATTTGCTTCTTTTCTGTATTTGCCCAAACTACTTGCGGAATGCAACACATCATCAAAACAGCAAAAAATTTATTTACTTTACAACCTCTTGAAATCATTTAAATAGAACTCCTTTCTCGATTTCAGGATAAAACAAAGGAAATCACTTTACTTAAAGCGATGAATCTTATTTTTCAATAAAAAATAAGATTCATCATATTACAAGCCTAAAACAAGAAAGGAAAGGGAAGATAATCAGATTGCTTTTTTATTCGCTAAAAAGCACAAAAAAGGCACAATACTGTGCCCTATTGAATCAGAATGTAAAAATTAACGGATTGAACGCGCAAACTCAGCGGCTTCGGCAATCAAAGTTTCACTTGGTCGTTGATGCGTGTAGAGTTCGAATTGTTCGACCGCTTGCAAGACAATCACTTCCGCACCTGAAATGGTCTGCTTATTTTGCTGTTTCGCATATTGAATTAATGGTGTTTCTGCGGGCAAAGCAACAACATCAAATATGCTGCTGGCTTGCTCAATCAGACTTTCAGGGAAAGCGAGCGTATTTTCCTCTCCACCAGACATCCCAATCGGGGTTGCATTCACTAAAATCGATGCTTCATTGCCTTCTAAATGATTGATATATTGATATCCATATAAATTCGCTAAATACTGTCCTGTGGTTGCATTACGTGCATACACACTCAAATTGTGAAAGCCCGCATTTTTAAATGCTGCAACAACGGCTTTCGCCATACCACCACTCCCCTGCACAATCACCCTGTGATGTTTATCAAGTTGATACTGTTGAATCAATTTGCTGATCGCAATGTAATCGGTGTTATAGGCTTTTAAATAGCCATCTTCATTCACTATCGTATTCACCGACTCAATGGCTTTGGCTGATGCCGATATTTCATCGAGAAACGGCATACAACTTTCTTTAAAGGGCATGGATACCGCACAACCCCGAATCCCGAGCGCACGCACACCTTTTACGGCATGTTCAATATCGGAGGTGGTAAATGCCTTATAAATATAGTTTAGCCCTAGCTTTTGATATAAGTAATTATGGAACGCCGTGCCAAAATTACCCGGTTTACCCGCCAGTGAAATACAAAGCTGCGTTTCTTTATTAATCATAAAATATCCTTGTGCTCACGTGTCTTCAGTAAGAAAAAAGTGCGGAAAATGACCGCACTTTTTAACTCACTGCTAAATTACACCTTAGAGGCATGATCGTCATTAAAATATTGGTTCATATCAAAAGCGGGTTTCGCCGCTTGATCGCGAGCAATCACACGTGCCGGTACCCCCGCTGCGGTGGTATATTCAGGGACAGGTTGTAAAACAACCGAGTTTGCCCCAATTTTGGCATAACGTCCCACTTCAATGTTACCCAAGATTTTTGCCCCAGCACCAATCATCACACCTTCGCGTACTTTAGGATGACGATCGCCACACTCTTTACCCGTACCACCCAAGGTGACGCCTTGTAAAATCGACACATCATTTTCAATCACCGAGGTTTCTCCCACCACGATGCCTGTCGCATGGTCAAACATAATGCCACAACCAATTTTAGCCGCAGGATGGATATCCACATCAAAGGCGACCGAGATTTGGTTTTGTAAATAAACAGCTAAGGCTTTCCGCTCTTGTTGCCATAAATAATGGGTAATCCGATAACTTTGCAAGGCATGAAAACCTTTTAAATATAACAGTGGCGTAGAATATAATTCCACCGCGGGATCGCGTTGACGCACCGCACGGATATCACAGGCAGCACTGGCAATGATGTCAGGATCCGCCTGATAAGCTTCCTCAATAATTTCTCGCAAAGCAATGGCGGGCATAATCGTATTTGCCAATTTGTTGGCTAAAATATAGCTTAATGCATTACCAAGATTATGATGTTTCAAAATCGTTGCGTGAAAAAAGCTGGCCAAAATTGGCTCATTTTCTGCTAAGGTTTTTGCTTCCTGACGGATGTCCGTCCAAACCGCTAATGGCATGTTACTTACCTCGTTCTGCTTTCCTTATTATTCCCCTTTGCGCTCACGTCCAAGTAGGCTTGCCGCCACGTCTTGTGCATTTTTACCACAGAATAAAACTTGATAAACTTGCTCTGTGATCGGCATTTCTATCCCTTGACGTTGCGCTAATAAATAGGCTTCTTTCGCGTTATAAAAGCCTTCTACCACTTGCCCGATATTGTCCATTGCTGTTTGGGCTGAAAAGCCCTGACCGAGCATGATACCAAATCGGCGGTTACGCGATTGATCGTCAGTACAGGTTAACACTAAATCACCTAAGCCAGACATGCCCATAAAAGTATTTGGATTCGCGCCTAATGAGGCGCCTAAACGGCTAATTTCCGCAATACCACGAGTAATCAAGGCTGTTCGTGCATTAGCACCAAAGCCCATACCATCCGACATCCCAGCACTGATCGCAATCACATTTTTAATCGCACCACCTAGCTGCACACCGATCATATCTTGATTAATATAAACTCTGAAATGTTTACTGCAATGGATACGTGCTTGGAATTCCAAAGCAAATTGTTCATTATTGGAGGCTAGGGCAATTGCGGTCGGTAAACCGGCAGCAAGCTCTTTCGCAAATGTCGGTCCAGATAATACCGCTAACGGGTGTTGTGTACCGAGCTTTTCCTCAATCACTTCTTGCAATAAACGCCCCGTATTGCGCTCTAACCCTTTCGTCGCCCAAGCAATGCGATGATCAGGGCGTAAATAAGGCTTAATTTTATCAATCACTTCCCCAAATACATGACTTGGCACCACAATTAACAGATCACGTGATTGGCTTAAGGCACTGGCTAAATCAAATTCAATATGCAAGGCATCTGGAAAAGCAATATTCGGCAAAAAAGCGTTATTCTGACGTTCTTCACTTAAGCGTTGCATGTGAACAGGATCATGTCCCCAAAGATAAGTAGGGAAACCATTTCGAGAAAACGCAATCGCTAATGCGGTACCATAAGAACCTGCACCAAGTACCGTAATTGGAGAAGTGGCTACAGTCGTATTCATGTTATACTCCCGAAAAATGATGAAACTAAGTGAGGCAATTGGACATCATCTTAATAAATTAAGTGATAAAATTTCGCTCTCACAGCGAGAGCGAAAAGAGATAGATTAATGAACGTCTTTATTTTCTTCTTCTGTGGTTTGTTCAGCTTGTTCTTGACGCTGTAAATAGTCCATAAACAACGCATCAAAATTCACAGGGGAAAGATTCAATGCAGGGAATGTACCGCGATTCACTAAGCTTGATACTAATTCACGCGCATAAGGGAAAAGCATATTTGGGCATTGTGAAGTTAAACAATGTGCCATTTGCATCTCTTCTAAACCACTAATGGTGAAAACCCCAGCTTGTTTGACTTCGCAGATAAAAGCAACATCACCTGAACTTTCCATGGTGGTTTCCACAGAAATATTTAAGCAAACTTCGTATAAATCATCACCGACTTGTTTCGCTTCTGTACTTAAATCAAAACTGAGTTTTGGCTCCCAATCTTGTTGGAAAATATGTGGAAGATTAGGTGCTTCAAACGACACATCTTTCACATAAATGCGTTGGATTTGAAGTACTGGTTGCTGTGTTGCTTGTGTATCTGCCGCATTCACTTGATTTTCTTCAGACATGTTTAAATCCTTATGATCTATTTTTTAATTAAAGGTAAATTTGCAGAACGCCAACCTGTAATGCCTTCTTTTAAGGTATAAACACGGTTAAATCCTTGTTTACTTAATAACTCGGCAGACGCACCGGCACTCATACCGGTTGCACAAGCCAGAATCACAGGCGTGTCTTTATGATGATGAATTTTACCGACATTATTCTTTTTGATTTCTGCGGGTAAAATATTCAAACTGTTAATAATATGACCACGCTCAAACTCATCAATAGAGCGTAAATCCACCACAACGGCATCTTCATTATTCATCAAGCTTACCGCTTCCGCATTTGTCACCACTTTGACTTTTGAGGTGAAATCTTTCACAAAAGTATAAATGACCATAAAAAAGACCATTACCCACGCAAGTACCATTAAAGTATGGTTTTGGGCAAAGGCTTTTGCCATTGGAATAAATTCTTGCATTTTTTTCTCAGGATTAAGTTTAAAATAAGAGCTTAAGTATAACCGCACTTTAAATATCTTTCAAAGCAAAGTATTCAAATTTTAATTGATCTACATTATAGATAGCCTACCTATTTATTGCTATATTAATCCCGATTCTACGAAAGTAGGAAGGTAACGGATCATTTCTTTTCTGCAATCTTCATTCAAACTTATCACATAAGGATACATTATGTTCTTCATTCAATTTGGCATAGTTTTACTATGTATTTTAGTCGGGGCACGTATTGGCGGTATCGGGCTCGGAGTTATGGGGGGCTTAGGACTTGCTATTCTCTCCTTTGGGTTTGGTTTAAAACCAGCCGGCTTACCTATCGACGTTATGTTTATGATCATGGCAGTCGTCTCTGCCGCCGCAGCGATGCAAGCGTCAGGCGGTTTAGATTATATGATCAAAATTGCGGCGCGTATTTTACGTAAAAATCCTAAATACATTACTTTTATGGCACCTGCTGTCACTTGGACTTTCACCGTATTAGCGGGTACCGGGCACGTAGCTTATTCTGTACTACCGGTTATCGCGGAAGTCAGTCGCCATAATGGCGTACGCCCAGAACGCCCACTGTCTATGGCTGTGATTGCTTCACAATTCGCCATTGTGGCTAGTCCTATCGCGGCAGCCGTGGTTGCTGTAGTGAACTTTCTCGAGCCACAGGGCATCACCTTAGGGAATGTCTTATCTGTCACCATTCCAGCCACGGTATTAGGACTTTTTGTGGCGTGTTTATTTGTTAATAAAATGGGGAAAGAATTACATGAAGACCCTGTTTATTTAGCCAAATTACAAGATCCAGAATACGTTAAAGAAAGCCAAGCACAATCTACCATTGGTGAAGCTGACATCTCAGATAAAGCAAAAGTATCTGTAGGTATCTTCTTGTTTGCTGCATTATTAGTAGTATTAATGGGGACGTTCCCAAGCTTACGCCCAACCTTTGATGGCAAAGCAATGGGGATGGCACACACCATTGAAATCGTGATGCTTTCTGCAGGTGCACTCATTATGTTATTGTGTAAACCTGATGGCACAGCGGTAACTAAAGGATCGGTCTTCCATGCAGGTATGCGTGCTGTCATTGCGATTTTCGGTATCGCATGGCTAGGTGACACGCTTATGCAAGCCCATATTGTGGAAGTCAAAGATTCAGTAAAATACCTCGTTGAAACGGCACCATGGGCGTTTGCATTTGCACTCTTTGCCTTATCTGTATTAGTGAATAGCCAAGGGGCAACAGTCGCCACCTTATTCCCACTTGGTATTGCATTAGGTATCCCAGCACCGATCTTGATTGGTACCTTTGTGGCAGTAAACGGTTATTTCTTTATTCCAAACTACGGTCCAATCATTGCTTCTATTGATTTTGATACCACTGGAACAACACGCATTGGTAAATTCATTTTCAACCACAGCTTTATGCTCCCTGGTCTATTAAGCATGGCATTTAGCTTAGGTTTTGGTTTACTGTTTGCCAATTTTATTCTCTAAGTAAACATTAGAAGACAAAAACGCGGTTTGATATTGAATAAAACCGCGTTTTTTTGTCGATGACTTCAACAAGTCTCGTAAAACTTGCTTAAAAATGACCGCACTTTATTTCTTCAATGCCCCCAAAATACCACGCATGATTTGCTTGGTCACTTGAGTACGGATGTTACGTCCAACTGATTTCGCCACACCACTAACAATTTCTTCTGTCACAGTCAGTTTCTCACCGCGTTTTTTCGTACCAAAAATCATGCGACTTAAACTGCCCATTAAACCACTTTCCTCTTCTTGTTGTGCTTGCTCTGCTTGCTTTTGCGCAACAGCAGCAAGATCTGCTTGTTGATTTAACACTTCAAAGGCAGACTCATTATCAATCAATTCACGGTAAAAAGGATAAATATCATCGTCTTTAACCCAAGCATCGCGTTCTTCTTGTGCAATCGGTTTTAGCTGGCTACGTGGCGGGAAAATAAACGCTACTTCGACGGGGGTCGGCATCCCTTTTTCATCCAAAAAAGACACCAACGCTTGTCCCACACCAAGACTGGTGATCGTTTCCGTCACATTAATCTTTGGATTAGTGCGGAACGTTTCGGCGGCAGCTTTTACCGCTTTTTGATCTCGTGGCGTGAAGGCACGTAAGGCGTGCTGTACACGGTTACCAAGCTGACCTAACACCGTATCCGGCAAATCTAACGGGTTTTGCGTCACAAAATACACACCAACGCCTTTAGAACGAATTAAACGCACCACTTGTTCCACTTTATCCACCAACACGGCGGGGGCGCCATCAAACAATAAATGTGCTTCATCAAAGAACATCACAAATTTCGGCTTTTCCGGATCACCAACTTCAGGTAAAGTCTCGAATAACTCTGACATGAGCCAGAGTAAAAAGGCACTGTACATTTTTGGTGAATTAATTAATTTTTCTGAATTCAGCACATTGATGACACCACGCCCATCTCGTGTTTGTAACCAATCTTCTAAATTCAAAGCCGGCTCGCCAAACAAATTTGCGGCCCCTTGATTTTCAAGGGTAAGCAAGGCACGCTGAATCGCCCCCACACTGGCAGCTGAAACATTACCGTATTCCAATTGGAACGTTTTGGCATTGTCTGCTACATATTTCAACATCGCGCGTAAATCTTTTAAATCTATCAGCAATAGCCCTTTATCATCTGCAACACGGAACACTAAATTCAATAGCCCTTCTTGCGTGGCATTCAGATTTAAAAGACGCGATAACAGTAAAGGTCCCATTTCTGAAATTGTAGTGCGAAGCGGAATACCCGTTTCGCCAAACACATCCCAAAATGAAACAGGATAGCCATTAAGGTAGCCTTCGCCACCCAAGCCAAATTGCTCAATACGCTCAGCAATTTTTCCTTGAAATTGACCGGCTTTGACTAAACCAGATAAATCGCCTTTGACATCCACTAAAAAGACTGGCACACCGTCATCACTAAAAGCTTCTGCCATAGTACGTAAGGTAACCGTTTTCCCAGTCCCGGTTGCTCCCGCAATTAAACCATGTCGATTTGCCATTTTGGCGGTGATCCCCAGTTGTTGTCCTTGTTCTGTTTGCGATAAAAGATATTGCATAAAATTGCCCTTAAACAAAAAATGATCGGTTCATCATAAGGAAAAAAAACAAGCGGGTCAAAATGTGAAAAGCAAAAATCACGAATGACTCACAAATTGAGTGCACTCTTGTCATTTTGTCTTTCGCAAGAAAAATGTTATATTGCCGAACTTTTAAACATCAACGAAAAATCATTATGTCTGCATTCTCTGAAATTTCACCACAACAAGCTTGGCAACTGGTGCAACAACACGCTGCTGCTTTGTTAGATATCCGCAATGAAACACACTTTGCTCTCGCTCATCCAGCCCAAGCATTTCACTTGAGTCATCAATCCTATGGCGAATTTGAGATGCAATATGAAGATGATCATCCCGTCATTGTCATTTGCTATCATGGCGTCAGTAGCCGTGGTGCAGCAATGTATTTGATCGAACAGGGTTACACCCAAGTGTACAGTGTAACCGGCGGGTTTGAGGCTTGGGAACGAGATGGGTTACCAATCGAACGCATAGGTTAATGAAACCCACCTGCTACATAGTACAGCATCCCATAAAACGCCACCGCACTAAGCCCTAACAGCCCGCGTGCAAAAGGTGGTTTGTGTTGATTAAGACGATACGCAAGCCGTGCGATTAACGCTAAGCCAAAAGGATATGCCCATAAAAAAACGGACATCAACGTGGTTTCCGTTTCACTCAGGCGAGGATTTTTCAACAAATTCGGTGAAATGGTTAAGGCTAACGGCCACAGCAAAATTGGCAAACAAAATAGTGCAATCCCCCAACTAAACCCACTAAATCCTTTTGGCTTATTTTCTCTTTCCATTCTTTACTCCATCTCGTTACAATAATGACATCTCAATACAGCTATGGAATATAACAAATGCGATATTTATTTGGTAGTGAAATCCCCACATTGGCTTTTCGTTTTCGAGATTATATTCGTGCACAATTTAACGTAGAAGTGGAACTGCGCGAGATACAAGACGAAAACGGTCAACAAATTCAACTTTTTTTACCTCAACATGCACCGCACTTTGAGGCTATCCTTGCAGAAGTACCGCCTTTTCTCGCAGACCCTTTTCATACCAAATATGAACAGGCAAGTTGGCAACGTGGAGATACACAGTCAACCACGACCTCACTAAAAGGAATGTTGCAGCAATCTGGACTCACCCTCAGTGCATTACGTAGCCGATCGCGTACAGGTCCTTTCACCCTTTTTATTACTACGCTCTGCCTTGTGATCTATATTTTCCAGCTGACAGGCTATCAAGACAGTATTCTCACCTTGATGCATTATCCTGAGAATACACAGCAAGATACACAATTTTGGCGTTATTTATCACATACTTTCGTGCATCTTTCTCCCCTGCATATTCTGTTTAATTTGTTATGGTGGTGGTTGTTTGGCCATACAATTGAACACCATTTTGGTACAGGAAAATTATTTCAGCTCTTCTTAATCGCCGGTTTACTTAGTGGTTTTGCGCAAAATATTGCCTCCGGACCTTACTTTTTTGGCTTATCTGGCGTGGTGTATGCCGTCTTAGGCTATGTGTTAATTTATGATAAGTGGGGGAAAAACGCGGACTTCACTCTCCCTAGCGGGTTTTCCTTAATGCTGATTGTCGGGATTGTCAGTGGATTTATCAGCCCATTCTTTGGGGTTGAAATGGGTAATACAGCCCACATTACTGGCTTAATTGTCGGCTTACTGCTCGGTTGGGCAACGATAAAGCCCACACTAAAAAGATGATCAGCAAATAAAAATAGCATAAAATGCAATCAAAACTAGCCACAACATGAAGGCACTACATGAAACAATCTATTCGCCACCAAAAAATTCTTGATCTCGTTACACAAAAAGGCTACGTCAGTACAGAAGAGCTGGTTAGCCTCTTAGATGTCAGTCCCCCGACTATTCGTCGTGATTTAAATGAGCTGGCTGAGAAAAATTTAATTCGTCGTCATCATGGTGGTGCTGCCTCGCCCTCTACGGCAGAAAACAGTGATTATGAAGATCGGAAAAACTTCTTCTTGAAAGGGAAAAACTGCATTGCTCAGCGAGTTGCCAGCTTAATTCCAAACGGTGCTTCCTTGTTTATTGATATTGGTACCACACCAGAAGCGGTAGCGAAGGCACTCTTAAATCATCAAAAATTACGCATTGTGACCAATAACATTAATGCCGCTTATATCCTAATGCAAAATGAAACCTTTGATATTATTTTGGCGAGTGGTTCATTACGTCAAGACGGGGGGATTATTGGTGAGGCAACCGTTGCCTTTATTTCACAATTCCGTTTAGATTTTGGTATTTTAGGTATCAGTGGTATTGACTTAGATGGCTCACTGTTAGACTACGACTACCATGAAGTACAGGTCAAACGCGCCATTATCGAAAGTTCTCGCCAAACCTTATTAGTGACGGATCACTCCCTGTAGTAAGCGATATGGAGGTGATCTTAACCAATGCCTACTATGGTTATGATGCCAATCAATACTAATTACCTCTTAACCCCGAAGTGCGGTCAATACTGAAAACGTTTTGATAGCACGTTCACTCAAACAATAACAATCCGCCCGTAAAACGGGCGGTTTTTAGGCCACCCTATAAGGGCCTAGTACTTCACATGCCCCTCAAGGGGCATGTGAATTCTGACAACCGTTCAATAACTCTGTTGCCTACCCCTTAAAGGGGTCCATATATTCTTTCTTCGATAAATTATCCTGAATCATATCTTCCTTTTCCTGATTTCGGATATATTCCTCTACAATTTTTGTATTTAAACCTACTGTACTTACATAATAGCCTTTCGCCCAAAAATTTCGATTCCCATACTTATATTTCAAATTTGCATGTCTTTCAAATATCATTAGCGATGACTTACCTTTTAAATACCCCATAAAACTTGAAACGGCCAGTTTCGGAGGTATCCTTAACAGCATATGGATATGCTCTTTCATTGCATATGCCTCTATTATCTCTACATTCTTGTAGTGACATAATTGTCTTAGTATCCCTCCTATATCAACTCGCAATTTTCCATAAATTGCTTTTCTCCTATACTTAGGGATAAAGACTATGTGGTACTTACAGTTCCATCTTGTGTGTGATAGACTTGAATCGTCATTGGATTTACTTGCCATGACTTATCCTCCTATATGTTGAATTTTGGTTGTCAGCCTTGTTCATTATAGGAGGATGTTTTGTTCTGCTCACCGCTTAAGCTTTTCTGTTCCATACGCAAAGCGTATGGTTTTTATAGCTAGACTTTGTCTAGCTATAATGAAAAAAAGCGCTGTCTTTACAGCGCTTTTATTTGTCCAAACCGTTACTCCACGGGATACCAATGTAATCGAGTAAATACGAGTTGGCAACTTTCACCCTCTTTTGGTCCGGGATCTCGACGCCCTTTCTGCACACGGAGTTCCTGATCACCCACAACAATATTGTAATCAATTACTTCGCCTAAATAAGAACGCCGTTTCACAACGCCTGTTACGCCGCCTTCATTGACAAAATCAATTTCTGACGGGCGCGTGGCTAAAATCGCTTTCCCTTGTTGCACCAGTGCTATTGGAGGCGAAGGTTGAATATGAAAAGTACCATCCAGTCCTGCAAAAGACACCCCTTGGGGAGATAAATTGACCTGTAATTGATTCGATAACCCAATAAAATTAAACACAAATTTATTGCTTGGGTTATTGTACACATTCAATGGCGTATCAATTTGTTCAATAAGTCCTTTCCTCATCACCAAAATCCGATCCGATAACGCCATTGCTTCGGCTTGGTCGTGAGTCACATAAATAATGGAAAAACCAAATTTACGTTGCAGGGCTTTAATTTCAAAGCGCATCTCTTCCCTTAAATGGGGATCTAAACTGGATAACGGCTCGTCAAGTAGCATCACATCTGGATTTAACGCCAAAGCACGTGCTAATGCCACACGCTGTTTTCCCCCGCCGGATAAATCATCTGGGCTTTTTTGTGCAACGTTCAGCAAATTAGTGTGTTTTAACGCGTCATTCGTCCGCTTTTCGATTTCCTGTCTTGACACATTTTTCAAGGTGAGAGGAAATGCCACATTGTCATATACCGTCATATGCGGCCAGACCGCAAAAGCCTGAAACACCATCCCAAAATTACGTTTCTCTGGCGGTAAATAGAAATTAGTGATTTTGGAAGAAAGTAAACGATCGCCTACACGAATTTCTCCGCCGTCTAAATCTTCAAATCCTGCGATCATACGTAATGTCGTGGTTTTACCGCAACCAGACGGTCCTAACATAGAAAAACATTCCCCTTTTTCAATACTGAGGCTCAGATCAGGAATGGCAATGACATCGCCGAATTTTTTCATCACATGATTAAGTTGAATATAGCTCATCATTTTCTCCTTAATATTCGGCTATTTCTGTGTTTTCTTCTCGGCATAACGTTTAATCACGGTTTGCCCAAACACAATAATAATTAATGCAATACCCGCTAATGCTGCAGAATAAACCGTTTCGCCATCTTCATTCAGGGTATAAATCGCCACCCCGATCGTACGTGTTGACGGACCATATAACATGACCGAAACCGTTAATTCTCTTAATGCCGGTAAGAAAATGAGGAAGAAAGCAGCAATCATTCCCGGACGCACTAACGGCACGACAATATCTTTCAGCGATTGCCACATACTTGCACCACAAGCACGTGCTGCTTCAACTAAAGAGTCATGTACTTGTTCTAGCGCTGCGGAGTTGGCTTTTAGTGAGAACGCCATGTAACGCGCAATATAGGCAATCAAAATAATCCATACTGTGTTGTATAAATTAATACCAAATTTACCGCTCCACGCTAAAATAACCCCTAACGCAATCACCGAGCCGGGTACTGAGAATGGCAACATACCCAAGAATTCAAGAATTCCTTTGCCTTTCACTCGCATCTTCACAATGACATAAGAGATCATTACCCCAGCAAACATCGTTATCACTGCCGCGGCTAAACCTAATAGCACACTATTGCGGATCGCATCTTTAGTGAGCTGCCAGTCAAACAAGATAAATTTGTAGTTATCAAAGGTGAGATTTTCCCAAGTAATTGGCAGACCATAGGTTTTTAACCCTCCCACGATAAAAATCGTGACCGTTGGTAACACAATGGTAAACGCGATATAGAACACACAAATAAACAATAATGGCATTCTTAATCCTCTGAGTTTCACCTCAACAGGACGGAAACTTTTACCCGCAATAATTTGGAAACGTCCACGATTAAGAATTTTATTTTGCAACCAAATAATCAACGCAGCCGTCACCACTAATACTGTCGCTAACACCGTTCCGGTCCGAATTGCCTCAAAACTCCCCGCACTTTGATGGATACGTTCATAAATTAAGGTCGGAATATTGAAAATCCCATTTTCCACCCCTAATACAGCCACCGTACCAAAGTGAGCCATAGAGTAAAGCATAATCAATAACGCACCCGACACGATACTCGGCATCACTAATGGAATCGTGATTTTACGTGTAATGGTAAAAAGACTGGCGCCAGAAATACGCGCTGATTCTTCTAACGTCGGGTCCATACGCTCAAGTGCACCACATACTTGAATAAAGACGAAGGGGAACAAATACATGGTTTCTACCGCCATAATGCCCGTATAACTGTAGATATTGAAAATCGGTTCCTCTAAACCAAACGTATCCATAAAGAAACGGTTAATATAGCCGGCACGAGGGGAAAGTAACATTTTCCAAGCTAACGCCCCAATAAAAGACGGCAACATAAAAGGCACGAGAAACATCACTTTCATCAGCCCTTTATAAGGCAAATCGGTACGTGTCACTAACCAGGCAAAAAATGTCCCCACGATCGTACTCATGATCGTCACACCAACGGCAATGAATAATGAGTTCAATAAGGCTTCGTAGGTTTCTTTCTGTTTCAAAATATTGACGACATCGGTAACATTAAATTGCCCATTTACCCAAAAGGAATTAATAAAAATTAATAACACAGGGACAGCAACCACAATCACCAAAATCCCAATTGATAACGCTAAAATCGCATTCGCCACATTAAATGGACTTTTTTGAATCACTGCGGCCATTGCTACCCCCTTGTTTGCTGAACATGTTGTTGATTATCAGTAAACCAAAGCAAATCATGGAAATTAACGTAACAGTCTTCCCCCTCTTGGAACATCAAATCATGTTGCAATGCTTTATTGGTGGAAATTTCTGTTCGTAAAGACACGCCGTCAATATTAATCATGTAATCCATTACGGCGCCAAGAAAACTGGCTCGCGCCACTTTACCTTTTAATCCTTCCCCAGATTTGCTCAAAATAATATCTGAAGGGCGACAACCTAATTTGCCGGATTCCGCAGGCAGATTTTGCCATTGTAACGCTTGCTTACCTTGTCCAATAAAATGCTGTCCTTCTTCATAGCGCACATGGATAAAATTAGCTAACCCCATGAATTTAAACACCATTTCATTAGCAGATTTTTCATAAATCTCCCAAGGGGTACCAATTTGTTGAATATCACCGTTTTTATCCATAATGGCTAAACGATCGGAAATCGCGAGAGCAATCTCTTGATCGTGAGTCACATATAAAATCGTAATGCCCAGTTTCTTTTGTAACTCTTTGATTTCAAAACGCATTTCTTCTCGTAAATTCGCATCGAGATTATTTAATGGTTCATCTAATAACATCAAAGAGGGCTTCGCCACTAACGCACGTGCTAGCGCGACACGTTGTTGCTGTCCACCGGAAAGTTGGGAAGGTAAACGTTTTTCCAATCCCGTCAAATTGACCAAATTAACCACTTCCATCACTTGTTGCTGAATTAAGGCTTTATCTAAATCCTTCAGCTTTAATGGATACGCAATGTTGTCGAAAACGGTCATGTGCGGCCAAACCGCATAATCTTGAAATACCACCCCCAGACTTCGTTGATCAGGGGGGATATCAATGCCTTCTGCTGGATCAGACACCACATGTTCGTCAATTAAAATGCGTCCGCTATCAGGCACGTCAAACCCGGCTAACAAACGAAGTAAGACCGTTTTACCACAGCCAGATGGTCCAAGTAAGGTAAAACATTCACCATCTTTCACTACAAGAGATAAATCTTTTAGCACTTCATTCGAACCAAACGCTTTACTGACCTTTTCGAATGTGATTGTTGCCATAGTGCACTCCTGTTTTATTGACGTCCTTGGAGGATTTGGGTGAATTTCTTCACAATCTCTTCTTTCTCCGTCAAGATTGCTTGATAATCAATCGGAATAGCACGACTAATCGCATCTTCTACTGTTGGCATACCTTCTAAGGTTGCAACACCTTTTCTCACTGGTAACGTACCTTCATGCGCAATAATGTGTTGTGCTTCTTCAGACAATAAGAAATCAATGAATTTTTTAGCCGCAGCTGGGTTTTTGGTGCCTTTGAAAATCGCAGCAGGGCTTGGAATCACTAACATTTCTTTTGGATAGACCAATTTAAGCTGCGCACCTTTTTTGATTTTGTCGTTGGTAATATAATCCACCGCTAACGACGCTAATAAGTCACCCGAGGCAGTATCATCCACGACTTGACCCGATCCTTTCCCCACTTTACCTTTATTAGCTTTGATTTTTTCAAAAAACTCCCAGCCAAAAGTCGATTTCAACAAGGCAACACTCATATACGCCGTTCCCGATAAAGCCGGGTTAGCAATACCAAAAGCCCCTTTGTATTTTGCGCCCGTAATATCATCCCAGCTTGTCGGGGGCTCTTTCACAAAACGCGTGTTATAGGCAATACCTAAGGTACCTAAACGAATCGGTGTAAAGGAACCATCAAAATCTGGAATCGGGTTCACAATATGCTCAACTTCAGGTGACACATACGCATCTAGCATGCCATTAGCTTTCATTTTAAAGAAATCCGGTACTTCACTGGTCCAAATGACATCTGCCATAATTTGTCCTGATTCTTTTTCTGCAGCAATTTTTGCCATGAGTTTGCCTGCACCAGCAGATTGATAATCCATCGCAATGTCAGGATGCTTTTCGTTAAATTTTGTTTTTAACGCACCAATTAACGATTCTTTCATCGAGGTATAAACAATGAGTTTTTCATTTGCATGCGCAACACCTGCAATTGTCATACTTAATCCGAGTGCAATCAGGGCTGAAGAGAATGTTTTTTTCATGATCTGATCCTTCCTATTTTGTGATGTATGAGAATGATTATGAGGGGGAGTTACTACTAAACTGATTTCATCTATCGTATGAAATTTAACCTACAATACCCCCCAAAAACACAAAATAAAAGTCTCGTCAATGTGCGACAAATCAGTCAAATTTAACTCATTTTGACATGATATGGCTGTCAAAATTGACACATTTTCTCAAGCGATACGTCGCTTCCAATGATTTATGAAAAAAAGCCCTATAAATGACTCAAAATATCCGATAAGTCTTTAAAATATAAATTCTCTTTTTTTGAGATAGATCACAAAAAAAAGCCCCTATTCCGCCACTATTTTGGGTAAGATGACACAGTAAGATGGGTTAATCGATGTGATCACTATGCGCTCCAAAAGACAAAATTACATCATATACTTTGTCGTCACCTTATTGGCTTTTATTCACCCAATAAAAGCAGAGGAGCTCGTGATCGGTACAACATTTGCTTTAGAGGGCGTGCAACATCTCATCAAGGAATGGAATAAACAACCCGATAGTTTCCCAATTACTACTTTAAACCGCACGAGTGCCTCATTAAATCAGCTGCTCTCTACTGAAAAAGCGCGTGAAGTTGATCTCATTCTGAGTTCATCTCCGATGCTGTTTTATAATTTACAGCATAAAAACAAGCTAGCCCCCTTACCTCCTAACATTGAGCATGACACACGCTTCCTCCCCGATCTCCTGCAACCGACCACGGTTGCTTTTGCACTGTCAGGTTACGGCATGCTTTTTAATATCCCGTTATTACAACAAACTCACTTACCTTTCCCGCAATCTTGGCAAGATCTTACACATCCGGATTTACAAGGGCTCGTGATTATCAGTAGCCCTACGCGATCAGACACAAATCACATCATGGTAGAAGCGCTATTACAGCGCTATGGTTGGCAACAAGGGTGGGAATTAATTGAAAAAATTATGTTGAATGTGGGGACAATTTCATCACGCAGTTTTGGGGTGGTGGATAAAGTGCAAGCGAATTTAGGCGCGGTGGGCATTACTATTGATAACTATGCACATATTTTAACAACACAAGATCAATCACATTTAGCTTTTCATTATTTTCCTGATTTTCCAATTTCGCCAACCTTTATTGCTGTCGTAGCAGAAAGTCGCAAAAAGCAACACGCATTCCGCTTTATTCGCTTTTTACTCAGTGCCACAGGTCAACAAATCCTAACCGATCCGCAGATGAGCAAATACCCGATTACCCCACTGCCTGCAAGTCATCCTCAAGCCGCACTACAACAGCAACTCTTCGCTCAGCCTCCACTGAACTATCATCTGTTAATTAAGCGGCAAGAATTAGTCAAATTATTATTTGAACAACAAATTACTCACCGTTTAAGCTTATTGAAAGAACATTGGCATCTATTACACCAAAAAGAACGCGCGTTGAATCGACCGCTTCCTGAGCTACGCCAAATTCTCACTGCCTTACCAGTATCCGCAGAACAAGCAGAAAATGATGATTACTTAACCCATTTTAATCGCAGCCAAGAATTACTTAATTGGCAACATTTTTTTATTGCCCAGCAACTTGCTTTCGTTAACGCATTGGAAAATCAAGAATGAAAAAATGGTTGAAACATTTAGATTTGAGCACTGGCTTACAACTGTCTTTTCTGATCAGTGGGCTACTTTGTCTGTTTGTCGGTGGCGTGGGGCTTTATACTTGGCAGCAACAACGCACGGAAATCAATTTCGCACTCGATAAAGATTTTCCTAAAGTGCAAGCCGCGTTTCAAACAGAAGAACAAATTAATATCCTCCATCATGCCTTTATCCATTTGGTCAATGTCAAAAACACCAATGAGAAAGTCGAACGCTACAACCATGCAAAGCAACAGCTTTCGACGTTAAAGGAACTGATCATTGAATTAGATGAAAATTTAGATGAGGATTTGATGGCATTATTACAGCAACAAGCCTCACTTTTAGAACAAATATCACAAAATATCACAGGTACGCTCACGTTAAACGATGAACTGAATAAAACCATTTCTCAAATCAACTGGTTACATAATGATTTTCACAATGAATTCACCGCACTTTTGCAAGAAATGAGCTGGCAACAATCTACTCTGGCTAACAATATTGTTCAACAGCCACACAACAAACAAAAAATCGAACAATTAAAAAAACTGCAACAAGAATTATTGTTAGTTTACGATTTCACTACTTATGAAGAGCAAATTATCACAGAATTACGCACTCAGATAACAGAGCCAACTGAAAGCAATGTCATTCGACTACACAATTATTTGAGCTATTTATCGTTATTAATTACTAACCGAATTCAGTTGCTTGGTCTTCATTCCTCCACGTCAACCATTAAACAAATTTTAGATGAACTGATTAACTTTGGCTTAAACCCACAAGCACTCCCCGCCCTGTTTGCAATCCGTACCGAACTGAACCAACAACGAGAACAGCTGATTCAACAAAGTGATAAGATATTCGAGGCATTTCGCGAGCAAATCAGTACTCAAATTGGTAACAGTAAACAACAATTACATTTACTGCATAATATTGTCGAAAAAAGTACTACATTCAACGGCGCATTAATTTTATTGGTGATGCTATTTGCGGGAATTTTTGTCATCGGTATTAACTTCTTTTATATTCGTTTACGTCTCTTAAAACGTTTTCAACAACTTAACCACGCCGTAGTTCAATTAACCAATGGCGAGCCCAACGTCAAAATCGCCATTTATGGCAATGATGAATTAGGGCGGATTGCTAAATTATTGCGCTTATTTCTGTTCGAAATGAATCACAAAACAGAAGAGTTAAAATCGCGTAATCAAGTTCTCTTAGAGGAAATCGAACACCGTATTGAAGTACAAACCGCATTAGAAAATGCCCAAAATGAACTAACCCAAGCCGCAAAACTGGCTGCTGTCGGTAAAACCTTGACTTCGATTAGCCATGAAATTACACAACCACTTAATGCCATGAACGCTTATTTGTTTAGTGCGAAAAAAGCCGTGAGTAAACAAAACAGTGAGGCAGCACTTGAATACTTAAATAAAATCAATCATTTAGTTGAACGCACGGCGCTGATTGTCAAACGCTTACGGCAATTCTCACGCCAAGGGAGCGGCAAAATACAAGCTGTCAATTTAATGGATTGTATTCAAAGCGCGTGGGAATTATTGGAATCACAACATAAACCGCGTCAAAGTCAGCTCATCACGCCCACAGATTTACCACTCGTATTAGGTGAAGATGTCCTTATCGAACAAGTGTTTGTCAATCTCTTCCTCAATGCTTTAGAAGCCATTGAACACACACCGCCCCAAATTCATATTGACGTTGACAGCGATAATGCGGAAGACCTCTGTTTATGGATCACCGACAATGGTCAAGGTTGGCCCTTAACTGACAAGTTATTGCAACCTTTTTCGAGCAGTAAATCGATCAATTTAGGTTTAGGACTATCCATTAGTCAATCCATCATGGAGCAATGTCAAGGATCATTGACCATTGCCTCTACTCTCACCCATAATGCATTAGTGATATTAAAATTTAAGGTGGCTCAACATGTTTAATCCTGCCTATAACGTACTCTTAATTGATGACGACATGGATATTCTCGATTCTTATCAGGATTTATTACGACAAGAAGGCTATCAAGTGATCACCTGTGCAGACCCGATAGATATTGTGGCGCAAATTCCAGAAAACTGGATTGGGATCATCCTTTGTGATGTCTTGTTGCCCAATATTTCAGGTTTAAAAATCTTAGAAGATATCATTCAACGCGATGCACAGATTCCTGTGATTATGATCACGGGTCACGGTGATGTTCCCATGGCAGTGGAGGCTGTCAAAAAAGGCGCCACAAATTTTCTTGAAAAACCCATCTCAGCAGAAAATTTACTGATTCAAGTCGCACAAGCATTAGAAAAACGCGCTGCCTTAATGGAAAATCGCCAATGGCAATTAGAAAAGCTGAGCGAAAGCTTTATTGGTCAAAGTGAATGGATTATCGCTATGCGCCACCAGCTACAAAAACTCGCCGACATTGATGTCCCCCTCTTTTTATGGGGAGAAACGGGCACTGGACGTTATCTTTCTGCCACTTACTTACATAAACTCAGTGCCCGTCAGAACGCTCCGTTTATTTATCATGAATGTTTACCGCAAGCACAATGCAACCTAGACAAATGCCTAGACGATGTACAGCAGGGCACACTGGTGTTAAAAAATATCCACCATTTAGCACAAACGGAACAGCAACATTTAGCCAAAGCCTTAAATATGGAAGGATGCGCCTTTAGGCTGATCTTAATCAGTGATTTTGCACTGCTCACGCTCATTCAAGAACAACGGATTTGCTCAGAACTGTATTATTTATTTTTACATACGCAATTTGAATTATTGCCACTCAAAAAACGCCCCAGCGATATTCTGCCTATCTTCTGCCATTATGTGCATAAAAGTTGCGCCAGATTAAATAAAGAGTACGTCGAACCTAATAAAAAATTAATACAACATTTACTCACACAAACTTGGCAAGGCAATGTCAAAGAGCTTATCCATGTGGCAGAATTATATGCGATTGGCTTATTGGCAGAACAAACGCCAATGAGCAATCCCCTTGCCCTTAAAACAGAGCATATCAAACCGCTTGATGAACAGATCAATGAATATGAAAAACAAATCATTGAAGATGCGTTAATTTTTTATCAAGGGCGAATTAATGATGTGGCGACTTATCTGAATATTCCACGTAAAAAACTCTATTTGCGTATGAAAAAACACCATATCGATAAAAAGCACTATAAATGTTAGGCAAAAAACTAAGAAAATAGGATGTGATGCCTGCGCTCAATGTGGGCTATTCTTTGTTCGCGTCCTGCATAAATATAAATCCTGCTTCTTATCACAATCTATTTTACATCTCGCCAAAATCACTTTATCCTTTTTAGCTCCCATAGCTTGTATCAAAAATAACGATGATGAAAAAAAATACACTCTTTCTTGGCTTAGTTTTTATTGGCATCTTAACTTTTCTAGTGAATCTTTTGGCGAAAACGCCTTTCGCTCTCAATGCCAACCTCAGTGCACTGACGATTGCGATTCTGTTAGGTATTTTATTCGGCAACACTTTTTACCCCAAAATTTCTCAATACACCGCGCAAGGCGTGATTTTTGCCAAAGGCACCTTATTACGCTTAGGTATTATTTTGTATGGCTTTCGCCTCACGCTACAAGACATTAGTAACGTTGGCATAAATGCTATTGCGACGGATACCATTATGCTGATTAGCACTTTCTTGCTCACCTTGTGGCTAGGGATTCGTTATTTAAAAATGGATAAACAAATTGTGTATTTAACTGCCGGTGGTTGTAGCATTTGCGGTGCTGCCGCGATTATGTCCATGCAACCGGTCACCAAAGCGGAATCCCATCAGGTGTCGATTGCGGTAGCCGTCATTGTGATTTTTGGCACCCTTTCCATGTTCTTGTACCCGTTAATGTACCCTTATCTCACTACTTGGCTAAGTGAACATCAATTTGGCATTTATATTGGTTCAAGTGTGCATGAAGTGGCGCAAGTGTACGCGGCGGGTGGCAATATTAGTCCTGCGGTGGCAGATACCGCCGTGATTTCCAAAATGATCCGGGTGATGATGCTCGCCCCATTCTTACTATTGGTGTCTTGGTTACTGGCGAAGCAAAGTGACAATCCACAAAATAGCAAAATCACCATTCCCTGGTTTGCCTTTTTATTTATTTTCATGGCGGTGATCAATTCCTTTTCTCTCATCCCCGCCCATATCGTCGCTTGGATTGTGGAAATTGACGGCTTATTACTGATCGCCGCGATGACCGCTCTAGGCTTAACCACACATATCAGCGCCATTAAACAGGCTGGCATCAAACCACTGATTTTGGGCGCACTCGTACTATGCTGGTTGGTCATCGGTGGATTTTTCGTGAATGTGGGCATTAGCCAACTACTCTAGCCAGCCGAAAAATCAGAAAAGTGCGGTCGATTTCAAAAACGTTTTCGCTTTGAGAGATTGACCGCTTTTGTATTAGATAAGGTGATATCATCAACTCGGATCACGCTCGAGCCCACACGAGTGCGGTTTGTTTTTCTCAAGAAGTTAATTTTCCAGCCAATTGCGTAATAGCTGTTCGCCATGTTCCGTCATAAAGGATTCTGGGTGAAATTGCACCCCGTAAATGGGTAGGTGGTTATGCTGAAATGCCATCACTACTTCTTCGGCACAATGCGCGGTAATAGTGAGCGCTGCGGGGAAATTGTGCTCACGAATTGCCCAAGAATGGTATAGCCCAATTTGAAACTCGGTGGGTAGTCCTCGAAATAGGACAGAAGGTGAGCGCACTTGTAGGCGTTGACTACGCCCATGACGTACCTTGTCTAAATTGTATAATTCGCCGCCAAAAAATTCACACAGCGTTTGGTGACCCAAACATACCCCTAAAATGGATTTTGATTGGTGGTAGCGTTCCAACAGCGCAAACAATTGCGGATAGGCGCGTGGCACATCAGGACCAGGGGAAATCAGAATATGACTGTAATTAGCGACCTCGTCCACATCCAATTCTTGCACGTTGACCACGTCAAAAGGCACCGCTAATCGGCGGATCATATCCACTAAATTGTAGGTAAAAGAATCTTGATTATTGATGATAAGAAGTCGTTTCATATCTGCGCCATATTCTGTGGAGAAAGAGGCAAAGTATAAAGGAAAATGCGGATTTTTGTTTCATTTTCCGTTAAACTTTCCCTAATTTTTTTTCAAATGTAGATAACTTATGTCCTTCCATGCTTTTATTCAACAGGCGAATCAGTTTGGTGAACAACGTCAGCCGTTTTTCTTTCTGATTGATTTTGAACAGCAACAGCCGATTATTTGTCCGTTAGCTCAGGCGGCAGAATTAGGGTTATTTTTTGCGATACGAGGGCAGCAGAATGTCAATTGGCAGACTGAAATGCCTCACAAGCCTTTTGAACTGCACAAATTTCCTATCTCAAAAGCAGCTTATCAGCGTGGCTTTGACTTAGTGCAAAAAGAGCTACAAAAAGGCAATTCTTATTTGTTGAATCTCACCTATCCGACCGAAATTAACATGAATTGGCGTCTGGAACAGGTTTTTCAACAAACGACAGCTCCCTATAAATTGTACTATCGGGATCGCTTTGTGTGCTTTTCGCCTGAATGCTTTGTCAATATTCATCACAATCAAATTTATACTTACCCGATGAAAGGCACCATTGATGCTACGTTGCCTGAGGCGGAAAAACGCTTGTTAGATTCTGACAAAGAGCGACAAGAACATTACACCATTGTGGATTTAATGCGCAACGATTTGGCAACGGTCGCCGAGAAGGTGGAAGTGACGCGCTTTCGTTACGTGGAAAAGATTCAGACACAAAAAGGGGCGATCTTGCAGACAAGTTCTGAAATTCGCGGCGATCTTGCAGACAATTGGCAAGCACGCATTGGTACGATGTTAGCCACCTTGTTGCCTGCAGGCTCGATTAGTGGGGCACCGAAAGAAAAAACCGTGCAAATTATTCACGCCGCAGAACAGCAGCCACGCGGTTATTACACGGGGATTTTTGGTCTGTTCGATGGTGAGTCGTTACAAAGTGCGGTGGCAATTCGTTTTATTGAGCAAGTGGACGAGAAATTGATTTTCCGCAGCGGTGGCGGGATTACGATCTTAAGCGAGCTAGAAGACGAGTACCAAGAATTGATCCAAAAAGTGTATGTACCAGTAGGATAAGCGATGACATTTCCTTTATTTGAGACGATCGCTATTGTGAACGGTGAAATTCAGCACCTTGCCCTGCATCAACAACGTTATGCGGCAAGTTTGGCGACCTTTTACGGCGAGAAAGGAGCGAAAGTACAGGATCTTGCGAAAATTATTCAGATTCCGACCGCACTTGAACACACTCAACATGCGCCGATAATCCGTTGTCGGATTGATTACAATCAGCAAGACTGTGACGTGCATTATTTTCCCTATCAACGCAAAATTTACCGCACTTTTCAGCCTGTCATTTGCGATGAAATTAACTATGATCTGAAATATGCTGATCGGGCATTATTAAATCAGTTATTTGCTCAGCGTAGGGATTGTGATGAGATTATGATTATCAAACACGGCAAGGTGACGGATTGCAGTATTGGTAATCTGGTGTTTCGCCAAGGTGAGCAATGGTTCACGCCAGATAGCCCGTTATTTTACGGCACACAACGAGCCTGGTTATTACAACAAGGCAAAATTCAAGCCCGTTCCATCTTATTGCAAGAGATCGCACAATTTGAAGAAATTCGGTTAATTAATGCACTAAATCCGCTGTAAATTTTCCTTGAACAGCGTAAAATAAAACAACTTTTTCAGTCAGATAAAAGGAGATAAACGACATGACGAAAGTAATTCATACTGACAATGCACCAGCCGCCATTGGTCCTTATGTACAAGCGGTAGATTTAGGTAATATGCTGTTAACCTCTGGGCAAATTCCAGTGAATCCAAAAACCGGTGAAGTGCCAGCGGATATCGTAGCACAAGCACGTCAATCGTTAGAAAACGTGAAAGCGATTGTGGAACAAGCGGGATTACAAGTCGCAAATATCGTGAAAACCACGGTGTTTGTGAAAGATTTAAATGACTTTGCAGCGGTCAATGCGGAGTATGAACGTTTCTTTAAAGAGAACAATCACCCTAGCTTCCCTGCTCGTTCATGTGTGGAAGTGGCACGTTTGCCGAAAGATGTGGGGATTGAAATCGAGGCAATCGCTGTAAAAGCCTAATGAATAGCTTGCATTTATCTTAGTCGTAGCAAAACAATCTCTTTTCACTTGCTCTCTTCAAAGCAAGTTGATAAGTGATTTTTATTGGGCGTTTTTCTATTGATAGCCAAAAACGCCCTTTACTGATAGAGAATAAACTATGCAAAATCAAGTCATCGAGATTCTACAATACCGTTTAAAACCACAATCAGGACAAACGTTTCACCAAATTATGCGTGAGATCAGTGTTCCACTCCATAAACAACATGGGATTGATGTCATTGCGTATGGAAATTCATTACATGATATTGACAGCTATTATTTAATCCGTGCATTTGAGACAGAAACCAAATTGCAACAGCAGCTCGATGCTTTTTATGCCAGTGATGATTGGCGTGATGGACCAAGAGAAAGTATCATTCGCCTGATTGAAAGCAGTTTAAAATCGGTGATCATGCTCCCGACACAGGCAATCCATGCACTACGCAACCATTATCCTCAATAAAATCAACAACCGCACCCAATCAGTGCGGTCATTTTTTCTTACTTTTTCAGTGCTAAGGGAAAAACAACGATAGTGGACGTTGTTTAATCAATTTCCAAACACATTGCGCGATATCACACCAACTCTCAATTTCTGTTTCTAAAGAACGCAGCGCAACCCATAACGCGATAAAGAAACTGACAATCAAATTCACCATACCAATCAATAACACGAACACTAAACCTTGTAAGAACATCTGCCAAGTAAACGCGCCACTGATCGCCATATAGCCCAAATTCGCAGAAGAAAACGCCACATGGCGAATATCTAACGGTAAATTAAGCAAATACCCGACTAACCCCGTTAAACCAAGCAATAAACCAAAACACAGATTTCCCATAATCGAACCGTAATTATCATGCCAGTATTCTGCAAATTTGTAGCGCATATTACGGGTCAACAGACGGCGTAAAATAGGGTGATTTCTTAGTCGCATTTTTAAGTTCAAATAATTACTACGATTATCAAAATAACCAGAAATAATCCCAGAAAAGAATAACCAGAAACCCGCAATGGCGGCAAACCATAAGGACCCTTTCATCGGATCAAGGGATTTTTGTTGGTAGGCAATCTCCGCGTCACTCAATAAAGGTGTACCAACATAATGTTGATAGCCTAGCGCAAGCAAACAAGCCACAGAAATCGCTAAAGTGACATTACCCAAGACTGCCACTGTTTGCGAGCGAAACACATCGATCAGCAGTTGAGCTAATTGCAGATTAACGGATTTGCCTTGTCCATTATCCACCGTTTCTGCAAAACGTGCTGCAGTCATTGCGGGCTGTTTGGTCGCCACAGTACAATGCAACATAAAAATCAAGGTAAAACCAATACCGTAATTCAGCCCTTCAGCAATACCTCGCCAGACACGATCTTCAATCAGATCACCTAAATACAGTTTAAATAACGCCATTAAGGCAATTAAAATGCCCCCACCCGCCGCTGAAAAAAACATATTACGGTATTCTTTTGCATCGCGTGTAATATAATGTTCACCGTGATCACTTTTATTCTGGGTAATACTGCGCGCGAGCATTTTGACACTTTGTTTCCATAAATCCACTGCACTGTGCGTTTGTGCCGATGCCACGGCTAATTCACCGCTAAACATCAAAATACGTCGTGGCGGAAGCTGATCCTGTTGAAAGAGATCCATCAGTGTAGCTAAACGATCGAGCGTTTGATCTAAACGGGTTAATAAATGGGCAACACCGAGGGTGGATCCTGCACTTGAACCACGCTTATGTAAGCGATCGATTTGCTCACGACATTGTGTAAACATCACTTGTAAATGTGCATCATCATAATGACAGTGTTGACGACGTGCGCTGACCCAGTGTGATACTTCGCGTTGTAATGCGACGAAAGGCGAATCGGCATCCAATAACGAAGGATCTAAGCGCATCAATTCAGGCTCTAATTCTTCCGCCGCAATCCAAATAGCAAGCATTTCAATGGCGAACAAGCCCTCATAACGCAAATGGTTATGCACATTTTCCCGATCACGGTCCGTACAGTGCTGTTGTAATACGTCCAATAACCTCACCCAGTCTTGAATGGCGACTGCTTGTAACCAGTCGGCATCCTTTTCTTCACAAAAGAGGACAAAGAAAATATCACGTAAATCGTTTAAATCTTTGAAAGAGGGGTTTAATCGTTCATATAAACGTTTTTGAATTTCGCGTCCAAAGCCTTCTCTGCCTAAAATCCCACAACTAATAAACAGGGGATATAAACGAAGTTGGCAAATCCATTGACACAAAAGACTGGCGGTTTTCTGCGCCAATACCTTGTCATCATAAAATAGTTGCGTGATGTAATGAAAACGTTGTGCTGCCTCTTTTTTACCTCCGGCACGCATCCACTGACAAGCGGCATTTAACAAAGTAAAGGCATTTTGTTGCTCAATCTGTGTGGTCAAAAAAGGGAGAATATTGTTTTCGTCTAAAGGGTATTTTTCGATCATATATAGGATATAACAGTAAACAATGTGATTTTTGTTTGAGCATAATAAGGGAATCATTAAAAAAAACAAAGTTGTAGATGCCTATTATGTATAAAAAGTGCCATTTTATTGCATGTAAATCAAACACACCTGTTACTGACGCTTCGCGACTTTAATTGAAAAAAATCGCATTCATTACGCAATAAACCGGCTGAATACAACAGAATTCTGTCAATATACCGCGAATTATGGCTTTTTATTTGCGCTATTCAACGACTTATAAAAACATTAAAATGAGGTGATTTTGTGTTACTTGTTTATTTAAAGGAAGGGAAGGAAATAACATGAATATCATACAATCGTTCACGCACAGATTAAGCGATTTAATCAAACAATACCCTCTCGCGATGTCGTTTATTTTCATCAGTACGGCATTTATTCCGTGGATACAAGATGAAAGTATTTCCCGAGATATGATTGTCGTTTTATTGCTACCGATCTATTTCTCCACGGTGTTACTGCTAAACAAGCGCAAATACGCGAATGGGCTTGCTATTGCTTATGCCATTCTTATTACGCTTGCCTTTTATTTTGCTGAGCGACCTATCTATGATAATGACGCTTATTGGGGACTATTGCTCATTCATTTTGTGCTGTTTGTTACCTATCCACTGGCAAAAGAGAACCGACTTTTTGTGTATAACACGGTGTCACGTTTGACTCAACTTGCCCTGGCTATTGTGTTAGCAGGCATCATTTGTATATGTGCTGTATTGGTTTTGAACAGTATAGAATACTTGTTTAATATCAATCTATTAAGCTACCGTATCGTGCCGAAAACGCTCCTTTTTATCATGTGCTTTTTTACACCGGTTTTCTTTCTGATTTTTGAACAGCGCTTAGCCCAAAACTTTCAAGGTGAACGGTTTCATTATGTGATCGAATTGATCGTCAACTTTATTTTTTCACCGGTTGTTATCCTTTATACCCTGATCGTGTACCTGTATTTGGCTAAAATTCTGTTTTATTTCGAACTACCGAAAGGTGGTGTGGCGTATATTATCATGCCATACATCGCGTTAGGCTTATGTTGTCAAGGACTACGCTTACTGCTGATTGACGCAAAATGGACAGGATTCTATCGCGTTTTTGCTTATCTCTCTATTGCGCCACTGGTTTTACTTTGGGTAGGCATCCACACGCGTATTACCACTTATGGTTTAACCGAAATCCGCGTTATGCTTGTCGTGCTCGCCAGTATGATGACCTTGTTTATTTTATTTTCCATGACGCAGCGCTTGCAACAATATCGCTTATTTAGCCTTACTGCCTGCTTGCTTCTTTTTATCAGCACAATACTCACCTCTCCCTATTATTTGGCACAGCAACATCAATTAGCACGTTTTGAACGGTTGCTCAGTGAACTGAATATCTTGGATGAACAGCAACAAATTAGCGCAACCATCTTTGACAGTCAGTTCGCTAAACAACTGAGCAGTGAACAAGTCGAAAAATATAAACAATTAGAAGAAATTATTGGGGGGTATATCAAGACCAATCCAGCGGCTGTCGCCAAATATGGTCAAGAAAAACTCAATTATTTACATGGTTTTTACTACAACCAGATTATTTATAATACGCCATATCAAGATGAAGATGTCTCGATCACCTTTTATGCTTACGATACTCGTAGACAGGATAACTATACCATTGATATCGCACCTTATCAGACACTACATTTGATTAACGGCTATGTTAATAGTGGCGATCCAAATGAGCTTGAGACACAGACACAAGAGACATCCACTCTATTTCAACGTCAATTTGATCTGATTGATAAGCATAACAAGTACAGTTTTGATGAACACTATTTTGTCGAGGTTTTTAAAGCAGCAGGCTTAGATATTCACCAAAAATATTCACAAGATACGTTACTGCCATTAGCCAAGCAACTAACCCAAGTACCCACAAGGGAAGGAGGATTGCTCATTTTTCGTGACATGGATTTCAAATATGAAGTCCATGGTGACATAAAAGGCTATGTTTATCAGGGTGGTTATATTGAGTTTTATCTCGCCCCATAACATCACAAAAAAGTGCGGTCTATTTTACTAACATTTTGTCAAAATAGACCGCGCGTTAAAACAACTTTACCTATGACGTGTATTGGTCACACTACACATCATAAGTGCCCATGATGACGGCTTGATCCAAAATATGCCCTTGCATCGCAAAATGCAGGTCGTTAAAACGAAAACCTGCGCTGAGATCCAACTTACAATCTAATGCATATACGATGAGTTCATAACGATGTAAGCAGTTAGGTGGTGCCATACCCCCATAAAAAGAGGCTTCTGCAATATCAAATTTACCCAACACACTTGCCCAAGAATTTGCCCCTTGCACATAATCCGTTGCGGTTAAACTTTCGTTTTCTTGCACAGAAGTACGTTTTAAATTTGCGATTAACCAATGAATCCAGACAAACCCACTAGCCGTAATCGCATCTTTATCTTCCAATACCACCGCAAAAGATTTCGTGCCTACGGGCACCTCGCTAATGTCAAAAGGAATCGAATAGGTCGGCATTCCATTTGGGCTAAATTGCTTGCCTCGTTTGCCGTATTTGTCTTCAAATGCACCATTTTTAATGGCTGAACTGGTCACTTTCATCACTTCCTCCTTCATTCATGGTTAAAATATCAACATCTTTTGACAAAAATTATTCTGTCTCTTTATGTTTCCTTCCCCATTCACACATAGCTCGCAAAACGGGCATCAGTGATTGTCCACGTGCAGTTAAGCTATATTCTACTTTAGGTGGAATTTGAGGATATTCTTCACGATGGACCAAGCCATCTTTTTCTAATTCTTTTAATGTGGTACTGAGTGTTTTAAAGGAAATGGAACCAAGATAGCGTTTTAATTCGTTGAAACGGATCGCTGGTGGGTACGTAAATAACCAATATAAAATCATCATTTTCCATTTTCCATTTTCCATTTTCCATTTTCCATTTTCCACCAATTAAACTTAATGTATAGCCAAAGTTGGTATCCTTAATTTCTACTCCAGTATCAATTAAATAGCTGTCTTCATTTTCATTCATCATGCTTTCCTTAAGGAGAGTATATAACTTAAAAGTGCGTACTTGTTTCGCGAAAACATCACATATATAATGACATTCTGTTTGGTAACATAACAAAAATAACCTTATTTTGTCATCTTACCTAATTAATCCATTTATTCGGAGATAAATATGTCAACTATTTTACTTTTTAATGCAAGCAATAGCTCTCGCTCTATCCACCAAAATCTCTTAAACGCTATTGCCCCTTTATTATCCACCCACCAACTGTGTTATGCGTCAAGTCTCGATTTTGATTTACCTTTTTATAGTGAAGATGCGGAAAACGAGCAAGGTTATCCACAAGCAGCAAAAGATTTTGTGGCACTCTTACACAAACATGACGCCGTTATTTTAGCCTGTCCAGAGCATAATGGCGCACCACCAGCTATTTTCAAAAATTTATACGACTGGGGAACACGTGCAGCAAAAGCAGAAGAGTCCACTCTATTTAATCAACGTAAGCTACTGATCTTAACCACTTCAGGTGGTGAACGTGGCGGACTCACAGTACAAACCTATTTAAAAAATATCACGCCATTTCATGGTGCAACGGTGGTTGGCGCTTATAGCATAGGAAAATATTACGACAACTTTGTTGATGGTCAACCAACACCAGCAGCTAATCAAATTCTACAAGCTGCGGCAGATGACTTACAACAAGCCTTAGCCTAGGTTTTTCAAACTACACAAATTGCTACTATTTTGTGTGAGAAAGCAAAAAGTGCGGTCTGTTTGTTAAAAATTTTAAAAAACAGACCGCACATAAGTTTGGGTGATCGAGAATCGTTTATCCAGAAAATTTATGACATACGCCCATTTTCAATCTGAATCACTTGATCACAAATCGCCATGGTCGAAGCACGATGGCTGACTAACACAATCAATTTTTCTGCTTTCACCGTTAACAACGATTGCAAAATAATCGCTTCGTTTAAGCTGTCTAAATTACTGGTTGGCTCATCGAGTAAGATAATCGGGGCATTGTGTAAGAATGCACGTGCAATACCGATACGTTGTTTCTCCCCGTCGGACAAATTACTACCAAGCTCATTGATTTGGGTGTCATAACCTTCCGGAAGACTCATGATAAAGTCATGAATCGAGGCTTTTTTTGCCGCTTCGATCACCTGTGCTTTGCTAGCAGTACGATTTGCCATCAAAATATTTTCATAGATGGTTTCGTTGAAAATATAGGTTTGTTGGGTGATGTAAGCGATATGATCACGCAAACTGAGGGTATTAATCTGCTTCAGATCAGTACCGTTGATGCGGATTACGCCCGTTTGTGGATCATAAAAACGCATCATCAGTTTTAACAATGTGCTTTTACCACTCCCACTACGACCATGAATCCCGAGAATTTGTCCTTTTTGTAAGCGTAAATGGAGATTTGACAGGATCTGTTCATCTGCATAAGCAAAGCTTAAATTTTCGACTTCTATGTTTTCAACATCTTGCAAATCCACGCCTTTCACCACGTCTTTGAGATGCGGTTCTTCACTGAGTAAGCCTAGCACACGCTCACCACTGGCGAGAGTTTGTAGTAGGTTATTTGACAAGTTACTCAACGCAATCACCGGACCATAACTCGACATCAATAAAATCACCGCAATTAATAGCCCAGCAAAGTTAACTTGTTGATTTAAATAGAGGGTAACACCCGTCATTAACATCAGAATATTAAATGCAGAAACAGCAATTTCTGTGTAAGCACGCACTTTACCTTCTTGTTGTTTGATTTTTAAGAAAGCTTTATCAATTTGCTCACTGCGTTGATGAATGCCGGCTAAGCGTTCCTGCTCATTGCCAAACAGTTGTAACTCTTTCATGCCTCGTACGCTATCGAGGAAATAATCGTTCATTTCACCCACCAGTTCACGATACACTCGCCCGTCTTCTCGTGCCATTTTAGTGGTGAAAATCGGTAAAATCACACCAATGGTGAGATACGCCAATAAGCCAATTAAGGTGAACCAAGGTGAAATATGGGCAAACACCGCCAGCAAAATGCTTGAAGTTAAAAAGGCAATCATAATCGGTGCAATAGTATGGGCATAAAACACTTCAAGCAGTTCAATATCGTTGGTAACTAACGACAGCAATTGCCCAGATTGTTTACCTTGCAGTTTTACAAAGGCTAATTTACGCAATGCGCTAAACACTTTATCACGTAAAAGGGCGAGTAATTTGAATGCAATATAATGCCCTGACATTTGCTCAAGATAGTGCAAGATGCCACGGGCCACTGCCAAGACAATGAGTGCGGTCAAAATTTGTGAAAAACTGAGGTGTACAGGGAAATCGAGCAAGTTCACCAAGCCCATGGCACCCAATACCATAATAAAGATTGCGGCTAAAAAGCCAAGTACACCCATGATAATGGTAAACGCCATAATATGTGCGAGAGGGGTGACTAACTTCAATAATTGCCACATAATCACAAAACCATTCTTACGCATGCTGACCTCCGTGGCGGATATTTTCTAAATTTTTCTGTTGCGTAAACATCTCAGCATACATTCCCTGCTCAGCCATTAAGCTGTCATGATTGCCCTGCTCAACTAAACGTCCCGCTTGCAAAACATAAATCTGATCGGCTTTCACCGCATTGGCTAAACGATGCGAAATCATCACAAGGGTTTTCTCTGCTTTTAAACGTTGAATAAATTGTAGAATAATTTCTTCACTTTCCACATCAATGTTGCTGGTCGCTTCGTCAAAAATATAGCAATCCGCATTGTGCAATAAAGCACGGGCAAGCGCGAGACGCTGAATTTGTCCGCCGGATAAATTGCTACCACGGCTTAATAACATCATATCTAGACCGCCGTTTTCACGCACGAAATTGGCAAGATTGACTTGTTCTAGCACCGCATAAATCTGCTCATCGGTTGCGCTTAAATTTGCCATTAGCATATTTTCACGCAAGCTCCCTTTGAAAATATAAGAACTGTGGCTCACCAGTGAAACATGACGATAGAATGCATAACGATCAAGATCTTGAATGTCTTGTTGGTTAAATAAAATCTTGCCTTGCTGCGCTTTGTGGAAGCCCATTAAAAGCGACACTAAAGTCGATTTACCACAACCACTTTTACCGACAAAAACCGTGAGTTTTTTCGGCTCAATTGTGAGCGTTAAACCATTAATCGCTTGTTTTTCAGCCTGATAGGCAAAGTGGAGATCTTGAATTTCCACACGCAATTGGTTTTCGACTGGAAATGCCACTGCATTTGGATTGATTTCAACAGGGGTATCTAACAAAGTAAAAATCTTATCCGAAGCGGCTTTGCCATTCATTGCCACATGGAAAAATGAACCTAATAAGCGTAATGGAATGAAAAATTCGGAGGCGAGTAGAATAAATAAAATCACGCCAAAAATACTTAAACTGCCTGCTTGGTATTGTAAAAGGGCAGTCAAAATGCCGATAGCGGATCCACCGTATGCCAATAAATCCATGATTGACACTGAGTTGAGCTGCATGGTCAGCACTTTCATGGTGATAGTACGGAATTTCTCGGCTTCTTGATCCATTTGTTTGGCTTTGTAAGCATCATCTTGATAAATCTTCAAGGTAATTAAGCCCTGTAAATTATCCAAAAAGCTGCTACCAAGCCCGACATAGATCGACCAATACTTATGTAATAAACGTTTAGCGATTTTATTGACCGCAATAATAGAAAAAGGAATCAGTGGTACACAGATCAAGAGAATCAGTGCAGTCGGTGCATTGAAAAAGACTAAAAACACAAAGAGAGAGAGCGGTGCCAGCAAGCTATAAAACAGTTGTGGCAAATAGCGCCCAAAATAGATTTCAAGCTGTTCCACACCTTCTGATGCCACTTGAATAATAGAAGAGGTGGATTGTTGATTCACTTGATTTAATGGCATCGACGCCAATTTTTGAAAAATCAAGGTACGTAGTTTATGTTTTACATGCGTACTGGCTTGATAAGAGGCTTTCACAGCCATTTTGCCTGCCATGGCACGTACCGCAAGGGCGGCAACTAAATTGATAGCATAGCTAAACAAAGTGCCCAAGGTAAGTGTTTGTTCAAAGGCTTGTTCCAAACAAAGGGCAAAAATCACGGCACTGACAATACTAGCAATAAGCGCAATCCAGTTCCAAAGCACTGTTTTTGCTACCCATTTTTTGCTATCGGTTACCGTGTTAATCAGTCGTTTATCGATCATCATAAAAGGGTCATCCTTTAAAAAACATATCTAACTATCAAGTGCGATAGTTTAACACAAATGAGAATAAGATTTATTAAAGTATCAACGGAAAATTATAAATTCCGTAGCGACAAAGAAACCCTAGCTATTCCTTCGCGGTAAATTTTGGCATCATACTGGCCATTACCGTAGAAGATACGATGATAAAAATGCCTAGCCAAGACACAAGCGAAATCATTTCACCTAATAATAAAATCGCTAGACCTACGCCAAATATAGGCTCAAGTGCGGTCAATAACCCAGTAAAGTTGGTATGGGTGGCATTCAGTCCTTTATTCCATAACCAATAAGCAATCCAACTGCAAAAAATAGCCAGATAAAGTAATCCTGCTACACCTTGCCAGTTCCAATTGACAGTCCAATTTTGAGTTAATAACGCAGTGAAAGGTAAACAGGTGATCGCCCCTAACACCACAGAAATCGCAGTATAAGCAGAGGCGGTGATCTGATTAATCATGGTTTTTGTCCAACGTAAGCAAACAGAAAATAAAATCCCTGCAAATAATACTAAAAGACAACCAAGGACTGTGATTTCGCCTTCGTGGCCTCCACCAGCAATTAAAATTGCGACACCAATAAATGCTAATGTACCAAATAACCAGTGATACCAACTGGCTTTATCTTTAAAGAAAAAATGCCCCACAAAAACAATCAATAAAGGTTCTAAACCAATAATAGTGGCAGCACTTGCCGCGGACGTATAATGAAGTCCAACAAACTGTAATAAAAATACTGCAGGATAATTAAAAAAGCCGAGCCACCATAATTGTGGACGTAACCTCTTATCCACTTTTTTCCAATGACGTAAAAAGAGTGGAAAAACAAGTAACGCAATTATCATTAATCGAGTTTGAACGGTTAATACTGGATCGAGCATTGTAAAAGCATATTTCCCAGCAACAAAAGAACTTGCCCAAATAAAGAGTGCAATAATTTGGTATATCATGGATTTATAAAGAAAAAGTGCGGTTAAAATGAACTTTATTTTAACCGCACTTGATGAAATGAAAAGCAGATTTTTTGTCTAAATATCTAAATTTGCATGTAATGCGTTGCTTTCGATAAATTCACGACGTGGCTCGACTTCATCCCCCATTAATGTGGTAAACAGTAAATCTGCCGCCACCGCATCTTTAATCGAAACTTTTAACATACGACGTGCATTCGGATCCATTGTGGTTTCCCAAAGCTGTTCTGGATTCATTTCCCCCAATCCTTTATAGCGCTGTACCATTAACCCACGACGCGACTCTTTCACTAACCATTCAATCGCTTGTTCAAATGAACTCACTTCTAGTTTACGCTCACCACGCATGATATAAGCGCCTTCTTCAATTAAACCGGTTAATTGTTTGCCTAATTTCACGATGCGGGCATATTCACTGCCTGTCGCAAATTGGAAGTTAAGGAAATAATCCGTATCAATCCCATGTGTGCGAACCGTTAACACCGCCTCATGTAAATGACGTTCGCTGTTAAACACAGTACGATAGCTATAATGGTTACCGTTGCTTTCTTTTGTCACCAGTTTATCGACGAGGGTTGCAATCCAGTTTTCCACTTCTTTTTGGTCCGCCATTAATTCACTGGTTAACTCTGGATGATAAATCAATTCTTTTAACACCGCTTCTGGATAATAGCGAGTTAAGCGATCTATCATTTTTTGTACTGCATTATATTCTGACACTAAACTTTCTAACGCCAAGCCACTCATAGCAGGGGCATTTTCATTGACATACAGTGCCGCATTTTCTAACGCAAGTGCGACTTCATATTGCACCATGGCTTCATCGTCTTTGATATATTGCTCTTGTTTGCCTTTTTTCACTTTGTAAAGTGGGGGTTGCGCAATATACACATGACCACGTTCAATCAACTCTGGCATTTGACGATAGAAGAAAGTTAATAATAAGGTTCGAATGTGCGCACCATCCACATCCGCATCGGTCATGATAATAATGCTGTGATAACGCAATTTTTCTGGATTATATTCATCACGACCAATTCCACAACCCAGTGCGGTGATTAATGTCCCCACTTCAGCAGAAGAAAGCATTTTGTCAAAACGGGCTTTTTCTACGTTCAGAATTTTCCCTTTTAACGGTAAAATGGCTTGGTTTTTACGATTACGCCCTTGTTTTGCTGAGCCGCCCGCAGAATCCCCCTCCACGAGGTATAATTCCGATAATGCAGGATCACGCTCTTGGCAGTCAGCAAGTTTACCCGGTAAGCCACCTAAATCTAATGCCCCTTTACGGCGTGTCATCTCACGGGCTTTACGTGCAGCTTCACGCGCACGGGCAGCATCAATGATTTTACCAACAATGATTTTGGCATCGGACGGGTTTTCTAATAAATATTGTTGTAAATATTCATTCATCACCGATTCCACCGCACTTTTCACTTCCGAAGACACTAATTTGTCTTTCGTTTGCGAGGAGAATTTAGGATCAGGTACTTTGACCGAAATAATCGCTACCAAACCTTCTCGAGCATCGTCACCCGAAGTCGCCACTTTCGATTTTTTATTATGACCTTCGTTATCCATGTAGTTATTTAAACTACGAGTTAAAGCACCACGGAAACCCGCTAAGTGCGTACCGCCGTCACGTTGTGGAATATTATTGGTGAAACAATACACGTTTTCGTTAAAGCTATCATTCCACTGCATTGACACTTCCACCCCAATGCCGTCTTTTTCTGTCGAAAAATAGAAAGGTTTTTGATGAATCGGATTTTTGTTACGGTTTAGGTATTCTACAAACGCTTGAATGCCACCTTCATAATGAAAATGATCTTGTCTGTCATTGCGCTTATCAAATAATTTAATCGACACACCTGAATTTAAGAAAGACAATTCACGCAAGCGTTTTGCCAAAATATCGTATTCGAATTCGATGTTATTGAAAATGGTTGGACTCGGCCAGAAACGCACGGCAGTTCCGGTTTGATCCGTTTCACCAATCGCGGCTAATGGTGCTTGAGGTTCACCTAAATGGTAAATTTGTTCATGCACTTTGCCTTGACGACGAATAGTTAATTGCAATTTATCGGAAAGGGCATTAACCACTGACACCCCTACACCATGTAAACCGCCCGAGACTTTGTACGAATTATCATCAAATTTACCGCCTGCATGTAATACCGTCATAATGACTTCAGCAGCCGAAACCCCTTCTTCTGGGTGAATATCAACAGGAATACCACGACCATCATCTTGTACAGACACCGAATTGTCGGTGTGAATGGTGACTGTTATATCCTTAGCATAGCCCGCTAAAGCTTCGTCAATGGAATTATCCACCACTTCGAACACCATGTGATGTAAACCCGTACCATCATCCGTATCCCCAATGTACATACCAGGACGTTTACGCACGGCATCAAGTCCTTTTAAGACTTTAATACTATTCGCACCATAATTTTCAGGGGTATTATTTGACATCGTATCTCTCTTTTTAAACCATAAAAAATTGCTGAGATTATAGCAAATTTTTGGCGAATTGGCTAAGAATAAGTGCGGTCGATTTTGGTTGATATTTTTCTAACTAAAACGGTTTTAAGTGCCTTCCACTACGTAATTTTGAGTCCGAAAAAGTAACGCAAAACAGATGATTTTCTCCACTTAATAAAATTTATAACAATTTTTATACAATTTTATTACATTTCAGTTGATTTATTATTTATATCCTATATATTTCATATTTAATAAATAACATATAAAAAGATAAAATATAAAGGAGAAAATAATGCGTAAATCCAATTATATTAATCAAAGTAAGCGCCAATTTCTGCGTACGGGTGCAGCCAGTATTGCAGCTGGGGCAATTGGTACATCTGGTTTTTTCTTACCTAAAACAGCAACTGCCTCATTACCTAAAATCCGTTCTTCAGCAAAAATTGTGATTGCTGGTGCCGGGGCGGCTGGTCTTACAATTGCTTCTCAACTCGCTGCGCGGCTTGAACCAAGTGCACAAATTATTTTAATTGACTCAAGAATCGCGCATTATTACCAACCCGGGTTTACGCTCGTGGCCGCTGGCATTAAACCTAAACACTATGTTGTTTCACAAACTGAGGAATATTTACCTGACAATGTGAAATGGATTAAAGCCGCTGTAAATGAATTTGATCCCGATAGCAATCGCCTGACGACATCAACGGGTGAGCACATCACTTACGATTATTTATTTGTTGCAACAGGTCTAAAACTTGATTATGACGCTATTGAAGGCATGGATGTTAACTTGATAGGGCAAAATGGCTTAGGCAGCATTTATCACAGCCCAGACAGTGCTTATAAAACATGGCAATTGCTTGATCAATTTGCCAACAAAGGCGGAGATGCGGTCTTCTTACGCCCTGCAACAGAAATGAAATGTGCAGGTGCACCTTTAAAATATACCTTTATCGTGCGTGATTATTTGCTCAGACGCCATACCTTAGATAAATCAAGATTATTTTATAACGCACATAATAAAACCTTATTTAGCGTGCCTATCGTTGATGCAAAAGTCAAAATGCTGTTTGCTGAAAAAAATATCCAAGTCAATTACGATCGTAGCCTTACAGCCATTGATCTGAGTAAACGTATTGCGACCTTTAATAGCCCAGAAGGAGTTGTAGAAGTCCCTTATGATTTTATTAATGTGGTACCTCCAATGCGAGCACCTGATGCCGTTCGTCAATCAGCACTCGCGTGGCAAGAAGGAAAATGGGCTAACGATGGTTGGGTTGAAGTAGAAAAACATACCTTGCGTCACCGTCGTTATGCCAATGTGTTTGCTGTGGGTGATGTGGCAGGGGTCCCAAAAGGCAAAACGGCTGCCAGTGTCAAATGGCAAGTTCCTGTTGCAGTGGCACATTTACTCGCAGAATTAGAGGGCAAACCTTGTGATGAAATTTACAACGGTTATACATCTTGTCCATTAATTACTCAATTAGGAAAGGGGATGCTAGTAGAATTTGATTATAACAACCACTTAACACCTTCTTTCCCCGGTGTAATAGCGCCATTAGAAGAACTGTGGGCAACATGGGCAATTAAAACATTAGGTTTAAAACCCACTTATTTAGGTATGTTACGTGGATTAGCTTAAGGAGCGTTAACAATGAAAGAATTTCAATTTGACACTTTATGGGCTGTGATGCAAATCATGCTAGGGGCATTTTTCTGGCCTGCCTTAATCGTCATAATTTTAACAATCACGGCTTTTTGTTATTTATTAGTCAAAGAAAAGGGGCTTGTTGCTTGTCGTTTAAAAGGCAGTAGTCTTGTCGGATTATTAGGTGGCATACTTGCTTTATATCTTTTGTTTTCAATTTCACAAGCATCAATTAGCGACATAGGCGGACCAATCGATCTGATTCTTGTAGTTTTAGCCTATTTTGGTGGTTTCTTAGCAAGCACAATGCTACTTTATAGTATTATGGGCTTTGTCAAACCAAGAAGTTGTGCTTGTCAAAAAAATTAACTTAATGGAAAGTATCATGAAAATTGCGATACCTGAAATCAAAGCATTTTTTGATGAACCAACGAATACATACAGTTATGTTGTTCACGATCCTGATACGCAAGCTTGTGCCATTATTGATTCTGTTTTGGATTTAGATTATGCGGCAGGAAAAATCAGCACCGTATCTGCAGATGCCATTATTGCGTATATTCAACAACAGCAATTGACTGTTGAGTGGATTTTAGAAACGCATGTGCATGCCGATCATTTATCCGCAGCGCCTTATTTGCAAGAAAAATTAGGTGGAAAAACAGGTATTGGTCAACATATCACAACTGTACAAAATGTATTTGGTAAGGCATTTAATGCCGGTACGGAATTTGCCCGTGATGGTAGTCAATTTAATCGCTTGTTTCATGATGGAGATGAATTCACTCTCGGTCGCCTTCCTGTTAAAGTCATTCATACCCCAGGACATACTCCAGCTTGTGTCAGTTATTTAATTGGAGATGCCGTTTTCGTAGGGGATACTTTATTCATGCCAGATTATGGGACTGCACGTTGTGATTTTCCTGGCGGGGATGCCAATGTGTTATATCAATCTGTACAAAAATTACTTGCTTTACCTGAAGAAACACGGATGTTCTTATGCCACGATTATTTACCTAAACATCGTCAAGAATATTGCTATGAAACCACTGTTAAAGCACAGAAAGAACAAAATATTCATATTCACCACGGGGTTAAGCAAGCAGAATTTGTTCAAATGCGCCAATCGCGTGATGCGACATTATCTATGCCGAAATTGATCATTCCTTCGGTACAAGTCAATATGCGAGCAGGACATTTACCGCCAGCAGAAGAAAATGGGCAAGTCTATTTAAAAGTGCCGATTAATTTATTTAAATCATAATTTACAGGGGAAAGCGCTATGACAATTCAAACCATCTGTGTCAATGATGTATGTGAAAAACTGAAGCAAGGGGCAATTTTAGTTGATATTCGTCAACCTGATGAATATTTAAGAGAAAATATTGAAGGGGCAGAACTACAACCACTTGCACAGCTTGAAAAAGAGGGGTTACAAGGCAATGCTGTGAGTGCAAATGTTATTATTTTTCATTGCCGTTCTGGTCGCCGCACACAGCAAGCCAGTGAATTATTAACCGCGATTTCTGTTGGTAAAGAAGCGTTTATTTTGGAAGGTGGATTAGACGGTTGGAAAGCCAATCATCAACCTACTCGCTTAAATCGTTCTCAACCTTTAGAAATGATGCGTCAAGTCCAAATTGCCGCGGGAAGTTTAACCTTAATTGGTGCGCTTTTAGGTTGGTTAGTTTCACCTGCATTCTATGGTTTATGTGCATTTGTTGGTGCGGGATTATTACTCGCGGGTGCGACGGGATTCTGTGGTATGGCTCGTTTACTTGCTCTCATGCCTTGGAATCGTCAATAACCAACTTGCTGGAAGTAGAAAGCAATATTTTCTACTTCCTTTCTTGTCCTATAATGAAAATGAGCCTTTCTTTTTATGCTGCCTAAATAAGCGATTTAATCAAAAAATAGGCAAATCAACAAAAATGACATATCATACCTGTCTGAATGCGTTTAAGTACATAAGTCAATTTTAGATAACATTTACTATTTAATTGGTTTTTATAAATTTTCTTATTCTTAATTAAATTATTACTTTTTATTTTACATTTTTAATTAAATATAAATAAAAATTTATTTAAAATAAATATCTGTTGGGAAAAAATAATGGAAGAAATATTTTCAAAATGTGATGAAGCAACGAAATTTTTAAAATCTTTTTCAAATCAAAATCGATTAATTATTTTATGTTGTATTTTAGATCAAAAACGCAATGTAACTGAAATTACACAACTTACAGGCTTACCACAAGCCTCTGTTTCCAATCAACTTGCTTTATTACGAGAAAATAAACTGATTGATTGTGAAAAACGCCATCGTGAAAGATTATATTATATTGCCGATCCAAGAGTGCTTGAAATTATGCAACTCTTACATAAATTCTTCTGTCAATAAAATAAATAATAAAAATAACTTTTTTGCACCTTAAAAATAATCTCTTTTGAATTAAGGTGCAAAAATGGGTTTCTTTCTTATTAAGCACCAATAATACGATAAAGTGCGGTATCTTTTCTATCCAAATAATGTACTGATTGGATGCGACGAATGGTGCGAGAACGACCACGAATAAGTAGTGTTTCCGTCGTAGCAAGATTGCCTTTACGGTGAATCCCTTTCAACAAATCCCCGTTAGTAATACCAGTGGCAGAAAAGACTAAATTATCATCACGTACCAGATCTTCTAGTTTTAATACTTGATTAACTTCAATGCCCATTTCTTGGCAACGACGAATTTCCTCTGCAGCAAGTGCTTGATTTTCAGGTGTATCTCCTTTTACGTGATCACGTGGTAATAAACGGGCTTGCATATCGCCACCTAAAGCACGCACAGCCGCCGCCGCAATGACGCCTTCAGGCGCACCACCAATACCGTATAGCATGTCTACCCCACCATCTGGTAAACAACACAATATCGAGGCTGCTACATCACCATCTGGTATAGCCAATACTTTCACACCTAATTGTTGCATTCTTTTGATCATCTCATGATGACGGGGTTTATCTAAAGTAATCACTGTAAGTTGAGAAAGTAATTTCCCCATTTTTGATGCCACTCGACGTAAATTTTGTTCTAGTGGTAAATTGAGATCCACCATGCCTTTGACTTCAGGACCCACCACTAATTTTTCCATATACATATCAGGTGCTTTTAAAAAGGTTTCTTTCCCACCGGCAGCTAAAACAGATAAGGCATTTGCCTGCCCCATGGCAGTCATTCTTGTGCCTTCAATAGGATCAACTGCAATAGAAATTTGTTCACCTTTACCATTTCCCACTTTTTCACCGATATAAAGCATAGGCGCTTCATCAATTTCACCTTCACCAATCACGACTTCAGCATCCATTTCAACTTGATTTAACATCAAACGCATGGCTTGTACTGCAGCATTATCCGCGGCTTCTTTATCGCCACGACCTAACCATGCAAAACCTGCAAGGGCGGCAGCTTCAGTGACTCTTGAAAATTCAATCGCTAATGCTCTATTCATTTTATTATCCTTTGGGTTGATTGATGAAAATTCAGCGTTATTTTAGCACCTAGCAAACGATTGCGTAACGAAAAAATACAAAAATGCACAGAATTTTTTCGAACCAAATAAGAAATTATGTTAAGGTGGCAAGCAAAATGATACTCATCTGTTTAACATCCCTGTTAACTAGAGTAAAATAGACACACTTAATTACATTGTAGAGGAATCCTTTTATGTCTTTAGAAATTTTAGATCAGTTAGAAGAAAAAATTAAACAAGCGGTTGAAACTATCCAATTACTTCAATTGGAAATTGATGAATTAAAAGAAAAAAATAACCAATCTCAACAAGCAAATGACGCATTACGCAGTGAAAATGAACAACTAAAGAGTGAGCACCAAAACTGGCAAGAACGTTTACGCTCATTATTAGGCAAAATTGATAACGTATAATTCACTTCTTATTAAGGCTTAGTTTTTCTAAGCCTTATTTTTTAGGAGAAATTAATGAAAACAAAAATTTGTATTATCACTGGCAGTACGCTTGGTGGTGCAGAATATGTTGCAGAACATATTGCTGAAATATTAGAACAACAAGATTATCCTGTACGTTTAGAACATGGACCAAATTTTGAAGAAGTGATCGATGAAAAATGTTGGCTTGTTGTCACCTCTACCCATGGTGCAGGTGAATTACCGGATAATATTAAACCTCTGTTTGAAAAATTAGCATTTCACCCAAAACAGTTAGCTGACTTACGCTTTGCGGTGATCGGGTTAGGTAATTCGGATTATGATACCTTCTGTCACGCAGTGGATCATGTGGAACAATTACTGCTAAGCAAAGATGCTTTACAACTGTGTGAATCGCTAAGAATGGATATGCTAACCATTACTGATCCTGAACACACGGCCGAACAATGGCTCCCACAATTTCTCAGTCAATTATAATATTTATTCCCTATACAATGGCATATGTAAATCAAATATGCCATTTTTCATCTCGATCAAGCATAATATTTAACCAATCAAATCAATATTTTCTCTGTGGATAACTAAGATCAAAACTGTATAAAAGCTGTTTTTATTCCCTGAATAAGATTGAATGTTTTTTATTCTGTGGATAACTAAAGAAGTTATTCACAGTTTTTTCTGGTGCCAAATTGAGATCTTAACAACTTAAAAAATGATCTAAGTTATTCATTTAAAAAAAGAAAAGGATCTTAATCACAGCACTATAGGATCCTAATAATCATAATAATAAGATCTCTTTATATAAAAAGATCCTATCTTTATTAACTCACGATCTTTTTCACGATCATCGTACAGTCTTGATCAAAAATGTTTCTTTCATGGATCCATAAATTTCAGTAGAATAGCCAACCAGCAAAAAGGATCAAAAGATCCATAAAATCCGAGATAAATTAACAAGGTTACTATGTTTTATACTGAAAATTATGATGTTATTGTGATCGGTGGTGGACACGCAGGTACTGAAGCTGCACTTGCACCGGCACGCATGGGACTCAAGACCCTATTATTAACCCATAATGTTGATACACTAGGGCAAATGTCTTGTAATCCTGCGATTGGTGGGATTGGTAAAGGCCATTTAGTCCGAGAAATTGATGCGATGGGCGGTTTAATGGCAACTGCTGCGGACCAAGCAGGAATCCAATTTCGTACCTTAAACAGCAGCAAAGGACCGGCGGTACGTGCTACACGTGCGCAAGCTGACCGCGTTTTATATCGCCAAGCAGTACGTATTGCATTAGAAAATCAAGAAAATTTAGATATTTTTCAACAAGAAGTGACCGATATTATTTTAGATCAGGATCGTGTCTGCGGTGTTGTTACTAAAATGGGTTTAAAATTTCACGCAAAAGCAGTGATTTTAACAGCCGGTACTTTCCTTTCTGGTAAGATCCACATTGGTTTAGAAAATTATACAGGTGGACGCGCGGGTGATCCTGCTTCAGTGATGTTAGCCGATCGTTTAAGAGAACTGAATTTACGTGTAGATCGTTTAAAAACGGGTACACCGCCCCGTATTGATGCACGTACTATTGATTTCTCAATACTGGCTAAACAACATGGCGATGAAAAATTACCTGTCTTTTCCTTCATGGGATCTGTTGATCAACACCCACGTCAAATTCCATGTTTTATTACCCATACAAATGAACAAACGCATGAAGTGATCCGTAATAACTTAGATCGCAGCCCAATGTATGCTGGGATCATTGAAGGGATCGGTCCACGTTATTGCCCTTCTATTGAAGATAAAGTAATGCGTTTTTCTGAGCGTAATTCTCATCAAATCTACCTTGAACCTGAAGGGTTAACCAGTAACGAGATCTATCCAAATGGGATCTCCACCAGTTTACCTTTTGATGTTCAAATGAAGATCGTTAATTCAATGAAAGGGATGGAAAAAGCACGCATTATCAAGCCAGGTTATGCAATTGAATACGACTATTTTGATCCAAGAGATCTCAAACCCACTTTAGAAACAAAATCGATCCGTGGTTTATTTTTTGCTGGTCAAATTAACGGAACCACGGGTTATGAAGAAGCCGCAGGGCAAGGGTTACTGGCAGGAATTAATGCTGGGTTATTTGTACAAGAAAAAGAAGCTTGGTTCCCACGTCGTGATCAAGCATATATCGGTGTTCTTGTTGATGATCTTTGTACTTTAGGGACGAAAGAACCTTATCGTGTGTTTACGTCTCGTGCAGAATATCGCTTATTGTTGCGTGAAGATAATGCTGATAGTCGTTTAACACCAATTGCTCATCAATTAGGTTTAATTGATGAAAAACGTTGGGCAAGATTCAATCAAAAAATGGAAAATATTGAATTAGAAAGACAACGTTTACGCCAAATTTGGCTCCACCCACGTTCTGAATATTTAGACGAAGCAAATAAGGTCTTAGGTAGTCCATTAGTGCGTGAAGCCAGTGGGGAAGATTTATTACGTCGCCCAGAAATGAATTATCAGATTTTAACTTCATTAACGCCATTCCAACCAGCAATGGATGATCAAGAGGCGGTAGAACAAGTAGAAATTGCGATTAAATATCAAGGTTATATTGAACATCAACAAGAAGAAATTGCACGTCAAAAACGGCATGAAAGTACCGCGATTCCTGCTCATTTTGATTATACTGTCGTATCTGGTTTATCCAATGAAGTACGTGCTAAGTTAGAGCAACATCGCCCTGTTTCCATTGGACAAGCTTCGCGTATTTCTGGTGTAACTCCAGCGGCGATTTCAATTTTATTAGTAAGCTTGAAAAAACAAGGCATGTTAAAGCGTGGTGAATAATGACTAACCTTGAGCAACAACTTAGCCAAAAATTAGAAATTTTATTAAAACAGACCGCACTTTCGATAACCGATCAACAGAAAGAGCAGTTAATAAAATTGGTTTTATTATTAAATAAGTGGAATAAAGCCTATAATCTCACTTCTGTACGTGATCCGATGGAAATGTTGGTAAAGCATATCTTAGACAGTGTTGTGGTGAGCCCTCATTTACAAGGTAAACATTTTATTGATGTTGGTACAGGTCCTGGCTTACCGGGATTACCGCTTGCTATTGTTAATCCTAATAAACACTTTGTACTTTTAGACAGTTTGGGTAAACGAATTAGTTTTATTCGTAATGCGATTCGTGAGTTAGGCTTAGATAATGTTGAAGCCGTACTAAGCCGAGTTGAAGAATATCATCCAGAACAACCATTTGATGGTGTATTAAGTCGTGCTTTTGCTTCTTTAAAAGATATGACGGATTGGTGTCAACATTTACCAAAACAAGATGGTTATTTTTATGCCTTAAAAGGGCTTTACCATCAAGAAGAAGTGGAAGAATTAAGTGAAAAGTTTACTATTCAACAGGTGATTCGACTACAAGTGCCAGAGCTGATTGGAGAAAGACATTTAGTGATTGTTAAGTAAACTTTAAAGGAATGTTTAAAAAATATAATTTTGTGATCTTGTTCACATATTTTAATTTCTAATAGTATTAAAACTAGCGTATAATCCACAGCAATTTTGTTTTTATTTATACTGTTTCAATGCAGTGAATACAGGTAATGTCGAAAGTAATCTATCAAGCTAAAAAGCAATATAAAATTGCACTGGGTATTGAACTGGGCGTATTGTTAGCTAGTTTGATTTGTTTGTTGGGTTATCAATGGCAAGTCGCGATATCTTTTATATTGGGGTCATTGGCGATATTTATTCCACATTGTTTATTTGTTTGGTTCGTTTTTTTTACAAAAAAACAACAATTTTCGAATAAGTTAACAACATTTTATGGTGGAGAGGCCGTTAAATTTATATCCACAATTTTTTTGATTGTACTTGCTTTTAAACTGTTCAATTCAATGCATTTTATTGCATTTTTTGTTGGATATTTTATAACAATAGTTTTAAACAATATTCTTCCATTTTTTATAAGTAAGTACTTAAATATAAAGCATTTTCATAAATATCAATAAAGGATTAGTTATGGCAGCAGAGCTTACAACAGCGGGATATATTGGGCACCATTTAGCATTCTTGAAAACAGGGGATTCTTTCTGGCATGTTCATTTAGATACCCTTCTATTTTCAATTATTTCAGGTGCAATTTTTCTTTTTGTTTTTTCAAAAGTTGCAAAAAAAGCAACGCCGGGTGTGCCTAGCAAGATGCAATGTTTTGTTGAGATAATGGTTGATTGGATTGATGGGATCGTAAAAGAAAATTTCCATGGTCCTCGTCATGCTGTTGGACCATTAGCATTAACTATTTTCTGCTGGGTATTCATTATGAATGCTATCGATTTGATCCCAGTAGATTTCCTACCTCAATTAGCCCATTTATTTGGTATTGAATACTTAAGAGCTGTTCCAACAGCAGATATCAGTGGAACATTAGGCTTATCAATTGGTGTCTTCTTCTTAATTATTTTCTATACAATCAAATCAAAAGGTATGAGTGGCTTTGTTAAAGAATATACGCTTCATCCTTTTAATCATCCTTTGTTAATTCCGGTTAACTTAGCGCTTGAATCAGTCACATTATTAGCAAAACCTGTTTCTTTGGCGTTCCGTCTTTTCGGGAATATGTATGCAGGTGAACTTATCTTTATTCTTATTGCAGTGATGTACATGGCAAATAATTTTGCACTTAATTCAATGGGTATTTTCATGCATTTGGCTTGGGCTATTTTCCATATTCTTGTGATTACCTTACAAGCATTTATTTTTATGATGCTTACAGTGGTTTATTTGAGTATGGGTTATAACAAAGCAGAACACTAATTTTTTATAAACAAAACCAGACCTTGGGTCTAAATTTCAATCTTATGGAGAACATTATGGAAACTGTAATTACTACAACAATCATCGCATCTGCAATTCTTCTTGCTGTAGCAGCATTAGGAACGGCTTTAGGTTTTGCTATCTTAGGAGGTAAATTCTTAGAGTCATCAGCTCGTCAGCCAGAATTAGCAAGCAGCTTACAAATCAAAATGTTTATTGTTGCAGGTCTTTTAGATGCGATTTCAATGATTGCTGTAGGTATTGCGTTGTTATTTATCTTTGCTAACCCATTCATCGACCTATTAAAATAATTATTGATTTGCGAATAGGTGCAAATAATTACTCTGTTACAGAGTAATATAAACAATGATTATATAAGGAGGAGTGGTTGTGAATTTAAATGCAACACTAATTGGTCAACTTATCGCGTTCGCAATTTTTGTTGCGTTCTGTATGAAATTTGTTTGGCCGCCAATTATTAAAGCGATTGAAGAGCGTCAACGTTCAATTGCAAATGCGTTAGCATCGGCAGAAGCGGCGAGAAAAGAGCAAGCAGATACGAAAGCTTTAGTTGAGCAAGAAATTACTGAAGCCAAAATGCAAGCGCAGCAAATTATTGATTTAGCGAATAAACGTCGCAATGAAATTTTAGAAGAAGTCAAAGTAGAAGCTGAAGCAACAAAAACGAAAATTATTGAACAAGGTTATGCTGAAGTAGAAGCAGAGCGTAAACGTGTTCAAGAAGAATTACGTGTTAAAGTTGCATCGCTTGCGATTGCGGGTGCTGAGAAAATTGTGGGTCGTACAGTTGATGAAGCGGCAAACAGTGACATTATTGATAAATTAGTTGCAGAACTATAAGAAGGTTGGGCTTATGTCAGAATTAACTACAATAGCTCGCCCTTATGCCAAAGCAGCATTTGATTTTGCTATTGAGCAAAATACAGTAGAAAAATGGGCGAATATGTTGCATTTTTCATCCGAATTAATCAAAGATGAAACAATGCAAACTTTTCTAAAAAGCTCACTTTCTGCTAGTAAACTTGCCGATACAGTAATTTCAATTTGTGGCGAACAACTTGATCAATATGGGCAAAATCTTATTCGGTTAATGGCTGAAAATAAGCGTTTGGAAGTGCTTCCTGCTATCTATCAAGCATTTCAACATTATGTTGAAGAGCACCAAAAAGTAGCAGAAGTTCAGGTCATATCAGCACAACCATTAAATGCAACGCAAGAGCAAAAAATTGCTAGCGCAATGGAAAAAAGATTGGCTCGTAAAGTTAAATTAAATTGTAGCTTAGATAGTTCACTGATCGCAGGTGTAATTATTCGTACAGATGATTTTGTTATTGATGGAAGTAGTCGCGGACAACTGTCTCGTCTAGCAAATGAGCTGCAATTATAAGAGGAATAAAAAATGCAACTAAATTCTACAGAAATTAGTGAATTGATTAAAAAACGCATTGCCCAATTCGATGTTGTGAGTGAAGCTCGTAATACGGGGACAATCGTTTCTGTGAGTGACGGAATTATCCGTATTCACGGTTTAAGTGAAGTGATGCAAGGGGAAATGATTGCATTACCAGGCAATCGCTATGCGATGGCGCTTAACCTTGAGAGAGATTCTGTGGGTGCAGTAGTAATGGGACCTTATGCAGATCTTGCTGAAGGAATGGAAGTTCAATGTACAGGTCGTATTCTTGAAGTCCCAGTTGGTCGTGGCTTACTAGGTCGTGTCGTCAATACATTAGGTGAGCCAATCGATGGAAAAGGTGAGATCGAAAACGATGGTTTTTCACCAGTTGAAGTGATCGCACCAGGTGTTATCGATCGTAAATCGGTTGATCAACCAGTACAAACTGGTTATAAAGCGGTTGACTCCATGGTACCAATCGGTCGTGGTCAGCGTGAATTAATTATAGGTGACCGTCAAACCGGTAAAACGGCATTAGCCATTGACGCCATCATCAATCAACGTGATTCAGGTATCAAATGTATTTATGTTGCAATTGGTCAAAAAGCATCAACTATTGCTAACGTAGTACGTAAATTAGAAGAACATGGTGCCTTACAAAATACAATCGTTGTTGTTGCATCAGCATCAGAATCTGCTGCTTTACAATATTTAGCACCATATTCTGGTTGTGCGATGGGTGAATATTTCCGTGATCGTGGTGAAGATGCATTAATCATTTATGATGATTTATCAAAACAAGCCGTTGCGTATCGTCAAATTTCATTATTATTACGTCGCCCACCAGGTCGTGAAGCATTCCCAGGGGATGTTTTCTATTTACACTCTCGTTTACTTGAGCGTGCTTCTCGCGTAAATGAAGAATATGTTGAGCGTTTCACGAATGGTGAAGTAAAAGGAAAAACGGGTTCTTTAACCGCACTTCCAATTATTGAAACTCAAGCGGGTGACGTTTCTGCGTTCGTTCCAACTAACGTGATTTCGATTACTGATGGTCAGATTTTCTTAGAATCTAATTTATTTAACTCAGGTATTCGCCCTGCGGTAAACCCAGGTATTTCGGTATCTCGTGTAGGTGGTTCAGCGCAAACTAAAGTAATTAAAAAATTAGCAGGTGGTATTCGTACTGCACTTGCACAATATCGTGAATTAGCGGCATTTGCTCAGTTCGCTTCGGATCTTGATGATGCAACACGTAAGCAATTATCACATGGTCAAAAAGTAACTGAATTATTGAAACAAAAACAATACTCTCCGTTATCTGTAGCACAACAAGCATTAGTGTTATTTGCAGTAGAGTTTGGTTACTTAGAAGAAGTGGACTTAGATCGTATTGGTTCATTTGAATCAGCACTTTTAGAGTATGCTAACCATAACTATGCTGATTTTATGCGTGAGTTAACCCAATCTGGCAATTACAATGATGAAATTAAAGAGTCATTAAAAGGCATTTTGGATAGCTTCAAAGCAAACAGTGCGTGGTAAGTTAACACTTTAAATGGAGAGACAAAATGGCAGGTGCTAAAGAGATAAGAACCAAAATCGCGAGTGTAAAAAGTACACAAAAAATTACTAAAGCGATGGAAATGGTTGCTGCCTCGAAAATGCGTAAAACGCAAGAACGCATGTCTTCTTCACGCCCTTATTCAGAAACAATACGTAACGTGATTAGCCACGTTTCCAAAGCAACGATTGGTTACAAGCATCCATTTTTAGTGGATCGCGAAGTAAAAAAAGTGGGCATGATTGTTGTGTCCACAGATCGTGGTCTTTGTGGTGGCTTAAACGTGAACTTGTTTAAAACTGTATTAAATGAAATGAAAGAATGGAAAGAAAAAGATGTTTCCGTTCAATTGAGTTTAATCGGTTCTAAATCTATCAACTTTTTCCAATCTTTGGGAATTAAAATTTTAACCCAAGATTCAGGTATTGGTGATACTCCCTCTGTTGAGCAGTTAATTGGTTCAGTCAATTCTATGATTGATGCTTATAAAAAAGGGGAAGTAGATGTTGTGTATTTAGTTTATAACAAATTTATTAACACGATGTCGCAAAAGCCAGTATTGGAAAAATTAATTCCATTACCAGAATTAGATAATGATGAATTAGGCGAAAGAAAACAAGTTTGGGATTATATTTACGAACCTGATGCGAAAGTATTATTAGATAATTTATTGGTTCGTTATTTAGAATCTCAGGTTTATCAAGCAGCAGTTGAAAACCTTGCTTCTGAGCAAGCCGCTCGAATGGTCGCCATGAAAGCAGCAACAGATAACGCAGGTAACTTAATTAATGAGTTACAGTTAGTCTATAACAAAGCTCGTCAAGCAAGTATTACAAATGAATTAAATGAAATTGTTGCCGGTGCAGCAGCAATTTAACAAATAGAGGATCGGTAATGGCAACTGGAAAAATTGTACAAATCATCGGTGCGGTTATTGACGTTGAATTCCCACAAGATGCAGTACCAAAAGTATATGATGCCTTAAATGTTGAAACAGGTTTAGTACTTGAAGTTCAACAACAATTAGGTGGTGGTGTAGTTCGCTGTATCGCAATGGGATCATCTGATGGATTAAAACGCGGTTTAAGCGTAACAAATACGAATAACCCAATTTCTGTTCCAGTGGGAACGAAAACATTGGGTCGTATCATGAACGTATTGGGTGAACCAATCGATGAGCAAGGTGAAATCGGTGCAGAAGAGAATTGGTCTATTCACCGTGCGCCACCAAGTTATGAAGAACAATCTAACAGTACTGAACTTTTAGAAACGGGAATTAAAGTTATCGACTTAGTTTGTCCGTTTGCGAAAGGGGGTAAAGTAGGTTTATTCGGTGGTGCGGGTGTCGGTAAAACCGTCAATATGATGGAATTAATCCGTAACATCGCAATTGAGCACTCAGGTTACTCTGTCTTTGCGGGGGTAGGTGAGCGTACGCGTGAAGGTAACGACTTCTATCATGAGATGAAAGACTCTAACGTATTAGATAAAGTGTCTCTTGTTTATGGTCAAATGAACGAGCCACCAGGTAACCGTTTACGTGTGGCATTAACAGGCTTAACTATGGCGGAAAAATTCCGTGATGAAGGTCGTGATGTCTTATTCTTCGTTGATAATATTTATCGTTATACTCTTGCTGGTACAGAAGTTTCTGCATTATTAGGTCGTATGCCATCTGCGGTAGGTTATCAACCAACCCTTGCAGAAGAAATGGGTGTTCTGCAAGAGCGTATTACCTCAACCAAAACAGGTTCTATTACTTCTGTTCAAGCCGTTTACGTGCCTGCCGATGACTTAACTGACCCATCGCCAGCAACCACGTTTGCGCACTTAGACTCAACAGTTGTATTAAGCCGTCAAATCGCGTCATTAGGTATTTATCCTGCAGTGGATCCATTAGAATCAACTTCTCGTCAGTTAGATCCATTAGTCGTGGGTGAAGAACACTACAACGTTGCACGTGGTGTACAAACAACCTTACAACGTTATAAAGAATTGAAAGATATTATTGCAATTCTTGGTATGGATGAGTTATCTGAAGAAGATAAATTAGTGGTTGCACGTGCACGTAAGATCGAACGTTTCTTATCACAACCGTTCTTCGTTGCGGAAGTATTTAATGGTACGCCAGGTAAATATGTTCCATTAAAAGAAACAATTCGTGGCTTTAAAGGTATTTTAGACGGTGAATATGACCATATCCCAGAACAAGCGTTCTATATGGCGGGTACCATCGACGAAGTATTAGAAAAAGCGAAAAAATTGTAATTGCTTCTGAAAGCAACTAATCAGGCTTGAAGGAGAAAAAATGTCAGTATTTAACTTAACCGTAGTAAGTGCAGAGCAACAGATTTTTTCTGGTCAAGTAGAGAGTATTCAAGCAACAGGTATTGAGGGTGAACTGGGTATTTT